>NZ_NEJM01000004.1:0-22395 GCF_002113725.1 Pseudomonas sp. B23(2017) | reverse complement strand
ATACAGGCATGGCGCCAGCCCTGCGGTCTTGCACGATCCCTGTGGGAGCGGGTTCACCCGCGAAGCAGGCGCCGCGGTGGATGGCACCGGCTACGCCGGTGTTCGCGGGTAAACCCGCTCCCACACTGACCGTGCAGGCTTCAAGGTCTTTGATTCAGGCCATTGCCTGTACACGCATGGCGCCACGCCTACGGTCTTGCACGATCCCTGTGGGAGCGGGTTCACCCGCGAAGCAGGCGCCGCGGTGGATGGCACCGGCTACGCCGGTGTTCGCGGGTAAACCCGCTCCCACACTGACCGTGCAGGCTTCAAGGTCCTCTACAGGCAGGGCGCCAAGCCTGGGCCTTGCGCGATCCCTGTAGGAGCGGCCTTGTGTCGCGATCGGGCGCGAAGCGGCCGCCAAACCTGCATCCCGTATCTCCAGGACACACGGCAGCGCCTGAATTGCGGCCGCTGCGCGCCCGATCGCGACACAAGGCCGCTCCTACACCGGACAGGCTTCACAATTATTAACAAAGTATCAAATGAGACAAAATTGACTCATTTTGCTTTCGCCAATATCATTCGGGCCGTTTTTCCATCTAAAGCTCGGGTGAATCATGAGCAACTTGCGTGCAATAGGAATGGCCAGCTGCCTGGCGGCAGCAGTCGCGCTGGCCGGCTGCGGCGAAGCGGAAGCGCCGCCGTCTGCGGCCCAAAGCGCCTTTCCGGTGCAGACCGTGACGGTCGCCAGCGAACCCCTGACCCTGGCGGCAACCCTGCCGGGCCGGGTCGAACCCATGCGTGTCGCCGAGGTGCGCGCACGGGTGGCCGGCATCGTCCTGCACAAGCGTTTTGAAGAGGGCGCCGACGTCAAGGCCGGCGATGTGCTGTTCCAGATCGACCCTGCGCCATTCAAGGCCGCGCTGGCACGCGCCGAAGCCGACCTGGCCAAAGCCCGGTCGGTAATGCTCGAAGCCCAGGCGCGGGTGCGCCGCTACGAACCCTTGGTGAAAATCGAGGCGGTCAGCCAGCAGGATTTCGACACCGCCAGCGCCGAGCTGCGCAGCGGCCAGGCCGCGGTGCGTTCGGCCCAGGCCGATGTCGAGACCGCGCGCCTGAACCTGGGCTATGCCACGGTCAAGGCGCCGATCTCTGGCCGCATCGGCCGCGCACTGGTCACCGAAGGTGCACTGGTAGGGCAGGGTGACGCCACGCTCATGGCGCGTATCCAGCAGCTCGACCCGATCTACGTCGATTTCACCCAGTCCGCCGCCGATGCCTTGCGCCTGCGCCAGGCACTGAAGGACGGCGCGCTGGCGGCCGGTGACCAGCAGGCCCTGACCGCCCGGGTGGAAGGCACTGACTATGAGCGCCCGGGCGCGCTGATGTTCACCGACGTCGCGGTCGACCGCGGTACCGGCCAGGTCACCCTGCGTGGCCGCTTCGACAACGCCGACGGCATCCTGCTGCCGGGCATGTACGTGCGCGTGCGCACCCCGCAAGGCACCGACAACCAAGCCATCCTCGTCCCGCAGCGCGCCATCCAGCGCGGCAGTGACGGTGAAGCGCGGGTGATGCTGGTGGGCATTGGCGGGGTTGCCGAGGCGCGCAGCGTGCGCACCGGTGCCATGCACGGTGCCCGCTGGCAGGTGACCGAGGGCCTGCGCCCAGGTGACCAGGTGATCGTTGGCAGCCCTGCCGGCCTGGCCCCGGGCATGCCGGTGGCCCCGGCCCCGGCGCAACAAGCCGCGGTGCGTTGAGGCGAGGGTTACGAGATGTCCAAGTTCTTCATCAAGCGGCCGAACTTCGCCTGGGTCGTGGCGTTGTTCATTTCCCTGGCCGGGCTGCTGGTAATTCCCGCGCTGCCGGTGGCCCAGTACCCCAACGTGGCTCCGCCACAGATCACCATCACCGCTACCTACCCGGGCGCTTCGGCCAAGGTGCTGGTGGAATCGGTGACCAGCATCATCGAAGAGTCGCTCAACGGCGCCAAGAACCTGCTGTACTTCGAGTCCACCAACAACTCCAACGGCATGGCCGAGGTGGTGGTCACCTTCGAACCAGGCACCGACCCGGAGCTGGCCCAGGTCGATGTGCAGAACCGCCTGAAGAAGGCCGAGGCGCGCATGCCGCAGGCGGTGATTACCCAGGGTATCCAGGTCGAGCAGACCAGTGCCGGCTTCCTGCTGATCTACGCCCTCAGCTACAAGGACGGCGCCGGCCAGGCCGATACCACGGCGCTGGGCGACTATGCCGCACGCAATATCAACAACGAGCTGCGCCGGGTCCCGGGCGTGGGCAAGTTGCAGTTCTTCTCGTCGGAAGCTGCCATGCGGGTGTGGGTAGACCCACAGAAGCTGGTCGGCTACGGGCTGTCGATCGATGACGTGAGCAACGCCATCCGTGGCCAGAACGTGCAGGTGCCGGCTGGCAGCTTCGGCAGTGCGCCTGGCAGCAGCCAGCAAGAGCTGACCGCCACACTGGCGGTGCAAGGCACCCTGGACGACCCACAGGCGTTCGGCCGCGTGGTGCTGCGCGCCAACCCGGACGGTTCGCTGGTGCGCCTGGCCGATGTCGCACGCCTGGAAGTGGGCATGGAAAGCTACAACTTCTCCTCGCGCCTGGACGGCAAGCCTGCGGTGGCCGGTGCGGTGCAGCTGGCACCGGGCGCCAATGCGCTGAAAACCGCCGAGCTGGTCAAGCAGCGCCTGGCCGAGCTGAGCGAGTTCTTCCCCGAAGGCGTCGAGTACTCGGTGCCGTACGACACCTCGCGCTTCGTCGACGTGGCCATCGAAAAGGTCATCCACACCCTGCTCGAAGCCATGGTGCTGGTGTTCCTGGTGATGTTCCTGTTCCTGCAGAACATCCGCTACACGCTGATTCCGTCGATCGTGGTGCCGGTGTGCCTGCTGGGCACGCTGATGGTGATGAAGCTGATGGGCTTCTCGGTGAACATGATGACCATGTTCGGCATGGTGCTGGCCATCGGCATCCTGGTCGACGACGCCATCGTGGTGGTAGAGAACGTCGAGCGGATCATGGCCGAGGAGGGCCTGTCGCCGGCCGATGCCACGGTCAAGGCCATGGGCCAGGTGTCTGGCGCGATCATCGGCATCACCCTGGTGCTGTCGGCGGTGTTCATGCCATTGGCGTTCATGTCGGGTTCGGTGGGGGTGATCTACCAGCAGTTTTCCCTGTCGCTGGCGGTGTCGATCCTGTTTTCGGGCTTCCTCGCGCTTACCTTCACCCCGGCCCTGTGCGCCACGCTGCTCAAGCCGGTGGCCCCTGGGCACCATGAAAAGCGCGGCTTCTTCGGCGCCTTCAACCGCGGCTTTGCGCGGCTGACCGAGCGCTATTCGGTAATGAACAATGCCCTGGTGCGCCGTGCCGGCCGCTACATGCTGGTGTATGCCGGCATCCTGGCGATGCTGGGCTACTTCTACCTGCGTTTGCCGGAATCATTCGTGCCGGTGGAAGACCAGGGCTATGCCATTGTCGACGTGCAGCTGCCGCCGGGCGCCAGCCGTGTGCGTACCGATGCTACCGGGCAGGCCCTGGAGCAGTTCCTGATGTCGCGTGAAGCCCTGGCCTCGGCGTTCATGGTCAGTGGCTTCAGCTTCTCCGGCATGGGCGAGAACGCCGCGCTGGCGTTCCCTACCTACAAGGACTGGTCGGTGCGCGGCGCCGAGCAATCGGTGGATGCCGAAACCCAGGCGATCAACGCGCAGTTCGCCGGCTACGGCGATGGCGCGATCATGGCGGTAAACCCGCCACCGATCGATGGCCTGGGCAACGCCGGTGGTTTCGCCCTGCGCCTGCTCGACCGGGGCGGCCTGGGCCGTGAGGCCTTGCTGGCAGCGCGCGACCAGATCCTGGGCCAGGCCAACGGCAACCCGATCATCCTCTACGCGATGATGGAAGGGCTGGCCGAGGCGCCGCAGCTGCGGGTCGACATCGACCGGGAAAAGGCCCGCGCCCTGGGCGTGACCTTCGAGACCATCAACAACACCCTGGCCACCGCCTTTGGTTCGGCGGTGATCAACGACTTCACCAACGCCGGCCGGCAACAGCGGGTGGTGGTGCAGGCCGAACAGGGCGAGCGCATGACCCCGGAAAGCGTGCTGCGCCTGTACGCGCCGAATGCCGATGGCCAGCAGGTGCCGTTCAGTGCCTTCGTCACCACCCGCTGGGAGGAAGGGCCGGTACAGATCGTGCGCTACAACGGCTACCCGTCGATCCGTATTTCCGGTGATGCCGCACCAGGCTACAGCACTGGCCAGGCGATGGCCGAGATGGAGCGTCTGGTCAGCGAGCTGCCGCCGGGGATCGGCTACGCCTGGACCGGCCTGTCGTACCAGGAAAAGGTCTCCAGCGGCCAGGCCGGCAGCCTGTTCGCCCTGGCCATCCTGGTGGTGTTCCTGCTGCTGGTGGCGTTGTACGAAAGCTGGGCGATCCCGCTGACGGTGATGCTCATCGTGCCGATCGGCGCACTGGGTGCGGTGTTGGCGGTGATGGTCACCGGCATGCCCAACGACGTGTACTTCAAGGTTGGCCTGATCACCATCATCGGCCTGGCGGCGAAGAACGCCATTCTGATCGTCGAGTTCGCCAAGGAACTGTGGGAGAAGGGTTACAGCCTGCGTGACGCCGCCATCGAGGCCGCACGCCTGCGCTTCCGGCCGATCGTGATGACCTCGATGGCGTTCATCCTCGGCGTGGTGCCCCTGGCCATCGCCAGCGGTGCCGGTGCGGCCAGCCAGCGGGCGATCGGCACCGGGGTGATCGGCGGCATGCTCAGCGCCACCTTGCTGGGCGTGGTGTTCGTACCGATCTGTTTTGTCTGGGTGCTGTCGCTGCTCAAGCGCAAGCCAGCGCCACAAGCCCAAGCCGTCGAGGTGCCGGAGTGATGGTCATGCGTAATCTGTTTGTGCCCTTCACCCTGGCGTTGCTGACCAGCGGCTGCTCCCTCGCGCCGACCTACCAGCGCCCCGAGGCGCCAGTCGCCAGCCAGTGGAACGATGCCGCCAGCCACGGGCAACAGGTGGACCAGCTGGGCTGGCAGGCGTTCATCGTCGACCCGGTGTTGCGTCAGCTGGTGAGCACGGCGTTGGACAACAACCGCTCGCTGCGCCAGACCCTGCTGGACATCGACCAGGCGCGTGCGCAGTACCGCATCCAGCGTGCCGACCGCGTGCCGGGGCTGAACGCCGCGGCTTCCGCCAACCGCCAGCACCAGCCCGCCGGGCTGTCCGGCGATGGCCGTGAAGGCGTTGCCAGCAGCTACCAGGTCGGCCTGTCGTTGCCTGAGTACGAGGTGGACCTGTTCGGCCGGGTGAAGAGCCTGAGCGATGCGGCCCTGGAGCAGTACCTGGCCACCGAAGAGGCTGGCCGCGCCGCGCGCATTGCCCTGATCGCAGAAGTGAGCCAGGCCTACCTGAGCCTGGACGGCAGCGAGCGGCGCCTGGCCCTGACCCGGCAGACCCTGGCCAGCCGCGAGGACTCGCTGGCCCTGATCGGCCAGCGTCGCGCCGCCGGTACGGCCACGGCGCTGGACCATCAGGAGGCGCTGGGCCTGGTCGAGCAGTCCCGTGCCGAGCTGGAGAACAATCTGCGCCAACAGCGCCAGGCCTGCAACGCGCTGGTGCTGCTGGTGGGCAACAGCGAGGCGACCAAGGCCCTGCCGGCCGAACGCCAGGCGGCGCCCAGCGTGCTGCAGGACATTGCCCCTGGCGCGCCGTCGGCGCTGCTTGAACGGCGCCCGGACATCCTCGCCGCCGAGCACCGTTTGCGAGCGCGCAATGCCGATATTGGCGCGGCGCGGGCGGCATTCTTCCCGCGCATCAGCCTGACCGGCAGTTTTGGCACGTCGAGTACCCAGGTATCCGGCCTGTTCGATGGCGGTTCGCGCAGCTGGAGCTTCATGCCGCAGTTGTCATTGCCAATCTTCGATGCCGGGCGCAACCGGGCCGGGCTGAGCCTGGCCGAGGCGCGCAAGGACTCGGCGGTGGCGGCTTATGAGGGGACGGTCCAGCAGGCGTTTCGTGAGGTGGCCGATGCCCTGGCGGCTACCGATACCTTGCGGCGTGAGGAAATCGCCCGTCGGGCCTTGGCCGATACCAGCCGGGCAACGGTGGCCCTGGCCAAGGCGCGTTATGAAGGCGGGATAGACAGCCACCTGCGCTACCTGGATGCGCAGCGTAGCGATTTTGTGAACGAAGCGGCGTACATCGAGGCAAGTACGCAGCGGCAGCTGGCGCTGGTGGACCTGTTCCGCGCCCTGGGCGGCGGATGGCCGGCGCGCGGCTGAGAAAGGCTCCTTTGGTTGGGTGATCCAACCGCTTTGGCCCCTGGGACTTGTGCTCAGGGGCCTTTTTTTGTTCCCAAGGCCGCTCCCACAGTGCCCGCTTTCAGGGCCTGGCCAGTGCCCCCTGCAGGAACAGTTGCTCCAGCGCCTGCGCCGAATTGGCACTGGCCGCACGCCCACGCCGTTCGGCATCGGCCATGCCGTAGATCTGGGTGATGAACATCTCGGTGAACACCGCCGCGCTGATGTCGATGCGCAACACGCCCATCTGCTGCGCACGCAGGAAAAACGCATCCATCGCCTGGGTGTAGGCCAGCCAGCGGCGGTCTTCGTTGTCGTTCAGCAGGGTGTCGGGACGGTACTGGAACATCAGGAACACCAGCATCTCGCGGTGCTTGAGGTGCTCGGAAATCAGGTGACGCACGGCGGCCAGCGGTTCGGCCGTGTGCAAGGCGGCATTGTCGATCACCTGGTTGAGCACCTGTTCACCATGGTTCTCGAGCATCGCCACCAGGTTGTCGCGGGTGCCGCAGAAACGGTGCAGGGTGGCTTTGCTGACGCCAGCGGTTTCGGCCAGCTCCTTGAGGGTGGCGCGGGGGTGGACCACGATGGCGTGGGCCAGGGCCTTGAGCAGGCGTTCATCGTGCGGGGTGGGTTGCATCGGCATGCCTCGCGTGGTTCGCATGCCAATCATTGTGCAGGAAATGGGAGGGGGATCAAGCGGGATGGTCTCATTTGAGACTTTTTTGTGTCTTTGCTGGCCTCTTCGCGGCTAAAGCCGCTCCTACAGGTACTGCACCGGCCATGAGGGTGGCGCAGCACCTGTGGGAGCGGCTTTAGCCGCGAAAGGGCCCTAGCAGGCTACCGCGATCAATGAGGCCCGCGCGGAATGGTCTTCAGCAGGTCTTCCGGGCTGATATGCCCAACCACCTGCGCAACCGCGCTGCCCGGGGTCGGCAGGTCGATGATGTGGTTTTTCATCTTGCCAATCACGTGCATTTCACACGGCTTGCAATCGAACTTCAGGGTCAGCACTTCATCACCCTGGATCAGCTGCATCGGCGCTACCTTGGTGCGCACGCCGGTCACGCCCTTGGCCTGCTTGGGGCACAGGTTGAAGGAGAAGCGCAGGCAGTGCTTGGTGATCATCACCGGCACTTCGCCGTGCTCTTCATGGGCCTCGTAGGCCGCGTCGATCAGTTGCACGCCGTGGCGGTGGTAGAAGTCGCGGGCCTTCTGGTTGTACACGTTGGCCAGGAACGACAGGTGCGACTCGGGATATACCGGCGGTGGCGTGGTCTCGGCCTTGCGCCCGCCACGCGGGTGCGCCTGCACCCGTGCTGCAGTCAGCGCCTCGATGGCTTCGCGGCGCAGGGCCTTGAGCTGCGAGTTGGGGACGAAGTACGCCTGCGGGGCGTCCAGCTCGATGCTGTCGGCGTGGTACATGGTGGTACCCAGCTGGCCGAGCAGGTCGTGCAGCTGGTCCAGCGCCTGCTGCGGCTTGTTGGCCGGGCCGAACGGGCCGTCCAGTGCCACTTGCGCGCTCACGCCTTCCTCGCTGGTGACGGTCAGCGCCAGGCGTTGCTCGCGCAGTACCGCGTGCCATTGCACACCGACGCGGCGCTCGGCCGAGGTGCGTTGCAGGGCTTGCTGCCAGTTGTGGTCGAGGTTGCGCGACAGCGGGTGGTTGGGCCGCAGCTTGTGCAGGCCTTCGGGCATTTCGTTGGGCTCGACGCGGTAGCGGTAGCGCTTCTCGCCGTCTTCCTCGAACTCGCCACGCGGTTCGGCGATGTTGGCGCGGAAGCCCACCACTTCGCGCTTGACCAGCACATTGAGGCCGTCGCCGTTGGTCAGCGGCACCTCGGTAACCACCTGCAGGTCGCGCTTGCCGACCTTTTCCACCACACCCACCGGCAGGCCGGTGAAGGTTGGCGAGTCGAAGGCGCCGATGTCGACCTTGCGGTCGGTGACGAAGTAGTCGGTGCTGCCGCGATGGAAGGTCTTGTCCGGGTCGGGCACGAAGAAGTGCTCGGTGCGGCCGCTGGAGGCGCGGGCCAGCTCCGGGCGGCCTTCGAGGATGGCGTCGAGCTCCTTGCGGTAGTGGGCGGTGATGTTCTTCACATAGGCCACATCCTTGTAGCGGCCTTCGATCTTGAACGAGCGCACGCCGGCATCGACCAGGTCGGCCAGGTTGGCGGTCTGGTTGTTGTCCTTCATCGACAGCAGGTGCTTCTCGAACGCGACCACGCGGCCCTGGTCATCCTTCAGGGTGTAGGGCAGGCGGCAGGCTTGCGAGCAGTCGCCGCGGTTGGCACTGCGGCCGGTCTGCGCATGGGAGATGTTGCACTGGCCGGAGAAGGCCACGCACAGCGCACCGTGGATGAAGAACTCGATGGCGGCGTCGGTTTCGGCGGCGATGGCGCGGATCTGCTGCAGGTTCAGCTCACGCGCCAGCACCAGCTGGGAGAAGCCGGCCTGGTCGAGGAACCTGGCCCGTTCCAGGGTGCGGATGTCGGTCTGGGTGCTGGCGTGCAGCTCGATCGGCGGGATATCCAGCTCCATCACCCCCAGGTCCTGCACGATCAGCGCGTCGACACCGGCGTCGTACAGCTGGTGGATCAGCTTGCGCGCGGGCTCCAGCTCGTTGTCGTGGAGGATGGTGTTGATGGTGGTGAACACGCGTGCATGGTAGCGATGGGCGAACTCGACCAGTTCGGCGATATCGCTGACTTCGTTGCAGGCGTTATGGCGCGCGCCGAAGCTCGGGCCACCGATGTAGATGGCGTCGGCGCCGTGCAGGATCGCTTCGCGGGCGATGGCCACGTCACGGGCAGGGCTGAGCAGTTCCAGGTGATTCTTTGGAAGGGACATGTCGTTATAGGTTCGGGCTGTCACGGTTTAGGCGGGCATTGTAGCGGCGAAACGGGCTGGCGGCATCATCGGGGTGCTTGTAGGAGCGGCCTTGTGTCGCGAAGGGCCGCAACGCGGCCCCGGCAATATCTGCTGCGCAGCTGAGAACCTGGGGGCGCTGCGCACCCCAATCGCGACACAAGGCCGCTCCTACAAGGATCGTGCCTCAGGCAAAAGTCAGCGCTTGGCAGCCATTGCGGTCACTTCCACGCGCATGCCTTCGAACGCCAGTGCAGCCACGCCCACGGCGGCGCGTACCGGCCAGGGCTTGCTGAAGAAGCGCTGGTACACCTCGTTGAATGCCGCGCGGTCGGCCATGTCGGTGAGGTAGATGGTCAGGTGCAGCACGCGGTCCATGCCGCTGCCGGCCTTCTCCAGCGCCACTTTCAGCGCCTGCAGGGTGCACTCGCTCTGCTCGACGATGCCGCCCAGTTCCAGGCTGCCATCGGCGTGGGTCGGGATCTGCGTGGTGACCAGCACGCCGTTGTATTCGGCAACGTCGGAGGAAATCGACTCGGCGTCGGGGTCCGGGGTGTAGATGATGTCTGCTTGTGCCATGGTGTGTCTTGCCTTGCTACGGAAGGAAAGCGGCAAGCCTACGCGAGCGCGCCGGCACGGTCGAGGGCACCCCGGTGTTTGAAATGCGCGGCGTTCGCCGTCAGAATCGCGGCCGATTGCAAAGCAGGGGTTTACGTTGAACGAACAGACATTGTCCAGGCGCCTGGAGCGCGTGGCTGCACAAGTACCGCAAGGCGCGCGCCTGGCCGACATCGGCTCGGACCATGGCTACCTGCCGGTGGCCTTGATGCTGCGCGGCGTGCTGGACGCGGCGGTAGCGGGCGAAGTGGCGCAGACGCCGTTTGCCTCGGCCCAGCGCAACGTGCGCAGGAACGGCCTGGAAGGGCGGGTCAGCGTGCGCCTGGCCAATGGCCTGGCAGCGGTCGAGGCGGAAGACCGCATCACGGTGATCAGTATCTGCGGCATGGGTGGCGACACCATGTGCGAAATCCTCGAGGCCGGCAAACAGCGCCTGGCTGGCGTCACCCGCCTGGTGCTGCAGCCTAATGGCGCCGAGCGCGAACTGCGCCAGTGGCTGGTGGGCAATGGTTACCGGATCGTCAGCGAAGAGCTGCTGCGGGAAAACCGCTTCGACTACGAGATCATCGTCGCCGAGCCGGGCGGGGCGGCGTACACCGCTGAACAGCTGTACTTCGGCCCGGTGCTGGTGCAGGAGAAAAGCGAAGCGTTCCTGGTCAAGTGGCGGCGCATGCTGCGGCAGAAGCAGCAGACCCTGGCCAACTTCGAGCGGGCCCGCGGTGCGGTGCCTCAGGCGAAAATCGACGACTTCAGGCAACAGGTCGGCTGGATCACCGAGGTGCTGGCCTGACTCACTGCTGCGAGCAGTTGCCCATTTCCCGGTAGTCGATTTCGCGCTTCTGGCCCTGGTGGTCGACATACACCATGTGCGCGGTGCCAACCTGGCAGTCGGCGGCGTTGCTGGCCGGGGTGATGGAGATGACCTTGGCCACGTCCAGCGGCATGCCGTATTCGTAGTTGCTGCTGCTGACCGGCTGGTTGCTGCCGGTGTCGGCAAGGGCACCGAACGAGGCGAGAGTAGCGGCAACGGCAAGGACAGCGATCGAACGTTTCATGGCAGGCTCCTTTTTTTCAATGTATGGCTAATGATCCATTCATTGGTCATCCACAATAAATGGGCTAACCCGTGATAGATTCCTGCCTGTAACGCAAGAATAAGACCGAACAAGGAGCACACCTTCATGGACATGCTGCATGCCATGCGTACCTTCGCCCGTGTGGTGGAATGTGGCAGCTTCGCTGCGGCCGCCAATGCCCTGGACATATCTGCGGCGCAGGTTTCGCGCATCGTTGCCGAGCTGGAAAACCAGCTGCAGACCCGCCTGCTGCACCGCACCACGCGGCGTTTGCGCATGAGCGAGGCGGGCGAGCGGTTTCTCGAGCGCTCGCGGCAGATCATGTTGCTGACCGAAGAGGCGGTGGGCGAAGCCCGTGGCGCGCACCTCACGCCCCGCGGCCACCTGCGTTTGCATTGCCCGCACGGCCTGGGCCTGTTGCTGATGCCGCTGGTGGCCGGCTACAACGCATTGTGCCCGGAGGTGGTGATCGAGCTGACCCTGTCCCAGCGCAACCCTGACCCGCTGGCCGAAGGGCACGACGTGGTGATTACCGTGGACGGGGCGTTGCCGGATTCGCAGCTGATCGCCGTGCCGCTGGGCAACATTTTCAGCATCCCCTGCGCGGCGCCGAGCTACCTGGTGGCCCACGGCGTGCCAGAGCGCCCGGAAGACCTGCACCAGCACCGTTGCCTGCGCATGGCTTATCCGATGTACGAAGGTGACTGGGTGTTCCCGCAAGGGGTTGACCAGTGCGTGATCGCACCGAGCGACAGTTTTTCCACCAACGTCGCCGACGCCATGCTGGTGGCCAGCGAGCTGGGCATGGGCATTGGCCTGCTGCCGTTCTACACCGCCAGCCAGGCGATCGAGCAGGGGCGGTTGTGCCGGTTGCTGGCGCCGTATCGCCTGCGCGAGAGCGCGCTGTATGCGATCTACCCGTCACGGCATTACCTGGATGCCAAGGTGCGCACCTGGATCGACTACCTAAAGGAGCAGTTGCCGGCGCTGTTCGAGGGGCATGCCAGGGTGGTGGATGATTCGCGCTATTGGCGATAGCCGAGTGCGGGGCGGTTAACGCTGGCCCTTGCAGGAGCGGCCTTGTGTCGCGAAAGGGCCGCAAAGCGGCCCCAGGATGTCAGCTTCGATGCACAAATTGCCGGGGCCGCCATGCGGCCCTATCGCGACACAAGGCCGCTCCTACAGGGATCGCGCAAGGTTTTAAAGCGGGTAGTGCTTCAACTCCCGCGCAATCAGCATCCGCTGGATCTCGCTCGACCCTTCATAGATCTGCGTGATCCGCGCATCGCGGTAGTAGCGCTCCACCGGGTAATCCTCCAGGTAGCCATACCCGCCATGCACCTGGATCGCCATCGAGCACACCCGCTCGGCCATTTCCGAAGCGAACAGCTTGGCCTGCGAGGCCTCCGACAGGCACGGCTTGCCGGCGCTGCGCAGGCGCGCGGCATGCAGGATCAGCAAGCGCGCGGCATTCACCTGCACCTGCATGTCGGCCAGCAGGTTGGCGATGCTCTGGTGTTCGTTGATCGGCTTGCCGAACTGCACCCGATCACGCGAGTAGACCAACGCCGCCTCGAACGCGGCGCGGGCAATGCCCAGTGCCTGGGCAGCAATGCCGATACGGCCGCCCTCGAGGTTGGACAGGGCGATGGCCAGGCCCTTGCCACGCTCACCGAGGATGTTGGCGGCAGGGATGCGGCAATTGTCGAAGGTGACCGCGCAGGTGTCGGAGGCGCGGATGCCCATCTTGTGCTCGCTGCGATCGACCTTGAAGCCCGGGTTGTCGGTGGGCACCAGGAACGCCGACAGGCCCTTTTTGCCCAGCTCCGGGTCGGTCACCGCGAAGACGATGGCCAACCCGGCGCGGCGGGCGTTGCTGACGAACTGCTTGGCGCCGTTGATCACCCACTGGCCATCCACCAGCTCGGCGCGGGTGCGCAGGTTGTGCGCCTCGGAACCGGCCTGTGGCTCGGTCAGGCAGAAGCAGCCGATCACCTCGCCGGTGGCCAGGCGTGGCAGCCACTGCTGTTGCTGTTCGGCCGTGCCGTAGGCCAGCAGCGGGCCGCAGCCCACCGAGTTGTGGATACTCATCATCGCTCCGGTGGCACCGCAGCCGGCGGCGATCTCTTCCACCGCCAGGGCGTAGGCGACGTAGTCGGTGTAGCTGCCGCCAAAGTCTTCCGGCACCACCATGCCCAGCAGGCCCAGTTCGCCCATCTTGCGTACCACACCATCGTCGATCCAGCCGGCCTTTTCCCAGGCCTGGGCGTGCGGGGCGATCTCGCCACGGGCAAAGTCCCGGGCCATGTCGCGGATCATGATCTGTTCTTCGCTCAGTTCCAGGTCTTGCATCTGTGTACTCCCGGGCTCACAGGCCTTCGAAGAATTGGTCGACCCGCTGGCGTTGCAGTGCGGCCAGGGTCGGCGGGTTCCAGCGTGGCTGCTTGTCCTTGTCGATGATCAGCGCGCGCACGCCTTCGATGATGTCGCCGTGCTGGAACCACTGGCGGTCCAGGTGCAGCTCCATGGCAAAGCAGTCGTCAAGGCTCAGGTGGCGACCCCGGCGCAGCATCTCCAGAGTAACCGCCATGGCCAGCGGCGAGCGGCTTTCCAGCTGGTCGGCGGTGGCCACGGCCCAGGCGTGGCTGTCGCCAATGCTCACCGCACGCAGTTGCTCGACGATGGCAGGCACGTCGGGCAGGGCGAAGAAGTGGTCGATGACCGGGCGCAGTTTTTCCAGCGGCGCATCGTCGAGCACCTGGGTGCCGAGCCTGGCCAGCAGGTTCTGCAGGTCCTTGAGTGGCTGGTCGCCGAAATGCAGCTGGTCCAGGCCCTTGTCGAGGGCTGCCAGCTGGTCGCTGGCCAGGTACCAGTCGGCCAGGCCGCAGTACAGTGCATCGGCTGCCTGGATCTGGCTGCCACTGACGCCCAGGTAGGTGCCCAGCTCGCCAGGGATGCGCGACAGGAAGTAGCTGCCACCCACATCCGGGAAGTAGCCGATTGCCACTTCAGGCATGCCCAGGCGGCTGCGCTCGGTGACCACGCGCAGGTCGCAGCCCTGGGCCAGGCCCATGCCGCCACCGAGGGTGAAGCCGTCCATCAGCACCAGCACCGGCTTGCGGTAGCGGTGGATGGCCAGGTCAAGAGCGTATTCCTCGACGAAGAAGGTTTCATGCAGCGTTTCGCCAGCCTTGAAGCTGTCGTGCAGCGAGCGGATATCGCCACCGGCGCAGAAACCCTTGGGGCCCTCGCCACGCAGTACCACGGCGTGCACGTGCGGGTCTTCGGCCCACAGGTCGAGGTGCTGGCGCAGGCTGCGGACCATGTCCAGGGTCAGGGCATTGAGGCCGGCGGGGCGGTTCAGGGTCAGATGGCCGATCTGGTTGCGGACCTCGGCCAGCACATGGTCGGTTGCCGAGGTATGAGCGTGCGCAGTCATTGCGTTCTCCCTGCTTTGTTATTGATTTTCCAAGTGAAGTCTGGAGTTCGCTGGAGGATCGCAGGATCCTGTCATGCGAATTTGCCTTGCACAATCGACAAATCTGCAGGGGGATTCTGCATTTTTGTCTTGTGTGGCGATAACGCCACTCTACCAAGGTTTCAGGTTGGCCGGCTGGCCCTATCGCCGGCAAGCCAGCTCCCAGGTACCGCACAACTTTCAAGGCCTGCGCTGTACCTGTGGGAGCTGGCTTGCCGGCGATAGGGCCATGAGCGACAGCGCATATGCTAAATCGTTACCCTGACCGTAACGATCAGTGCCTGAGCTTGATTGATGCGCAACCACCCCAGCCCTAAGGTGACCCCCACGACAGCGAACCCGTGGAGTCACCATGACAACAACCAAGAATCCACCGCCGCAATGGTCGCGGCGGCGCGCCGAAAAGCAGCGCCGCCTTGACCGGGTCCGCCACCTCGCCGACGGCGTGGTGCTGCCCACCGAGCGTATCGTCGAAGCCCTGGAACTGCTTCTGGCTCCCGGCGACCGGGTAGTGCTCGAAGGCAACAACCAGAAGCAGGCCGACTTCCTCTCGCGTGCGCTGGCCAAGGTCGACCCTGGGCGCCTGCACGACCTGCACATGATCATGCCCAGCGTCAGCCGCGCCGAGCACCTGGACCTGTTCGAACGTGGCATCGCCCGCAAGCTCGACTTCTCCTTCGCCGGCCCGCAGAGCCTGCGCATTGGCCAGCTGCTGGAAGACGGCCTGCTCGAAGTCGGTGCCATCCACACCTATATCGAGCTGTACTCGCGGCTGCTGGTCGACCTGATACCCAACGTCACCCTGGTGGCTGGTTTCATGGCCGATCGCGATGGCAACCTGTTCACCGGCCCCAGCACCGAAGACACCCCGGCACTGGTGGAGCCGGCCGCGTTCAGCGACGGCATCGTCATTGCCCAGGTCAACCAGCTGGTGGACCGCGTGGATGACCTGCCACGGGTCGATATCCCGGCATCCTGGGTCGATTTCGTGGTGGTTGCCGACCAGCCTTTCTATATAGAGCCGCTGTTCACCCGCGACCCGCGCCATATCAAGCCGGTGCACGTGCTGATGGCGATGATGGCCATTCGCGGCATCTACGAAAGACACCAGGTGCAGTCGCTGAACCATGGCATTGGCTTCAATACCGCCGCCATCGAGCTGATCCTGCCTACCTATGGCGAGTCCCTGGGCCTGAAGGGCAAGATCTGCCGCAACTGGACACTCAACCCGCACCCGACGCTGATCCCGGCCATCGAGACCGGCTGGGTGGAAAGCGTGCATTGCTTCGGCACCGAGCTGGGCATGGAGGACTACATCGCCCAGCGCCCGGACGTGTTCTTCACCGGCCGTGATGGTTCGCTGCGTTCCAACCGCATGATGTGCCAGCTGGCCGGGCAGTACGCCGTCGACCTGTTCATTGGCGCCACCCTGCAGGTGGATGGCGATGGCCATTCCTCGACCGTGACCCGCGGCCGCCTGGCCGGCTTCGGCGGTGCCCCGAACATGGGCCACGACCCCCGTGGCCGGCGCCATGCGACCCCGGCCTGGCTCGACATGACCGTGCCGGAAACCATGCTCGAACGCGGTCGCAAACTGGTGGTGCAGATGGTCGAGACCTACCAGGAGGGCGGCAAGCCAACCTTCGTGGAAACCCTCGATGCCGTGGAAGTGGCCAGGAAAGCCGGCATGCCGCTGGCACCGGTGATGATCTATGGCGACGACGTCACCCACCTGCTGACCGAGGAGGGCATTGCCTACCTGTACAAGGCCCGCAGCCTGGAAGAGCGCCAGCAGATGATCGCCGCCGTGGCCGGGGTTACCGCCATCGGCCTGCGGCACGACCCCAAGGACACTCAGCGCCTGCGCCAGCAAGGCCTGGTCGCCTTGCCCGAAGACCTCGGTATCCGCCGCACCGACGCCAGCCGCGAACTGCTGGCTGCGCGCAGCATCGCCGACCTGGTCGAATGGTCCGGCGGCCTCTACAACCCGCCTGCACGGTTCAGGAGCTGGTGATGAAAGCACTCGACTTGCAACCGCGTGGGCTTCTTCGCGAGCACAGGAATAGTGATGCATTTGAAGATTGCGCGATCCTTGTGGGAGCGGGCGTGCCCGCGAAGAGGCCGGCACAGGCAACCAAATTACCCCTGGCCGACCACCTGGCCGACCTGGCCGTGGAAGCCCTGATCGACGAAGCCGACCTGTCCCCCAAACCCGGCCTGGTCGACCGCCGTGGCAACGGCGCCCACCACGACATGACCCTGGCCCTGATGCATGCCTCGGCCCTGGCCCTGTGGCCATGCCTGCGCAACATGGCCGAAGCCGCCCAGGCCATCGGCACCATCGGCCAGCCCCTGCGCGCCACCCTGGGCCAGCTCGGCCGCGAAGGCGAGGCGGCGATGCTGGCCGCCACCGGCGGGGTCAACACCCATCGCGGCGCAATCTGGGCCCTCGGCCTGCTGGTAGCATCCAAGGCCCTCGACACCCAGGCTGATACCAACACCCTGGCTGCCCGTGCCGGTCGCATCGCACTGTTCGACGACCCCGCCATGACCACCCAAGACAGCCATGGCCTGCAGGTACGCCGCCGCTATGGCACTGGCGGCGCCCGCGAACAAGCGCAACAAGGTTTCCCGGCGGTTATCGGTCACGGCCTGCCGCAACTGCAGCGCAGCCGCGCCGCCGGTGCCAGCGAGCCGCACGCCCGGCTGGACGCGCTGCTGGCGATCATGGCCGTGCTCAACGATACCTGCGTGCTCTGGCGCAGCGGCCCGACCGGGCTGGCTGCCGTCCAGCACGGCGCCCGTACCGTGCTGAGCGAAGGCGGCAGCGCCACGCTGGCCGGGCGCCGACAGCTGCGCCGGCTGGACCAGCACCTGCTGCACCTGAATGCCTCACCGGGCGGCGCCGCCGATCTGCTGGCCGCCTGCCTGTTCCTCGACAAAGCCGGGAGCCTGTGACATGGAAACCCTGACCTTTCAATTCCCCGCCGCCGCCCCTGGGCGTGGCCGCACGCTGGTGGGCTGCGTCAGCTCCGGCGACCTTGAAGTGCTGATCGAACCCGGCACCGCCGGCAGCCTGCAAATCCAGGTGGTGACTTCGGTCAACGGCAGCGCTGCCCGCTGGGCGCAGCTGTTCCAGCGCCTGTTCGAGGGCCGCACCTGGCCGGCCGTGAACATCGACATCCATGATTTCGGCGCTACCCCAGGCGTGGTGCGCCTGCGCCTGGAGCAAGGCTTCGAGGAGATCGCCCATGACTGATATCGCACGCCTGCTGCACAGCCGCAGCTTTGTCGAACTGGACGCCCGCCAGCGCGCCCGCGCCGTGCTCGACCCGGGCAGCTTCCGTGAACTGCTGGGCCCGTTCGACCGGCTGATGTCACCCTGGCTGCCGCGCCAGGGCATCGTGCCCCAGGCCGATGATGGCGTGGTCATTGCCAAGGGCCTGCTGAACGGGCGCAACGCTGTGGTTGCCGCCATCGAAGGCGGCTTCCAGGGCGGCAGCATGGGCGAGGTGGGGGGGGCCAAGATCGCCGGTGCGCTGGAGCTGGCCATCGAAGACAACCGCAACGGCATCCCCACCTGCGCCGTGCTGCTGCTGGAAACCGGCGGTGTACGCCTGCAGGAAGCCAACCTGGGCCTGGCGGCGATTGCCGAAATACAGGCGGCGATTGTCGAGCTGCGCGCCTGGCAGCCGGTGGTCGGTCTGGTCGCAGGTTCGGTCGGCTGTTTCGGCGGCATGTCCATCGCCGCCGGCCTGTGCAGCCACTTGCTGGTCACCCGCGAAGCCCGCCTGGGCCTCAACGGCCCGCAGGTGATCGAGCAGGAAGCGGGCATCGGTGAATACGACGCCAAGGACCGCCCCTTCATCTGGAGCTTGACCGGCGGCGAGCAGCGCCACGCCAGCGGCCTGGTCGATGCCTATGTGGCCGATGACATCGAGGTTTTGCGCGAACGCTTGCTGCAATTGCTCGACGAGCCTTCAAGGGATCGCGCCGGTCAACACGCCTGGTTCCTCGAACGCCTGGCCCGGCTGGGCGATGGCTGCCCGCAACTGGATGCCGCTGCCGTGCGTGACCTTTACCAAGGAGAAACCAAATGAACCGTGCCTTGAACTGGCTGCCGGGCCTGGCCGGCGGGCAAGCCTTGCCCGGCTACCCCGCGTCGTTGCGGGTAATCGATGGCGAACTGGACAACCGCCTGGCGCGTTTCATCGCCGTGGTGCCGGACGCCGACAACCCGTTCCCCCGGGCGCGCTCGGGCGAAGTCGGCCTGCTGGAAGGCTGGGGCCTGGCCAAGGCCGTGAGCGAAGCGGTCGAGGCTGACCGCCACGGCCAGAAGCGCGCCATCGTCGCGGTGATCGATGTGCCCAGCCAGGCCTATGGCCGCCGTGAGGAGGCGTTGGGTATTCACCAGGCTTTGGCCGCTGCGGTGCAGGCCTATGCCCAGGCGCGGCTGGCCGGGCACCCGGTGATCGGCCTGCTGGTCGGCAAGGCCATGTCTGGTGCCTTCCTGGCCCACGGTTACCAGGCCCAGCGCCTGATCGCCCTGGACGATGCCGGGGTCATGGTGCACGCCATGGGCAAGGCGGCGGCGGCGCGCATCACCCTGCGCAGCGTCGAGCAACTGGAAGCCCTGGCCGCCGAGGTGCCGCCGATGGCCTACGACCTGGCCAGCTACGCCTCGCTGGGCCTGCTGTGGCGCCGCCTGACGGTGGACAACGCCGAGACGCCGAGCAGTGCCGACATCGCCCAGGTACGTGCCTGCCTGGCAGATGCAGTGCGCGACATCGGCAGCTCGAGCGACCTGTCGTCGCGGCTGGCGGGCGAAAACCGCAGCGCCTCGCGCCAGGTGCGCGAACAGCTGCGCCGCCAGTGGCAGGGCGCTTGAGATGAACGCGCCAAGGCCGCACGACCTGCTCTGGGGCATGCCCGTATCGGGCCTGCCTGCTGATGCGCCGCGTTGGGCGCAGGATGTGCTGCTGAGCGGCCAGCCGGTGGTGGTGCGCCGTGCCACTTGTGCGGACGGCTGGGTGGCGGTGGGGCTGCGTGGCCAGGGCAGGGCGCAGCGGTCGGGTGTACTGATGCGGCTGGGCGATATCCAGTGTCAGCAAGGCCCCGAAGCGCTGCGCTGGCAAGCTGAAAGCCCTTGGCCTGCATTGCAGGCCCTGGCTTCGGTCGCCCCGGTACTGGATGCCAGCGGCCTGGCCTGGGGGCCGACAGGTGGGGTGGGGTACCAGATCGCGACCGGTATGGAGGTGGTACACGCCGACAGCGACCTGGACTTGCTGCTGCGTACGCCACAACCGCTGGCCCGGGCGCAGGCGCGTGAGCTGCTGGATATCCTCGATTGCGCGCCTTGTCGTATCGACCTGCAGCTGGAAACCCCGGCCGGTGCTGTCGCCCTGCGTGAGTGGGCCGGCTTCGCCCGCCGCGTGCTGCTCAAGTCGGCCCATGGCCCACGCCTGGTCAGCGACCCATGGGCAGCGATGGAGCGTGCAGCATGAGCAGCCTGTTCGCCTTCCCCGGCCAGGGCGCCCAGCAGGTGGGCATGCTGCAGCGCCTGCCTGAGGGTGCCGGGCAATTGCTGGAAGAGGCCAGTGACACCCTCGGCCAGCAGGCCCTGGCGCTGGACAGCCAGCAGGCCCTGCAGACGACCCGTGCCGTGCAGCTGTGCCTGCTGCTGGCTGGCGTGGCCTGGGCGCGCTGGCTGATGCAGCGCAGCCCCGCGCCGGATTACGTGGCGGGCTTGTCGATTGGCGCCTATCCGGCGGCGGTCACGGCGGGCGCCCTGGGCTTTGCCGATGCCGTGCGCCTGGTTGCCCTGCGTGGCGAACTGATGCAGCGCGCCTATCCGCAAGGCTACGGCATGACCGCACTCAGCGGCCTGGACCTGGCCTGTGTCGAACGCTTGCTGAGCGATACGGGTGGCGAGGTGTATGTCGCCAACCTCAACAGCGACAACCAGATCGTCATCGCCGGCAGCGATGGCGCGATGGCTGCGGTTGCCGCCAAGGCACGCCGGCTGGGCCAGGGCGTGGCCCGGCGCCTGGCGGTCAGCGTGCCATCGCATTGCCCGTTGCTGGATGGCCCGGCGGCCGAACTGGCCAGTGCCTTCGCCACGGTCGAGCTGCAGCGACCGCGTATCACCTACCTCAGCGGCAGCAGTGCACGGCCGATATTTGACCCACAGCGTCTGCGCGACGACCTGGCCGGCAACATGGCGCGGGTGGTCGATTGGCGTGCTACGTTGCGCAACGCCTATGAGCGTGGCGTGCGCCTGCACCTGGAGCTGCCGCCCGGCAACGTGCTCGGCGGGCTGGCCCGGCCGGTGTTCGAACAGGGCAGGGTGGTTGCTGTTGAAGGCACCCGTTGGGACACCCTGGATGCGCTGCTGCGCCAGGAGGTGGCCAACGAACGATGATGGCTACACCGCGGCGGATAGTGACCCCTGTGGGAGCGGCTTTAGCCGCGAAGAATCCAACGCGGTGCATGGCACCGGCTGCGCCGGTGTTCGCGGCTAAAGCCGCTCCCACAGAGTTCAGTTCCATGGGGGCAAAAGCTCCACAAAAGTGTGTTTACGAAGAACAACAACAAGCAACTTCGACACTACCTGAGGACAACAACAATGATCATCTATGGTGTGGCACTGCTGGCGGTCTGCACGCTTGCCGGCGTCATCGTCGGCGACTTCCTGGGCGTGCTGCTGGGCGTCAAATCCAATGTGGGCGGGGTCGGCATCGCCATGATCCTGCTGATCTGCGCACGCCTGTACATGCACCGCAACGGCGGCATGAGCAAGGAATGCGAGTTCGGCGTGGGCTTCTGGGGCGCCATGTACATCCCGGTGGTGGTGGCCATGGCTGCCCAGCAGAACGTGGTCACCGCTCTGCACGGCGGGCCGGTGGCGCTGCTGGCGGCAGTGGGTGCGGTACTGGTGTGCGGTGCGACCATTGCCCTGATCAGCCGCAGCCACCGCGGCGAACCCCTGCCGGCAGTGGAGGCCGGCCCCGAAAGCAATGTGCAGGCTGCCCCTGCAGGAGGGCGTTGATCATGTGGCCGATCATTGACAATGCCCTGGAACATAACGGTTTGATCACTGCCTTTGCGGTGGTGGGCGCGATCATGTGGTTGTCGGTGGTGCTGTCGAAGTACCTGACCTTCGGCCGCGTGCACGGCTCGGCCATCGCCATCGTCATCGGCCTGGTGCTGGCCTGGGTCGGTGGCACCATTACCGGTGGCCAGAAAGGCCTGGCCGACATGGCGCTGTTCTCCGGCATCGGCCTGATGGGCGGGGCCATGCTGCGCGACTTCGCCATTGTCGCCACGGCCTTCGAGGTGCAGGCCACCGAGGCGCGCAGGGCCGGGATGATCGGCGCGGTGGCGCTGCTGCTTGGCACGGTGCTGCCGTTCATTGTCGGCGCTGCGGTGGCCTACGCCTTCGGTTACCGTGATGCGGTGAGCATGACCACCATCGGTGCGGGTGCGGTGACCTATATCGTCGGGCCGGTGACCGGTGCGGCGCTGGGGGCCAGCTCGGACGTGATGGCGCTGTCGATTGCCACCGGGCTGATCAAGGCGATCCTGGTGATGGTGTTCACCCCGGTATCGGCGCGCCTGCTGGCGCTGGACAACCCACGTTCGGCGATGGTGTTCGGCGGGTTGGCGGGGACGGTGTCGGGGGTGACGGCCGGGCTGGCGGCGACCGACCGGCGCCTGGTGCCGTACGGGGCGCTGACAGCCACCTTCCATACCGGGTTGGGTTGCCTGATGGGCCCGTCGATCCTGTACTTCTGCGTACGCGCCCTGGTCGGTTGACAACAATCTGCTGGACTGCGCAGACCCCTTGCAGGAGCGGCCTTGTGTCGCGATCGGGCCGCAACGCGGCCTCAGCGATATCCGCACCGCAGCCAAGATCCTGGGGCCGCTGCGCGCCCCATCGCGACACAAGGTGAACTGGCCTAATGATTTTGGACACCTTCATCGGGCGTTATGATGGCGCCCAATTGGAGGCAAAATCAGTGCGTAAATCTTATTCAAGAGAATACAAA
>NZ_NEJM01000037.1:0-2788 GCF_002113725.1 Pseudomonas sp. B23(2017) | reverse complement strand
GCTCAGACCACGATCAACGACTCGGTCGACACCACCACCGCGACCCTGACGGCGAGCCCGTCGGTGACCGAAGGTGGCGTCATCACCTACACCGTGACCCTGAGCAATCCGGCCCAGTCGCCGGTGACCGTGACCCTGTCCAACGGCCAGACCATCACCGTCGAAGCCGGCAAGACCCAGGGCAGCGTCGATTTCCAGACCCCGGCCAACGACGTCTACAACAACGGCTCGACCGTCAGCACCACGATTACCGGTGCGACCGGCGGTAACTTCGAGCAGTTGGTGCCGAATCCGACCCCGGCTCAGACCACCATCAACGACTCGATCGACACCACCACCGCGACCCTGACGGCGAGCCCGTCGGTGACCGAAGGTGGCGTCATCACCTACACCGTGACCCTGAGCAACCCGGCTCAAACCCCGGTGACCGTAACCCTGTCCAATGGCCAGACAATTACCGTCGAAGCCGGTAAAACCCAGGGCAGTGTTGACTTCCAGACCCCGGCCAACGACGTTTACAACAACGGCTCGACCGTCAGCGTAACCATCGAAAGCGCCACAGGCGGCAACTTCGAGCAGCTGACCCCGAACCCGACACCAGCTTCGACTGTGATCAGTGACAGTATCGATACTGTCACCGTAAGCATCGTCAGCAATGGCAATGTGACCGAAGACCAGCAGCCTTCCTTCACCGTGAAAGTAAGCCAGGCACTGGACCGTCCTCTGACTGTCACTTTGTCCAACGGCGACACCGTGACTATCGAAGCTGGCAAGACCGAAGTCGAGTACAAGACCTCGGCCCAGGGTGATGACGTAATCAAAGACGCTGGCTCTGTCACCCTCAGCGTCACAGACGCTACCGTATCGGGTGCCACTTTCGAGAAGCTGGACCTTGGTGGGCCGGCGACCGTTGAAATCTCGGACACCATCAGTGAAGTCGTCGCTACTCTGACCGTCGACAAGGCCTCCGTAGCCGAGGGTGGCCAGGTGACCTACACCGTCACCCTGACCAACACGCAGGGTCTGCCGGTTACTCAGCACGGCGCGTTGACCTTCACTCTGAGTGATGGGACGAAAGTCACCATCCCGGCCAACAACGCGTCGGGTACCGCGACCATCACGGTCGCCGATGACGTTTATGTCGGTGGTCAGGCGGCTATCGCGAACAAGCTGGAATCCGTATCGGGTGCGGACAGCTTCGAGAAGCTGACGCTCAGCGGTGATACCGTCACCACCTCCGTAACCGACGAGCCAGGCTCCGGCATTCCGGGTACTGGTAACCAGGGCGATCTGGTACAGGTCACCATCACCGCCGACCAGCCCTCGGTGGCTGAGAACCTCAAGCCGACCTTCACCGTACGCATCAATGCCCCGTTGGAACACGACCTGGTCGTGACCCTGAGCAACAATGCCCAGGTCACCATCAAGGCTGGCGATACCAGCGCGCCGTATACTCACGACGCGCAGGGCGATGATGTCTATAACGACGCCGGCCAGATCAGTCTGGGCGTCGAGTCGGCGGCAGATGTCGACGGGCGAGTCTTCGAGAACCTGCAGCTGGGCGGTCCCGCTTCGGTCGAGGTGACCGATACCATCAGCGAAGTGGTGGCCAAGCTGACGGCCACCGAGTCCGTCACCGAAGGTGGCGAGATCACCTACACCGTCACGCTGACCAGCAAAGACGGCTTGCCGCTCAACAGCCACTCGACGCTGTACTTCACCCTCAGTGATGGCAAGACCGTTGTTGTGGTACCGGCCAACAGCACCACCGGTTCGATCACCGTGACCGCGCCGGACAACGTATACGTGGGCGCCAATGCGCCAGTGGTCAACGCGATCGACTCGGTCAGCGGTGCAGACGCGTGGAAGTTCGAAAAACTGACCTTGGACAAGACCGAAGTCAGCACAACGGTGACTGACGAGCCCGGAACCCCAGGCCCTGGCGGCGATATCGTCAAGGTCACCATCGAGGCCAATCAGGAGTCGGTCTTCGAGAACCAGAACCCGACCTTCACCGTGAAGATCAACACCGTTCTGGCGCACGATCTGGTCGTGACCCTGAGCAACAATGCCCAGGTCACTATCAAGGCGGGCGAAACCAGCGTGCAGTACACCCACGCCGAGCAGGGTGAAGACGTTTATCAGGATGCTGGCGAAATCAGCGTGGGCCTCAAGTCGGCGGCCGATACCGCAGGCAGCAGCTTCGAAAACCTGCAATTGGGCGGCGATGCGTCGGTGAAAGTAACCGACACCATCAACGAAGTGGTGGCCAAGCTGACGGCCACCGAGTCCGTCACCGAAGGTGGCGAGATTACCTACACCGTCACGCTGACCAGCAAAGACGGCCTGCCGATCAATAGCCACTCGACGCTGTATTTCACCCTCAGCGACGGCAAGACCGTTGTTGTAGTGCCGGCCAACAGCACCACCGGCTCGATCACCGTGACCGCGCCGAATGACATCTATGTAGGCGGTCAGCCTGTCGTCAATGCGATCGACTCGGTCAGCGGTGCAGATGCGTGGAAGTTTGAAAAGCTGACTCTGGACAAGACAGAGATCAGCACCACCGTCACAGACGGACCAGATTCTGAGGACAGCACCTTCCTGACCCTGTCTGCTACGCCGACAGTGGCCGAAGGCGGCAAGATCACCTACACCGCCACCTTGACCAACAAGGCTGGCACCGACCTGGTGATCAAGCTGAGCAACGGTGAAACCATCACCATCGCCGCTGGCTCGAAAGAAGCCTCGATCACTATCGATGCACCAAGCGACGACGTCTACGTCG
>NZ_NEJM01000036.1:0-3062 GCF_002113725.1 Pseudomonas sp. B23(2017) | reverse complement strand
GAACAACGTCCATAACACCAACTTGGACCTGACCAACAAGATCACCGACATCTCGGGCGGCAATTACGAGAAGACCGTGGCGGTTGGCGAGCCAGTGACGACTGTCACTGACAACCCGGCCACTCCGGACATCACCACGCTCACCCTGACCGCGACGGACACCGTGGCCGAAGGCGGCAAGATCACCTACACCGCTACCTTGACCAACAAGGCCGGTACCGACTTGGTGATCAAGCTGAGCAACGGTGAGAGCATCACCATCGCGGCTGGCTCGAAAGAAGCCTCGATCACCATCGATGCCCCAAGCGACGATGTGTATGTCGATGCCGAAGACCTGAGCGTGACCGTTACCGGCACCACCGGCGGTGACTTCGAGAAGCTGAACATCAGCAGCACTGCAGCCGTGACCAAGGTCACCGACACCATCGACACCACCACCGTGACCCTGACCGCCACGCAAAGTGTGGTCGAGGGCGGCGTGGTGACCTACACCGCGTCGGTTAACCACAAGGTCACCGGTTCGGACCTGGTAGTGAAACTGGCCAACGGCCAGACCATCACCATCCCGGTGGGCGAGTCGTCGGCTTCGGTACCGTTCACCGCCCCGAACAACGTCCACAACACCAACCTGGACCTGACCAACAAGATCACCGACATCTCGGGCGGCAATTACGAGAAGACCGTGGCGGTTGGCGAGCCAGTGACCACTGTCACCGACAACCCGGCGACTCCGGACATCACCACGCTCACCCTGACCGCGACGGATACCGTGGCCGAAGGCGGCAAGATCACCTACACCGCTACCCTGACCAACAAGGCGGGTACCGACTTGGTGATCAAGCTGAGCAACGGTGAAACCATCACCATCGCGGCCGGCTCGAAGGAAGCGTCGATCACCATCGATGCCCCAAGCGATGACGTGTACCTCGATGCCGAAAACCTGAGCGTGACCGTTACCGGCACCACCGGTGGTGACTTCGAGAAACTGGACGTCAGCAGTACTGCGGCCGTGACCAAGGTGACCGATACCATCGACACCACCACCGTGACCCTGACCGCCACACAAAGTGTGGTCGAGGGCGGCGTGGTGACCTACACCGCGTCGGTTAACCACAAGGTCACCGGTTCCGATCTGGTGGTGAAGTTGGCCAACGGCCAGACCATCACCATTCCGGTGGGCGAGTCGTCGGCTTCGGTACCGTTCACTGCACCGAACAACGTCCACAACACCAACCTGGACCTGACCAACAAGATCACCAATATCTCGGGCGGCAATTACGAGAAGACCGTGGCCGTTGGCGAGCCGGTGACCACCGTCACCGACAATCCGGCGACTCCGGATGTCACCACGCTCACCCTGACCGCGACGGACACCGTGGCCGAAGGTGGCAAGATCACCTACACCGCTACCTTGACCAACAAGGCCGGTACCGACCTGGTGATCAAGCTGAGCAACGGTGAGACGATCACCATCGCCGCCGGTTCGAAAGAAGCGTCGATCACCATCGATGCCCCAAGCGACGACGTCTACCTCGATGCCGAAAACCTGAGCGTGACTGTCACCGGCACCACCGGTGGTGACTTCGAGAAGCTGGACGTCAGCAGCACTGCGGCTGTGACCAAGGTCACCGACACCATCGACACCACCACCGTGACCCTGACCGCCACGCAAAGCGTGGTCGAGGGCGGCGTGGTGACTTACACCGCGTCGGTCAACCACAAGGTCACCGGTTCCGATCTGGTGGTGAAGTTGGCCAACGGCCAGACCATCACCATTCCAGTGGGCGAGTCGTCGGCATCGGTGCCGTTCACTGCACCAGACAACGTCCACAGCACCAACCCGGATCTCACCAACAAGATCACCGATATCTCGGGCGGCAACTACGAGAAGACCGTGGCCACCGGCGAGCCGGTGACAACCGTGACCGATGGTCCAGGTACCAAGGACGTTACTCACCTGACCCTGAGCGCGACGCCGACAGTTGCCGAGGGTGGCAAGATCACCTACACCGCTACCCTGACCAACAAGGCCGGTACCGATCTGGTCATCAAACTGAGCAATGGCGAGACCATCACCATTGCGGCTGGCTCGAAGGAAGCCTCGATCACCATCGATGCGCCAAGCGATGATGTGTATGTCGATGCTGAAGTCCTTCAGGTAAAAATGACCGAAACTTCGGGTGGTGACTTCGAGAAGCTGAATGTAAACAGCGGCGCAGCGGTGACCAAGGTCACTGACACCATCGACACCACTACCGTGACGCTGACGGCGACTTCGACCGTCGCTGAAGGTGGTGTGGTCACTTACACCGCGTCGGTCAACCACAAGGTCACCGGATCGGACTTGGTGGTGAAGTTGGCCAACGGCCAGACCATCACCATCCCGGTGGGCGAGTCGTCGGCTTCGGTACCGTTCACCGCGCCGAACAACGTGCACAACACCAACCTGGATCTGACCAACAAGATCACCGACATCTCGGGCGGCAATTACGAGAAGACCGTGGCGGTTGGCGAGCCAGTGACCAATGTCACTGACAACCCGGCCACACCAGATGTAACGAACCTGAGCCTCAGCGCCACCAGCACTGTCGCTGAAGGCGGCAAGATCACCTACACCGCCACCCTGACCAACAAGGCTGGCACCGACCTGGTGATCAAGCTGAGCAACGGTGAGAGCATCACCATCGCGGCTGGCTCGAAAGAAGCCTCGATCACCATCGATGCGCCGAGCGACGATGTGTATGTCGATGCCGAAGACCTGAGCGTGACCATCACCGGCACCACTGGTGGCGACTTCGAGAAACTTGACGTCAGCAGCACCGCGGCTGTGACCAAGGTCACCGACACCATCGACACCACTACCGTCACCCTGACCGCCACGCAAAGCGTGGTCGAGGGTGGCGTGGTGACCTACACCGCGTCGGTCAACCACAAAGTCACCGGTTCCGATCTGGTAGTGAAACTGGCCAACGGCCAGACCATCACCATCCCGGTGGGCGAGTCGTCGGCTTCGGTACCGTTCACCGCGCCGAACAACGTGCACAACACCAACCTGGATCTGA
>NZ_NEJM01000035.1:0-3067 GCF_002113725.1 Pseudomonas sp. B23(2017) | reverse complement strand
CTGCCGCAGCCGGATGCCAGCCAGTTGCAGGGCGAGTACATCGCGCCGCAGAGTGCTTTGGAGCAGCAGATCGCGGCGATCTGGGCCGATGTGCTGAAGTTGGAGAGGGTCGGCCTGGGTGACAACTTCTTCGAGCTTGGCGGGCACTCCTTGCTGGCCACCTCGGTGATCGTGCGCATCCGGGAGCAGGCGGGGGTAGTGGCCGAATTGAAAGAACTCTTCGAGTTCCCGGTGCTGGCTGACTTCAGTCGCCAGCTGGAGACCAGGGCGCCCGTGGTCGATTCCACCCAGGACCAGTTGGCCAGATCCCTGGCGCTGCTCGATAGCCTGAGCATGGAAGAGCTCGATGAACTGATTTCCTGAGGCCCTGATGTGATCCGTGCATGTGGGTAAACCCTTTCCCACAGATATGAGGCATTCCTTCAGCTGGTGGGGTCCCTGTGGGAGCGGGCATGCCCGCGAAGCAGGCGACGCGGTGGATGGCACCGGCTGCGCCGGTGTTCGCGGGCGCGCCCGCTCCCACAGGTATGGCGCATTCCTTCAGTCGGTGGGGTCCCTGTGGGAGCGGGCATGCCCGCGAAGCAGGCGACACGGTGGATGGCACCGGCTGCGCCGGTGTTCGCGGGCGCGCCCGCTCCCACAGGTATGGCGCATTCCTTCAGCTGATGGGGCCCCTGTGGGAGCGGGTTCACCCGCGAAGCAGGCGACGCGGTGGTTGGCACCGGCTACGCCGGTGTTCGCGGGCGCGCCCGCTCCCACAGGTATGGCGCATTCCTTCAGCTGATGGGGCCCCTGTGGGAGCGGGTTCACCCGCGAAGCAGGCGACGCGGTGGATGGCACCGGCTGCGCCGGTGTTCGCGGGTAAACCCGCTCCCACAGGTACGGTGCATTCCTTCAGCTGGTGGGGGCCCTGTGGGAGCGGGCATGCCCGCGAAGCAGGCGACGCGGTGGATGGCACCGGCTGCGCCGGTGTTCGCGGGCGCGCCGGCTCCTACAGGTACGGCGCAGGTTTCCGAGTCCCACAGGGGCCCCGCCAATTCAATGAGTTATGTGCAGTGCCATGGGAAGTGGGTTCGGTGCAGGTTTCAGGCTGACGCTGTACATGCACCGGGCGCTGCCTCCCCCGAATTTCCATCTAAATCCATGCCACCACTCAACCGTCTAACTACGGAGGAAATTGATGAGCTGATTTCTTAGGAGATTCCCTGTGCAAGAGCTGCTCGATACGGTCGTATCGTTGTCCACCCAAAAACGTAAGGCGTTGGCAGCCTTGCTCAAGAAACAAGGCGTGAACCTGTACGGTGTCACGCCGATCTTCCCGAGGGATCCTGCAGAGCCGGTGCTGCTTTCCTACGCTCAGCAGCGCCTATGGATATTGTCGCAATTGGGCGAGGTGGGCGGCGCGTACAACCTCTCGTCCGTCTTGCGTTTCAAAGGCCACCTGGATACCCAAGCCCTGCAGCGCAGTTTCGAGGCCCTGATCGAGCGCCACGAAACGCTGCGTACCACCTTCCGCCTGGAAGGGGAGCAAGCGGTTCAGGTGATCCACCCACATGTCCCTTTCGAACTGGCCGTTGAAGTGCTGGCGCAGGCCGATGACAGCCACCTGCGTCAGCGTGTCGAGGCCGAAGCCCACCTGCCTTTCGACCTGCAGCAGGGCCCGCTGCTGCGTGTGCGCCTGTTGCGCCTGGCAGCAGACGAACACGTTCTGGTGCTGACCCTGCACCACATCGTCTCCGACGGCTGGTCGATGCCGGTAATGGTCAACGAGCTGGTGCAGCTCTACCACGGCCACAGCCAGGGCCAACCCGTGGCGTTGCCGACACTGCCGGTGCAGTACGCCGATTACGCCACCTGGCAGCGCAACTGGATGGAGGCCGGCGAGCAGGAAAGGCAACTGGCCTACTGGACCGCGCAACTGGGGGAAGAGCAGCCCGTGCTGGAGCTGCCCACCGACCGCCCACGGCCCGCCGTGAGCAGCCATCAGGGCGCACGGGTAAAGGTCGCTCTGGACCAGCAACTGGCCGGGGCGCTCAAGCAGCTGGCCCAGCAGCAGGGCGTGACGCCGTTCATGCTGTTGCTGGCCAGCTTCCAGGCGCTGCTGCACCGCTACAGCGGCCAGCCAGACATCCGCGTCGGTGTACCGGTTGCCAACCGCAACCGGGTCGAGACCGAGCGCCTGATCGGCTTTTTCGTCAACACCCAGGTGCTACGGGCCGAGTTCGACCTGCAGATGACCTTCATTGACCTGCTGCAGCAGGTGAAGCAACGCGCACTGGGTGCCCAGGCCCATCAGGACCTGCCATTCGAGCAGTTGGTCGAGGCCTTGCAGGTCGAGCGCAACCTGGGCCACAGCCCGCTGTTCCAGGTGATGTACAACCACCAGACCCAGGCCAAGGGCGAGCGCCGTAGCCTGCAAGGGCTGCAGATGGAAGAGCTGGTCTGGGACAGCCACACCGCCAAGTTCGACCTGACCCTGGATACCTTCGAGCACGAGCAGGGCATTGGCGCGGCACTGACCTATGCCACCGACCTGTTCGACGCGGCGACCATCGAGGGCATGGCCCGGCATTGGCTGAACCTGCTGCAGGGGATCGTATGCGAGCCTGGGCAGCGGGTTGCCGACCTGCCGCTGCTGGACGTGCCTGAGCGGCACATCATCGTGCGCGACTGGAACGCCACCGAAGCGGACTTCCCGGCAGGGCACAGCATCCATCAGCTGATCGAGGCCCAGGTGTTCGCCACCCCGGATGCTCCGGCGCTGGTCTTTGGCGAGCAGACCCTGAGCTATGCCGAGCTCAACCGCCGTAGCAACCAGCTGGCGCACAAGCTGCGCGAGCAGGGCGTGGGCCCGGACGTGCTGGTGGGCATCGCCATGGAGCGCAGCCTGGAGATGGTCATCGGCCTGCTGGGCATCGTGAAGGCCGGCGGCGCCTATGTGCCGCTGGACCCGGAATACCCCCAGGACCGCCTGAGCTACATGTTCGAGGACAGCGGCATCGCCTTGCTGCTGACCCAGTCGCACCTGCACGAAGCCCTGCCGATCCCGGCCGGCCTGCGCAGCCTG
>NZ_NEJM01000034.1:1963-5187 GCF_002113725.1 Pseudomonas sp. B23(2017) | reverse complement strand
GGGAAACCCCACACTACCATCGGCGATGCATCGTTTCACTGCTGAGTTCGGGATGGGATCAGGTGGTTCCAATGCTCTATGGTCGTCAAGAAATTCTGTTGCCAGAATGTCCAGATGGACAGCCCAGCGAATTCGGATATGCGATATTTGTGATGTTGCGAACTTTCGGTTCGTTTCGTCTTCACCACCACAATTTGGCTTTCGTGCGCAAATTGCTTGGGTGTTATATGGTCAAGCCTCACGGGCAATTAGTATTGGTTAGCTCAACGCCTCACAGCGCTTACACACCCAACCTATCAACGTCGTAGTCTTCGACGGCCCTTCAGGGGATTCAAGATCCCAGTGAGATCTCATCTTGAGGCAAGTTTCCCGCTTAGATGCTTTCAGCGGTTATCTCTTCCGAACATAGCTACCCGGCAATGCCACTGGCGTGACAACCGGAACACCAGAGGTTCGTCCACTCCGGTCCTCTCGTACTAGGAGCAGCCCCTCTCAAATCTCAAACGTCCACGGCAGATAGGGACCGAACTGTCTCACGACGTTCTAAACCCAGCTCGCGTACCACTTTAAATGGCGAACAGCCATACCCTTGGGACCGGCTTCAGCCCCAGGATGTGATGAGCCGACATCGAGGTGCCAAACACCGCCGTCGATATGAACTCTTGGGCGGTATCAGCCTGTTATCCCCGGAGTACCTTTTATCCGTTGAGCGATGGCCCTTCCATACAGAACCACCGGATCACTAAGACCTACTTTCGTACCTGCTCGACGTGTTTGTCTCGCAGTCAAGCGCGCTTTTGCCTTTATACTCTACGACCGATTTCCGACCGGTCTGAGCGCACCTTCGTACTCCTCCGTTACTCTTTGGGAGGAGACCGCCCCAGTCAAACTACCCACCATACACTGTCCTCGATCCGGATAACGGACCTGAGTTAGAACCTCAAAGTTGCCAGGGTGGTATTTCAAGGATGGCTCCATGAGAACTGGCGTCCCCACTTCAAAGCCTCCCACCTATCCTACACAAGCAAATTCAAAGTCCAGTGCAAAGCTATAGTAAAGGTTCACGGGGTCTTTCCGTCTAGCCGCGGATACACTGCATCTTCACAGCGATTTCAATTTCACTGAGTCTCGGGTGGAGACAGCGCCGCCATCGTTACGCCATTCGTGCAGGTCGGAACTTACCCGACAAGGAATTTCGCTACCTTAGGACCGTTATAGTTACGGCCGCCGTTTACCGGGGCTTCGATCAAGAGCTTCGCTTGCGCTAACCCCATCAATTAACCTTCCGGCACCGGGCAGGCGTCACACCCTATACGTCCACTTTCGTGTTTGCAGAGTGCTGTGTTTTTAATAAACAGTCGCAGCGGCCTGGTATCTTCGACCGGCATGGGCTTACGGAGCAAGTCCTTCACCCTCGCCGGCGCACCTTCTCCCGAAGTTACGGTGCCATTTTGCCTAGTTCCTTCACCCGAGTTCTCTCAAGCGCCTTGGTATTCTCTACCTAACCACCTGTGTCGGTTTGGGGTACGGTTCCCAGTTATCTGAAGCTTAGGAGCTTTTCTTGGAAGCATGGTATCAACCACTTCGTCGCCTAAAGGCAACTCGTCATCAGCTCTCGGCCTTGAAATCCCGGATTTGCCTAAGATTTCAGCCTACCACCTTAAACCTGGACAACCAACGCCAGGCTGGCCTAACCTTCTCCGTCCCTCCATCGCAATAACTGGAAGTACAGGAATATTAACCTGTTTTCCATCGACTACGCTTTTCAGCCTCGCCTTAGGGACCGACTAACCCTGCGTCGATTAACGTTGCGCAGGAAACCTTGGTCTTTCGGCGTGCGAGTTTTTCACTCGCATTGTCGTTACTCATGTCAGCATTCGCACTTCTGATACCTCCAGCAAGCTTCTCAACTCACCTTCACAGGCTTACAGAACGCTCCTCTACCGCGTCATCAAAGATGACACCCGTAGCTTCGGTGCATGGTTTGAGCCCCGTTACATCTTCCGCGCAGGCCGACTCGACTAGTGAGCTATTACGCTTTCTTTAAAGGGTGGCTGCTTCTAAGCCAACCTCCTAGCTGTCTAAGCCTTCCCACATCGTTTCCCACTTAACCATGACTTTGGGACCTTAGCTGACGGTCTGGGTTGTTTCCCTTTTCACGACGGACGTTAGCACCCGCCGTGTGTCTCCCATGCTCGGCACTTCCAGGTATTCGGAGTTTGCATCGGTTTGGTAAGTCGGGATGACCCCCTAGCCGAAACAGTGCTCTACCCCCTGGAGTGATACATGAGGCGCTACCTAAATAGCTTTCGAGGAGAACCAGCTATCTCCGAGCTTGATTAGCCTTTCACTCCGATCCACAGGTCATCCGCTAACTTTTCAACGGTAGTCGGTTCGGTCCTCCAGTCAGTGTTACCTAACCTTCAACCTGCCCATGGATAGATCGCCCGGTTTCGGGTCTATACCCAGCGACTAAACGCCCTATTAAGACTCGCTTTCGCTACGCCTCCCCTATTCGGTTAAGCTCGCCACTGAATATAAGTCGCTGACCCATTATACAAAAGGTACGCAGTCACCTAACAAAGTAGGCTCCCACTGCTTGTACGCATACGGTTTCAGGTTCTATTTCACTCCCCTCTCCGGGGTTCTTTTCGCCTTTCCCTCACGGTACTGGTTCACTATCGGTCAGTCAGTAGTATTTAGCCTTGGAGGATGGTCCCCCCATATTCAGACAAAGTTTCTCGTGCTCCGTCCTACTCGATTTCATTGACAAGAGATTTTCGTGTACGGGGCTATCACCCACTATGGCCGCACTTTCCAGAGCGTTCCACTAATCTCAAATCAACTTAAGGGCTGGTCCCCGTTCGCTCGCCACTACTAAGGGAATCTCGGTTGATTTCTTTTCCTCAGGGTACTTAGATGTTTCAGTTCCCCTGGTTCGCCTCTTGCACCTATGTATTCAGTACAAGATACTCAGCTTGTGCTGAGTGGGTTCCCCCATTCAGAGATCTCTGGATCACAGTCTGTTTGCCGACTCCCCAAAGCTTATCGCAGGCTACCACGTCTTTCATCGCCTCTGACTGCCAAGGCATCCACCGTATGCGCTTCTTCACTTGACCATATAACCCCAAGCAATCTGGTTATACTGTGAAGACGACATTCGCCGAAAATTCGCATGTTGCTCTTTCGAGCAGAACTCACAAATTTTACCTTAGCCTGATTTA
>NZ_NEJM01000033.1:0-7477 GCF_002113725.1 Pseudomonas sp. B23(2017) | reverse complement strand
AGCAAAGCCCGCCCCAACGGCGAACCCCAGTTGATCAACCCCCGCCCGGCATCCGCCTCATCCTCGCCCACCAGCCTTACCACTTGCTCCTGGTCCTGCCCATCGACAAACCGCACCCGGCTACCAATCTGCACCTTGCTGTGCGACGTCGCCGCCGGCACCACCTGGGCACTCTGCACTCGCGCGCTGAAGTAACGCAGGTCGCGTTCGGTATCCGCCAGCCGTTGCTTGTCGCCACGTTCGCCCTGTGCCTGCAGTTCGCTGCGCAGGGCGTTCAGTTCGGCCACGCGCTCCTGCAGCTGGCGCAGGCCGCTGGTGGTCACGTAGTTGGGTTGTTCGCTGACCCGTCGCTCGACTGGCTGATCAGCCTGGGCAGCGGCCTGGTCTTCGTTGACGAATGCTCGGCTCATGCGTGGCCTCCTTGTGCAGGAGACCATCATCGCAGGCCGCCGGTTTCAAGGGATGTCCGTTTGCGACTCAGTTGTGGCGATAGGCGCGTGCGGCGTCGCGGTCCTTTTCCTGCTCCCAGTCGCGTTCGCGCTCGTCCCAGAAGCGCTCGTGGTACTGGCGCTGTTCTTCGCTGTTCTGCATGGCGTGGCACTGGCGAAAGCCGTCGTCCCAGCCGCTTTCGTACTGGCGCTCGTGCAGGTAGCGCGGCACGTCCTTGCGAAAGCCACCGACCATCAGCCCTGCCGCCTGGCGGCCGCTGCTGCAGCCGTCCTGGAAGCCATCGGCATAGGCGGGGGGGTAACCCTGGTTGACCATCTGCTCGTGGGTGGTTTCGCAACCAGACAGCAACAACGCCATGCATACGCCGAACCAGTACCGCGACATAACCACAAAACCCTCCGGTTGATACTGGAAAGTCTAGGTTGCGATTTGTCGGGGGGCCGTCAAAACAGTGTCAAAGAGTCGGTTGGTTCACACAGGTCAGCCTTGATGCTGTCATTTGTGGGAGCGGCCTTGCGTCGCGAAAGGGCCGCAAAGCGGCCCCGGCAATTCTGCATGAGTGCAACAATCTGGGGGCGCTTCGCACCCCTTTCGCGACGCAAGGCCGCTCCCACAAAGTCCGCTTCAGTAGTGATACCACTTCAACTCCAGCATCACCTCGTTCTGCGCCGTAGCCAGGTGGCTGAACTCTCGCGAAGCACTCAACCGCAGGCCCAGGTTCTGGCTGATCTCCCACTGCTGGTTCAGGCTCACACTGCGCCGTACCTCGCCATTGGTGAAGTAGTCGCCCTTGGCCTCCAGCGTCATGTTGCCCAGCCCGTTGCGCCACAGCAGCCCGCCATTGAAGCCCGCCGCCGGGGCGATGAACTGGGCAAAATCATTGTGGTGCTCGACCCGCACAGTGCCCAGGGCAAAGCCCAGCAACCCGTCGGCCAGTTGCCAGGTGCCGCCGGCCCCGCCGTTCACATGGCTCACCAGCACTTCGTCATCATGCTTGCCCGGCACCCGCTCCAGCCCGCCGGCCACCTGCCACGACCAAGGTTTGAGCAGCTCGTTGCGCGGCGTCAGCGAGCGGATGGTGGCCAGGTCCAGGCGCTGCACCTGCCAGTCGTTGCCTTCGTACTGGCGCAGCTTCAGCTGCAGGATCTCGATCTGCGCCCCCAGCGGGAAGCCATAGGCGTTGTCATTCAGGTCGTGGTAGGCCATGCGCAGGCCGTACTCGGCGTAGGCGCGGTCTTCGCGGGTGCCCACGCCAAGCTGCCAGGTGCGCGAGTCATGGCCGTCCTCTGGCAGGCCCGGGCGCTCGATCTGCAGGGGCGGTGGCGGGTTGCTGTTGATCGCCCGCAGTAGCTCGAAGCTGCGTTTCGCCTGCCCAGGGTCGCGCTCCTGGCCATTGGCGCGGTAACGCTCCAGGCGGTACGCGGCATCCTGCACCAGCGCCTGGCGTTGGCGGGGGAGGGCCTTGAACTCGTGGCTCTGCAGGTGCGCGGTGTCAGCGCTTGCAGCCAGCACCTGGCGCTTTTCGTCGTGATCGAGCGGCTCGGCCCGAGCCAGCAGTTCACGTTCGCGAGAGGGGCGGTACGTCTCGCTGGCGACCATGCCGGACTGCTTCACGGCCTTCACCGTGTCGGTCGGGATGGCGGTCAGCGGGAACTGCGAGGTCAGGTCCAGGCTCGGCCGGGCCACCTGCAGCAGCTCCAGCAGGCGGTACGAGCAGTTTTCGTCGAAGAAGAAGTAGTCGAACTGGACCTGCTTCAGCTCCCACACATGTTCGACCATGCGCCCGGTTTCTTCCGGGGTCAGGTCCAGCTGGTACTCCCACAGGTCGCGGTTTTCCAGGCTGCGGTATTCGGACAGTTTTTCCTGGTAGGGCATCAGCGCGAACAGGCCCGGGTAGCCGCCCATCAGGCCCTTCCAGGCGTACAGGATGCTGTTGTCGCTGCCTTCGATGTAGGCGCCGAAGTTGATCGCGTAGCTCAGCAACGTGGTGTCGTCGCTGCGGGTGTTGGACTGGTCGATGCGCAGCAAGGTGTGGCCGAACATCGATGACGGGCTGTTCAGGTAGGCCGCCGGGAAGATCAGCGCCGCACTGTGCGGGTCGATCGACTGGTACCAGGTGGTGAACTCCTGACAGTCCGGTTGCGGCAAGTCTTGCAGGTCGAGCTGTTCGCGCAGCCAGCGGGTGCGCGCCGGGAATACGCACTGGGCATGCTTGTCGCCGAGGCTGGCCGGGGCGTACAGCGCTTCGACCGTGGCTTGCAGCTCCTGGTCGGGGTGGTGCGCGCCATCCTCGGCGAGGAAGAACGCATCATCGTCCACATAGCTGCGCCAGCCACCCAGCTTGGCGGTTTCGTAATGGCCCAGGGCAATCCAGTAAGGGGTGTTGGCCAGTTGCTGGACACGGCCTTGGTCCAGCACGGGCGCGGCATGAACAGGGGCGCAGGCACACAGCGCCAGGGATACGAAGCGTTTGAGCATGTCGGGCAACTACTTCTTAACGATGCCGAAAAAAGGCGAAACCCGCCCCGGGGCCGGGGCGGGAGCAGCTGCACTCAGGCCTCGGTTGCGTATTTGGCCAGGCGTGGGTCGTTCTTCAGAACAGCCAGGGTGTTGCTGTGGACGGTTTCGGCAGTGACGTCGGCGCTGCTGAAGATCTGGTTGAAGTGCTGGTGGGTGACCGATGCGAAGTAGCCACGGTCTTCCGGGGCCACGCCGAGAACCACGGCATAGGTGGTCAGTGCTTCGCCCTGGCCCATGGCCATGTCTTCGGAAAGCTCATTCATCATGCCGTTCATGGCGAACCAGGACTTGCCGCCGTAAGTCAGCGAGGCCTTGGTCGAGCAGCCGTTGGTGCCGGAGGTCATGCCGAAGGTGGCGTTACCGGAGGTGCCGTTGGTGGTGGAAGCCAGGAAGTGTGCCGGAGTGCCGCGCTGGCCTTCGAACAGCATGTTGCCCCAACCGCAGTTCGGGCCGCCTGGCGCTTCGGCCATGGCATTGATCGAGACCACGGTGAACAGAGTACCCAGAAGAATCCGTTTCATAGCATTTGTTCTCTATTTGACTTAACCAAGGGTCAGGGTTTCTGGCAACTCGGTTGCCAGGTCGGGAAAGCTTTTCACCCACCCGCGCAGCTTGGAGTTTAGGCACGATCTAAGAGTTGCGTTGTTGATTGCGAAAAATTTGCTGTTACATGACCCGCACCGGCTGCGACATAAAGTCCCGTGGAGCCTTGCAAGGCGCGCGCGGGCAGCGCCAGAATGCTGCGTATCTGCCCCGCCGAAGTAAGGAAACCCAATGCCCGATCCTGTCGCTGCGCGCCTGCGTCTCGCGCCTGAAGCCCTGACCCGGCGTTTCTCCCCCGAGCAGTTTGCCTTTACCAATACCGACGATCTGGAGCCGTTTCGCGGAGTCCTGGGCCAGGAGCGTGCTGTCGAGGCCCTGCAGTTCGGCGTGGCCATGCCGCGCCCTGGTTACAACGTGTACGTGATGGGCGAGCCCGGCACCGGCCGCTTCTCGTTCGTCAAGCGCTACCTCAAGGCCGAGGGCAAGCGCCAGCAGACCCCGGCCGACTGGGTCTACGTCAACCACTTCGATGACACCCGTGAACCCCGCGCACTGGAGTTGCCGTCCGGCAGCGCCGGGGCGTTCATCACCGACATGAACGGGCTGATCGACAACCTGTTGTCGACCTTCCCGGCGGTGTTCGAGCACCCGTCGTACCAGCAGAAGAAAGGCGCCATCGACCGCGCCTTCAACCAGCGTTACGACCGCGCCCTGGATGTGATCGAGCGCGCCTCGCTGGAAAAGGACGTGGCCCTGTACCGCGACGCCAGCAACGTCGCCTTCACCCCGATGGCGGACGGCAAGGCGCTGGATGAAGCCGAATTCGCCCAGTTGCCGGAAGAGGTGCGCGAGCAGTTCCACGAGGATATCGCCCTGCTCGAGGAACGCCTGAACGAAGAGCTGGCCAGCCTGCCGCAATGGAAACGCGAGTCGAACAACCAGCTGCGCCAGCTCAACGAAGAAACCATCACCCTGGCCCTGCAGCCATTGCTGGCGCCGCTGTCGGAGAAGTACGCCGAGAACGCTGCGGTCTGCGCCTACCTGCAGTCGGTGCAGCTGAACCTGCTGCGTACCGTGGTCGAGCAACTGGTCGATGACAGCAAGACCGACGCGGCCGCGCGCAAGCTGCTGGAAGAGCAGTACGCCCCGAGCCTGGTGGTCGGCCACCACGCCGACGGCGGTGCGCCTGTGGTGTTCGAGCCGCACCCGACCTACGACAACCTGTTTGGCCGTATCGAATACAGCACCGACCAGGGTGCGCTGTACACCTCGTACCGCCAGCTGCGCCCGGGCGCGCTGCACCGCGCCAACGGTGGCTTCCTGATTCTGGAAGCCGAGAAGATGCTGGGCGAGCCGTTCGTCTGGGACGCGCTCAAGCGTGCGCTGCAGTCGCGCAAGCTGAAGATGGAGTCACCACTGGGCGAACTGGGCCGGGTGGCCACCGTAAGCCTGACGCCGCAGATGATCCCGCTGAACATCAAGCTGGTCATCATCGGTTCGCGTCAGCTGTATTACGCGCTGCAGGACCACGACCCGGACTTCCAGGAGATGTTCCGGGTGCTGGTGGACTTCGACGAAGACATGCCCATGGTCGACGAGAACCTGGAGCAGTTCGCCCAGCTGTTGCGCACCCGCACCAACGAAGAGGGCATGGCGCCACTGACCAGTGACGCGGTGGCGCGCCTGGCCACCTACAGCGCCCGCCTGGCAGAAAACCAGTCGCGTCTGTCGGCGCGTATCGGCGACCTGTTCCAGCTGGTCAGCGAAGCCGATTTCATCCGCCAGCTGGCCAGTGACGAAATGACCGACGCCGGGCACATCGAGCGTGCGCTAAAGGCCAAGGCCACCCGCACCGGGCGTGTTTCGCAGCGGGTGCTGGACGACATGCTTGCCGGCATCATCCTGATCGACACCGAAGGCGCTGCCATCGGCAAGTGCAACGGCCTGACCGTGCTTGAAGTGGGTGATTCGGCGTTCGGTATGCCGGCGCGCATCTCCGCCACCGTGTACCCGGGCGGCAGCGGTATCGTCGACATCGAGCGCGAGGTCAACCTCGGTCAGCCGATCCACTCCAAGGGTGTGATGATCCTCACCGGCTACCTGGGCAGCCGCTATGCCCAGGAGTTCCCGCTGGCGATCTCGGCGAGCATCGCCCTGGAACAGTCCTACGGCTATGTAGACGGTGACAGCGCCTCACTGGGCGAAGCCTGCACGCTGATCTCGGCCTTGTCGCGCACGCCGCTCAAGCAGTGCTTCGCCATTACCGGCTCGATCAACCAGTTTGGTGAAGTGCAGGCGGTGGGTGGAGTCAACGAGAAGATCGAGGGCTTCTTCCGCCTGTGCGAGGCGCGTGGCCTGACCGGCGAGCAGGGGGTGATCATCCCGCGTGCCAACGTCGCCACGCTGATGCTCGACGAGCGTGTGCTGCAGGCGGTGGAAAACGGCATGTTCCACGTGTACGCGGTCAGCCAGGCCGACGAGGCGTTGAGCCTGCTGGTGGGCGAGGAGGCCGGTGTGCTGGATGACAAGGGCCAGTTCACCGAGGGCAGCGTCAACGCCCGGGTGGTGGAGCGCCTGCGTGAGATTGCCGAGATGATCAGCGAGGAAGAAATCGAGAAGGCGGAGAAAGAACGCCTGGAAGAGGTAATTGCCCAGGCCAAGCCGGCCTGAGTCAAGAAACCGGCGCTAGCGGCGATGTGCTACCGTTCAGCGCCGGTTTTCCATCTTTCTATACCGTTCTTCTATGCTGGAACTTAAGGACGGTATCAGCGTTCAGGATGGAAACAGCCTGAGGTTCAGGCTGAACAAGGCTTTTTGGAGGGGGCGCGGCCATGCGCAATCTCAGCCTCACACGCCAGTGCCTGGGCCTGGTGACCCGCATCGAATGCAGCATCCGTCCGCTGGCCGGGGACAACGGCATGTGGACGCTGCTGTTCGCCGCCGGCATGGCCGGTGAACAACCGTCCGCGATCAAGGCCCAAGGGCCGTTCCATGGGCCGTTGGTGGCCGAATCGGTACTCAATGCCATTGTCGACAGCCTGACCTTGCATGGATATCAGGTGGCCGAGGATCCGCAGATCTGGTGTTTGCATTTGCAGGCGCAGTTGCGGCGGATCAATGGTGAGCGGTGTCGGAATCTGGGGGATTACCAGTTTCATCCTGAGACCTGATTGATGCAGGGGGCCGCTTTGCGGCCCATCGCGACACAAGGCCGCTCCTACAAGGGACCGCGATCTCTTGTAGGAGCGGCCTTGTGTCGCGATGGGCTGCAAAGCAGCCCCGATTCACCGGGCTTTTGCTGTAACAGGTGGCTGGCTATACTCGGCGTCGCTTTTTTAGTCACCTGATGAGTCCCGACACTCCATGGAACGTATTCTCGAAAACGCGATGTATGCCTCGCGCTGGCTGCTCGCCCCCATCTACTTCGGCCTGTCCCTCGGCCTGCTGGCCCTGGCGCTGAAATTCTTCCAGGAAGTGGTCCATGTCCTGCCCAACGTCTTCGCCCTCAGCGAAGCCGACCTGATCCTGGTGATCCTGTCACTGATCGACATGTCGCTGGTGGGCGGCCTGCTGGTGATGGTGATGATCTCCGGCTACGAGAACTTCGTCTCGCAACTGGACATCGACGAGAGCAAGGAAAAGCTCAACTGGCTGGGCAAGATGGACTCTTCGTCGCTGAAGATGAAGGTTGCCGCGTCGATCGTGGCCATTTCGTCCATCCACCTGCTGCGGGTGTTCATGGATGCACAGAACATCTCCACCGATTACCTGATGTGGTACGTGATCATCCACATGACCTTCGTGGTCTCGGCATTCTGCATGGGTTACCTGGACAAGCTGACCAAGCACTGAGCCTGTGCCCCTTGTGGGAGCAACTGTCTTGCTCAATTTCTAAAATCTAGCGCGTCACCTGTGGGAGCGGGCTTGTCCCGCGAACACGGGCGAAGCCCGTGCCATCCAGCGC
>NZ_NEJM01000052.1:0-549 GCF_002113725.1 Pseudomonas sp. B23(2017) | reverse complement strand
AACCCCAAGCAATCTGGTTATACTGTGAAGACGACATTCGCCGAAAATTCGCATGTTGCTCTTTCGAGCAGAACTCACAAATTTTACCTTAGCCTGATTAACCAGCAGTGAAACTGGTCATCAGTCTATATCTATCACATATCCGAATTTTTAAAGAACGATCTGACAAAAGTCAGAAATCAACATTCGAACTGAATGTTCATTTCTAAGTTCTGACAAGCTACTGCGTACGGCGAAAGTGGTGGAGCCAAGCGGGATCGAACCGCTGACCTCCTGCGTGCAAGGCAGGCGCTCTCCCAGCTGAGCTATGGCCCCGTATTCTACGGCTGAACCATGTAATGGTAGGTCTGGGCAGATTTGAACTGCCGACCTCACCCTTATCAGGGGTGCGCTCTAACCAACTGAGCTACAGACCTATAACAGGGTCGCGTTACAGCATCGTCTTTTACAATGAATCAAGCAATTCGTGTGGGAGCTCATCAGCAGGCTGATGTCGTCGATTAAGGAGGTGATCCAGCCGCAGGTTCCCCTACGGCTACCTTGTTACGA
>NZ_NEJM01000032.1:0-8371 GCF_002113725.1 Pseudomonas sp. B23(2017) | reverse complement strand
TGACAGCTTGTGCTCCCACTCGTGCTCATGGCACCTGCGGCATTCAGCTTGTCATTCACCGCTCTCACTCCAGATTTTAATCCCTCATCAAGACACAAGCGGCCTTGCGTCGCGAAAGGGGCGCGAAGCGACCCCAGCTTTTTGTATCACAGCCGAAATTGCCGGGGTTGCTACGCAACCCTTTCGCGACGCAAGGCCGCTCCCACAGGGGATAGCGTTCAGCTTTCCAGAATGTAAAAACCCGCCTGCCGGTGAGGGCAGGCGGGTTTGGTTTACAGCGGCAGGATCAGTACGACAGGCCGAAGTGCTCTTCGTCCATCGCCATCAGGTTGTTGGCACCCGACAGCATGGTCGCCACGTGGGTACGGGTACGCGGCAGGATGCGCTGGAAGTAGAAGCGCGCGGTCTGCAGCTTGGCGGTGTAGAACGCTTCTTCGCTGGTGCCGGCAGCCAGTTTCTCGGCCGCCAGGCGGGCGATGTCGGCCCAGAAGTAGGCCAGGCAGGCGTAGCCGGAATACATCAGGTAATCGACCGAGGCCGCACCTACTTCTTCGCGGTCCTTCATGGCGGCCATACCTACTTTCATGGTCAGCTCGCCCCATTCCTTGTTCAGCGCCGCCAGCGGTTCGACGAACTCCTTGACCGCTTCGTTGCCTTCCTGCGCCTGGCAGAACTTGTGCACGATCTTGGTGAAGCCCTTCAGCGCTTCGCCCTGGGTCATCAGCACCTTGCGGCCGAGCAGGTCCAGGGCCTGAATGCCGGTGGTGCCTTCGTACAGCATGGAAATGCGGCTGTCGCGCACGTTCTGCTCCATGCCCCACTCGGCGATGAAGCCGTGGCCACCATAGATCTGCACGCCATGGTTGGCGGCTTCGAAGCCGACCTCGGTCATGAACGCCTTGGCGATCGGGGTCAGGAACGCCAGCAGGGCATCGGCCTTCTTGCGCTCTTCTTCATCCTGGCTGTACTTGACGATGTCCACCTGCTTGGCAGTGAAGTACACCATCGCGCGGTTGCCTTCGGCGAAGGCCTTCATGGTCAGCAGCATGCGACGCACGTCCGGGTGGACGATGATCGGGTCAGCAGCCTTGTCCGGTGCTTTCGGGCCGGTCAGGGAACGCATCTGCAGGCGCTCACGGGCGTACTTCAGACCACCCTGGAACGCTACTTCGGCGTGGGCCAGGCCTTGCAGCGCGGTACCCAGGCGAGCGGTGTTCATGAAGGTGAACATGCAGTTCAGGCCTTTGTTGGCCGGGCCGATCAGGTAGCCGGTAGCGCCGTCGAAGTTCATCACGCAGGTGGCGTTGCCGTGGATACCCATCTTGTGTTCGATCGAGCCGCAGCTCACGCCATTGCGCTCGCCCACACCGCCTTCGGCGTTGGGCAGGAACTTCGGCACGATGAACAGCGAGATGCCCTTGGTGCCAGCCGGTGCGTCCGGCAGGCGGGCCAGGACGATATGGACAATGTTGTCGGCCATGTCGTGCTCACCGGCCGAAATGAAGATCTTGGTGCCCGACACCTTGTAGCTGCCGTCGGCCTGTGGCTCGGCCTTGGTGCGCAGCATGCCCAGGTCGGTACCGCAGTGCGGCTCGGTCAGGCACATGGTGCCGGTCCACTCGCCAGATACCAGCTTGGTCAGGTAGGTGTGCTGCTGCTCGGCGGTGCCGTGCGCAGAGATAGTGTTCATCGCGCCGTGCGACAGGCCCGGGTACATGCCCCACGACCAGTTCGAACCACCGACCATTTCGCTCAGGGCCAGGCCCAGCGACTCCGGCAGGCCCTGGCCGCCGTGCTCGACGTCATGCGCCAGGCTCGGCCAGCCGCCTTCGACGAACTGCTGGTAGGCCTCTTTGAAGCCGGTAGGGGTTTTCACGCCCGATTCGCTCCAGGTGCAACCTTCCTGGTCACCCACGCGGTTCAGCGGCGACAGCACCTGCTCACAGAACTTCGCGCCTTCTTCGAGGATCGCGTCGACCATGTCGGGCGTGGCGTCCTGGCAACCCGGCAGGCTCTGATAGTGCGCCTCATAGCCGAGCAGCTCGTCGCGAACGAAGCGGATATCACGCAAGGGGGCTTTGTAATCAGGCATTGCGATGAACCTCTAGGTGAGTTCTGTGGGGTGACCCGCACTTGGCGGTCGTCGATCAAACAGTTGTTTGAAACTTACGTTTAGCTCCGCCTTATGTCAAGGATGGACTATGGTGCCATTTACGCCACGAAAAATGGCGAAAGCGCCAAGCCATGATATGTACCCCTGTGGGAGCGGGTTTACCCGCGAATGGGCCAGCCCGGAAAACAGAGGTGTCCGGGCGGACGCATTCGCGGGTAAACCCGCTCCCACAGGGATAGCGTTAGGTTCGGGAAGGGCCGCCGTATCAGGCGTAGGTATCGATGATCCGACCGAGCATTTCGTCGGATGCCTTGGCGACCTTTGCGCCAAGCTCGACTTCGAGTTTGCCCACGGCCAGCTGCACGGTGCTGGTGGCCAGGTCCATCTGCTGGCTGCGGTCGACCGCGCGCAGGCGTTCGGCCTGAAAATCGCTGGACTGGCTGGTGGCGCTACGTTCGGCGGTGGTGCTGGCGATCTGGCTGGCGGCCTGATCGACGCGGTTCTGGCCGGTCTGGATTGCGCTCAGGCCCGCGTAGTAGGCGGAGCTACCGGTGATTTCCATGTCAGGACTCCATTGACGCTGGATGACGAACAGGCCCAATTAAAGCAGGCCAGGGGTGAAAAGGCCCGTTTAAATCCCTAATGGCCTGGTGCCATTTGATAGGCCTTGGGTATTCCTGCACTGGCCTCTTCGCGGGTAAACCCGCTCCCACAGGTACTGCACAAGTCTCAAAAACTGTGGAGATCCTGTGGGAGCGGGTTTACCCGCGAAAGGGCCGGGCCTGGAAATGGCTAATCCAGCAGATCCAGCTGAAGGTGTTCAGCCACCATGTCGGCACTGGCCTGCTTCAATTTGGGCACACGCCCCAGGCATGGCGCTGGCAAACGCTCGGCCAGACTGGCCAGGTTCTCTTCCAGGCGCGAAGTACGCGGCTCGATGATGTTCGCCACCCATCCCGCCAATTGCAGCCCGTCACGGGCAATCGCCTCGGCGCTGAGCAAGGCGTGGCTGATGCACCCCAGTCGCACCCCCACCACCAGGATCACCGGCAACTTCAAGGCAATGGCCAGATCGGACAAGTTGGCCTGCCCCGACAACGGCACGCGCCAGCCACCGGCCCCCTCGATCAGGGTGAAGTCGGCATCTTGTTGCAGCACATTGCGCATCGCCGCCAACAATTCCGGCACGGCAAGCGTTACTCCCGCCTCGCGCGCTGCCACATGGGGTGCGATAGCCGGTTCGAAGGCAAACGGGTTGACCTGTTCGTAGGGCAGCTTGATCGTGCTTTCATCGATCAGCGCCTGGGCGTCACTGTTGCGCAAGCCTTTCGGTGTCATCGTGCAACCGGAGGCCACCGGCTTGGCCCCCAGCGTGCTCAAGCCTTGCGACCGTGCCGCATGCAACAGCCCGGCAGCGATGGTGGTCTTGCCAACATCGGTATCGGTACCGGCAATGAAATAGGCCTGGTTCATCTCGCTCCCCTTACACCTGTGGCTTGCGCAACAAACCATAGACCACCTGATAGGTGGCTGGCAGCCCCTCAGGCTGGCGAAACGCCTCATAAGCCTGCAGCAGGCCCTGCATGCGGGCCCGGCCGGTAAGCCCGGAAGGTCGGCCAGGGTTCAGGTTGTGGGCACCGAGGGCCTTGAGTTCATGGGTCAGGCTGCGTACATCCGGGTAGTGCAGCACGTGCGGGCAGCGCTGCAGCCCGAGCTGTTCGAAGCCGCTGGCTGCGCACAGGCGCTGATAGTCCTCGAAACGGCGGAAGCGGTTCACATGCACCAGGCCATCCACCGCCTGCCAACTGGCGCGCAGTTCATCGAGCGTACCCACACACAGGCTGCTGAAGGCCAGCACGCCGCCCGGGCGCAGCACTCGCAGCGCTTCTGCCAGCACGCTGGCGAACTGGTCGCACCACTGCACGGCCAGACTGGTGAACACCAGGTCGACGCTGGCATCACGCAGCGGCAAACGCTCGGCGTCACCGGCCACGTGATAGAGCGCCCCGCCCTGTTCGTTGCGGGCATGGCACAACATGCCCTCGGCGATATCCACCGCCACACCGCTGGCCTGGGTGAAACGCTCGGCCAGCGCCCGGCTGAAATGGCCGGTGCCGCTGCCCAGGTCCAGCCAGCGTGACGGCTGCAGGCCTTCCGGCAACTGCTCCAGCAAGCTCGAACCCACCGCGCGCTGCAAGGCTGCCACGCTGTCGTAGCTGGCTGCGGCGCGGGAGAACGAGGCCGCTACCTGGCGCTTGTCGGGCAGCGCGCCGGGCAGGGTTGGACGGGAAAGGTCAGTCATCGCCACTCTCATGCAGGAAACTCTTGATGCCCGCCGCCAGTTCCTGCGGGTACTCCAGCAGGAACGCGTGGGAACTGTCTTCGACCAGGCCCACTTCCACATCGGGCAGCAGCTCGCTCAGCGCTTTTGCCGCCTCTGCCGGTACCAGCGCATCGCTGCCGGCGAACAGGTGCAACTGCGGGCCACCGTAGGCCTGCAGTGCTTCGCGGGTGTCCAGCTTGGCCAGCACCTCAAGGCCGGTGGCCAGGTACAGCGGGTCGGTGTCCGGTACGCCGACACCCAGCTGGCGCAGCAGGGTGCGCGGTTGCAGGGCACCGTCGCTGCACAAGGTACGGAAGCGCTTCAGGGTGACCTGGGTATGGCTGCGGCAGCCGTCGAGGAAGGTGCCGAAAGTGTCTTCGGCCATGCCGTGGGGCCAGTCGGGGCGAGCCACGAAACTGGGGTTGCTGGCCAGGGTCAGCAGGCCGCAGCAATGGTCGCCGCGCTTGTGCGCCAGCGCGCTGGCCAGCATGCCGCCAAGCGACCAGCCGCCCAGCCAGACATCGCTCGGCAGCTTGCGGTCGAGGTGGTCGACCCAGGCCTGCACATCGCTGTCGGCCAGTTCCGGCAAGGGCATCAGCTCTACCTGCAGGCGGGCGTCCTGGGCACGCAGGCTGGCGGCCAGCGGCTCCAGAGAAGCAGTGCCCAGGCCCCAACCAGGCAACAGAACAAGTCGATTACGCATCGGCGCTCTCCAATTGTGGATAACACTCGGCCAATGCATTCAACAATAGCTGCACCTGCGCCTCGCTGTGCGCGGCGCTCAATGTCACCCGCAGGCGTGCGCTGCCCGCCGGCACGGTGGGCGGGCGGATGGCCGTGACCAGCAAGCCGCGCTCGCGCAACATGCCTGACAGGCGCAGGGCCTGTGCGCTGTCACCGATGACGATCGGCTGGATCGGCGTCGGGCTGTCCATCAATGCCAGGCCGATCTGCTGCGCGCCTTCACGGAACTGGCGGATCAGCGCGGCCAGGTGCTCGCGGCGCCAGACCTCGCGGCGCAGCAGTTCCAGGCTCTTGAGGGTGGCGCAGGCCAGCGCCGGTGGCTGGCTGGTGGTGTAGATGTACGGGCGGGCGAACTGCACCAGTGCCTCGATCAGTTCTTCGCTGCCAGCCACAAAGGCGCCAGCGGTACCACAGGCCTTGCCCAGCGTACCGATCAACACCGGCACATCTTCAACGCCAAGGCCGAAGTGCTCGACGATACCGCCACCCTGGGTGCCGAGGGTGCCCAGGCCATGGGCATCATCGACCATCAGCCAGGCACCGCGGGCGCGGGCGACATCGGCCAGCGCCGGCAGGTCGGCCAGGTCGCCGTCCATGCTGAACACGCCATCGGTCACTACCAGGGTATTGCCGACGGCCTTGTCCAGGCGGCTGGCCAGGCTGGCCGGGTCGTTGTGCAGGTAGCGGTTGAAACGGGCGCCGCTGAGCAACCCGCCATCCAGCAGCGAAGCGTGGTTCAGGCGGTCCTGCAGCACCGTGTCGCCCTGCCCCACCAGCGCGGTGATGGCGCCCAGGTTGGCCATGTAGCCGGTGGAGAACAACAGCGCGCGCGGGCGCCCGGTGAGTTCGGCCAAGGCCTCTTCCACCTGGTGGTGCGGCGTACTGTGGCCGATCACCAGGTGCGAGGCACCGCCACCGACACCCCAGCGCTCGGCGCCGGCCTGCCAGGCGGCAATCACCTCGGGGTGGTTGGCCAGGCCCAGGTAGTCATTGCTGCAGAAGCCCAGCAAACGCTGGCCATCGACCACCACTTCCGGCCCCTGCGGGCTTTCCAGCAGTGGCCGCTGCCGATACAGGTCTGCGGCGCGCCGTTCGGCCAGGCGCGCCGCCAGGTCGAAGGCCATTTCAGGCTGTCGCGGCGTTGTAGAACATCTCGCTGCTGCGCTGCTCGACCAGCGCCTGCTCGATGGCCGCCTGGTGCACTTCGTCGGCGTGCTCTTCACGCGCTTCGGGCTTGATGCCCAGGCGTGCGAACAGCTGCATGTCCTTGTCGGCCTGCGGGTTGGCGGTGGTCAGCAGTTTTTCGCCGTAGAAGATCGAGTTGGCGCCAGCCATGAAGGCCAGGGCCTGCATCTGCTCGTTCATCTGCTCGCGGCCGGCGGACAGGCGCACGTGCGACTTGGGCATGAGGATACGGGCCACGGCCAGCATGCGGATGAAGTCGAACGGGTCGACGTCCTCTTCCTCGGCCAGCGGCGTGCCGGCCACCTTGACCAGCATGTTGATCGGCACCGACTCCGGGTGCTCGGGCAGGTTGGCCAGCTGGATCAGCAGGCCGGCGCGGTCGTCCAGCGACTCGCCCATGCCGAGGATGCCGCCGGAGCAGATCTTCATCCCGGCATCACGCACGTAGGCCAGGGTCTGCAGGCGCTCGCTGTAGGTGCGGGTGGTGATGATGCTGCCGTAGAACTCCGGCGAGGTGTCGAGGTTGTGGTTGTAGTAGTCCAGGCCGGCCTGGGCCAGGGCCTTGGTCTGCTCCTGGTCGAGCTTGCCGAGGGTCATGCAGGTTTCCAGGCCCATGGCCTTGACGCCTTTGACCATCTCCAGCACGTAGGGCATGTCTTTGGCCGACGGGTGCTTCCATGCCGCGCCCATGCAGAAGCGGGTAGAACCGATGGCTTTGGCGCGGGCGGCTTCTTCCAGCACCTTCTGCACTTCCATCAGCTTCTGTTTTTCCAGCCCCGTGTTGTAGTGGCCGGACTGTGGACAGTATTTGCAATCTTCCGGGCAGGCGCCGGTCTTGATCGACAGCAGGGTCGAAACCTGCACGCGGTTCGGGTCGAAATGCGCGCGGTGCACGGTCTGCGCCTGGAACAGCAGGTCATTGAATGGTTGCTGGAACAGCGCCTTGACCTCGGCCAGGGACCAGTCGTGACGTGTTGTTGCAGTTGTGCTGGCGCTCATTGGCGTTTCCTTGTTTAGGCTGAAGCAGGCGCCGGGACAGGAATGCCCGCCAGCGCATCACGGATAGCTCGCATAGTCATGGAAGGCCTATGAACTGTCAACCACACTGGAAAAGACTGGTTTACAAGTGCTCACTTATTAACCAATCGTGTTTACTGTGCGATGAACCTGCCGAGCAGGCCTACCCGCTGTGCGTCGCCTGCGAGCAGGAACTGCCCTGGCTGGGCGATCATTGCCTGCGCTGCGCCCTGCCGTTGCCCATGGCCGGCCTGACCTGCGCTCAGTGCCAGCGCCGCGCACCGGCCTTCGAGCAGGTGCTTGCACTGTGGCATTTCGGCTTTCCGGTGGACACGCTGATCAGCCGTTTCAAGCACAACCGCCAGTGGCCCTTGGGGCGCCTGATGGCCGAATTGCTCGCGCATGGGCTGCTGCACCGCTTTACCGAAGGGCTGCCGCGCCCCGACCTGTTGTTGCCTGTACCCTTGGCCAGACGTCGACTACGGGAGCGAGGGTTCAACCAGGCGGGGATGCTCGGGCGCTGGCTGTCGTCGCAGGTGGGGGTACGTTGCGACGAGCGGTTGCTGCTGCGCACACGGGAGACACCTGCGCAGCAACAACTGGACGCCAAGGCCAGGCGACGCAACTTGCGCCTGGCGTTTACCGTCACGGGCAAGCTGACGGGCAAACACGTCGCCATTGTCGATGACGTGTTGACCACCGGTGCGACCGCGCAGGCGGTTGCCCAAGTGCTGCGCAAGGCCGGTGCGCGGCGGGTGGATGTGTATTGCCTGGCGCGCACGCCCAAGCCGGGGTATGTATGACGTGTGGGAGCGGCCTTGTGTCGCGAAAGGGCTGCGTAGCAGCCCCAGGATCTCTGCCACGGCAAAAATCGCTGGGGCTGCTACGCAGCCCTTTCGCGACACAAGGCCGCTCCCACACAAGCTACACTTCGCTGCCACTTACAATGACCGAATGCCCATGTCCCTGCCCCCCCACCTCACCCAGCA
>NZ_NEJM01000051.1:0-554 GCF_002113725.1 Pseudomonas sp. B23(2017) | reverse complement strand
ACAGAATTTCTTGACGACCATAGAGCATTGGAACCACCTGATCCCATCCCGAACTCAGCAGTGAAACGATGCATCGCCGATGGTAGTGTGGGGTTTCCCCATGTGAGAGTAGGTCATCGTCAAGATTCATTTCGCAAAACCCCTATCTGCGCATGCAGGTAGGGGTTTTGTCTTTAAGTAGAAGCTATCGCTTCTCCTGGTAGGCTGAAGGCCAGCCGGTGGTGGTAAAAAGGTGGTTGACAGCGTTTCCGAATGCTGTATTATTCACCTCCCGCAACGAGAGATCGAAGCGAGTTAAGTGCCTGAAGTTAAACGAGTTTCTCGCAAAAACTTCAAAATAAACGCTTGACAGACCCTGAGGAAAGCGTAGAATGCGCGCCTCGGTTGAGACGAAAAGCTCTTAACCAAACGCTCTTTAACAAATCGAATCAAGCAATTCGTGTGGGTGCTTGTGAGTACGGACTGATAGTCACAAAGATTATCAGCATCACAAGTGGCCATGCGAGAAATCACATAGTCATTTGAGATTGCTGAGCCAAGTTTAGGGTTTCTTA
>NZ_NEJM01000031.1:0-13821 GCF_002113725.1 Pseudomonas sp. B23(2017) | reverse complement strand
CTCCACCAGTCGGCGGTCATCGGCCTGGTCGCCGACGTTCAGCGGCAAGGCACCGAAGACACTGCCGGCGGAAACCCGCTGCAGGCCGTTGACGCGGATGTCGGCGATCCTGAAGGGGGAGGCCTGGGCCAGCGTGGCGTTCAGCAGCAGGACGGAGAGCAACAGGCGCGGGTAGTTCATCGAGGGTTCCAGACAAGCGGATTCGGAGGGAGCAAGCGCGGGCAACCCGCATGCAGCGGGCGATGAGGATACGGGCGGGCTGTGTTCGGCGCGGTTAGCCGAGGGTAAAGATGTGTAAAGTCCGACCGGCCGGCGGTGACAGTGCCGGCCGCCGGGGCGATCATTGCAACCCCTGCAATCACGATTCCTGGCCCTGATGATCCCTGTGCTGCTGGTCGACGATGACCGCGAACTCACCGAAATGCTCTCTTTGTACCTGGCCCGCGAAGGGTTCCAGGCCACCGCCGTCGGCACTGGCGAGGAGGGCGAAGCTCAGGCATTGACCGGCAACTATCAGGTGGTGGTGCTGGACGTGATGCTGCCGGGCATTTCGGGCATCGAAGTGCTGCGGCGTGTGCGCGCGCGCAGCCAGGTACCGGTGCTGTTGCTGACTGCCCGTGGCGACAACATCGACCGCATCGCCGGCCTGGAGCTGGGTGCCGATGACTATGTGCCCAAGCCCAGCTCCCCCGGCGAACTGGTGGCGCGCCTGCGGGCGATCCTGCGCCGTGTTCAGCCGCAACTGATGGGCGAAGGCATGGTGCCCGAACAGGTGCGCAGCGGTGCCCTGAAGATGTGGCCCGGTCGACGCGAGGCGCACTGGGGCGCTGCCATCCTCGAGCTGACCGGCTCCGAGTTCAGCCTGCTCGAAGCGTTGGCCCGCCAGGCCGGCCAGCTGGTCAGCAAGCAGGACCTGTCGCTCAATGCCCTGGGCCGGCCGCTGACCCGTTACGACCGGCGCATCGACGTGCACATCAGCAGCATCCGGCAAAAGCTCGGGCCGCGCGCCGATGGCAGCAGCTGGATCCAGAGCGTGCGCGGCATGGGCTACATGCTGATCGTCGAATGATGCGCCGGCGCCTGTTCTGGAAGCTGTTCCTGGCCTTCTGGCTGGCCAACACCCTGACCTTCCTGGTGGGCGCGGGCGCCTTCATGCTCAATGACCTGCGTGGTGATACCCCGGCGCTGCGCTCGCTGCTGGCCACTGAACTGCAGCTGTTGCAACGTTACGGCGAGCAGGCTGGCCGACAGTTGCTCGAGGTCTCGCCGCAGCCGCCGGATGTGCAGGTGGGCCTTTACGATAGCCAGGGCCGGTTGCTGGCCGGCAGGGCGGTGCCAGTGGCCCGGTTCGAGCAGGCGCTGAGCGACCGCGACGGCCGCCCGCTGTTGCTGCGCGCTTCGGTGGCCACGACCATTGGCGAGCCTCCACGCCCGCGCAGCATGGGCCCGCTGTTTACCGGCACGCTGATGAGCGCGCTGTTCGCCTTCCTGTGCAGCCTGTACCTGACCCGCCCGCTGGCCTGGCTGCGCGAAGCCATGGGCCAGGTCGCCCAGGGGCGTTTCGAGGTGCGGGTCAAACCCAGGCTGGGCAAACGCCGTGACGAAATCGTCGAACTGGCCGAAGACTGCGACCGCATGGCCGGTCAGCTCAAGGCGTTGGTGCAGGCGCAGCAGAACCTGCTGCACGATATTTCCCACGAACTGCGCTCGCCTCTGACCCGCATGCATGCCGCCATCGGCCTGATGCGCCAGCAACCGGACCGGCTCGACATGCTTGAACGGGTGGAGCGCGAGTCGCGGCGCATGGACGACCTGATCGAGCAACTGCTGACCCTTGCTCGCGCCCAGTCCCGGCAGGGCGACGACTTCGCCACCCTCGATGTGGTCGAACTGCTGGCGCAGATCGTCGAAGACGCCCGCTTCGAGGCCGGCATGAAGCAGTGCCAGGTTTGCTTGCAGGCCCAGGGCACGTTTATCACGCATGGGCATGAAGAACTGCTGTACCGGGCGTTCGAGAACATCATTCGTAATGCCGTGCGCTACACCGCAGCAGGTACCGAGGTGTTGGTCGAGGCCGCGCTGGCGCCGGGCGGGCAGTGGTTGCAGGTCAGCGTCAGCGACCATGGCCCGGGCGTCGAACCGGCGCGCCTGCAGCGCATCTTCGAGCCATTCGACCGCGGCACCGACAGTAACGGTGACGGCTTTGGCCTGGGCCTGGCGATTGCCCAGCGGGCCGTTGCCTTGCATGGCGGCAGCATCACCGCATTGGCCGCCGCGAGTGGCGGGTTGCGGGTGCGCATCGAGCTGCCGCAGGCAAACCCTGCGTGAGCAAGGCCGCTCCAAGGGAACTGCACTTATTGAATTAGCAGGGCCCCTGTGGGAGCGGCTTTAGCCGCGAACACCGGCGCAGCCGGTGCCATGCACCGCGTTGGATTCTTCGCGGCTAAAGCCGCTCCCACAGGTACATCGCTGTTCTCGAGGTTGTCGCTGTACCTGTGGGATCGCAATCGCAATAAAGGCTTCAAGGCGTGAGGGTCGGCACGAACATGCCCGTCTTCACATTGCTCATCGACACCAGCGTCTTGAAGCGCTTGACGTTGTTGTTCTCGAAGAACAGTTCGCGCGTCAGCTGGGTGTACTGCTCCATGTGCCGCACCAGCATGATCAGCACGAAATCGCACTCTCCGGCCACGTAGTAGCACTGCTGCACCTGCGGGCAGGCGAGGAAGGTGCGTTTCATCTCGTCCAGCAGGTCCAGCCGCTCGTTCTCCACTTCAACCTCGGTGATCACCGTCAGCGTGTACCCAAGCTGCTCCGGGTTCAGCTGTGCCACCGTGCCGCGGATCACGCCGTCGGCCGCCAGCTTCTTCAACCGCCGATTGACCGCTGCCGAGGACAGGTTGACCTGCGCACCGAGGTCCAGCTGTGAAGTACCAGCGTCGCGCTGCACGGCATCGAGCAGGGCCAGGTCGAAGTGATCGAGGGGCATGAAGGGGCCTCTGTAGGTAAACAGCGGTAAACGCCGGGAATGCGTAATAAAAGTGCGCGCAAAGGCCAAAAATCAAGCTTTTCGTGCATGGCGAGCGAATAGAATTCTCCCATGAACAAAAACGGCGGTGTAGAGCCAAGGCTTTGCACCCAGGGAGAAACGGTTGATGAATGCGAGTACCCCACTGCAACTGAACGGCCCTTTGCTGCTGCAGCAGATCCGTGCACTCGGCCAGGTAGGCGCTGACGCCACCCACGGCGGGCGCACCCGGATCGCCCTGAGCGATGCCGAAAAGGCCGGGCGCGACCTGCTGATCGGCTGGATGCGCGAACTTGACCTCGGCGTGCAGGTCGACCGCATCGGCAACATTTTCGGTACTTTGCGCGCTGCCGCCGACAGCGGTGAGCAACGCCCACTGATGATGGGTTCGCACATCGATACCGTTACCAACGCCGGAGCCCTGGATGGCTGCTATGGCGTGCTGGCCGGGTTGGCGGTGATTCGGGCCTACCGTGATGCCGGGCGCTTGCCTGAGCGTTCGATCACGGTCGGCGCATTCACCAATGAAGAGGGTGTGCGCTACCAGCCCGACATGATGGGCTCACTGGTATATGCCGGCGGCCTGCCCTTGCAGCAGGCGCTGGACACCCTTGGCACCGACGGTACGCGGCTTGGCGATGAACTGGCGCGCATCGGCTATGCCGGCTCGCTGGAGCCTGGCGCCATCGTGCCGCATGAATACCTCGAACTGCATATCGAGCAGGGGCCGATCCTCGAAGCCGAGAACACCCTTATAGGCGTGGTCGAGAACCTGCAGGGCATTTCCTGGCAGCAAGTAGAGGTGAAAGGGCACGCCAACCATGCCGGCACCACGCCGACCCACCTGCGTCATGACGCAGGCTTCGTCGCCAGTGCCATCGTTGCCGAGTTGCGCGCCATGGCCGTGGATTCCGGCACGACCCTGGCCACGGTGGGCTGCATGCAGTTCGAGCCGAACGTGATCAACGTCATCCCGCGCAAGGCCACCTTCACCGTCGACCTGCGCGACCCCGACGAAACCTGCCTGGCTTACGCCGAAAATCGCCTGAGCCAATACCTGGAGGCGCTTGCCGAGCGTGAAGGGGTGACCATTACCACCGAGCGCCTGGTGCGTTTCGAACCGGTGATCTTCGACGCAGGCCTGGCCGATGCCATAGAAGCCTCGGCGCAGCGTTTCGGCTTCAGCCACCGGCGCATGACCTCCGGTGCTGGCCACGACGCGCAAATGATCGCCCGCATTGCCCCCGCCGCGATGATCTTCGTGCCCAGCCAGGGCGGCATCAGCCACAACCCGCGCGAGCATACCGACGACGAGCAACTGATCCAGGGCGCCCAGGTACTGCTGGATGTGGTCAGCCGTCGCCTGACCCACCCCTGATACCCACTGTAATGCCCCGTCCGCTGAAGCCTGGTTTCAGCGGCATGGGCTTCCTGTTGCCTGCAGAAAGGAGTACCGCATGTTTGTTTCCAACCCCAAGGCTGGCCGCCGGCCTTACCCGCAAGCGTTGCAAGAGGTGATGAGCATTGCCAGGGCTGAAGAAAGCCGCCAGTGGCTGGCCGGCTGGGCGCGCTTGAACGCTGGCGCTACGCCGCTGTACACCCTGCCTGACCTGGCTGCCGAGCTGGGTGTTGCCCAGGTGTCGGTGAAGGATGAATCGGTGCGCTCGGAACTGGGCAGCTTCAAGGCCCTGGGCGCGCCGATTGCCCTGGTCCGGCTGATCCGGCGTACCTTCCCCGCGCAGCAGTTCGACCCGCGTGGCTTGCTGGAAGGCCAGTACGCCGACCTGCTGACGCAGTTCACCGTGGTCAGCGCCACCGATGGCAACCATGGCAAGGGCCTGGCGGCCGCCGCGCAAAGCATCGGCTGCCGCTGCGTGATCGTGCTGCATGCCAACGTCAGCATCGAGCGCGAACAGGCGATTGCGGCCTATGGTGCGCAGATCGTGCGCATTGCCGGCAATTACGACGAGTCGGTCGAGCATGCTGCGGAACTGGCGATCAGCAATGGCTGGACCGTGGTTTCCGATACCTCCTATGAAGGCTACGAAGTGATCCCGCGTGACGTGATGCAGGGCTACGGCACCATCGCTGCGGAAATCATCGAAGCCACTGCCGGGCAACCGCCGTTCACCCACGTGTTCCTGCAGGGCGGGGTGGGAGGCCTGGCGGCCGGCATCGTCAGCTACCTGTGGGAGCACTACGGCGCACGGCGCCCGCTGTTGGTCATGGTCGAACCGGAGCAGGCGGACTGCCTGTACCAGAGCGCCTTGCTCGGCAAGCCGGCCAGGGCGACCGGCGCGGTGGACTCGGTAATGGCAGGCCTGGCGTGCGGCGAGACATCGCCGCTGGCCTGGCGCTTCCTGGAGCCGAGCGTCGATTACTTCATGACCATCAGCGATGACCAAGCTGTCGCCGCCATGCGCCGCCTGGCGGCTGGCAGCGCTCGCGACATTCCACTGGTTGCCGGTGAGTCCGGCGTCGCCGGCCTGGCCGGGCTTGCCCACCTGGTAACGGATGCTGGCGCATCTGCCGACCTGGGTATCGACGGCAACGCCCGCATCCTCTTCATCAGTACCGAAGGCGCCACCGCCCCCGGCGTATATGCCGACCTGCTGGGCGAGTCGGCCAGCTCGGTACTGGCCCGCCAGCAAGCCTGGCGCGTTGAAGTTTGATTCGGGGGCCGCATTGCGGCCCTATCGCGACGCAAGGCCGCTCCCACAAAGATGGCCTCGTCCTAGAGGGCAATGCAGAACCTGTGGGAGCGGCCTTGTGTCGCGATAGGGCTGCGCAGCAGCCCCAAAGTACAGAACCGCATTCGGTCCTAGTGCCCACCCTTCATCCGCCGTGCCACCAGGTAGATCCCCAGCCCGACCAGCGCCGTAGCCGCGCCGATGTACCCGGTGCTGGTCCAGCCCATGCCTGCGGTAATCGCCATGCCGCCCAGCCACGGCCCCAGCGCATTGGCCAGGTTGAACGCCGCATGGTTGGAGGCCGCCGCCAGGCTTGGCGCTTCATGGGCAATGTCCATCAGGCGGATCTGCAACGGTGCCGCCAGGGCAATCATGGTGCCGACCAGGCCAATGCCCAGCAGCAGGCTCCACAGCGCCTGGGCGGCAAAGCTGAAGAACAGCAGCACGGCAATCGACCACACCAGCACCAGCCCGACGGCGCGGAACTGCAGGCGGTCGAACAGCTTGCCTCCGGTGATGTTGCCGACAATGCCACCGACGCCGAACGCCGCCAGGCCGAACGGAATCCACTGTGGCGACACCTGGGTCACCTGCAACATGGTCGGCGCCAGGTAGCTGAACACACAGAACATGCCGGCAAAGCCGATCGAGGCGATGCCCAGCGCCATCCACACCTGCGGCAGGGTGAAGGCTTGCAGTTCCTTGCGCGGGTCGCTGCGCACTTCGTCGTGGCGCTGGGGCACGAAGCGCCAGACCAGGGCGATGGTGCACAGGGCGATCGCGCCAACCAGCACGAACGCCGAGCGCCAGCCGAAGTACTGGCCCAGCAAGGTGGCGATCGGGTTGCCGAGCAACATGGCCAGGGTCAGCCCCATCATCACCCGGGCCACGGCCCCCGCCCGCTGGTCCTTGGCTACCATGCTCGACGCCACCACCGCCGCGATGCCGAAGTAGGCGCCATGGGGCAGGCCGCTGATGAAGCGGAAGGCGACAAGGCCACCGAACGAGGGGGCGAAGGCGGTAGCCAGGTTGCCAAGGGCATACAGCGCCATCAACAACAGCAGCATGTGCTTGCGCAACAGCCGGGCACCGATGATCGCCAGTGTCGGGGCGCCGACCATCACCCCCAGCGCATAGGCGCTGATGGCATGGCCCACCTGGGGCTCGCTCAATTGCAGGTTGCTGGCGATATCGGGCATCAGGCCCATGATGGCGAACTCGCCGGTGCCAATGGCAAAGCTGCCCAGCGCCATGGCGGCTTCCATCTTCGCGACGGTAGTTTTGCTGGGGAGAGGGGGTAATTCCTGAACTGACATCTGGATCCTTGTTGAAACATGCTGAAACGTTCAAGGCGGGATCATAGTCAATCCGTGACGGTGACGTCGAGGAAGCTGGCCGGCTTCCTGGACCTGCGGCATGAACAGCACCTGTGGGAGCGGGCATGCCCGCGAAGAATCCAGCGCGGAGGATGGCACCGGCTGCGCCGGTGTTCGCGGGCACGCCCGCTCCCACAAGGCTCTGCACAAGCCTGGGAGGGGGATTACAACGTCAGCTTCTTGCTGAACTTGGTCTCCATGACAATGTGCGACGCCGTATGGGTCACACCCTTGATCATGTTTATACGGGTCAGTTCGGCATTCAGTTCGCCCAAGGTATGGGTGGTCAGGTGGATGATGAAATCCATTTCGCCCGATACCGCGTACACCGCCTGCACCGACTCCATCTTGCGCAAGGTGGTCATCACGTCGGTGTAGCTCTTGTTGCTGCAGGAGGTCATGGTGAAGCAGTTGATCACCTGCTGCAGCTTGTCCTGGTCGATGCGCACGCTGTAGCCGGTGATCACGCCGGCATTTTCCAGGCGGTTGATGCGCTCCTGCACCGCCGAGCGCGACACACCCAGCTTGCGTGCCAGCGAGGCGGTGGGCTCACGGGCGTTGGCCTGCAGCAGCGCCAGCAGTTGGCGGTCCTTTTCGGTAAGTTTGAACAGCGCGCCGGGGGGGAGGGGGTCCATGGCGATTCCTGGTTGTCGTTCTAGTTGTTGTACTGCGAGCGCGCTTCCTGGAACCGGTCCATCAGTTTCAGCCCGGCATACACCGCTTGTGCCGCAGCAGGCCCAAACGGTCCGCCGTTCCATTCCAGGCCATAGGCATCGAACAGGCGATAACGGTCGGTTTCGCCGGACACCGCCTCGGCGACTACCCTGGCGCCCACGGGTGCGGTGTTCATACCATGGCCCCCAAATGAAGTACAGGCCCACAATCCCGGGCCCAGAGGGCCGATGTGCGGCATCTTGTGGCGGGCGTAGCCCATCAGCCCGGACCAGGCCTTGGCGATCTTCAAACCCTGCAGCTGCGGATAAACGTTGAGGATGTCACGGGTCAGCAACTGCCCGAGGCGTTGTTCGTCCTGCAGATTGCGGGTGGTGATATGGCCACCCCACAGCAGGCGGTCACCTTCGACGATGCGGTAGTAATCCGAGGCGCGGCGGTTGTCGCCGACGGCATCCGTGGTACGTACCACGTCATTCAGGCGTTCACCCAGGTGTTCGGTGAGTACCACGTAGGTGGCGATCGGCAGGAAAGCTCGGCGCAGCCGGCCGAACTCGGCGCCGCCGTAACCGCCGCAGCAGTACACCACATCGGCACAGGTGACCGCGCCGTGGGCAGTGGTTACACGGTGGCGCCCGGCCACGCGTGCTACCCGCAGCATGGGGGATTGCTCGTGGATACAGCCGCCGGCAAGCTCGACCAGCTCGGCCAGGCCCAGGCAGTAGTTCAGCGGGTGGAAATGAAAACCATGGCTGTCGCGCAGCCCCTGGTAGTAGCGGTCGGTGTTCAGCTGGCTGCGTAGCGTCGGGGTATCCAGGTATTCCATCTCGAAACCGAAGTCACGGGCCATGCGGTCGCGGGTGCGCTGCAGGTTGTCGGCGTCGTCGTAGCGCACCACGCTGAGTTTGCCGGTGGTCGCGGCACAGCCTGGCAGCTGGTGGCGGGCGATGGTGTCGCGGACGATATCGACGCCCTCCAGTGACAACCGGAACAATGCCGCTGCTGTCGGCTTGCCGCAGCGCCGCTCGATGGCCGACAGCCCTTCGGACCAGCCCTGCAGCACGAAGCCGCCATTGCGCCCTGAGGCCCCCCAGGCCACTCGCGCGGCTTCCAGCAATACCACCGAGCGCCCGCGCGACAGCAGTTCCAAGGCTACGCTCAGGCCCGCCAGGCCGCCGCCGATGACGCATACATCGGCCCGGGTTTCGCCGGCCAAAGCCGGGCGCTGCGAGGCCGGGCGCATGGTTCCGGTGTAGTAGTTGTTGCTGTAGCTGGACATCGGTTGGGTCATCCTTTTACTGAGCGTTGCAGGTTCTACGGGCACGCGGGGGCCGCACGCCCTTCAGCTGAGGGGCGCTGGCCTGTGGGTGATGGGGTTATTGCACTTGCGTGAGGTCGGCGCCGTACCACTTCTCGGACAGCTGCTTCAGCGTACCGTCGGCCTTCATGCTTTCGACGGCCTTGGCCAGTTCGGCATTGAAGGCGTCGTCGCCCTTGTCGGTGGCGATGGCCAGCGGTTCGTAGTAGGCGGGCTTGCCCTGCACCGGGGCAATCGGGTAACCGGCCTTGATCGCGCCCATGATGGTCGGCAGCGGCGACAGTGCGGCATCCAGGCGGGTGCCGTTGCCCATGCGCAGGTCATCCAGCGGGCCCATGCTGTCGCCGTAGGTCTGCACATCGCCAGGCTCCACGGTATAGCTGAACGCAGGTACGTCCGCCGCGTCGATCTTCAGCCGGCGGTTGATGTAGTCCTCGGAGGTAGTGCCGGCCTCGACGCCGATGGTCTTGCCATTGAGGTCGGCAGCGCTGGCGCCGGCGGCATCCTTGTGCACTGCGAACATGTAGGGGGTGTAGTAGTAGATGGCCGGGAAGTCGAGTACGCGGCCACGTTCGGTGGTAGGCGTCATCGAACCGACCGACAGGTCCCAGCGGCTGGCCCAGCGCCCGGCAGTGATGATGCCGTACTCGGGGGTGACAAACGCTACCGTGGTGCCCATGCGCTTGCCGATTTCGTTGGCAACATCGATGTCGAAGCCCTTGAGGGTGTTGTCCTCGCCGAGGAACGACTGCGGTGGCCAGTTGGCGGCGGTGGCCACTTTCATGACCTTGCTCTGGTGGATGCGATCCAGGGTGGCGCCCGCCCAAGCGGTGCCGGTCATCAGGGCCAGGCTGCCGGCGACGGCAGTGAGGGCAAACAAGCGTGCAAGTGGGTTCATTCGGTAAGTCTCCGGGTATGCAATTGTTGTTGTGGTGTTGGCACAGCGGTAGACACAGGCCTCAGTGGCTGAGAATCTGCGAAAGGAACTCCCTGGCGCGGGCATGGCGCGGGTTGTCGAAGAAGTCGTTGGGCCGGGCCTGCTCGATGACCTGGCCTTGGTCCATGAAGATGATGCGGTCGGCGACCCGGCGGGCGAAGCCCATTTCGTGGGTGACACAGAGCATGGTGATGCCATCCTGGGCCAGCTCGCCCATCACATCGAGCACTTCCTTGACCATTTCCGGGTCCAGTGCCGAAGTGGGTTCGTCGAACAGCATGATCCGCGGCTTCATGCACAGCGCGCGGGCAATGGCTACCCGCTGTTGCTGGCCACCGGAAAGCTGGCCGGGGAACTTGTCGGCTTGGCTGGCGATGCGCACCCGCTCCAGGTACTCCAGGGCCAGGGCGCGGGCCTGGGCCTCGTTGAGCCTGCTGACCAGGCGCGGACCGAGCATCAGGTTTTCCAGCACGGTCAGGTGCGGGAACAGGTTGAACTGCTGGAACACCATGCCGACCTGGCGACGAATGGCGGCCACGCTGGCGGCATCACGGTCAAGCGGGTTGCCGGCGATCAGCACCTGGCCTTTCTGGAAGTCCTCCAGCAGGTTCAGGCAGCGAATCAGTGTGGACTTGCCTGAGCCTGACGGGCCGCAGACCACCACGATCTCGCCGCTGGCGATTTCCAGGTCGATACCCTTGAGTACATGAAAGTCGCCGTACCATTTCTGCAGACCGCGGATCGATACGGCGGCCTGGGCGGCAGCTGGGGTGACTACTTGGTTCATCGTGATGCTCCTCGATCAGCGGTGGGCGCGGTCGAAACGTTTTTCCAGGCGCGACTGCACGGCTTCGAGCAGGATCGACAGCACCCAGTACAGGACGGCGGCGGTAATCAGCATTTCCAGGTGGCGGAACTCTGCGCGGCCCTGTGTGCGAGCCAGGAACATCAACTCCCACACGCCGATCACCGACACCAGCGAGCTGTCCTTGAGCATGGAAATGAACTGATTGCCGGTGGGCGGGATGATCAGTCGCATCGACTGCGGCAGGATCACCCGGGTCATTGCCTGGAAGGGGGTCAGGCCAATTGCTCGCGAGGCTTCCCACTGCCCGCGCGGGATGCTGCTGATGCCGGCGCGGAAGATTTCCGTCATGTAGGCGCCATAGCACAGCGACAGGGCCAGGATGCCCGCCGGCACTGCACCGACCACGTAGCCGAGTTGGGGGATGCCGAGATAGATCAGGTAGATCTGGATCAGCAGCGGTACACCGCGGAAGAACGAGGTATAGAAACTGGCGATGGCGATGGCGAAGCCGTTGGACGACAAGCGTGCAGTCGCACCCATCAGGGCCAGGACGAACGCGATGGCGATCGAGATCGTGGACACGTAGACGGTGGTGAACACCCCTTGGGTGATCATGAAGCTGACCTTGCTGGCGATGAAACTGTAAGACAGGTCGAAAGTGTCGAAGAACAGCAGGAACAACAGCAACAGTTCGAACCAGACGGTGATTACCTGGGCCCGTAGCGCAAAGCGGCCGAGGATGAACAGATTCAGCACCAGGGTGACGGCCAAGGTGCCGGCCACGGCGATGTTGCGCATTAGCGGTGCCTGCAGGTCGAGCACGATCGGGCCCATCAGCCGGGCCAGGCTACCGTCGCCCACACCGTAGAAAAGGGCGAGTGCAAAGATCACGGCGGTGGTCAGGGCCATGAACGCAGGGTTGTCGGTCGCACGCGGTTTGACGATATGGTCTCTGTACATGGGGTCGTGCCTCACGGAGCTGGGCTCGTTTGTTGTTGTGAGGCCATTGTAGGGAGGCGAAGCGCAGGCAAGAACCTGACGGATTGCAACGATTGACAGGTTTGTAATGGCATTTGACGGGTGCATTGCCTGACATTTGCTGCCTGGCCCCGTCAAATCGTTTGCCTCCGGATGCGCCGGTATTCGCGGCTAAAGCCGCTCCCACAGAGATCACTGCAGGCTTGCGGTATGCACAACCCCTGTGGAAACGGCTTTAGCCGCGAAGAGGCCGGAACAGGCTGGCCTCAACGCTCCAGGTAATGGGTCTGCGCGGCAAAATCGATGAAGCGCTTGCTGGCCAGCGACAGGTATTCCCCCGACCGCCAGCACAAGCGGAAGCTCATCTGCTGCGCTGGCTGGAACGGTACGCCGACGATGCCCGGCGTGCGTTGTTGCACCGAGCGCAGCAGGGTCGCCACGCCCATGTTGTCCAGCGCGGCCTGTACCACCAGCGATACGAAGTTGCTCTGCAGTGCTACCTGGTACGTGATGCCATGTTCGGCGAAGAACGCATCCAGCAGGTGGCGCTGCACGAAGGTGCGGTCGAATACCACCATGTCGGTATTGCGCAGGTCCTCGGCCGTGAGGAAGGCCTTGCCGGCATAGGGATGGTCAGGGTGCATGCACGCCAGCATCTCGTCGCTGCCCAGCAGGATCGATTCCTTGTCGGGCGGCACGCGCCTGGACTCCAGCAGCGCCAGGTCGATTTCCCGTTGTTCCAGGCGATGGCCAATGTCCTCGGCACTGCCTTCGAACACGGTCATGGCAATGCCCGGGTACAGCTGGCGGAAGGCGTTCATCAAGCCGGGCACATAGTGCAGGCCGAACATCGGCGGGATACCCAGGCGCACTTCGCCGCGCTTCAGGTCGGCCATGTCGCGCAGTTCTTGCCGGGCCACATCCATTTCGCGCAGGGCCGATTCGATACGTGGCAGGAAGCGTTCGCCCTCGGCTGTCAGGATGACTTTGCGCGTGGTGCGGTTGAACAGGGTGACGCCCAGTTCTTCTTCCAGGCGGGTAACAGCCATGCTCAGTGCCGGCTGGGCAATATGCAGGTGCTGCGCGGCTTTGGTGAAGCTGCCTTGGCGCACGATCTCGACGCAGCAGCGCAATGCCTTGAGGTTCATTGAGGGGGTTTACCGTTCATAACAAACTGTGATGCCAAGCATCATAACAATATATTTATTATTATTAACCAGAGGGCCTACGATGCGCGCCACTGAGACATCCTGCAACATCTCAGTCACGCAGCTTAATAAATCTGCAATCCCACAAAGATTTTGAGGTAGTACCCCAAATGGCCAAGGCCGCCGATGTCGTTGTGCAATGCCTGGAAAACGAAGGTGTCGAGTATGTATTCGGCATTCCTGGTGAGGAAAACCTCGACCTGCTCGAATCCCTGCGCAAGTCGAAGATCAAGCTGGTACTTACCCGTCACGAGCAGTCCGCAGGTTTCATGGCTGCCACCTATGGTCGCCTGACCGGCAAGACCGGCGTCAGCCTGTCGACCCTCGGCCCTGGCGCCACCAACCTGGTCACCGCCAGCGCCTACGCCTACCTGGGCGGCATGCCGATGATGATGATCACCGGCCAGAAGCCGATCAAGAAGTCCAAGCAGGGCCGTTTCCAGATCATCGACGTGTGCGGCATGATGGACCCCATCACCAAGTACACCCACCAGTTCGCCTCCGCCGACAACATCCCTTCGCGCATGCGCGAAGCCTTCCGCCTGGCTGAAGAAGAAAAGCCGGGTGCCGTGCACCTGGAGCTGCCGGAAGACATCGCCGCCGAGCAGACCGACGCACTGCCGATCCCGCCAAGCCTGCACCGCCGTCCGCTGGCCGAGCACGTGGCGATCGACGCTGCCGTGCAAAAGCTGCTGAACGCCCGCAATCCGATCCTGGTGATCGGCGCCGGCGCCAACCGCAAGATGACCGCCAAGGTCCTCAAGCAGCTGATCGACAAGACCGGCATCCCGTTCATCACCACCCAG
>NZ_NEJM01000030.1:0-14580 GCF_002113725.1 Pseudomonas sp. B23(2017) | reverse complement strand
CAGGCCCCATCCATGGGGCCTCAGCGCTTGACGGGCATCCATGCCCGTCACCTCCCTCCGCAGTCCCTTCGCTCGGCCTCCTGAAGTCGCAATCGGCGGCGCCTGAACTATCGCGCGCTTAGAAGCAAAAGCCGAAGCAAGAGCAAGAGCAAGAGCAAGAGCAAGAGCAAGAGCAAGAGCAAGAGCAGCCAGGTTATGGCTGGGAGGCAATGGCCTTTTCGATGGCTGCCCGGAACGCTGGATCATCCGGCTTGGTCAGGCTGGAAAAGTTACCAATCACCTTGCCCTTGCGGTCTACCACGTACTTGTAGAAATTCCACTTCGGCGCACTGCTCTGGCTGGCCAGTTCCGCGAACAGCGGTATCGCATCCGCGCCCCGAACCGCCTGTGTCTTGGTCATGGTAAAGGTGACGCCATAGTTGGCATAACAAACCTTGGCAGTCTTTTCGCTATCGGCGTCCTCCTGCTTGAAGTCATTGGAAGGCACACCAAGCATTTCCAGGCCTTGCTCGTGATATTCCTTGTATGTCGCCTCAAGCCCCTCGAACTGCGGCGCGAAACCGCAGTAACTGGCCGTGTTGACCACCACCAGCGGCTTGCCTGCAAAGCGCTGGCACAGGTCCACCTGCCCCTTGCCCCGCAACTCTGGCAGGCTACCCTGCAACAACGCCGGGCAATCGGCAGCCCAGCTCGATGCGCCGGCAAGCAAGGCCAGCACCGGCACCATCAACCAATGTGCACGCATGACTCGTTTCTCCCGCAAGACAATCCCTGAACTTGCAGGGTAGCGCCTAACAAACACTCATGCCCAGCTGCATCAGCGCCATCCCACCCTTGTGCCAGCCCCACCACACCAGCGCCAGCAGCAACAGGGCGGCGACGGCCAGTAGCCCTCGAGCCAGGTAGCGGTTCATGCGGCCTGGGCCTGCAGGCGGGCGACCGGGCTTTCGCGCACGGGCCAGTTGAGGGCGGCAGCCAGCAGGCTGAGCAGGATGGAAATCTGCCAGACCAGGTCGTAGCTGCCAGTGCGGTCATACACCACCCCGCCCAACCAGCCGCCCAGAAAGGCGCCCAGCTGGTGGAACAGGAAAACGATACCGCCAAGCATGGACAGGTTGCGCACGCCGAACACAGTGGCCACCGTGCCGTTGGTCAACGGCACCGTGGACAACCACAGCAGGCCCATGGCGATGCCGAACAGGTAAGCGCTGACTTCAGTCACCGGCGCCCAGAGGAACAGCACGATCACTACCGCACGCAGCAGGTACAACCCGGTCAGCAGGCGCGGCTTGGACATGCGCCCGCCCAGCCAGCCCGCGGTGAAGGTACCGACAATATTGAACAGGCCTACCAGCGCCAGCACCGTTGTGCCGGTGGTCGCGGCCAGGTGCTGGTCGACCAGGTAGGCCGGCAGGTGCACGCCAATGAACACCACCTGGAAACCACAAACGAAAAAGCCCAGCGCCAGCAACCAGAAGCCAGAGTGCGAGCACGCCTCGCGCAAGGCCTGGCCCAGGGTCTGTTCGGCACCATGGGTGGGCAGCGGCCGGTCGCGCAGCAGGCCGACGAAGGGCACGATCAGCGCCACCATCAGGCCCAGTACCAGCAACGCTGCGGACCAGCCCAGCCACTGGATCAGGCCGAGGGTGCCCGGCAACATGGCGAACTGGCCGAAAGAACCGGCAGCGCTGGCAATGCCCATGGCCATGCTGCGCTTCTCCGCCGGCACGGCACGCCCGACCACGCCGAGGATGACCGAGAACGAGGTGCCGGACAGGCCGATGCCGATCAGCAAGCCGGCACTCAGCGACAACGACCAGGCCGAGTCGGCCATGCCCATCAGCACCAACCCGGCAGCGTAGAGAATACCGCCAATGATCACCACCCGCGCCGCGCCCATGCGGTCGGCCAGGGCGCCGGCGAACGGTTGCGCCAGCCCCCAGATCAGGTTCTGCAAGGCAATGGCGAAGGCGAACACCTCACGCCCCCAGCCGAAGTCCGCGCTCATCGGCGCCAGGAACAGGCCGAAGCCGTGCCGCACACCCAGGGATAGCGCCAGGATCAGCGCTGCCCCCACCAATACCCACCCGCTGGTTCGCCACACCGAAGTCATTGTCGTTATCTCCAGCACATCGCAAGGTTTTACGGGTATATACCCGCTTATAGTCGTATCAAATCAAGCCAGTTGGTTCAGCAAGCGCACCAGTTCATCCCGCTGCCCTGCCCCCAGCCGCTCCACCAGTTCAGCCTGAGCCTGTTCCCAGGCTGGATGGGCAGCGTGCAGCAGCTGGGTACCGGCCTCGGTCAGCACCACCACGCGGTTGCGCTGATCGTCACCATCGGCCAAGGCCACCAGCCCTTCAGCCTCCAGCACCCGCAGGTTGCGGCCCAGGGTACTGCGCTCCAGGCCCATGGCCTCTGCCAGGGTGGTGATACTGGGGCGATCGAGCCGCTGCAGATGACGCAACAGGGAAAACTGGGCGACATTGACCCCGAAGCCGGCAAGGGCCTCGTCGTAATGCCGGCTCACCCCACGGGCGGCACGACGCAGATGGGTGCAGATGCATTCACTGGTCAACATGGATACGTGTATATACCCGCGTCATGTGTGTTGCAAGAGATTTCACGATTACCGACGCCCCTCAGCCCTGATGCCTGTCAGATACCGTTAATGGGGCTGCTACGCAGCCCATCGCCGGCAAGCCAGCTCCCACAAGTACAGCGACAACCTCGAGAGCAACGCTGTACCTGTGGGAGCTGGCTTGCCGGCGATGGGCCGCAAAGCGGCCCCCAATTACTTAACCAGGTTCAAGCGCCGGCGAATCGGCTCGAACTCCACCGTAGCCTTGCGCGCCAGCGGGTCTGGAGCGCCCTGCTCGATTGCCTGCCAATAGCGCCACGGCACCTTGGCCGAGCCCAGTTCGTAGTCCATGCCGTCCCAGTTATCTTCACGGAAGCTGTAGAAGGCCCAGTGCAACCGGTGGCGATCCAGCACGCTTAGCACGTCTTCCAGGTATTGCCGGCAGCCCGGCAGCCTGCGCATACAGCCGAACTCGCCCACCACCAACCGAGAGCGGGGCACGTTCATGGCCGCGGCCCAGTCCAGCGGCTGGCGCAGGTATTGCGCCACACGCTGGCCATCCCACTGCTGCGTCTGCCCCGCGAACGGTGCCGGGCCGGGATAGGCGATGGGCTGCTTGCGCGTCATGTTCGGTGCACTGGTCACCAGATAGGGCTCGTACATGTGCACGCTGTACAGCACTCGCTGGTCTTCCAGAGGTGCCGGCCAGTAACCGAAGGCGTCAGCGGCGGCGAACCAGCCGGCATCGAGCATGACCGGCGTGTCCGCGTCCTCTTCGCGAATGGCCGCTATCAACTGCCGATACAGGGCCGGCAGATCACGCGCACTGCCCTGCTGCCGTGCATACCACTGCTGCATTTGCCCAGGGTCGGCATGCTCGGCCAGGCCACCTTGCTTCTCCGGGGCGGGCTCGTTGATCAGGTTGTAGGCGGCGATGGCCGGGTGACCTTTCAGCTCACGGGCCAGATCCCGCCAGAAGGCCGCAGCCTGCAACCAGTAGCGTTTGTCCTGCCAGAGGCGGTCGTCGAACTGGCCCTGGTTGTTCTGCGACCAGCGCATGCCGGGTAGCGAGAGCGGTGCGATGACCACCTTGAGGCCGGCCTTATGGGCGCGGTCGAGGGTGGCTCGCAGCGTGGCTAGGTCGGCCGCAGGCAGGCCTTGGTAGGCATCGGCATCGCCGAGGAGGAAGTCGCGTTCCGCCGGCTGCCATTTGTCGTAGGACAGCCGCACCCAGGTCGCGCCATAACCGCTCAAGGCGTCGAAGTAGGCTTGATCAGGCGGCAGCCGGTTGAAGCTGTTGCCACCGTGGCGGGGGTTGTTCCAGAAAGCCATGAGATCGGCTGCCATGACAGCAGGCCCCATGGCCAACAAAAACGCAGCGAGAATGACATGACGCATGGTGCCGACACTCCTCGACAATTTGCGGGAGGGGCAAGCATACGCCAGTGAAAAGATGCCGGTTCTTGCTGAGTTTTTCAGGAATTTACCGACACGTTAGGCTCAGAAACGCCCTACAGAAACATCCTGCTTGCGCGGTCACTTGTAGGAGCGGCCTTGTGTCGCGAAAGGGCTGCAAAGCAGCCCCGGCAATTTAGGGACTAACGCTGAAATCGTGGGGCTGCTTTGCAGCCCTTTCGCGACACAAGGCCGCTCCTACAGGGTCCAGAGCAAGGCTCAGAGGCCCAACGCCAACCCCAGCACCACGGCCAGTTCGAGCAACTCGAGCATTGCACCAGCGGTATCGCCGGTAGTCCCGCCCAGGCGCCGGCACATCAGTTGTCGCAACCAGGCAAACACCGCCAACGCCAGTACCACGACCCACCCGCCCAGGACCAGGCAAAAAAGCACACAGCCCAGCAGCACCCAGCCGGCCGCATGCCGGGGCAGGTGCTCGGCCAGCGCTTGCCCCAAACCACCCTGCCGTACATAAGGCGTACTCAGGAACAATCCGAGCATCGCCGCCCGCCCGATCAACGGTGCCAGTAGCAACTGCACGCCAATGCCCTGCTCGACCAGCACCCACAACGCGCAGAACTTCAACAACAGCACCAGCACCAGAGTGACCACGGCAATCGGCCCGCTACGCGGGTCTTTCATGATCAGCAGGGTGCGTTCGCGGTCACCGAAACCACCCAGCCAAGCGTCGGCGCTGTCCGCCAGGCCATCCAGATGCAAGGCGCCACTGAGCAACACCCACAACGTCAGCAGCAGGGCCGCGTGCAGCGGTGTCGGCGTGCCCTCCAGCAGGTGGCTGGCCAGCCACAGCAACAGGCCGAACAGCAACCCGACCAACGGGTAACAGAGCAGCGAGCGCCCCACCTCGCGCGGCGCCGGCATGCCCGGCAGACTCACCGGCAGGCTGCTGAGAAACTGCAAGGCAATCCACAACGGCAACATTTCAGCGCCCCTCGACCAACTGGCCGTCGTCACCCGGCACCAATCGCATCAGCGCAGCGTGGCCGACTTCGACCTGCAGCAACTGCGCCCTCGGCAAACCACGGGCACGGGCCAGCAGCAGCCGCATCACGCCGCCATGGGTGACCAGCAGCACACGCTTGCCAGCATGCTGATGGCTCAGGCGCTCGACAGCCGCCAGCACACGCTCGGCGAACGCCTCGACCGGCTCGCCATTGGGCGGTGTAAACGCGTAAGGGTCCGCCCAGAAGCGCCCCAGCGCGTCCGCCTGGTCTTCCATGATCTGCGCCGCACTACGGCCTTCCCAGTCGCCAAAATGCAGTTCCTGCAACGCCGCTTCGCGCTGTACCGGCAGGTTCAGCCGCTCGCCCAGTTCCTCGGCAAAACGCGCGCAGCGCTGCAGCGGCGAACTGACCAGCACCTCCCACGGGCCGGCTTCGGCCACGGCGCCACGCATCTGCGCCCAGCCCTTGTCGGTCAAGGCATCATCAAGGCTGCCACGCAGGCCGCCCTGTTCCGTTTCGCCATGGCGCAGCAGGTCGAGGATCATGCCGGGCGGTCCGCCACCGCAGCCTCGGCGAAGGTAGCCATCTGCCCGTGCAACGCACAGGCCAGGCGCAACAGCGGTACGGCCAGGGCAGCCCCACTGCCCTCGCCCAGGCGCAGGCCCAGGGCCAGCAACGGCTCAGCCTGCAACGCGTCGAGCAAGGCTTTGTGCCCAGGCTCTGCGCCTTGGTGGGCGAACAGCAACCAGGCCCGGCACTGCGGGTTGAGGCGCACCGCCAGCAGCGCGGCGACGCTGCAGATGAAGCCGTCCACCAGCACCGCGATACCCGCCTGCGCGCAGCCAATGTAGGCACCGGCCAGGGCCGCGATCTCGAAACCACCGACACAGCCCAGTGCCTGCAATGGATCGTTGGCGCTCAGTCCATGCAGGCTCAGCGCCCGTTCGATGACCTCGGCCTTGTGCCGCACCCCGGCGTGGTCCAGGCCGGTACCCGGGCCACTCAACTCAGCCGGCGGGCAGCCCAGCAAGACGCTGGCCAGGGCAGCGGCAGCCGTGGTGTTGCCAATACCCATCTCGCCACCGATGAACAGCTGCGCGCCCTGTTCGGCGGCGCGCAGGGCACTATCGCGGCCAGCCTGCAGGGCGGCCTGCAGCTGGCCCTCGGTCATCGCTGGCTGGCGGGCGAAGTTGGCGGTACCGGCGCCCAGGCGCAGATGGCGCACGCCAGGCAGTTCCAGGTGCGGGTCGATTGTGCCCAGGTCGACCACTTCCAGACTCGCCTGCAGCTGGCGCGCCAGCACGCTGATTGCCGCGCCACCACCGACGAAGTTGCGCAGCATCTGCCCGGTCACCGCTTGCGGGTAGGCCGAGATGCCTTCCTCGACCACGCCGTGGTCACCGGCAAAAATGCTGATTGCGGCGTGATCCAAGGTCGGCCGTTCACACCCCTGCAGGCCGGCCAGCTGAATGGCCAAACCTTCCAGTTGGCCGAGCGAACCGGCAGGTTTGGTCAGCTGCTGCTGACGGGCGCGGGCCTGGTCCATGGCGGCGTTGTCGAGGGGTTGGCAGGCGTCACGCCACCAGGCTTGGGTCATAGTGCAGGTCCTTTGAGCATTAGGGGCAGGCCGGCCACGGTCAGCACCACGCGCTGACAGCGTTCGGCCACGGCCTGGTGCAGCCAGCCGGCCAGGTCGACATAGCGTCGGGTCAGCTCGCCCATGGGCACGACGCCCAGGCCGGTTTCGTTACTGACCAGGATGACCGTGCCCGGCAACTGTTCCAGGCAGGCCAGCAGCGCATCACGCTCCTCGGCCAGGCGCTGGTCGTCTTCGAGCATCAGCAGGTTGGTCAACCACAGGGTCAGGCAATCCACCAGCAGGCAGCGCCCTTCGGCCGCTTCGGCGCGCAGTACCGCGGCCAGGGCCAGGGGTTCTTCGATCAACCCCCAGTCATCGGGGCGACGCTGGCGGTGCAGCAGCACGCGTTCGTTCATTTCACCATCCAGCGGCTGGCTGGTGGCGATATAGGTCACCGGCAGACCACTGGCGCTGGCCAGCTGTTCGGCCAGGCGGCTCTTGCCCGAACGGGCGCCGCCGAGGATCAGGTTGAGCATGTCAGGCCACCCCACAGAGCTCGCGCAGGCGCGCGGTATCCAGGTGCTTTTCCACCAGGTCGGCCAGGCGCTCGATATCGCGTTCGCGCAGGGACTGGTAATCGACGGCCTGCACATCATCCAGCCCAGCCCAGCGCAGCAGCGCCGCGCACGACTGGCTGCCTTCGAACAGGCCGTGCAGGTAGGTGGCAAGTATCTGGCCATCAGCGCTGACAGCACCATCGCAACGGCCATCGGCAAGTTGCACGGCTGGCTGCTCCAGGGCAGGCCCCGTGGTGACGCCGGCATGAATTTCATAACCGGCAACCGGGACTGCCTCCATGTTCAGCGTGCCGGCAACGTTGCGCAGTTGCTTCTCGGCTTCGAGCACCGTGGCGTAATCGAGCAGGCCAAGCCCCGGGCTGGAGCCGGCGGCCCCTTCGAGACCCAGCGGGTCATGCACTTCGCGGCCCAGCATCTGCAGGCCACCGCAGATCCCGATCAGCTTGCCGCCATAGCGCAGGTGCCGGTCGATGGCCTTGTCCCAACCGCGCTCACGTAGTTGCGCCAGGTCGCCGCGCACACTCTTGGAACCCGGCAGGATGATCAGGTCGGCGGCCGGGATCGGCTGGCCCGGGCCGATGAACTGCAGGTCCACCTGGGGGTGCAGTCGCAGTGGGTCAAAGTCTGTGTGGTTGCTGATACGCGGCAGCACCGGGACGATCACCTTGAGCACGCGCTCGGTCTTCGTCCCCTGGCGCATATCGATGCCGTCTTCGGCTTCCAGATGCAGATCGGTGACATACGGCAGCACGCCCAGTACCGGCTTGCCAGTGCGTTGCTCCAGCCAGTCCAGCCCCGGCTGCAGCAAGGCGATGTCGCCGCGGAAGCGGTTGATGACAAAGCCCTTTACCCGCGCCTGCTCACTGGGCGACAGCAGTTCCAGGGTGCCGACCAGATGGGCGAACACACCACCACGATTGATGTCGGCAACCAGGATCACCGGGCAGTCCACCGCTTCGGCAAAGCCCATGTTGGCAATGTCACCGGCACGCAGGTTGATCTCCGCCGGCGAGCCCGCGCCTTCGACCATGACCACCGGCCAGGCGGCGCTCAGGCGCTGGTGCGAGGCCAGCACCGCCTGCATGGCGATGGCCTTGTAGTCGTGGTAGGCCACCGCGTTCATGCTGGTGACGGCACGGCCATGGATGATCACCTGGGCGCCGGTGTCGCTGTTGGGCTTGAGCAGCACCGGGTTCATGTCGGTGTGCGGTTGCAGCCGGCAGGCCTGGGCCTGCACTGCCTGGGCCCGGCCGATTTCACCGCCGTCGGCGGTCACCGCGCTGTTCAGCGCCATGTTCTGCGGCTTGAACGGCACCACGCCGACGCCCTGGCGCAACAGCCAGCGGCACAGTGCGGTCACCAGCGTGCTCTTGCCGGCGTCGGAGGTGGTGCCTTGCACCATGAGGGTGGTCATGCCGTTTCCTTCTGATAGGCCGCCAGGGCCTGGGCCAGGCGCTGTTCGTCCGCCGCATGGGCAGGCAGCCCAAGGCGTACCGCCGACGGCTGCTCGAACAGCCGCACCAGGATGCCGCGGCGGGCAAGAAAGTCATGCAGTTGCGCAGCGTGCTCGCTGCGTACGTACTGGAACAGGTCGCAACCACCGCTGGGTGCCAGGCCGGCGCCGCGCAACAGCATAGCCAGCCGCTGGCTGGCGGCAGCGCAGCGTTCGACCTGCACACGCTGGGCGGCGTGGTCGGCCAGGCTGGCCTGGGCCAACACCCGGGTCGGGCCATTGACGGTCCACGGCCCAAGCAACTCGGCCAGGCGCAGCAGCAGGCTGCGTTCGGCAGCAACGAACCCCAGGCGCACGCCGGCCAGGCCGAAGAACTTGCCGAACGAGCGCAGCACGATCAGCCCCGAGCGCTCGGCACAATCGACCACGCTTTGCGCCGGGGTGTTGTCCATGAACGCTTCATCGACCAGCAGCCAACCACCGCGGGCGGCCAGGCGCGCATGCCAATCCAGCAGGCGTTCACGCGACACCCGGCGGCCGGTGGGGTTGTTGGGGTTGACCAGCACCAGTACGTCGAGGCTGTCGAGCGTCGCCTCGACCTGCGCTTCGTCCAGCTCAAGCAACTGGTGCCCCGCCCGTTGCCAGGCGTATGGGTGCTCGGCATAGCAAGGCGTCAACACCCCTACCCGGCCGGCTGCGCGCAACAGCGGCAAAGCCTGGATCGCGGCCTGGGAACCGGCCACCGCCAGCAATTGGCGGGCGCCGTAATACGCACGCGCGGCGTCCTCCAGGCCGTCCTCGGTCTCCGGCAGGCGCGCCCAGGCCTCCACGGGAATCGGTGGAATCGGGAAAGGCCATGGCGCAATGCCGCTGGACAAGTCGAGCCACTGCTCGCGAGCAATGCCGTATTGCCGTACCGCCCGCAGCAGGCGGCCTCCGTGTTCAAGCATTGATATAGGCCCCCAGGCAGATCACCAGCAGCCACAGCCATACGCCGCGCTGCACCAGGCCCCAGCCGCGCTCGATGGCGTCGGCGTCGGCCATTGGCCCGTCACCCAGGCGTGGCCGCTCATGCAGCTCGCCGTGGTACACCGCCGGGCCACCGAGCTCCACCCCTAACGCACCAGCACCGGCGGCCATCACCGGCCCGGCATTGGGGCTGTCCCACAGCGGGCCCTGCTTGCGCCAGCAGGCCAGGGCCAGGCGGGTCTTGCCCAGCAGCGCGTAGGTCAACGCCACCAGCCTGGCGGGAATATAGTTGAGCACATCGTCGACGCGCGCCGCGCACCAGCCGAAGCGTTCGAAGCGCTCGTTGCGGTAGCCCCACATGGCGTCCAGGGTGTTGCTCAGGCGGTACAGCACCACGCCCGGCGCGCCGGCGACCACGAACCAGAACAGCGCGGCGAATACCGCATCGCTGCCATTCTCCAGTACCGATTCGGTGGCCGCCCGGGCAACCGCAGGTTCGTCCAGTTCACGGGTTTCGCGGCTGACCAGGTAGCCCACACGGCGCCGCGCTTCTTGCAGGTCACCCTGGCGCAAGGCACTGGCCACCGGCAACACGTGTTCGCCCAGGCTGCGCAGCCCGACGGCGCAGTACAGTGCCAGCACGTCGACCAGCCAGCCGATGTACGGCAGCCAGGAGAGGATCAATGCCACCAGGGTAAGCGGCACGACGGCCAGGAACCATGCGCTCACCCCGTGGCTGCGCCAGCCGCGCCCACCAGCATTCAGGCGGCGCTCGAGGTTACTGGCCATGTTGCCGAAGGCTACCAGCGGATGGCGCCGCTGCGGTTCGCCCAGCAAGGCATCCAGGGCCACCCCGGCCACGGTCAGCAAGGCCACGCTCATTGGCGCTCTCCCCATTGGTTCTCAAAGAGCATTTCACTCAAGGGCCGTTCCTCGGCCCAGTTTTCCAGCACCAGCATCGGTGCCGGGTAGAACTCGGTCACCGGCCCCAGGCACAGCACCGCGACCGGCTTGGCCCCGGCCGGCATGCCCAGCAGCGCCGCCAGCGCCTGCGGGTCGAACAGCGACACCCAGCCCATGCCCAGGCCTTCGCCACGGGCTGCCAGCCACAGGTTCTGGATGGCGCAGGCCAGCGAGGCCAGGTCCATTTCCGGCAGGGTACGACGGCCGAAGATATGCGGCTCGCGGTTGTCCATCAGGGCGGCCACCAGCAACTCGGCGCAGTCATTGATGCCCTCCACCTTCAGTTTCATGAAGGCGTCGGAGCGTTCGCCCAACGCTTCGGCGGTGCGCACCCGCTCTGCTTCCACCAAGGCCTGGATGCGCGCACGCAGGTCGCGCTGGGTGATGCGGATGAAACGCCAGGGCTGCATCAGCCCGACGCTGGGCGCCTGGTGCGCGGCAGCCAACAGGCGGCCCAGCAGTTCCGGGGCTACCTCGCCACCGGCGAAATGGCGCATGTCACGGCGCTCGCCGATAGCCCGGTAGATCGCGGCGCGCTCGGCGTCGCTGTAGGCGTGTTCGCTCATGGTCGCAACAGCGCCGCCGCCGCATCCGGGTTGGAGGGGAAGTAGAAGTGCACGTAGGAAGCCGTCAGCCGACCCAGGCGGTACACCGCTTCGTTGCCACGCCCGCCATTGGGGCTCAGGCCACGTGCGATCGGCTCCAGTGCGGTACTGGTCAGCGAATGGTGATAGGTGTGACCGCGCAGGGTGCCTTCCGGCAGTTCCACCGCCTGCAAGGCCAAGGCAGCCAGGCGCTTCTGCATTGTCGCTTCGCCCGGCAGCAGGCCGAGCAGCTCGGCACGCTCGCCGGCCACGTCGGTCAGGGCATCGAGCAGATACAGCATGCCACCGCACTCGGCCAGCAACGGTTTGCCCTGGGCGTGATGGGCACGGATCGCCTCGTTCATCGGCGCATTGCCGGCCAGGGCGTGGTGGTGCAGTTCGGGATAACCGCCCGGCAGGTACAGGCTGTCCACTGCCGGCAGTTCGCGGTCATGCAGCGGCGAGAAGAATTCCAGCTGTGCGCCCAGGTTGCGCAGCAGGTCGAGGTTGGCGCCATAGGTGAAGGCGAAGGCCTCGTCCCGCGCCACGCCAATGCGTACACCGGCCAACGAGGCAGCACTGGTTTGCGGCTCGGGTTCGGCAAAGGTCACTGGCGGCGGCAAGGCAGCATCGCAACTGGCGCCAAGCGCCTCGGCAGCGGCATCCAGGCGCGCGTCCAGGTCGTTCAGCTCGCGGGCCTGGACCAGCCCCAGGTGGCGGCTGGGCAGCTCTATACCGCGCTCGCGGGACAAGCCGCCATACCAGCGCAGGCCCTCGGTCAGGCTACCTTCCAGCAGTTGCGCGTGGCGCAGGCTGCCGACCCGGTTGGCCAACACACCGGCAAACGGCAGGTCCGCATGGTAGCGTGCCAGGCCCAGGGCCAGGGCGCCGAAGGTCTGGGCCATGGCCGTGCCGTCGATCACCGCCAGCACCGGCACGCCGAAGTGGCGCGCCAGGTCGGCGCTGGACGGCGTGCCGTCGAACAGCCCCATCACCCCTTCGATCAGGATCAGGTCGGCCTCGCCGGCGGCTTCCCACAGCAGGCGGCGGCTTTCCTCGGCGCCGATCATCCACAGGTCGAGCTGGTACACCGGCGCGCCGCTGGCCCGCTCGAGGATCATCGGGTCGAGAAAGTCGGGCCCGCACTTGAACACCCGCACCTTGCGCCCGAGGTTGCGGTGCAGGCGGGCCAGGGCGGCGGTGACGGTGGTCTTGCCCTGGCCAGAGGCCGGTGCCGCGATCAGCACGGCGGGGCAATGGCGCGGCTGGCTCACAGTTCCACGCCCTTCTGTGCACGGATGCCGGCCTGGAAGGCGTGCTTGAGCATGCCCATCTCGGTCACGGTGTCGGCCAGTTCGATCATCTCGGGTTTCGCGGCACGGCCAGTGACGATCACATGCTGCATCGGTGGGCGGGCCTGGATGTCGGACAGAACCTGGTCAAGGTCGAGGTAGCCGTGCTTGAGGGCGATGTTCAGTTCATCGAGCACTACGAACTGCACGCTCGGGTCTTGCAGCAACTGGCGCGACACGGCCCAGGCCGCTTCGGCGGCGGCAATGTCGCGCTGGCGGTCCTGGGTTTCCCAGGTAAAGCCCTCGCCCATCACGTGGTAGCGCACCTGCTCGGGGAAGCGGCGGAAGAACAGCTCTTCGCCGGTGCTGTTGCGGCCCTTGATGAACTGCACCACACCGCACTGCATGCCATGGCCCAGGGCGCGCGCGAGCATACCGAAGGCCGAGCTGCTCTTGCCTTTGCCATTGCCGGTCAGCACCAGCAGCAGGCCGCATTCGTTGGGGGAATTGGCGATGCGTTCGTCGATGATCGCCTTCTTGCGCTGCATGCGCGCCAGGTGGCGTTCGTCGCGTTCGGTGGATTCGCTCATCAGGGTTCTCCGCTGGCTGGCGCCACGGCAACGCGCGGCGACAGGTAAAAGGCGGGCAGACGGAGAACGCGCAGGGGCCGTGGCCGTACGCCACGGTGCACCGCGCATCACCCTCCGTGATGCCGTTGGCAGTATCAGGCCGGTCTCCGGGCTTGTGAGCGGGCCTTGGCCCAGGCCTGCGCGCCTTCCCGGGTGCTGGCACCCAGTGGCCCTGCGCGGCCGCGACTCACCTACCGTTGCGGGGGCAGCGCCGGAATCGCGCCATGCTGGCACCCACCGGCTTCCCAGTTTCACCCTGCCCAGTCGGGGCTGGCAGGGCACCTGAAACACGCGCGAAGGTTAGAGGGTTGCACCGGGAGCGTCAATCGAAGCGGGCCGCTTTGCAATCGAACAGGCACCGCCCGGGTAATGGCCAATTCACCTGGTTGTGCCACACTGAATACAGTGATATCACATAGCCATCACTTTCAGCTGAACGCGATCACAACGATAACAGGAGAGCGCAGCATGCGAGGCCAGATCATCAACAACCCGCGCCTGGAGTTTCTCGCCCCGGTGCTGGAGCGCTGGGGCGATTGTATCGACCGCTTCAACCAGTTTGCCGGCGATGCCGAAGCACCTTACTGGCATGGCGCCGCGGCCAATACCGGGCTGCTTGCCGCAGCGGCCTGGCAGGCCGAACTGGCGGCGCTGCAGCAGTTTGCCGGCAAGAAGCAGCGCGACGAAGGCGAACACGAAGGGCGCTGCGACCTGTCGATCAGCAGTGCCGATGAAGCGCTGTACCTCAGTGTCAGCCAGCGCTGGCCAAAAGTTGCCCGGCTGGACATGGCCGACGCCCTGCAGCAAACCGCTGCCCTGGCGCGCCAGGTGGCCTACCCCAGCCAGTTGAAAGCCGGTGCGCTGTTCATCAGCCCGTGGAAGGCTGGCCAGCATGCCAGCCCCGAGGAACTGCAGGACCTGGTCGACGATCTGCAGAAACATACCGCCTGTGCCATCGCCTGGTACTTCCCGTATGCCTATCGCAAATTGCACAACGAGCTGGGGCAGTATTTCCCGGGGGTGGCGTTGTTGCTCAAGCAGGCTTGAAGCAACTTCGGCTCGGGCCGGGGCCGGAACGCGTTAGCAAGCGCGACGTGGTTTCTGTGGGAGCGGGCGTGCCCGCGAAGAATCCAACGCGGTGGCTGGCACCGGCTGCGCCGGTGTTCGCGGGCGCGCCCGCTCCCACAGCGCCCCATTTAAGTCTCCTGTCGTAGTGAAGCGAGCCACCGCAGGTGCCCCACGCACAGCCATCATGAGGAGCCAATCCCGATTACTGGTACACGGCTGCGGTTTCTGACGATTTATGCTCTCGCACTTGTACTTGCACTCGCTCTTGCTTTTGCTCTTGCTCTTGCTCTTGCTCTTGCTCTTGCTCTTGCTCTTGCTCTTGCTCTTGCTCTTGCTCTTGCTCTTGCTCTTGCTTTTGATCTTGATCTTGCTCTTGATCTTGATCTTCGCGACTTCAGGAGGCCGAGCAGAGGTCTTGCGGAGGGAGGTGACGGGCATGGATGCCCGTCAAGCGCTGAGGCCCC
>NZ_NEJM01000003.1:452337-476920 GCF_002113725.1 Pseudomonas sp. B23(2017) | reverse complement strand
AACTCAGCAGTGAAACGATGCATCGCCGATGGTAGTGTGGGGTTTCCCCATGTGAGAGTAGGTCATCGTCAAGATTCATTTCGCAAAACCCCTATCTGCACATGCAGGTAGGGGTTTTGTCTTTCTGGCAAAAAAAACAGGCCTGCACAACCCTCCTCTGTGGGAGCGGGTTCACCCGCGAACACCGGCATAGCCGGTGCCATCCACCGCGTCGCTTGCTTCGTGGCTAAAGCCGCTCCCACAGGGACGGCGCAAGGCCGTTAACAGGGTTCCACCGATGCCTTGTCAATCGGCTAATGGCACTGCGCCATACTCTCCGTATGGTACCTACGTGATATCGTTTCCCCTCATCCCCAGCGCCAGCCAGAGACCTCCCGATGCCCAATACCACTCACCTCCAACCCGGCTTCATGATCGTCCACGGCAACCGCCTCGACGACCTGCGCAGCCTGGTGGTGAGCTGGATGCGTCGCTATCCCTTGGCACCTCTGGAAAACGAAATCGCCCTGGTGCAGAGCAATGGCATCGCCCAATGGCTCAAACTGGCCCTTGCCGAAGACCCTCAGGACGATGACCAGGGTGGTTGTGGCATTGCCGCCGCCATCGACGTGCAACTGCCAGGCAGCTTCATGTGGCAGCTGTACCGCAGCGTGCTGGGCCGTGACGAAATTCCCGAAGTCTCCCTGCTCGACAAGGCACCGCTGACCTGGCGTCTGATGCGTCTGCTCCCGGCCTTGATCGAACGCCCGCATTTCGAGCCGTTGCGACGCTTCCTCACCGACGACAGCGACCTGCGCAAGCGCTATCAGCTCGCCGAGCGCCTGGCCGACCTGTTCGACCAGTATCAGGTCTACCGCGCCGACTGGCTCAAGGACTGGGCCGCTGGCGAGCACATCCTCAACACCGCTCGCGGTGAGCGCAAGGCGCTGCCCCCGGGCAACCGCTGGCAGGCCGAGTTGTGGCGTGCATTGCTGGAGGATGTTGGCGAGCAGGGCATGGCGCAGAGCCGTGCCGGCGTACATCAACGCTTCATCGAACGTATCAACATCCTGGAGCAGGCTCCTGCCGGTCTGCCGGCCCGGGTGATCGTATTCGGTATCTCCTCGCTGCCAGCCCAGGCCCTCGAGGCACTGGCCGGCCTGGCACGCTTTAGCCAGGTGCTGCTGTGCGTGCACAACCCCTGCCGCCATCACTGGGCCGATATCGTTGCCGACAAGGACCTGCTGCGCCACCAGTACAAGCGCCAGCAACGCAAGCAGGGCATGCCCTTGCAACTGGACGACCAGTCGCTGCACCAGCATGCCCACCCTTTGCTGGCCGCCTGGGGCAAACAAGGCCGCGACTACATCAACCTGCTCGACAGCTACGATGACCCCGGCAGTTACCAGGGCGTGTTCAGCGACGGTCGCATCGACCTGTTCAGTGACGGCTCGCCCACCACGCTGCTCAATCAGTTGCAGGACGACATCCTCGAACTGCGTCCGCTCGCAGAAACCCGCGAGCAGTGGCATCCAGTCGACCCGGCGAAGGACCGCTCGATTCGCTTCCACATCGCCCACAGCCCGCAACGTGAGGTGGAGATCCTTCACGATCAGTTACTGGCCCGGTTCAGCGCCGACCCAACCCTGCGCCCACGTGACGTGATCGTCATGCTGCCGGCCATCGATACCTATGCGCCGCATATTCGCGCGGTATTCGGCCAGTTGCAGCGCAACGATCCGCGCTACATCCCGTTCACCCTGACCGACCAGGGCCAGCGTGGCCGCGAACCCTTGCTGATTGCCCTCGAACACCTGCTCAAGCTGCCGGACAGCCGCTTCGCGGTCAGCGAAGTGCTCGACCTGCTGGATGTGCCAGCAGTCCGCGCCCGTTTCGGCATACGCGAAAACGACCTGCCCACGCTGCACCGCTGGATCGAGGGGGCTGGCATCCGCTGGGGCCTCAATGCCGAGCAGCGGGCCAGCCTGGGCTTGCCCGCCGGGCTGGAACAGAACAGCTGGCGGTTCGGCCTGCGGCGCATGCTGCTGGGTTATGCCGTCGGCGTGGGTGAGGCCTGTGACGGCATCGAACCCTACGATGAAATCGGTGGCCTGGATGCGGCACTGATCGGCCCGCTGGTCGCCTTGCTGGACGCCCTCGAAGTGGCCGGCCAGGCCTTGTCCGAGCCTGCCACTGTCAGCCAGTGGGGCGAGCGCCTGCATGCCTTGCTGCAAGTGTTTTTCCTGGCCGAGGGCGAGCACGACGAGTTCCTGCTGATGCAGTTGCAGGATCTGCGTGATAGCTGGCTTGAAGTGTGCGAGGCCGTCGGCCTGCAAGATCCATTGCCGCTGACCGTAGTGCGCGAAGCCTGGCTGTCGGGCCTCGACCAGGGCAAGTTGTCCCAGCGCTTCCTCGCTGGCTCGGTGAACTTCTGTACCCTCATGCCGATGCGCGCCATCCCGTTCCGGGTGGTCTGCCTGCTGGGCATGAACGATGGCGATTACCCCCGCGCCCAGCAGCCGCTGGACTTCGACCTGATGGCCAGCGACTACCGCCCCGGTGACCGCTCGCGCCGTGAGGATGACCGCTACCTGCTGCTCGAAGCATTGTTGTCGGCCCGCGACCAACTGTATGTCAGCTGGGTCGGGCGCAGCATCCGCGACAACAGCGAACGCCCGGCCTCGGTACTGATCGGCCAGTTGCGCGATCACCTTGCAGCCGGCTGGCAGCTGGCAGGCGCGGAGCAGGGGCAGCCAGCAGAACCGGGCGAGCAACTGCTGCACGCACTGACCCAGGAGCACCCGCTGCAACCGTTCAGCCCACGCTACTTCCAGAAGGGCAGCCCGCTGTTCAGCTTTGCCCACGAATGGCAGGTGTTGCACCAGCAGGGCCAGGAGGACCAGCAGGCTGACCCCGGCCTGCCGCCATACCATGACGATGAGGCCTTGAGCCTGACCCAGCTGAATGACTTCCTGCGCCACCCGGTGCGGCATTTCTTCAGCCAGCGTCTGAAGGTGTACTTCGAAGCGCTGGAAGCACCGACCCCGGACGAGGAACCCTTCGTCCTCGATACCCTGCAACGGTACGGCGCCAGTGAAAGCCTGCTGGGTGCAGCGCTGGCCGAGCCGGACAATGCCGAACAGGCCCTGCAGGCGCAGGCCCGGCGTTTGCAGGCCTGTGGCGTGCTGCCACTGGCCGGCTTTGGCGAACTGCTGCAGCGCGAGCTGATCGAGCCCCTGCCAGACCTGCTGCAACGCCACCGCCAGCTATTGCAACGCTGGCCGCAGTTGGTCGAGGGGGCATTGCCAGTGCATTTCGAGCACGGCCAGCATCGCCTCGAAGGCTGGCTGGGGCGGGTGTTCCAGGCGGATGACCAGAGCCTGCTCAGCATCACCACCGTACCCAACACCATCAGTGCCGGGCGTAACGCCCTCAAGTGGCACCGCCTGATCGCGCCCTGGGTCACGCACCTGGCGGCCTGCGCGGCGGGCTACCCCTATAACAGCGCGCTGGTGGCCAGTGACCTGACCCTGCTGCTTGCGCCACTGCCGCAAGCGCAGGCGGCGCAATTGCTGGGCGACCTGCTGGTAGCCCGTCAGGCGGCGATGAATGCGCCGTTGCCGGTCGCTGCCAAGACCGCGTTCGCCTGGCTGGCCCAGGACGATAGCGACAAAGCCCTGGCTGCTGCTGCCCGCGCCTACGAAGGCGACGAGCGCACCAGCTTCGGCGAGCGCAGTGAAAGCATCGCCCTGGCCCGGCAGTTCCGCGACTTTGCCGCGCTCACCGCTGATGAAACCTTCGAAGGCTGGTGCGAAGCCTTGTACCGCCCATTGTTCAACGCCCCGTGGCAGACCCTGGGCAACCCGGAGAAAGGCGCATGACCCAGGACCGTCCCCTGGCACTGAGTTTCCCCCTGCACGGCAGCCAGCTGATCGAGGCCAGCGCCGGCACGGGCAAGACCTTCACCATTTCGGCGCTGTACCTGCGCCTGATCCTCGGTCACGGTGGCGAGCAGGGCTTCGACCGCGAGCTGCTACCACCGCAGATCCTCGTGGTGACCTTCACCGACGCCGCCACCAAAGAGCTGCGCGAACGTATCCGCGCCCGCCTGGCCGAAGCTGCGCGGTTCTTCCGTGGCGAGCTGGAGGCGGCCGACCCGCTGCTGCATCAGCTGCGTGACGATTACCCGGAAGAAACCTGGCCACGCTGTGCCGGGCGCCTGGAAATCGCCGTGCAGTGGATGGACGAGGCCGCGGTATCGACCATCCACGGTTGGTGCCAGCGCATGCTGCGCGAACATGCCTTCGACAGCGGCAGCCTGTTCACCCAGACCCTGGAAACCGACCACAGCGAACTGCTGGGCCAGGTCATGCGCGACTACTGGCGGCGCTTCTGCTACGGCATGCAAGGCGACGCGCTGGCCTGGGTGCGTGGCCATTGGGGCAGCCCCGACGCCTTGCTGCCGCGGATCCGGCCGCTGTTCGGTCGCGTGCGCGCCCAGCACGACGGGCCCGAGCCGTCGGCACTGATCCAGGCATCGCTGCAGCAGCGTGGCGAGCAGTTGGCCCGGCTCAAGGCGCCTTGGGCGCAATGGGCCGAGGAGTTGCGCCAGATCTGCCGTGATGCACTGGCCGCCAAACAGGTCGATGGCCGCAAGATGCAGGCCCGTTACTTCGAACCCTGGTTCGACAAGCTCTGCGCCTGGGCGGCAGACGAACAACTGGTGGAGCTCGACTTGGGCACCGGCTTTACCCGCCTGACCCCGGCGGGCATGGCCGAAGCCTGGAAGGGCGAGCCACCCGAGCACCCGGCCCTCAATGCCATGCAGGGCTTGCAGCAACAGCTCCAAGCCCTGGACAGCCCGGATGCCCCATTGCTCGAGCATGCCGCCAACTGGGTATCGGCACGCTTCGAAGTGGAGAAGCGTCGGCGTGCGGAAATGGGCTTCGACGACATGCTCCTGCGCCTGCAGCACGCCCTTGCCAGCGAGGCCGGCGAGCGCTTGGCCAGCCTGATCCGCGAACAGTTCCCGGTGGCGTTGATCGACGAGTTCCAGGACACCGACCCGGTGCAGTACGGCATCTTCGAGCGCATCTACCAGATCAGCGAAAACCGCGCCGAAACCGGCCTGTTCATGATCGGCGACCCCAAGCAGGCGATCTATGCCTTCCGTGGCGCCGACATCTACACCTACCTTGCCGCCCGCCGTGCCACGAGTGGTCGCCTGCACAGCCTGGACACCAACTACCGCTCCAGCAAGGCCATGGTCGCGGCGGTCAACCAGGTGTTCCTGCAGGCCGAGGCGCGTGAGGCAGGGCGTGGCGCATTCCTGTTCCGCGAGGCCGATGACAACCCGCTGCCGTTCGTCGAGGTCCGCGCCAAAGGCCGTGGCGAGCAGCTGTTGATCGACGGTGAAGCCTGCGCAGCCCTTCAATGCTGGCATCTGGAAAGCGAAGAGCCGGTCTCCGGCAGCGTTTACCGGCAGCAGCTGGCAGCCAGTTGCGCCAGCCATATCGTCGCCTTGCTCAATGGCGGCCAGCAAGGCACGGCTGGTTTCCAGAATGCCGAGGGCGAACTGCGCCCGTGCCTGCCATCGGACATCGCCATCCTGGTGCGCGATGGCCATGAAGCGCAGATGGTCCGCGCCGAGCTTGCCGCGCGCGAGGTGCGTAGTGTGTACCTGTCCGACAAGGACTCGGTATTCGCCGCCCAGGAAGCCCACGACCTGTTGGCCTGGCTAAAGGCTTGCGCCGAACCCGACTCGGAGCGCCTGCTCAAGGCCGCCCTGGCCAGCCTTACCCTCGATCTGTCGCTGGCTGCGCTGGACCGCATGAACCAGGACGAGCGGGTCTGGGAAGACTGGGTCATGCGTTTTCGCCGTTACCGCGACACCTGGCAGCGCCAGGGCGTATTGCCGATGCTGCGGCACCTGCTGCATGACTTCCAGCTGCCGCGCACGCTGATCCGCCGCAGCGATGGCGAGCGGGTGCTGACCAACCTGCTGCACCTGGCCGAGCTGTTGCAACAGGCTGCCGGCGAACTGGACGGCGAACAGGCGCTGATCCGCCACCTGGCCGAGCACCTGGCCAGTTCCGGCCAGGCTGGTGAAGAGCAGATCCTGCGCCTGGAGAGTGACGAGCAGTTGGTGAAAGTGGTGACCATCCACAAATCCAAGGGCCTGGAATACCCCTTGGTCTACCTGCCGTTCATCTGCACCAGCAAACCAGTGGACGGCAGCCGCCTGCCGCTGGCCTGGCATGATAGCCAGGGCAACGCCCATCTCACCCTCACACCAGACCAGGAACAGATCGAGCGCGCCGACGACGAGCGCCTGGCCGAAGACCTGCGCCTGCTCTATGTGGCCCTGACCCGCGCCCAGCATGCCTGCTGGCTGGGTGTCGCCGACCTCAAGCGGGGCAACCAGAAGAGCTCGCAACTGCACCGCTCGGCGTTCGGCTACCTGCTGGGTGGCGGCCTCGCCCTGCCGGGCTCGCAGCAACTGACGGACTGGTTGCAGGCCTTGGCCAAGACCTGCCCGCACATCTCTTGCCCGAGCCTGCCGCCGGCAGACGAGCAGGTGTATCGCATGCCGCACGCCGAGCATGAGCTGCTACCTGCCCGCAAGCCGCGCCGCGCGGCGGGCGCCGAGCATTGGTGGATTGCCTCGTACAGTGCCCTGCGTGTCGGCGACCAGACCCTCGGTGCCGACAGCTCCCAGGCCCAGCAGTTACTGGATGATGAAGTGGTCGATACCCAGGTGCTGCGCGAGGTCCCGGCCGACAGTGGCGATATTCACCGCTTCCCGCGCGGGCCCAACCCCGGCACCTTCCTGCATGGCTTGCTGGAATGGGTTGGCCGCGAGGGCTTCAGCCAGGTCAGCGGCAATGCACGGCTGATCGAGCGAACCGTTGGCCAGCGCTGCAACCGTCGCGACTGGACCGGCTGGATCCCCACCCTGACGCACTGGCTGCAGCGCATGCTGGGCGAAGCGCTGCCGTTGCCGGGCAACGACCTCGGTGTGACGCTCGGGCAGCTGCGCCACTACCAGATCGAAATGGAGTTCTGGTTCGCCAGCCACCAGGTCGATGCCGAACAACTCGACCGCCTGGTGGCACGCCACACCCACCCCGGCCTGGCACGCCCGGCGGCGCAGCCGACCGTGCTCAATGGCATGTTCAAAGGTTTCATCGACCTGGCCTTCGAGCTGGACGGGCGTTACTACGTGACCGACTACAAGTCCAACTGGCTGGGCCCGGATATCCAGGCCTACGATGCCCAGGCCATGGAAAAGGCCATCCTCGAGCATCGCTACGACCTGCAGTACGTGCTGTACCTGCTGGCCCTGCATCGCCAGTTGCGCGCCCGCCTGCCTGACTACGACTACGACCGCCATGTCGGCGGCGCCCTGTTCATCTTCCTGCGAGGTGCCAGCAGCAGCGGCCACGGCGTTTACCACGCCAAGCCACCGCGTGAGCTGATCGAAAGCCTCGATGCGCTGTTCCGTGGTGAGCATCCGCCCGTACAGCAGGACCTGTTTGCCGGAGCCGTGATATGAGCCGAAGCCTCGTCGACCTGTTGCCCACCCCGCTGCACGCCGAGCACCTGCTCGCACTGGCGCCGCAGCATGACAGCGGTGACCTGTTGCAACTGCTCGACCGCTGGGTAGAGCGGGGTTGGCTGCGTGCCCTGGACCGTGCGTTCGTATCGTTCCTGGAGGAGCGAGCCCCCGGTAGCGACCCCCTGCTGTTGCTGGCCGCCGCCCTGGCCAGCCACCAACTGGGCCACGGCCATGTCTGCCTCGACCTGCAGCAAACGCTGGCCGAGCCCGATTTCGCCCTGTCGTTGCCGCCTGAAGGTGACGCCTTGACCGGCCCCTTGCTGCTGCCCTCGCAGTTGCTGGCCAATCTCGACCTGCACGCCTGGCGCCAGCGCATTGCCACCAGCCCGCTGGTGGCCGCCGGAGATACCCCGGGCCAGCAAGCGCGGCCTCTGGTGCTCAGCGGCGAGCGTTTGTACCTGCGCCGTTACTGGAGTTACGAGCGGCGCATCGACCATACCCTTCGCCAGCGCCTGACCCAGGCCGAAGCGCCTCCTGCCGATCTGCCTGGCCGTCTGGCGCAACTGTTCGACGGTGGTGCGCCGGCAGGCCAGGTGGACTGGCAGAAGCTCGCCTGCGCCCTGGCCACCCGCGCAGGCTTCAGCATCATCACCGGCGGCCCCGGCACGGGTAAGACGACTACCGTGGTGCGCCTGCTGGCCTTGCTGCAGGCGCCGGCGGTAGAGCAGGGCAGGCCATTGCGCATTCGCCTGGCCGCGCCGACAGGCAAGGCGGCCGCGCGCCTGACCGAATCCATTGGGCAACAGGTCGAGCGCCTGCAGGTCAGCACCGAGGTGCGCGGGCAGATCCCCACCGAGGTCAGCACCGTGCACCGCCTGCTCGGCAGCCGCCCCGGTTCGCGGCACTTCCGCCACCATGCCGGCAACCCGCTGCCGTTGGATGTGCTGGTGGTCGACGAAGCGTCGATGATCGACCTGGAAATGATGGCCAACCTGCTCGATGCCCTGCCGCCACGGGCACGTCTGGTACTGCTGGGCGACAAGGACCAGCTGGCCTCGGTCGAAGCCGGTGCGGTACTGGGTGACCTGTGCCGGGATGCCGAGGAGGGCTGTTACTCGCCGGCGACCGAGGCATGGCTGGAGCAGACCGGTGGCGAGTCGCTGGCGGGCAGCGGCCTCAAGGCCGGCGATGAGCAACGCAACCCGTTGGCCCAGCAGGTGGTGATGCTGCGCTTCTCGCGGCGTTTCGGCGAAGGTAGCGGCATTGGCCAACTGGCCCGGCTGGTCAACCGCCAGGACGCCCATGCGGCGCGCAACCTGCTGGCCACGCCGCCGCCCGATGTGTACAGCCTGGCCCTGAAGCACGAACAGGACCGCGCCTTCGACCGCCTGCTGCTCGACGGCCTGAACCGCGGCAGCGACGGCCCGCAGGGTTATCGCAGCTACCTGCGCACCCTGGGCCGCTTCCGCCCGGCACTCGATACCGCCGTTGACGACCCCGCGTGGGAGCAATGGGCGGGCAAGGTGCTGCACAGCTTCGAGGACTTCCAGCTGCTGTGCGCGGTACGCCGCGGCGCCTGGGGTGTCGAAGGCCTCAACGAGCGGGTGGCGCGGGTGCTGCACAATGCCGGGCTGATCGACAGCCAGCAGCCCTGGTACGAAGGGCGCCCGGTGCTGGTAACCCGCAACGATTACGGCCTGGGCCTGATGAACGGTGACATCGGCATCGCCCTGCGCCTGCCGGACGAGCGCGGCGAAGCCCTGCTGCGCGTGGCCTTCCCGCGTAACGACGGCAGCGGCGGTGTGCGCTTCGTCCTGCCCAGCCGGCTGAACGAAGTGGAAACGGTATTCGCCATGACCGTGCACAAGTCCCAGGGCTCGGAGTTCAGCCACACCGCGCTGGTGCTGCCGGATGCGCTCAACCCGGTGCTGACCAAGGAGCTGGTATACACCGGCATCACCCGCGCCAAGCACTGCTTCAGCCTGGTCGAGCCCCGCCAGGGTATTTTCGAAGAGGCAGTGGCGCGCAAGGTACGGCGAATTTCCGGGTTGATGCTGGAGCAGATCTGACACCGGACGCAGTCCTCTGTAGGAGCGGCCTTGTGTCGCGAAAGGGCCGCAAAGCGGCCCCCGGATCTCAGCAGCGCAGTAGATATCGAGGGGCTGCTATGCAGCCCATTCGCGACACAAGGCCGCTCCTACAGGGAACGTAAATGCCTCCGCGGCTTTCATACAAGCATGCGGCCATGTGCTATCGTTGCGCCGATATCGGAAAGGACCTTAAGAGATTTCCCACATGAAAGTGGCCGCAAGGCGAGTGACGAGCTGTGTGCTTTCGCTATTGCTGGCCGCCCTGTTCCTTTCCGCAGGCCCGGCCCAGGCAGACCCCGCCATAACTGCCGCCCAGGCACAGCAACGTGCCAAGGCCGTCACCCAGGTGGTGCTGGGCATCTTCAGTTACGCCCGCTGGCCCGTCGAACCCTCGCCCTTGCGCCTGTGCCTGGTCGGCCCGACCGAATACGCCGATGACCTGATCAAAGGCCATGTGCAGGAGTCCGGCCGACCGCTGCAAGTGCGGCGGCTGCTGGCAGACGATAGCCAGGTCGCCCAGGCCTGCGACGCCATCTACATCGGCAAACTCGACCAAGGCCAACGCGACCGGCTGTTCGAGCGCGTCAGTGGCCACCCGGTGCTGAGCATCAGCGAAGCGGACGACCCGTGCACGGTCGGCAGCCTGTTCTGCTTGCGGGTCAGCGACCAGCAGGTCGCCTTTGAAGTCAACCTGGACTCGGTGGCACGCTCCGGCGTGCGCATTCACCCCAGCGTGCTGCAATTGTCGCGGCGCCGGGCGGTGCAACCATGAAACCAACCCGCAAGCGCGGCGTGCGCCCGACCCTGCGCTCGGTGCTGGGCCGTGGCCATCTCAGCGTCGCCTTGCTCGCCGTGGGCCTGGCCGGCATATCCCTGACCCTGCTGGGCGTGCTCGCCCTGCGTGTCTACGCCAACGACAACCTGCACCTGATCGCCCGCTCGATCAGCTACACCGTGGAAGCGGCGGTGGTGTTTGACGACAGCGCTGCGGCCAATGAATCGCTGGCGCTGATTGCCAGTACCGAGGAAGTGGCCGAAGCCAGGGTCTTCAACAACGAAGGCGAGCAGCTGGCGCATTGGCAGCGCAGCGATACCGGCGTGCTCGCGCGGCTGGAGGCGCAGGTGGCCACCGCCTTGCTGGATGAGCCGATCAACCTGCCGATCACGCACCAGCAACAGCAGGTCGGGCGCATCGAGCTGGTTGGCCAGGGGCGAAGCCTGTTGCTGTTCTTGTTCAGCGGGCTGGCCGGCATCCTGTTCTGCACGGTGCTCAGCGCCCTGGCTGCCCAATACCTGTCGCGGCGTCTGCTCAGCGATATCGTCCGCCCGCTGCGTGGCTTGGCCAGTGTCGCCCACGCCGCCCGCCGCGAGCGCAGTTTTGACCGGCGCGTGCCGGAAGCGCCGATTGCCGAGCTCAACGAACTGGGCAATGACTTCAACGCCCTGCTGGACGAACTGGAGGTGTGGCAAAGCCACCTGCAGACCGAAAACCAGACCCTGGCGCACCAGGCCAGCCACGACAGCCTGACCGGCCTGCCCAACCGCGCCTTCTTCGAGGGGCGCCTGAGCCGCAGCGTGCGCAATGCAGAACGGCAGCAAGATCACCTGGCGCTGCTGTTTCTCGACAGCGACCACTTCAAGCAGATCAACGACACCCTCGGCCATGCGGTGGGCGACGAAGTGCTGATCAGCGTGGCCGACCGCGTGCGTGCCCAACTGCGCGAGCACGACCTAGTGGCGCGTTTGGGTGGCGACGAGTTCGCCGTGCTGCTGACGCCTTTGCATTCGCGCCAGGACGCCGAGCACATTGCCGAGAAGATCGTTGCCAGCATGAAGTTGCCGGTGCAGCTGGACAGTGGCCGCAGTATCGCCACCTCGTTGAGTGTCGGTATTGCCTATTACCCGGATGACGGCGCCGACCCCGCCAGTCTCCTGAATGCCGCCGATGCGGCGATGTACCAGGCCAAGCGCAAACGCCGTGGTCATTGGCAAGTGGCGCAGACGGAACGGTCCGCCAGCGAAATCAAGAACAGGAGTTGAACCCGTGATACAGGCTTTGCGTTTCCCCCTTTGGGCCTTGTTGCTCGCCGTGCTGGTGCTGACCGGCTGCCAGAGCGCTCCGCCCAAAGGCCTGACCGCCGAGCAGATTGCCGTGCTCAAGCGTGAAGGCTTTACCCCGACCGACGAAGGCTGGGCCTACGATTTGTCCGGCAAGGTGCTGTTCGGCAGCGACCTGGACAGCCTCAACAGCCAGAGCCAGGCGATTGTCGAACGCATTGGCAAGGCGCTGCTCGGCGTTGGCATCCAGGGCGTGCGGGTGGATGGGCATGCCGACTCGTCCGGCAAGGCGGCGTATAACCAGCAGCTGTCCGAGCGCCGCGCGCAGAGCGTGGCCAGGGCGCTGGTCGGGGTAGGCATGCCGGCGCAGAACATCCAGTCCCGCGGGCTGGGCAGCAGCCAGCCGGTGGCGAACAACCGCACCAGCGCCGGGCGTACCGAGAACCGCCGTGTGTCCATCGTGGTGGCTTCCTACTGACCACAGCATACGGGCTATCAGATATCCCTGTGGGAGCGGGTTCACCCGCGAACACCGGCGAAGCCGGTGCCATGCACCGAGTTGTCTGCTTCGCGGGTAAACCCGCTCCCACATTATGTGTGTTACCCCCGGGGTTTCAGCGCAGATGCACAAATTGCCGGGGCTGCTCTGCAGCCCTTTCGCGACACAAGGCCGCTCCTACAGGTACGGCGATAACCTCGAGATCAACGCTGCACCCGTGGGAGCTGGCTTGCCGGCGATGGGCTGCAACGCAGCCCCCTTATTCCTGAGCAAACCGCATCTCTCGGGTCTCCCCCATCAACAACGGTGCATTCGCCTCCGTCACCCCGCGAATGTAATCCCAGAGCAGCGTAATCCGCTTCAACTTCCTCAAATCCTCCCGGCAATACATCCAGAACTGCCGTGTCACCTCGATCTCCTCCGGCAACACCGTCACCAGCCGCGGGTCCTGCGCCGCAAGGAAGCACGGCAAGATCGCCAGCCCACGCCCCTGTAACGCTGCCGTGTACTGCGCAATCACGCTGGTACTGCGCAAATGCGCGCTGGCGCTGGGGATCAGGTTGGCCAGGTACAGCAGCTCCGAACTGAACGCCAGGTCGTCCACGTAGCTGATGAACGGGTGCCTGGCCAGGTCCGCGATCTGGTTGATCGGTGCATGGCTGTCCAGGTAGCCCTGGGTCGCGTACAGCCGCAAGCGGTAGTCGCACAGCTTGCAGCACACATAAGGCCCATGCTCCGGCCGCTCCAGGGCGATGACGATGTCTGCCTCGCGCTTGGACAGGCTGATGAAGTGCGGCAGCGGCAGGATATCCACCGAAATCGCCGGGTAGGCATCGACGAAGTGGCTTAGCTGCGGGGTGACGAAGAAGCTGCCGAAGCCTTCGGTGCAGCCCATGCGCACATGCCCCGACAACGCCACACCCGAGCCGGACACCTGCTCGCAAGCCATGTGCAGTGTGCTCTCGATCGACTCGGCATAACCCAGCAGGCGCTGGCCCTCGGCGGTGAGGACAAAGCCGTTGGTCCGGGATTTCTCGAACAGCAAGGTGCCCAGCGCCCCCTCCAGCGAGCTGATGCGCCGCGACACCGTGGTGTAGTCCACGCTCAGGCGCTTGGCGGCGCTGCTGGCCTTGCGCGTACGCGCCACTTCAAGGAAGAACTTCAGGTCGTCCCAGTTGAGCGCGCTCAGGGATGTGAGGTCTTTTTGCATGATGATCCGGTTTTTTTGTGCGTTCTTGTTGGATGTTTGCACATCTATACTCGAAACAAGCCTCAGGACGCCACCTCGCGTTTGCACGGCGCTGGCGATCTCGTCCCGACAATAATTCCAAGGAGAACGCAGATGAACGCACCGCAATCCCCTACCCAGACCAAAATCGAGCAGGTCAAGCTGCTGATCGACGGCCAATGGGTCGAGTCCACGACCACCGAATGGCGCGACATCGTCAACCCGGCCACCCAAGAGGTGCTGGCGCGCGTACCGTTCGCCACCGTCGAAGAAGTCGACGCGGCCGTGGCCGCTGCCCAACGTGCCTTCCAGACATGGCGTAACACGCCGATCGGTGCGCGCATGCGCATCATGCTCAAGCTGCAGGCGCTGATCCGCGAAAACACCAAACGCATCGCCCAAGTCCTCAGTGCCGAGCAGGGCAAGACCCTGGCCGACGCCGAAGGCGATATCTTCCGCGGCCTGGAAGTGGTCGAGCACGCCGCCTCCATCGGCACCCTGCAGATGGGCGAATTCGCCGAGAACGTTGCCGGCGGCGTCGATACCTATACCCTGCGCCAGCCGATCGGCGTATGCGCCGGCATCACACCGTTCAACTTCCCGGCGATGATCCCGCTGTGGATGTTCCCGATGGCCATCGTCTGCGGCAACACCTTCGTGCTCAAACCGTCCGAGCAAGACCCGCTGTCTACCATGCTGCTGGTCGAACTGGCGCTGGAAGCCGGCATACCGGCTGGCGTGCTCAACGTGGTGCATGGCGGCAAGCAAGTGGTGGATGCCATTTGCACCCACCAGGACATCAAGGCGATTTCCTTCGTCGGCTCCACCGAAGTGGGTACCCACGTGTACAACCTGGGCAGCCAGCACGGCAAGCGCGTGCAGTCGATGATGGGCGCGAAGAACCACGCGGTGGTGCTGCCCGATGCCAACCGCACGCAAACCGTCAACGCCCTGGTCGGCGCCGCCTTCGGTGCAGCAGGCCAACGCTGCATGGCCACCTCGGTGGCGGTGTTGGTGGGCAAGGCCCGCGAATGGCTGCCGGATATCAAGGACGCGGCCAGCAAGCTCAAGGTCAATGCCGGTTGCGAGCCTGGCACCGATGTCGGCCCGGTGGTTTCCAAGCGCGCCAAGGAGCGTGTGCTGGGCCTGATCGAAAGTGGCATCAAGGAAGGCGCCAAGCTGGAACTCGACGGCCGTGACGTCACGGTGCCGGGCTACGAGCAAGGCAACTTCATCGGCCCGACCCTGTTTTCGGGCGTGAAGACCGACATGCAGGTTTACACCCAGGAAATCTTCGGCCCCGTGCTGGTGACCCTGGAAGTCGATACCCTCGACGAGGCCATCGCCCTGGTCAACGCCAACCCGTTCGGCAACGGCACTGGCCTGTTCACCCAGAGCGGCGCGGCAGCGCGCAAGTTCCAGAGCGAAATCGACATCGGCCAGGTCGGCATCAACATCCCGATCCCGGTCCCGGTACCGTTCTTCAGCTTCACCGGCTCGCGTGGCTCCAAGCTCGGCGACCTCGGCCCGTACGGCAAGCAAGTGGTGCAGTTCTACACTCAGACCAAGACCGTCACCGCCCGCTGGTTCGATGATGACAGCGTCAACGACGGTGTGAACACCACCATCAGCCTGCGCTAAGCCATCAGCCTGCGCTAAGGAGAGAGTCATGCGTATCGCATTCATCGGGCTCGGCAACATGGGCGCACCCATGGCCCGCAACCTGATCAAGGCCGGGCACCAACTCAACCTGTTCGACCTGAACAAGGCCGTGCTGGCCGAGCTGGCAGAACTGGGCGGGCAGATCAGCCCTTCGCCAAAGGACGCGGCGGCCAACAGCGAGCTGGTGATCACCATGCTGCCGGCTGCTGCCCATGTGCGCAGCGTGTACCTGAACGAAGACGGCGTGCTGGCCGGCATTCGCCCCGGCACGCCGACCGTGGATTGCAGCACCATCGACCCGCAGACTGCGCGTGATGTGTCCAAGGCCGCAGCGGCCAAGGGCGTGGACATGGGCGATGCACCGGTGTCCGGTGGCACCGGCGGCGCGGCGGCAGGCACCCTGACCTTCATGGTCGGTGCCAGCACCGAGCTGTTTGCCACCCTCAAGCCGGTACTGGAGCAAATGGGCCGCAACATCGTGCACTGCGGTGAAGTGGGCACAGGGCAGATCGCCAAGATCTGCAACAACCTGCTGCTGGGCATCTCGATGATCGGCGTGTCCGAGGCCATGGCCCTGGGCAATGCGCTGGGCATCGACACCAAGGTGCTGGCCGGCATCATCAACAGTTCGACCGGGCGTTGCTGGAGCTCGGACACCTACAACCCGTGGCCGGGCATCATCGAAACCGCGCCGGCATCGCGTGGCTATACCGGTGGCTTTGGCGCCGAGCTGATGCTCAAGGACCTGGGGCTGGCCACCGAGGCTGCACGCCAGGCGCATCAACCGGTGATCCTGGGGGCCGTGGCCCAGCAGCTGTACCAGGCCATGAGCCTGCGCGGCGAGGGTGGCAAGGACTTCTCGGCGATCGTCGAGGGTTACCGCAAGAAAGATTGACGAGCGAGGACTTCATCGCGGGCCAGGCGGCCTTCCCTCTGTAACTGCGCACCAGAGGGAAGGGCGTCTGATCCGCGATTTTTTTGCCTGTCCCGGCCCAGTCGCCGGCAAGCCGGGCTCTCATAGAACTACACATAACTCATTGCGTCGGCAGGGACTCTGTGGGAGCGGACCGCTTGCGAATTCAGTTACTGTGGGAGCCCGGCTTGCCGGCGATAGGGCCGGTAAAGTTTACAAGTCAGGCAAAGACGAAATACTTGCGCACGGTCTCGACCACTTCCCAGGTGCCTTTCATCCCCGGTTCGATCACGAACACATCACCCGCTTTCAGGTGCTTCGGCTCTTCGCCTTCCGGGGTGATGATGCAGTAGCCTTCGAGGAAGTGGCAGAACTCCCACTTCTCGTAGTTGACCTCGAACTTGCCCGGGGTGCAGATCCAGGTGCCCATGATCTTGCTGCCGTCGGCCGACAGATAGGCGTTGAGGTTGACGGTGTGCGGATCGCCGCCGATGCGCTTCCACTTGGTGGCGTCCACGACCGGCGTCGGGCAGGTTTCGCGCAGGACGGTGATGAAATCGGACATGGCACAACTCCTGGTGACTGGCTGAATGACTCGTCACCATAGGGCCATCGGCCGAGCCGCAGTTGCCTGGGCTCGACGTCCAGCTGTCTGGTCGCGCTATGCCAGGCGGTTGACCTCGACGGTGATGTGCGCCAGTTCCTCGTGTACGCCCAGGGCCTGGCGCACGCTGTCGGCGCTGAGTTCGGCCCGGGCGGCCAGGCCGAGAATGCAGGCGTACTGGTCCTTGCCCACGCGCCACACGTGCAGGTCGGTGATGCTCGCCGGCACCGGCAGCTGCGCGACCACCTCGCGGATTTCTTCCACTACCGGCGCGTCCATCTCCGCATCCAGCAGCACCCGCCCGGTATCGCGCAGCAGCCCGCGGGCCCACAGCGCCACCAGCAGCGCACCGACCAGGCCCATGACCGGGTCGAGCCAGCCGGCGCCCCAGTACTTGCCGGCCAGCAGGGCGACGATAGCCAGCACCGAAGTCGCGGCGTCGGCCATCACATGCAGGTAGGCCGAGCGCAGGTTCAGGTCGTGGTGATGGTGGCCATGGTCATGATGATGGTCGTGGCCATGGTGATGATGATCGTGATGGTGATGGTCGTCACGCAGCAGCCAGGCGCAGATCAGGTTGACGGCCAGGCCCACGGCGGCGATGAAGATCGCCTCGTCATAGTGGATCGGCCCCGGTGCCAGCAGGCGCTCCACCGACTGGAATGCCATCAGCCCGGCCACGCCCAGCAACAGCAGGGCGCTGGAGTAGCCACCGAGAATCTCGATCTTCCAGGTGCCGAAGGCAAAGCGCCGGTCGCCGGCATAACGCCGCGCGGCGGCATAGGCCAGCAGCGACAGGCCCAGGGCCAGGGCGTGGGAGCTCATGTGCCAGCCGTCGGCCAGCAACGCCATGGAATTGAAGAACCAGCCCCCGGTAATTTCCGCCACCATCATCACCGCGGTCAGCCACACGGCCAGGCGCGTCTTGCGCTCGGCGCCCAGGTTGCTGGTATGGAACTGGTGGCTGTGCTGCCAGCGGTCTGAGGTTTGTGTCGCCATGGTTTATCATGCTCCCGGAACGTCGAGAACTATACTATACCCCAGTATACCTAGCATGGTGTGAAACCCAATGGCACATACCCTGAAGAGCAAAAAGCAGCTGCTGACCCGGGTGCGCAAGATCAAAGGCCAGGCCGCCGCCCTGGAGACCGCGCTGGAGCAGGACAAGGACTGCCTGGCGATACTGCAGCAGATCGCCGCCGTGCGCGGTGCGGTGAACGGGCTGATGGCCGAAGTGATGGAAGGGCATATCCGCGAACACCTGGTGGCGGACGGGCTGAGTGCCGAGGAGCGGCAGGAGGAGGCGGACAAGGTGGCGACGTTGCTGCGGTCGTATCTCAAGTAGCAGACCGGCGGCACCGATACCCTAGGGGGTATTGGTACCCGAAGGTACTTGCTGATTTCCTACGTGTCAGAAGGCATGTTCTTACTTTGCCATCCAATCTGTCCGCTAGTCGCGACGCGTGTGCATAGTGTGTAGTGCGCTTTGTTCTGGTCAATTCGGTGTGTATGTCAACGGAGGTAGTCAATGAAATTCCCGGTCGTATTGCACAAAGACGCCGACTCGGACTACGGCGTGACCGTACCTGATGTGCCCGGTTGCTTCAGCGCCGGTGCCACTGTTACAAAAGCACTGGAGAATGTTCAGGAAGCGCTGGCACTGCATTTTGAAGGGTTGGTCGCAGATAACGAGGCGTTGCCGCAGGCACAGGAAGTCGATGTCCATGTGGCGAACCCTGACTATGAAGGTGGGGTCTGGGCCGTTGTGGATTTTGATGTCACCCCGTACCTGGGCAAGGCGGTTCGCTTCAATGCAACGCTGCCGGAAAACCTGCTTCAACGAATCGACGAAAAAGTGAAGCGTGATCATCGCTATGCGTCCCGCTCCGGTTTTCTGGCGTCGGCTGCACTGCGAGAGTTGGCCCTTTCGCACTGATCGGTACGCTCACTTTCGCTACGCCCACCAATACCGCACAAAGTGGAAGAACACCGGCGCGGCAAAGCACACCGAATCCATGCGGTCGAGCATGCCGCCGTGGCCTTCGATCATGTGCCCCCAGTCCTTCACCCCACGGTCGCGCTTGATCGCCGACATCACCAGCCCGCCGAAGAAGCCCATGGCGTTCACCGCCAGCGCCATGAGTGCGGCCTGCCAGAAGGTGAACGGGGTGATCCAGCACAGCAGGGCGCCGATCAGGGTGGCCAGTGCCAAGCCGCCGGCCAGGCCTTCGACGGTCTTGGATGGCGACAGGTTGGGCGCTACCTTGTGCTTGCCGAACAGCTTGCCGCACACGTACTGCAGCACGTCGCTGATCTGCACCACCAGGATCAGCCAGGCAATCAGCAGCAAGTTGCGGCCCTCGTAACCCGGGATGTCCAGGGTCATCAATGCCGGTACCGACGACACGCAGTACACCGCGATCATCAGCCCCCACTGCACCTTCGAGGCGCGCTCGAGAAAGCGCGTGGTGTCGCCGCCGAAGCTGGCCAGGATCGGCAGCAACAGGAACAGGTACACCGGGATGAAGATGCTGAACAACCCGTACCAGTCCATGGCGATCAGCACGTACTGCACCGGCAGCGCCACATAGAACGCCGCCACCAGTGCCGGGTAGTCGCTGCGCCGGGTCGGGGTGAGCGTCATGAACTCGCGCAAGGCATAGAACGATACGCCGTAGAACAGCACGATCACGCCGTACTTGCCGAACAGGAAGGCGATGCCGATCACCAGTACCATCACCCACCAGGCGTTGATGCGGGCGTTGAGGTTGTCGATCACCGCGTGCGGTGCCGGGCCGGCGCGCCATTTGAGCAGGCGGCCGATCACGCTGGCGAGCAGCAGCAGGGCGCCGATGCCGGCGAACAGGGAAAGGGTGTTGTCGTCCATCTCAGGCATCCTTGGGGGCCAGGTTCAGCAGGGCCTGGCTGGCCCGCTCGAGAAAGGCTTGCTTGCTTTCATCCGCCTGCAGGTGCAGCGGCTCGCCAAAGCTCAATGTGCACAACAACGGCAATGGCAAGGCACGACCCTTGGGCATCACCCGGTTGAGGTTGGCGATCCATACCGGCACCAGTTCGACTTCGGGGTTGGCTGCTGCCAGGTGGTACAGCCCGCTCCTGAACGGCATCAGCGGCTCGTCGCCGAGATTGCGAGTGCCCTCCGGGAAGAAGATCAGCGAGTCGCCCTGGGCCACGGCTTCGAGGATCGGCTGCAACGGGCTGCCCTGGCCGGCGCTGTGTTGCCGGTTGATCAGCACACCATTGAAGACCTTGCGGATGAGAAAGTCGCGAATGCCTGGCTTGGCCCAGTAGTCGGCACCGGCTACCGGACGGGTACGCTTGCGCAGCGGTTGCGGCAGCGAGGCCCACAGCAGTACGAAGTCGCCATGGCTGCTGTGGTTGGCGAAATACAGGCGTTGCACCGGCAGCGGCGTGCAGCCCAGCCACAGGGCGCGGGCGCCGGTGATCAGGCGGGCGGCGGAAGTGATGAGGTAGGCGGTCAGGTTGGCGAGCATGGATCGGTAGTCATCCCTTCAAAGGCAGTGTCAGCAGGGTAGCCAAGGCCAGCGACAGCTGCAGGCCCAGGCATACTGCCTGGCGGCGTAACAGGGCCAGCGCGGCCTGGCTGCGTGCAGGCCAGGCGCGGGAATCGGTGGCCTGCGGTTTGAGTTTCAGCTCGCACAGGGCATGGTCCAGGGCCTGGGTGTCCGCCGCCAGGTCGCGGCTGGCGGCGAGGTGGGCGAACAGTTGGGCATCGATGGCCACACGGATGGCCCAGTACTTGTGCAGCACGCCTAGTACCAGCAGCACAATGCACAGCAGGCTGGCCAGCGGTTGCAACTGGGCACCCAGCAAGGGCGCCAGGCCGTAGGCCAGGGCCAGCAGGGTGAGGCCGTCCGACAGGCGTTCCAGTTGTTTGCCACGGCCCAGCAGGCTGGCCACCACGTACAGCGTCATGGTTGTGTCCCTAGGTGTTGCAAGGCCTGGCGGTGTGCGCTGTGCAGGACCACGCCGGGGCGGGCCTTGCGGATCAGCGCCTCGGCCTGGCGAGCATCAGTGCAGCGGCCCGTGAGCACCAGCCAGGCGGCCACGGCGCTGGCACTGCGCGAATAGCCCAGGGCGCAACAGACCAGCACCGGGCCTTGGGAGCGCAGGCGTTCGATGGCGATGGCGGCCTGGTGCAGCAAAGGGCTTTCCGGGGCGATCAGGTCCAGGGTAGGAAAACATGCGTAGCCAACGGCGGACGCGACCTGTGTAGGAGCGGCCTTGTGTCGCGAAAGGGCTGCGAAGCGGCCCCAGATTTTCAGCTTCGCAGCAGATATTGCTGGGGCCGCTTCGCAGCCCTTTCGCGACACAAGGCCGCTCTTACAATTGTCCGCGCTGTCCTGAACATGACACGGTAGCTCTGCGCACAAATCGACCACCGCAGCGAAATGCGCGGCACACCCAGGAATCCGCCCAAGGTAGACACCATCACACACTTCATCCGCCTGCGGGTGCCGCCAGGTCCACAACCGCGAGTTGACCCACGCCCCAATCAGGTACGGCGCCAGCAGCCAGCTGGCTGCATTCGACAAGCGCCCATCGGCGCCTTTCTGAAACCCGCCTGCACCGAGCACGCCATAGTTCAGCGCCACCAAGGCCAGCGACACGGCCGGCCAGGTCAACCACAGCCAGGCGCCGCCCAACGCAATGGCAGGCACTGCGCACAGCAGCCCACCCACTGTATAGAACAACGCCAACCGCCAACGCTTGGCATCCCGCGCTAGGCGCACCTGCTGCCAGGGCAGTTGCCCTTGACGTGGCCACAACCAGACGCAGACGAACCCCGCCAATGCCCCGGTCGGTACGTCGATGAAATGGTGCTGCCAGGTGGTCAGCACCGACACCCCGATCAGTGCCATCCAGCCATGCATCAGCCAACGCCAGGGCTGGCGTTGCACGTGCCGGGCAAACATCGTCCAGATGATCACCAGCAGGGCAATATGCAGTGAAGGCGCCTGGTTGAACGGCTTGTCGAAGCCCATCAGCACATCGAACATCCAGCCGAACACCCCGCCCAGTTCCGGCCGCTCGAAGGTGAAGCGCAGCGGCCAGAGCAGGAAGCAGCTGACGCTGATCAGCTGCGCGGTTAGCAGCGCCAGCGCGTGCCGGTCCATTTCCTGGCGCGTACGCGGCAGCAGGAAGGACAAGCCGTAGAGCAGGTCGATCGACCAGTACGGGATGATCGTCCACGGCCACAACGGCATGCGGCTTTCCCAGCCGAACACCAGGCTGCCGACATCACTGCGCCCGGCGGTGTGATTGTTCGCCATCCCGTAGCTGAGGAAAAACAGCGGCCCCAGCAGCAGAAGCCAGAATACGCCCCGGCGGATCAGCCCGGGCTCGCGTGATGGGCTCATTCAGCGCACCCGTTGTGCCAGGCTGACGCTGAAAATGCCCCATTCATCGATGCGCTGGGCCAGCTTGCGGAACCCCGCCGCCTCTACCAGCTGGTCCATTTCGGCCTGGCTGCGGCGGCGCATCACCCAGGCCTCGCCGCCGCGATGGCTGGTGAGGGCGCGGGCGATCATTTCCAGTTGCGGGTGCCACGGCTGGCCGGTGTAGACCAGGTAACCGCCATCTTCCAGCGCATCGGCCAGGCCGGCCAGCGAGTTGCCTACCAACTGGTTGCTGGCGAACAGTTCGTACAGGCCGGAGACCACGGCCAGGGTCGGTGGTTGTTCCAGGGTGGCTAGGCTCTGGCGGTCGAAGGCATCGCCCTGGACGAAGCGGGCGATGTCGGCCAGGCCCTTTTCGGCAATCAGTGCGCTGCCTTGCTGCACGTTCAGTTCGCTGTAGTCGCGCAGCAGGATCGAGTCCGGCAGTTGTTCGAGTTCCTGCAGGGCCTCGAGGATGTAGCGGCCATGACCGGCGGCGATATCGACGATGTGCACCGGCCGCTGCTGTTCGCGCAGGCGGGCGATGGCCAGGCGCAGCAGTTCCTCTACGTGCAGCTTGCGCTGGCGGATGCCGCGCCAGCCGATGGCGTCGAGGTAGTTCTGGTCGACCAGGCGGCCAAGTTTGCCTTTGCCGGTCGGCTGGTTGCGGTACACGTAGTTCAGGGTACTGCCCGAATCGAAACCGGTATCGAAACCCAGCTTCACACCTTCGGACAGCCCCTTGCCCAGGCGCAGCCCGGCACGGGTGGCACGCCAGTAAAGGTCGCGGGGCGAGTTGCGCGGCAGCGGTGCGGCCAGGCTTTCAGCCTCGGCGCAGCTGGCGCCGGTCTTGTCGGCATCGAGCAGTGACGGCAGGGCGGCGGGGCTGGCGAAGCAATGTTCGACGAACCGCTCGATACGCCGCAAGGCATGGGCCCGATCACGCTCGCCAAGGGTGTCGTGGAAGAAGCCTGGCAGGATGTGCATTTCCTTGCGCGCACTGCCCAGGCGTTCGAAGAAGCGTTCCTGCGGCTGGCGTTCGACCACGAAGTCGGCACCGGACACCAGCAGCTGGGTCGGCAGCTGGATGGCCTGGGCATCCGCCACCACCCGGTCGGCGGCTTCGTACAGGCCGAGCAGCATGGTTACCGAAATCGGCCGGCTGATCAGCGGGTCGGCCACATACGATATGACCCGTTCGGGGTCGTGGGTGAGCAGGCGAGGCTTTACGTAGCTGTTGACGAAGAAGTTGCCGCGCAGGGCCTTCAGCAGTTTCAGGCCGGGGCGGGCGAACGGCACGTACAGCTTGACCTTGAACGCTGGCGAGGCCAGCACCAGGCAGCGCACCTTCGGCGCGTAGTCGTGGGCCCAGGTGGCGACCAGCACGGCCCCGACGCTCTGCGCCAGCACCACCAGGTCCTGTTCGGCAATGCCATGGCGGGCCTGGATGTGCTCGATGAAGGTCTGCACGTCGCGCACGCTGGTGGCGAACCCCGGGCTGTCGCCGCGCGCGCCCGGCGACTGGCCGTGGCCACGGGCATCCCAGGCGAAGAAATCGTAGCCCGGCATGTCCAGCTCATCGGCCAGGTGGGCCATGCGCCCGCCGTGTTCGTGGCCGCGGTGGAACATCACCACGGCCCGGCGTGGTTGGTGTTGGTTACGGGTGGCAGGCCAGTGACGGTAGTGCAGCTCGACGCCGTCATGGGTGGAGAAGTGCAGCGCTTGCGCTTGGCGCATGGTCGACATCCTTTTACGACGGCAGTGGGCTCAGCGGGTTTCGGCCAGCCCCTGGCGAACCCGGTTGTAGAGGGTATAGAGCGAGAGTGCGAGGATGACCAGCAACAAGCCGTTGATCCAGGCGCCGTTCAGCACGCCGAAGGCGACACCGGTACCCAGCACGCCGAAGGCGAACGCCCGGTCGCTCTTGCCCATGGGGCCGTCGTAGCGCCGTGAGGCGCCGGCCAGCGGGCCCATGACACCGGCGTATTCGCTGAAGGTGGCGCTGAGCACCACGAGTACGACCAAGGTTGGCGATACACCCGCCAGCAGGGCGAAGGGCAGGTACAGCGCGGCATCGGCGATCACGTCGCACAGTTCGTTGAGGTAGGCGCCGAGGGTGGATTGCTGGCCGAACTCCCGGGCGAGCATGCCGTCGACGGCGTTCAGTGCCATGCGCAGCAGCATCCAGACTGGAATCAGGATGAACAGCCAGGTGAGATGGGGCAGGGCAGCCAGCAGCAGGCCCAGCAGGATTGACAGCAGGGCGGCGGCGACGGTGACCTGGTTGGCGGTGACACCGCGGTCGTAGAGGCGCTGGACAGCAGGGCGGAGCATGGCCTGGAAGCGCGGTTTGAGCTGGTAGATCGATGCCACTGGGAAGTCCTTTTCGGTGGGTCGTTACGGCGCCATTGTGTGTGAGCCTTCTTCGCGGGTAAACCCGCTCCCACAGGTATAGCGTCCATCCGAGAGATACCACATACCCTGTGGGAGCGGGCCCGCCCGCGAACACGGGCGAAGCCCGTGCCATCAATCGCGGTGCCTGCTTCGCGGGCTCGCCCGCTCCCACAGGTATAGT
>NZ_NEJM01000003.1:0-452196 GCF_002113725.1 Pseudomonas sp. B23(2017) | reverse complement strand
CCCGCGAACACGGGCGAAGCCCGTGCCATCAATCGCGGTGCCTGCTTCGCGGGCTCGCCCGCTCCCACAGGTATAGCGTCCATCCGAGAGATACCACATACCCTGTGGGAGCGGGCCCGCCCGCGAACACGGGCGAAGCCCGTGCCATCAATCGCGGTGCCTGCTTCGCGGGCTCGCCCGCTCCCACAGGTATAGTGTCCATCCGAGAGATACCACATATCCTGTGGGAGCGGGTTCACCCGCGAACACGGGCGAAGCCCGTGCCATCCACTCCGTCAGCGGGTGAGGGTGGTTACCAACCCTGCGGCATACCCCGGCAATGCCGCAAAATCGCGTGCACACACCAGCAACCGGCGATTGGCCCATGGTTCCGTCAGCGCCACCCAGTGCAACGGCAACACCCCTTGCCAACGTTTCACCGCAGCCAGCGGCACCACCCCCACCCCGGCCCCGCCCGCAACCATGCGGATCACGCCATCGAACCCCTCGGCACGCACTCGAACCCGCATGCGCCGCCCCTCGCGCAGTGCCTGCTCTTCCAGGTACAACGCCAGTGCACTGCCAGCCCCCAGGCCGACATAGCCATGGGCCAGGCTATCGATGAAGCTCGGCGCGACCTCCTTGGCCAGCGGGTGGCGCTGCGGCGTTACCAGCACCAACGGGTCTTCGCGAAACGGCCGGGTCTGCAGGTGCGCGCTGGGTGCGGCGGTCGAAACGATGCCCAGGTCTGCCATGCCTTGGGTAATCGATTGCACGATGCGCAGGCTCGGCAACTCCTGCACATCCACGCTGACTCCAGGGTTTTCAGCCAGGTAGCCGGCCAGCAGTTCCGGCAGGTACTCCGTGAGCGCAGCCGTGTTGCACAGCAGGCGCACCTGGCCCTGCTGCCCTTGTGCGTACTGGCCCAGGTCGAACTGCAGGCGCTCGACCTGCTGCGTTATCAGCCGGGCATGCTGCAGCAGTGCCTGGCCTGCCGGAGTTGCTTGTACACCACGGCGGTTGCGTTCCAGCAAAGGGATGCCCAGCGATGCCTCCATGGCGCGGATGCGCGCACTGGCTGCTGCCAGCGACAGATGGCTGCGGCTGGCACCGGCGGTGATGTTGCCGCACTCCAGGGTGTGCTGGAACAGCCTGAGGTCGATCAGGTCGAAATGCATGTGGCTCTGTCCTGGCAAGAGTCTGGCTGAGTATATGGCAGATTTTCACCCCGGCCGGCGCACGCCATCATCGGCCCATGAATACCTTGCTCGCTTTCTACCAGAACATTGGCCCAGCGCTGTCGCTGCTGGTGGTACTGACCTTCCTGCTGGCCGGTGCGGTGAAGGGCGTGATCGGCCTCGGCCTGCCGACCATCGCCATGGGCCTGTTGGGCCTGGCTATGTCACCGGCGCAGGCTGCGGCATTGCTGATCGTGCCGTCGACCCTCACCAACCTGTGGCAGCTGGCCAGCGGTGGGCACCTGCGGGGGTTGCTGGTGCGCCTGTGGCCGATGCTGGCGATGATCTTCGTCGGTACCTTGCTGGGCAGTGCCTGGCTGGGGATCAACAGCGGCCCTTGGGCCGCACATGCACTGGGCGCGGCCTTGATGGTGTATGCGCTGTACGGGCTGGTCGGCCCGGGCCTGCGCCTGGCACCGGGGCGGGAGCCTTGGCTGGCGCCGCTTTGCGGGCTGGTCACGGGCGTGGTCACGGCGGCGACCGGGGTATTCGTGATACCGGCTGTGCCATACCTGCAGAGCCTGGGTTTAAGCCGGGATCAGATGGTCCAGGCCCTGGGCCTGTCGTTCACGGTTTCGACCCTGGCCTTGGCCGTTGGCCTGGCCGGGCAGGATGCCCTGGGTGGCCAGGCACTGGGTGCTTCGCTGCTGATGCTGGCGCCGGCCTTGCTCGGCATGCTGGCCGGCCAGTGGCTGCGTCAGCGCATCAGCGCGCTGCTGTTCAAACGCTGCTTCTTCATCGGCCTGGCCGCACTCGGCGGCCATTTGCTGATCAGCGGTTAGCGCTTGATGCGCTGAGCATGTCGATCATCTGGATGTCGAAGTCGCGTTCCAGGTAGTCCATGCGCTTTTCGAAGAACGCGGTCATGTGCGGCAGGGCCGAATGCACATCCAGCGCGGCCTTGTCGGCCCAGACCTCGAAGAACACGAACAGGCTCGGGTCCTGCTTGTCGCGCAGCATGTGGTACTCGATGCAGCCCGGCTCCTGGCGGCTTGGCTCGACGTAGGCGCGGAACAGGGTTTCGAACGCTTCAGCCATTTCCGGGCGGGTCTTGGCTTTGAGGATGAAGGCGTACTGCTCACTCATGGGTCGCTACTCGTTGATGGGAGGTGATGCGATTCTAAGGCAATAATGTATTGTTGATTCGTGACTTCAGGTCAATTGTATTTTGCCCATGCATTACTGTATCCCGCGCCCGCGAGCCCCTAACCTGCCGGCCTGAATTTTCCGCGAGGCCCGCATGAAGAAGATCCTTTTGCTCAACGGTGGTAAACAGTTCGCTCACTCCGGCGGTCGCCTCAACGCGACCTTGCACGAAGCGGCCATCGCTCACCTGGACCGGGCCGGTTTCGATGTGCGCCAGACCTTCATCGACGGCGGCTACGACGCCCGGGAAGAGGTGGAGAAGTTCCTCTGGGCCGATGTGGTGATTTACCAGATGCCTGGCTGGTGGATGGGCGCGCCATGGACCGTGAAGAAGTACATCGACGAGGTGTTCACCGCAGGCCACGGCAGCCTGTATGCCAACGACGGCCGTACCCGTGCGGACTACTCGCAGAAGTACGGCAGCGGTGGCCTGGTGCACGGCAAGCAGTACATGCTTTCGCTGACCTGGAATGCACCACAGCAGGCATTCGACGACCCGAGCGATTTCTTCGAGGGCAAGGGGGTGGACGCGGTGTACTTCCCGTTCCACAAGGCCAACCAGTTCCTCGGCATGACCGGGCTGCCGACTTTCCTGGCAGTGGATGTGATGAAGCGGCCGGATGTGCCGGCTGCTTTGGCGGCCTATGAGGCGCATCTGGACAAGGTATTTGGCAAGGCACAGTAAGGTTTTTCCTGTGCTGGCCTCTTCGCGGGTAAACCCGCTCCCACAGGTGCTGCACGGCTTTCAAGGACTGTGGTGTACCTGTGGGAGCGGGTTCACCCGCGAAGAGGCCCGTACAGGCACCGCTGGACTTGGCCTCGACAAGCGGCTATCTAATCCCTGCAGAGACCAACCACAGGCGCAGATGTGAAAACCCGATCCGAAGAACTCCAGGTATTCGTCGCCGTCATCGACTGCGGCTCGATTTCCGCTGCTGCCGAGCAGATGGGCCAGACCCCGTCCGCCGTCAGCCGTACCCTGTCGCGCCTTGAGGGCAAGCTGGGTACCACGCTGGTCAACCGCACCACTCGGCGCATGGACCTGACCGAGGAGGGCCGCTTCTTCCTCGAACGCGCGCGGCTGATCCTGGAGCAGATGGACGAGATGGAAGAGCGCCTGTCGATGAACCGCCAGACCCCCACCGGGCGCCTGCGCATCAACGCCGCCGCGCCGTTCATGCTGCACGCCATCCTGCCGTGGATCGGCGAGTTCCGCCGCCAATACCCTGGCATCGAACTGGAACTCAATACCGACGACCTGATCATCGACCTGCTGGAGCAGAGCACCGATGTGGCGATCCGCATCGGTGAACTCGCCGACTCCAGCCTGCACGCACGCAGCCTGGGTTGCAGCCCGGTACAGGTGCTGGCCAGCCCGGCCTACCTCGAGCAGCACGGCACGCCGCAGCGGGTCGAGGACCTGGCCAACCACTGCCTGCTTGGCTTCAGCCAGCCCGAATCGCTCAACCACTGGCCACTGCGCCATGCCCAGGGTGACCGCTGGAGCATCCGCCCGGCGCTGATCGCCTCCAGCGGCGAGACCTTGCGCCAACTGGCGCTGGCCGGCGAGGGCATCGTCAGCCTGTCGCACTTCATGACCCACGAGGACATCCGCACCGGGCGCCTGCAAGTGTTGCTGAGCGAAGCCAACAACGGCTACCGCCAGCCGATCCATGCGGTGTACTACCGCAACACCCAGCTGGCGCTGCGTATCCAGTGCTTCCTCGATTTCATCCAGCGCAAGTTGGCGATGTACGCCAGCTGAGTTGCCTGAACGCGACAGATCCTGTCCACAGGCGGCGAAACTTCCTGCGGTTGATTGCACAGTCGAAGCGCTTCGGCCTTACTGACTGCTCAACAAAAACAACACCAAGGAAGTGTCATGCGTATTGCTCCGTTCCAGTACCTGGCTCTCGCAGCCGCGATCCTGAGCTGTTCCTCGGTTCATGCCGCCAACCTTGAGGGCGGCGCGGTGGCCGCGCCCGATCAATATGGTGCACAGGTGGCCGCCGACATCCTCAAGAAAGGCGGCAACGCGGTGGATGCGGCAGTGGCCACGGCTTTCACCCTGGCGGTGACTTATCCCGAGGCCGGCAACATCGGCGGTGGCGGGTTCATGACCCTGTTCGTCGACGGCAAACCCTACTTCCTCGACTACCGCGAAGTCGCGCCCCAGGCCGCCACGCGCAACATGTACCTGGACGAAAAGGGTGAGGTCATCGAGAACCTCAGCCTGGTCGGGGCACGCGCTGCTGGCGTACCGGGCACGGTGATGGGGTTGTGGGAGGCGCACCAGAAGTTCGGCAAGCTGCCCTGGAGCGAGCTGCTGACCCCGGCCATCGGCTATGCGAAAAACGGCTTCAAGGTGGCCGCAAAGCAGTACCAGTACCGCAACGATGCCCAGGGCATGTTCAAGACCGCGACCAATTTCAACGACTACTTCGGCAACATGAAGGTCGGCGAGCTGTTCAAGCAACCGGAAATGGCCCAGACCCTGGAACGCATCGCCGACAAGGGCGTGAGCGAGTTCTACCAGGGCAAGACCGCCGACCTGCTGGTGGCGCAGATGCAGGCCGACAAGGGCCTGATCACCAAGCAGGACCTCAAGGACTACAAGGCCGTTTGGCGTGAGCCGATGGCCGTGAGCTGGCGTGGCAACGTGGTGTATACCGCGCCACCGCCAAGCTCCGGTGGCGTCGCCCTGGCCCAGTTGCTGGGCATCAAGGAAAACCGCGCGGCGGACTTCAAGGGTGTGGCGCACAACTCGGCGCAGTACATACACCTGTTGGCCGAGATCGAGAAGCGCGTGTTCGCCGACCGCGCCGATTACCTTGGCGACCCGGCCTTCACCAAAGTGCCAGTGGATCAGCTGGTGGCCAAGGATTACCTGGCCAAGCGCGCCGCGCAGGTCAACCCGAAGGCCATTTCCGACACCGACAAGGTCAAGCCGGGCCTGGAGCCGCACCAGACCACGCACTTCTCGATCGTCGACAAGCAGGGCAATGCGGTCAGCAACACCTACACCCTCAACCTCGATTACGGCAGTGGTGTGGTGGTGAAAGGCGCCGGCTTCCTGCTCAACGACGAGATGGACGATTTCAGCGCCAAGCCGGGGGCGGCGAACGCCTTTGGTGTAGTTGGCGGCGATGCCAATGCCATCGCCCCGGGCAAGCGCATGCTGTCGTCCATGAGCCCCAGCCTGATGACCCGTGATGGCAAGGTCGAGCTGGTCATCGGTACCCCGGGTGGGTCGCGGATCTTCACCTCGATCTTCCAGGTGATGAACAACCTGTACGACTACGACATGCCGCTGGACAAGGCGGTGGCGGCTCAGCGCGTGCACCATCAGTTGCTGCCCAAGGACACCATCTACTTCGACAGCTATGCGCCGCTGACCGGGCCGGTGGCTGATGAACTGAAGAAAATGGGCTATGTGCTGGAGGACCAGGGCTGGGAGATGGGGGATATCCAGGCGATCCGGGTTGATGGGACGAAGCTGGAGACCGCTTCGGATCCGCGTGGGCGTGGGGTAGGGATGATCGTCAAGTAATACCTGTTCCATCGCTGGGAGGGCTTTGCCCTCCTTTCGCGACACAAGGCCGCTCCTACAGGAGATCGCGGTCCCTTGTAGGAGCGGCCTTGTGTCGCGATGGGCCGCAAAGCGGCCCCAGACTCCAGGATCAGACGCGGAACTGGCTGACCAACGTCTGCAACTGTCCACCCAACCGCGCCAACTCCACGCTGGACGCCGCCGTCTCGTCACTGGCCGCCGCCGTCTGCTCCGACACATCGCGCACATTCAGGATGCTGCGGCTGATCTCCTCCGCCACCGCACTCTGCTGCTCTGCCGCTGCGGCAATCTGCTGGTTCATCGACTGGATGCTCGACACGGTACTGGTGATGCTCTCCAGCGAAGCCCCGGCCTTGCGCGCCAGCTCGACGCTGCTGTCGGTCAGGGTACGGCTGCCTTGCATGGCCGTAGCCACTTGCTGGGTCCCATGCTGCAGGCTGGCGATCAGTTCTTCGATCTCTTCGGTGGATTTCTGTGTGCGTTGGGCCAGGCCGCGCACTTCATCGGCGACCACGGCAAAACCACGGCCGGCCTCGCCGGCACGCGCCGCCTCGATCGCTGCGTTCAGCGCCAGCAGGTTGGTCTGTTCGGCCACCGACTTGATCACGTCCATCACGCTGCCGATCTTCTGGCTTTCCTGCTGCAGCAGGTTCATGGCTTCGGTGGAGCGGTGCATGTCCTCGGCCAGGCGCTCGATCTGGCCAATTGCTTCGCCCACCACGCGGTCGCCGGCACGGGCTTCGTCATCGGCACCGGTGGCGGCATGCGAGGCCTGTTCGGCATTGCGCGCCACTTCCTGAACGGTAGCGGCCATTTCGTGCATGGCGGTGGCCACCTGGTCGGTCTCGACCTTCTGGCTGTTGGCGCCGGCGCTGGTCTGCTCGGTCACCGCCGACAGTTCCTCGGCAGCGCTGGCGATCTGGGTGACGCCATCGCGGATGCCGCTGATCAGCTCGCGCAAAGTGGTGCCCATGCGGGCGATGCCTTGTTGCAGCACGCCCAGTTCGTCGCGGCGGGTGACGCGCAGGTGCTGGGTGAGGTCGCCGCTGGCGATCTTTTCCACTGCCACCATGGTGTCGCGCAGCGGGCGGGTGATCTGCCGGGTGATCAGCACTGCCGCCAGCACGCCGACCAGCAGCGCCAGCAGCGTGGCGATGGCCTGCAGGCTGCGAGCCTGGGTGCTCTCGATGTCGCGGCGCTGCAGCTGGATCTGGTACAGCGCGTCGCTGCGCTTGACGATGTCGGCACCCTGCACGGTCATTTCGGCGCGCGCAGTGGTGATGTTGGCGACCGCATCGCGGAACTGGCGCACGGCGTCACGGTAGGCCAGCACCGAGCCTTCGAACTGTTGCAGGCGCGTGTCTTCGGCCGGCAGCTGGCGCTTGAGGTTGTCGATTTCGGCCAGGGCGGCGTCCAGCTGGCGCAGGGCGGCCTGCTCGTTGGCAGCGCTGTTTTCGGCAATGTAGCCGCGTACGTCGATGCGCACCTGGAGCAGTTGCTGGCGGGCCTTGCTGATCAGCTGGTACTGGGCCAGGCGCACGCTGTCGGCTTCTGGGCGCGCCATGACTTCCTGGCTGAGGGCGTCCATGGCCTGGTCGGCGCGGCTGGCCGAACCGTCCATGGCCGTGCGCGCGGTGCGGGTGGCGTCGTAGCCCTGGCGCATCTTGTTCAGCGACACCTTGTAGGCGCTGATGGTCTCGCCCAGTTCACCCAGCAGCTTGATGTTTTCCGGGCTCTTGAAGGTGCTGGCCAGGTAGGCCTGCTGTTTGCTGAAGGCGTCCAGCTTGGTCTGGGTGTTGGCGGCGGCGGCATCGTCGCCGTTGGCGATCATGTACTGCAGGCGGGCAATGCGCAGGTCGGTCAGGTCCTTGTTGAGCTGGCCGATATCACCCATCCAGTTGCTGCGGTCGATCAGGCTGCCCAGGCTGGTCCAGCCGGTCAGGGCCAGCAGGCCGGTGAGGATCAGTACCAGGCCGAAGCCCAGGCCGAGTTTGAGGTTGACGCTGATGTTGGCGAACCAGCTGTTCATGCACGCTCTCCAGAAGTTGTTTTCGCTCGCTTGATCTTCGATCGCCAGGCGTTGTTGTTCTGGATGCCCGCTGATTCGTGCAGGGGTTATCGGCAGTTGTGGAGGAAGCTGAAACGCTTTTTCAGCAGATTTGTAACTGGCTTGATTGGGGCTGCCTTGCAGCCCCATGAAGCCTCAGAGGTTGCGCGCGCTGAAGGTATCGCAGCGGTTCACTTCGCCCTCGGCAAACCCGGCCTTGAACCAGCGCACCCGCTGCGCCGAGGTGCCGTGGGTGAACGAGTCTGGTACCACGCGCCCGCGGCCTTGCTGCTGCAGGCGGTCATCGCCAATGGCATTGGCCGCGTTCAGTGCCTCTTCGACGTCGCCCGGTTCCAACCAGTTCAGGCGCTTCTGCGCCTGGTAGGCCCATACACCGGCCAGGCAGTCGGCCTGCAGCTCCTGGCGCACCAGCAGGCCATTGTCGCCTTCCATGCGTTGGCCACTGCGGCGCGCGGCATCGACCTTGGCCGACACGCCCAGCAGGGTCTGTACGTGATGGCCGATTTCGTGGGCGATCACGTAGGCCTGGGCAAAGTCGCCGGCTGCGGCGAAGCGGGTTTCCATTTCGCGGAAGAACGACATGTCCAGGTAGACCCGTTGGTCTGCCGGGCAGTAGAACGGCCCCACCGCCGCCGAGGCAAAGCCACAGGCCGAATTAACCTGGCCGCTGAACAGCACCAGCTTGGGGTCGCGGTACTGCTTGCCGCCCTCGGCGAACAGGGCTTTCCAGGTGTCTTCGGTGTCGCCCAGGATCGAGGCGACGAACTCGGCCTGCTGGTCGTTGGCGGGCGGAGCCTTGCCGCCCGCGCTGCTGGGTGCCTGCTGCTGTTGCTGCTCCATCTGGCCGGCGAGCTGGCCAAGAATCTGCAACGGGTCCTGGCCGGTGAGCCAGCCGATGCCGACAATCAGCAGCACCGCACCAAGCCCCAGCCCCTTGCCGCCGCCGAAACGCATGCCGCCGCCACCACCTTCGCCTCGGGCATCGACCACATTGTCGCTGCGTCGGCCTTTTCGCCAATCCATGAATGCTCTCCGGAGCGTGAAACAAGAAGACAAAGATTAGTCCACGACAGCGGCGAGTGTCAGGCCAAGGTGCTTATGCATAACCAAATGGTTATGTTTGATGTGGCTGATTTCAATATTCATTGCACGCTACCTGCCTGAAACTGCATGTGGGAGCGGGCTTGCCCGCGACAGGGTTTCAAATAACCCCCCGCGCATTTCCATAATTCCAAGAGAGGAAACCGGCATGCCCGCCCAGGACAACAGCCGCTTCGTGATCCGTGATCGCAACTGGCACCCGAAAGCCCTTACGCCTGACTACAAGACGTCCATTGCCCGCTCGCCACGCCAGGCACTGGTCAGCATCCCGCAGTCGATCAGCGAAACCACCGGCCCGGACTTTTCCCACCTGGGCTTCGGCGCCCATGACCATGACCTGCTGCTGAACTTCAACAACGGCGGCTTGCCGATCGGCGAGCGCATCATCGTCGCCGGCCGTGTGGTCGACCAGTACGGCAAGCCTGTGCCGAATACCCTGGTAGAAATGTGGCAGGCCAATGCCGGCGGCCGCTACCGTCACAAGAACGACCGCTACCTGGCGCCGCTGGACCCGAACTTCGGTGGCGTCGGCCGTTGCCTGACCGACCGTGATGGCTACTACAGCTTCCGCACCATCAAGCCGGGCCCGTACCCATGGCGCAACGGCCCGAACGACTGGCGCCCGGCGCACATCCACTTCGCCATCAGCGGCCCGTCGATCGCCACCAAGCTGATCACCCAGCTGTACTTCGAGGGTGACCCGCTGATCCCGATGTGCCCGATCGTCAAGTCGATCGCCAACCCGCAAGCCGTGCAGCAGTTGATCGCCAAGCTCGACATGAGCAACGCCAACCCGATGGACTGCCTGGCCTACCGCTTCGACATCGTGCTGCGCGGCCAGCGCAAGACCCACTTCGAAAACTGCTGAGGACCCCGCCATGCCAATCGAATTGCTGCCGGAAACCCCTTCGCAGACCGCCGGCCCCTACGTGCACATCGGCCTGGCCCTGGAAGCGGCCGGCAACCCGACCCGCGACCAGGAAATCTGGAACCGCCTGGCCAAGCCGGACGCGCCGGGCGAGCACATCCTGCTGATCGGCCAGGTGTATGACGGTAACGGCCACCTGGTGCGCGACTCGTTCCTGGAAGTGTGGCAAGCCGATGCCAACGGCGAGTACCAGGATGCCTACAACCTGGAAAACGCCTTCAACAGCTTCGGCCGCACCGCCACCACCTTCGATGCCGGTGAGTGGACCCTGTACACGGTCAAGCCGGGTGTGGTGAACAACGCTGCGGGCGTGCCGATGGCGCCGCACATCAACATCAGCCTGTTTGCCCGGGGGATCAACATCCACCTGCACACGCGGCTGTATTTCGATGACGAGGCCGAGGCCAATGCCAAGTGCCCGGTGCTCAACCTGATCGAGCAGCCGCAGCGGCGTGAAACCTTGATTGCCAAGCGTTGTGAAGTGGACGGGAAGACGGCGTATCGCTTCGATATCCGTATTCAGGGGGAAGGGGAGACAGTCTTCTTCGACTTCTGAGTGAAGCCTGGGGCCGCTTTGCGGCCCATCGCCGGCAAGCCAGCTCCCACACCGACCGCGCTGCCCTCAAGGCCGGTGCAGTACCTGTGGGAGCTGGCTTGCCGGCGATGGGCTGCAAAGCAGCCCCGGCGATCTGAAGGTCAGCGCCGAACCAGCAAAACCCCACTCTCCATATGGTGGGTATAGGGGAACTGGTCAAACAACGCACACCGTTCGATGCGGTGAGTGTCCTGCAACTGGGCAATGTTCGCCGCCAGCGTCTCCGGGTTGCACGAGATGTACAAGATCCGCTCGAAACGCCGGGTCAGCTCGCAGGTATCCGGGTCCATCCCCGCCCGCGGCGGGTCGACGAACACCGTACCGAACTCGTAGCTCTTCAGGTCGATGCCTTCCAGCCGACGGAACGGCCGCACCTCATTCAGCGCCTGGGTCAGCTCCTCTGCCGACAGGCGCACCAGCCGCACGTTATCCACAGCGTTCTCGTCGAGGTTGCTCAGCGCGGCATTGACCGAGGTCTTGCTGATTTCCGTGGCCAGCACCTGGCGCACGCGGGTGGCCAGCGGCAGGGTGAAGTTGCCGTTGCCGCAGTACAGCTCCAGCAGGTCGTCATCGCGCTCGCCGATGGCCTCGAAGGCCCAGCTCAGCATCTTCTGGTTCACCGCGCCGTTGGGCTGGGTGAACGCGCCTTCCGGCTGGCGGTAGCTGAACACACGGCCAGCGACGTCGAGTTTTTCCACCGCGTAGTCACGGCCGATGACCAGGCGCTTGCCCTTGGAGCGGCCGATGATGCTCACGCCCAGCTCTTCGGCCAGCTGCCGTGCGGCCGTTTCCCAGGCCTCGTCCAGCGGGCGGTGGTAGCACAGGGTGACCATGGCATCGCCAGCCAGGGTGGTGAGGAACTCCACCTGGAACAGGCGGTTGCCCAGTTCCTCGCTGGCCTGCCAGGCCGCCTTCAGGCGCGGCATCAGTGCATTGATGCGCTGGCTGGCGATGGGGAAGTCGTCGATCAGGATCGCCTTGTGCTTCTCGCCCGGGGCGAACATGGCGTAGTGGCGCTGGCCGTCCTCGCGCCACAGGCGGAATTCGGCGCGCAGGCGGTAATGCTCGCGCGGCGAGTCGAAAACGGCCGGCTCCGGCGCGCCGAACGGTGCCAGCAGCTCGCGCAGCCGGGCCACCTTGGCGTCCAGCTGGGTGGTGTAGGAGGAGGGGTCGAAAGCAGCACTCATGCGTTGAACCAGCCCAGCTTGATGACGAACAGGATGGAAAGGATCACCAGGGCCGGGTTCAGGTCGCGGTGGCGGCCGGAGATCAGCTTGACGGCGGTCCAGGAAATGAAGCCGAAGGCGATGCCGTTGGCGATCGAGTAGGTCAGCGGCATGGCCAGGGCGGTCACTACCACCGGTGCGGCTTCGGTGACGTCGTCCCAGTTTATTTCTGCCAGGCCCGAGGCCATCAGCACCGCGACGAACAGCAGCGCCGGGGCGGTGGCGAAGGCCGGCACGCTACCGGCCAGCGGGGCGAAGAACAGCGCCAGCAGGAACAGCACGGCGACCACGATGGCGGTCAGGCCGGTGCGGCCACCGGCGCTCACGCCGGCGGCGGATTCGATGTAGCTGGTGGTGGTCGAGGTGCCCAGCAGGGAGCCGGCCATGGCTGCGGTACTGTCGGCGATCAGGGCACGGCCCATCTTCGGCATGTGGCCGTCCTTGCCCATCAGCCCGGCGCGCTTGGCCACGCCGATCAGGGTGCCGGAGTTGTCGAACAGGTCGACGAACAGGAAGGCGAAGATCACGCTGACCAGGCCCACGTCCAGCGCGCCGGCGATGTCCAGCTGCAGGAAGGTCGGGGCCAGCGATGGCGGCATCGAGACCACGCCGCCGAAGGGCGTCACGCCCATCAGGATCGAGGCGATGGTTACGGCGAGAATGCCGATCAGCACGGCGCCGCGCACTTTCAGCGACTCGAGGCCGACGATCAGGAAGAAGCCCAGGGTGGCAAGGATCGGTGCTGGCTGCTTGAGGTCGCCCAGGCCCACCAGGGTGGCCGGGTTATCGACGACGATGCCTGCGTTATGCAGGGCGATCAGTGCCAGGAACAGGCCGATACCCGCGGCAATGGCCGAACGCAGCGGCAGCGGGATGCTGTTCACGATCCATTCGCGGATGCGGAAGATCGACAGCAGGAAGAACATCACCGCCGACAGGAACACCGCACCCAGTGCCACCTGCCAGGTGTGGCCCATGTGCAGGACCACGGTGTAGGTGAAGAACGCGTTCAGGCCCATGCCCGGCGCCAGGGCGATCGGGTAGTTGGCGATCAGGCCCATGGTCACCGAGCCGATGGCCGCGGCCAGGCAGGTGGCGACGAAGATCGCGCCCTTGTCCATGCCGGTCTCGCCGAGGATGCTCGGGTTGACGAACAGGATGTAGGCCATGGCCAGGAAGGTGGTGACGCCCGCGAGAATCTCGGTGCGCACATTGGTGTTGTGTGCTTTTAGTTGAAACAGCCTTTCCAGCATGCCCGCTCCCCGAGGCGCCCCCGGCGCCATGAATGTATCGACCCCATCAGCAAAGCACAGACCGTACCGGTTGCCGTGGTTTTGTGTGGGGCGGAAAAAAGCCGCGCATCATACCAGCATGCTTGGCGGGGGCCTATGGCCGTTGGGGAATGGGTTCTGCATGGCCTGTTCTGGCCCCTTCGCGGGCTTGCCCGCTCCCACAGGGACACCACAGGGCCTGAGGGCGGCGCGGTCCTTGTGGGAGCGGGCAAGCCCGCGAAAGGGCCGGCACAGGCGAGCGATCAACCGTTATGCAATCGATCTCGCTTGGCCAGTGTCGGGAACAGTTTTATCCACACCCCGGTCACCACCAACGTACCCACCCCACCCAGCACCACCGCCGGCACTGTGCCAAACCAGTGCGCGGTCACCCCCGATTCGAACTCGCCGAGCTGGTTCGAGGCACCAATGAACAAGCCGTTCACCGCACTCACCCGTCCGCGCATTTCATCCGGCGTCTCCAACTGCACGAAGGCACCGCGGATAACCATGCTGATCATGTCTGCCGCACCCAGCACCACCAGCACTGCCAGCGAGAACCAGAACGAGGTCGACAGGCCGAAGGCGATGGTCGCCACGCCGAACACGCCCACTGCCGTGAACATGGTCCGCCCCACGTTGCGCTCGAACGGGAAACGCGCCAGCCACAGCGACATCAGCAATGCCCCCACCGCTGGCGCCGAGCGCAGCAGGCCGAGGCCCAGCGGGCCGGTCAGCAGGATGTCCTTGGCGAACACCGGCAACAGCGCGGTGGCCCCGCCCAGCAGTACCGCGAACAGGTCCAGCGAGATGGCGCCGAGGATGTCCGGCCGGCTGCGAATGAAGCGGATGCCGGCCAGCAGCGATTCGATGCTGGCGCGCCCGCGCTGGGCCACCTGGCCGCGTGCCTGCAGGCTCAGGGTCAGCACGCAGGCGATGGCGTACAGGGCCACGGTGGGGCCGTATACCCAGATGCTGCCGAAGGCATACAGGAAGCCGCCCACCGCCGGCGCCACAATGGTTGCCGACTGGGTGGCCGAGGCCGAAGCCGCCACCGCGCGTGGGAACAGCCCGGCCGGTACCACATTGGGCAGCAGCGCCTGGGTCGCCGGCATTTCGAACGAACGCGTGGCACCGAGCAGGAAGGCGAGGGCGAAGATCAGCTCGCGGGTGACGTTGTCGGTGGCACTGCCCAGCGCCAGTGCCAGGGCTATCAGCCCCTGCAGGCTCTGGCACAGCGCAGCGACCTTGCGCCGGTCATAGCGGTCGGCGACATGCCCGGTGTGCAGCATGAACAGCACCCTTGGGGCGAACTCGACCAGGCCGACCAGGCCCAGGTCCAGCACATTGCCGGTCAATTGGTAGAGGTGCCAGCCAATGGCCACGGTGAGCATCTGGAAGCCGCTGGCGGTGAACACGCGGGCCAGCCAGAAGGCCAGGAAAGGGCGGTGGTGACGCAACAACTGCGGTGCGGAATCGGACATCGGAAACCAGGGGCCTCGGCGCAGTAGAGGGGTGCGCAGCGTATCATCTGTTTGTAACAAACGGTTACTGTTTGCCGGGGTCGGCACTTTTTCACGCGTCATGAAAGGGGGTGGGGCAACCGGTCACGCGGCAATCAACCACACGGCCCGGCGGGCCATTCAGGACTATGCTTCCTAGCAATCGTTGATCTGGGTCAATCGTTCCAGATGTAACGATCGGGCCCTTGGGCCGAAATCCCTGCGATCGAACAGAACAATTCCAACGCGCCGCACTCGACTACCGTGGGGGCAGTGGGCGACGGGGCCAGCGGCCCGGACGCCGGATTATCTGAAGAGGAAGCACCATGTTCGGAATAGAGGCCTTAGAGCTCGCCCGAATGCAGTTCGCCTTTACCGTGTCGTTCCATATCCTGTTCCCGGCCATCACCATTGGCCTGGCGAGCTACCTGGCAGTCCTCGAAGGCCTCTGGCTGCGGACCAACAACCAGGTCTACCGTGACCTTTATCACTTCTGGTCGAAAATCTTCGCCGTCAACTTCGGCATGGGGGTGGTTTCCGGCCTGGTCATGGCCTACCAGTTCGGTACCAACTGGAGCCGCTTCTCCGACTTCGCCGGCGCCATTACCGGCCCGCTGCTCACCTACGAGGTGCTGACCGCGTTCTTCCTCGAGGCTGGCTTCCTGGGGGTCATGCTGTTTGGCTGGAACCGCGTCGGCCGTGGCCTGCACTTCTTTTCCACGGTGATGGTGGCGCTCGGCACCCTGGTCTCGACCTTCTGGATCCTTGCCTCCAACAGTTGGATGCAGACCCCGCAAGGCCACGAGATCATCGATGGCCGGGTGGTGCCGGTGGACTGGCTGGCGGTGGTATTCAACCCCTCGTTCCCCTACCGCCTGATGCACATGGCCACTGCCGCGTTCGTTGCCACCGCGTTCTTCGTCGGTGCATCGGCGGCCTGGCACCTGCTGCGCGGGCGTGACAACCCGGCGGTGCGCAAGATGCTGTCGATGGCCATGTGGATGGCGCTGATCGTCGCCCCGATCCAGGCGGTGATCGGTGACTTCCATGGCCTCAACACGCTCAAGCACCAGCCGGTGAAAATCGCCGCGATCGAAGGCCACTGGGAGAACGTGCCCGGCGAGCCGACCCCGCTGATCTTGTTCGGCATTCCCGACATGCAGGCCGAAACTACCCGCTTCAAGCTCGAGATCCCGGCGCTCGGCAGCCTGATCCTGACCCACAGCCTGGACAAGCAGGTGCCGGCGATGAAGGAGTTCCCGCCCGAAGACCGGCCCAACTCGACCATCGTCTTCTGGTCGTTCCGGATCATGGTCGGGCTGGGGTTCCTGATGATCTTCGTCGGCCTGTGGAGCCTCTGGCTGCGCAAGCGCGGCACGCTCTACACCTCGCGGCCGTTCCTGTACCTGGCCCTGTGGATGGGCCCTTCCGGGCTGATCGCGCTGCTGGCCGGCTGGTTCACCACCGAAATCGGCCGCCAGCCCTGGGTGGTGTATGGCCTGATGCGCACGGCAGACGGTGTGTCCAACCACAGTTACGCCCAGCTCGGCTTCACCCTGGTGGCCTTCGTGGTGGTGTACTTCGCCCTGTTCGGCACCGGCCTTGGCTACATGATGCGCCTGGTGCGCAAAGGGCCGCAGACCGGTGAGGGTGACGAGCACAAACCTGGTGGCCCTGGCACCAAACGCACGCCGGCGCGGCCGCTGTCCGCCGCCGATGATGGCCGAGAGGCCAACTCCGCCAGCCTGAGCAAGGGGAACTGAGCCATGGGTATCGACCTTCCGCTGATCTGGGCCGTGATCATCATCTTCGGCGTCATGATGTACGTGGTGATGGATGGTTTCGACCTGGGGATCGGCATGCTCTTCCCGTTCGTCAAGGGCGAGCATGACCGAGATGTGATGATGAACACCGTCGCCCCCGTGTGGGACGGTAACGAGACCTGGCTGGTGCTGGGCGGTGCCGGGCTGTTCGGGGCGTTCCCGATGGCTTACTCGGTAGTGCTGGAGGCCCTGTACCTGCCATTGATCCTGATGCTGATCGGCCTGATCTTCCGCGGCGTGGCCTTCGAGTTCCGCTTCAAGGCCAAGGCCGACAAGCGCCACATCTGGGACAAGGCGTTCATCTGGGGTTCGTTGATCGCCACTTTCTTCCAGGGCGTGGCGCTGGGTGCCTTCCTCGAAGGCTTCAAGGTGGTCGACCGGCATTTCGCCGGTGGCACCCTTGACTGGCTGACCCCGTTCAGCCTGTTCTGCGGCCTGGGGCTGATCGTTGCCTACACCCTGCTGGGCTGCACCTGGCTGATCATGAAAACCGAAGGGTCGCTGCAGCAGAAGATGCACGACATCGCCCGGCCGCTGGCGCTGGTGCTGCTGGTAGTGATCGGCATCGTCAGCCTGTGGACACCGATCGCCTACCCGCAGATCGCCGACCGCTGGTTCAGCATGCCTAACCTGGTCTGGTTCATGCCGGTGCCGATCCTGGTGCTGGTAACCTTCTACGGGTTGCTCAAGGCGGTGGCGCGCAATGCGCACTACACGCCGTTCCTGCTGACGTTGGTGCTGATCTTCCTCGGTTACAGCGGCCTGGGCATCAGCCTGTGGCCGAACATCATCCCGCCGTCGATCTCGATCTGGGATGCCGCTGCACCACCGCAGAGCCAGGGCTTCATGCTGGTGGGCACACTGTTCATCCTGCCGTTCATCCTCATGTATACCTTCTGGAGCTACTACGTGTTCCGCGGCAAGGTGACCCATGAAGACGGCTATCACTAGGAGGGCTGCATGATGACCGGCAAGCATGGCTTGGACGAGAAGAAACCCCTGTGGCAGCGGCTGGGCTGGCTGCTGCTGATCTGGGCGATGAGCGTGGCGGCCCTGGGCGTGGCGGCCTACGTGATGCGCCTGTTCATGGGGGCTGCGGGGCTGACCACCCATTGAACCAATGGGGCGCTTTGCGCCCCTTTCGCGACACAAGGCCGCTCCTACAGGGAACGCGATCATTCAGATTGTCGCGTCTCCCTGTAGGAGCGGCCTTGTGTCGCGATGGGCTGCAAAGCAGCCCCCAAAGCCTATTTACGAGCTTTAAGGATGACGAACTTGGGCGTTGCCGCCACCTGCTCCACCCCCCGGAACAACCGCGCCAGCTTGCTGTGATAGCCCAGGTGCCGGTTACCCACGATATACAGCGCCCCACCCACCACCAACGCTTCACGCGCCTGTTGGAACATGCGCCAGGCGAGGAAATCGCCCACCACCTGCTGCTGGTGGAACGGCGGATTGCACAGCACCACATCCAGCGACTGCTTCTCTACCCCCGCCAACCCATCGGCTGCCTCGAACACCGCCGGGCGCTCGCCCAGCGCGGCCTGCCAGTTCTCCCGCGCCGATTGCACAGCCATGTACGACTCGTCGACCAGGGTGTATTGGGCATCCGGGTTGGCCAGGGCGCTGGCGATCGCCAGCACGCCGTTGCCGCAGCCCAGGTCCGCCACCCGCGCGCGGCCCAGTTCGCGGGGCAGGTGCGGCAGGAACGCCCGCGTGCCGATATCCAGCCCCTCTCGGCAGAACACGTTGGCGTGGTTGAGCAGCTCCAGCGCCGGCGCGTCGAGGCGGTAGCGGCTAGGGTAGGGCGAGCGGGCGACCGGCCGTTCGGCCACCGTCGCGGTCAGCAAGCGGGCCTTCTTCTGCGCCAGCGAGGCCTGCACCGGGCCGATGTACTTCTCCATCAGGTCACCGGCCGCCCGTGGCAGGTGCTTGATCATCGCCCCGGCAATCACCTGCGCACCGGGCGCCAGGTGGCCTTGCAGGCGGATCAGCTGTTCTTCGAGCAGGGCCAGGGTCTTGGGCACGCGCACCAGTACCCGGTCGAACGGGCCTTGCCACTGTTCGCTGGCCGGCACGAACGGCACACTGTCAAATGGCAGGCCGTTGCGTGCCAGGTTCTTTTCCAGGGCCAGGTGCGCCAAGTGCGAATCGCCACTGCTGACTACCTGCAGCTTGCCCGCCAGGCTGGCGGCCAGGGCGCCGAAGCTGTCATTGAGCACCAGAACCCGGCAGTTGGCCTCGGGGGCCTGTTCGTGCAGTTGCGCAAGCAGGTACTCGTCGGCGGCATCGAAAGCCTGCAGCGGGTCGTTGGCCTGTTCCGGCTGGCGGATCAGGTCGAGTTCGGCGTAGGGGGTGGTCAACAGGGGCATGGCGTCTGGCTCGGGTACGAAACTGCCCGTTGCGGTTCGCCCCGGGCTTTGCCGGGCGATTCTACAGGGCTTTGCCCAAGGTCGCAGGTTTGAAGGTCAGATCCAGCCACGCATGACGGCGATGGCGATGGCGGCGGCCTTGTTGGCGGCGTTGGTCTTGGTGATGACACTGCGGATATGGAAGTTTACCGTGCTTTGCGACAGTGACAGGATGCAGGCAACGTCGGCGGCGGTCTTGCCGGCGGCCGACCATTTCAGCACTTCCAGCTCCCGCTCGCTCATTTTCGGCTGCGGCGGGCATAGTGCAGTGAGGTGATGTGCGCTGATCACTTCATGCAGTTTGTGACTCAGCCACTGCACACTGCCGGCCTTTCTGTAGAGTTCGACAATACTGATGGGCTTGGTGGACCTGGCCACGCTTATCTGGCTTTCGTTGTGCTGCTGGTCGTGCAATGACTGCGTCCAGCCATGGCGCAAACCGCTCTGGCAGGCAGCTTTACGAAATTGCGGAGCCTCGCGATACAGATCATCGGTCCACAGCACCGGCATGGTCGAGACATGGCTCGCATTGGCGGCTGAATCCTGCTTGTAGAGGTCATCGCGCTGGTAGCGCTCGATCCATTCACGGGGGTAATTGCTGTACATGAACAGGTGGGGTGTTTGCGTAGCGATCTGGATGCGAATGTTCAACCCCAGATACTCCATGCCCAGATCTTGCGCCATATCCACGGCCATGCCGAACAACTTCTGTGGGCAGCGTTCGTCGGCGAACGCACGAAGATACTCGGGTTTCCAGTGGCGCATCTGAAATACTCCTTGTGCCTCAGGTCCAGTCCGTTTGGATGCCCGGATGATTGTAGGAAAAGACCTACCAATGTGCTGAGATTTTTTTGTTATAGCGGTCAGGATCCGATGCGACTTCGGCAGGATCGCCGCAGATGAGGCCCTACAAAGCAGTGGTTTTTATCCGCGCCACTTTGCGCGACACTGTGCGCACGCCAAACCTGGAGCCCGATATGACCGCTAGCGCCGAAAAGTTCACCCGCCAGACCCTGCTCGATGTTCAGCCACTTACGCCGAACCTCTTCAGCCTGCGGGTTACGCGCGATGCGGGGTTCCGCTTCCGTTCCGGCCAGTTTGCGCGCCTTGGCGTGACCAAGGCCGATGGCAGCGTGGTGTGGCGCGCCTATTCCATGGTCAGCGCGCCCCATGACGAGCACCTCGACTTCTTCTCCATCGTGGTGCCAGGTGGGGAATTCACCAGCGAGCTGAGCCGACTGGGGGCAGGCGATACTCTGTTGATCGACCGCCAGGCCTTCGGCTTCCTTACCCTCGACCGCTTCGTCGGTGGCCGCGACCTTTGGTTGCTGGCGACCGGTACTGGCATTGCCCCGTTCATGTCGATCCTGCAGGACTTCGAGGCCTGGGAGCGTTTCGACAACATCAAGCTGGTGTACTCGGTGCGCGAAGCGAAAGAGCTGGCTTATGTGGATGAGATCGCTGGGCTGGAGCAGCGCGATTACCTGGCCGAATTCGCCGGCAAGTTGCAGTTCATTCCGGTGGTGACCCGTGAACCGCACCCGGGGGCGTTGAACCAGCGTATTACCACGCTGATCGAGAATGGAGAGCTGGAGAAGGCGGCGGGGCTGGAACTGTCGCCGGAACATTCGCGGGTGATGCTGTGTGGCAACCCAGAGATGATTGATGAAACGCGCAAGGTACTGAAGGCGCGCGACCTGCAATTGAGCCTGAGCAAGCGGCCGGGGCAGGTGGCTGTGGAGAACTACTGGTAAGGCCGTTGGGGCCGCTTTGCGGCCCATCGCGACACAAGGCCGCTCCTACAGGAACCGCTATTTCCTGGGAGATGCAAAAACCTTGTAGGAGCGGCCTTGTGTCGCGATAGGGCTGCAAGGCAGCCCCCGGCAATCTCAAGGCAAGCGGTTCTGATTCTGCGACTTGAGCAAGTCGCGGATCTCGGTCAGCAGGGTCTCTTCTGCAGTCGGCACAGGCGGTGCAGTCGGCGCCACGGCCTCTTCACGCTTGAGCTGGTTGATCGCCTTCACCCCCATGAAGATGGCAAAGGCCACGATCACGAAGTCGATCACGGTCTGGATGAACTTGCCATACGCCAGCACTACCGCCGGAACGTCACCTTCGGCAGCCTTCAGGGTAATTGCCAGGTCGCTGAAGTCCACGCCACCGATCAACAGGCCCAGTGGCGGCATGACCACGTCACCGACGAAAGACGAGACGATCTTGCCGAAGGCCGCGCCGATGATGATACCAACCGCCATGTCGACGACATTGCCTTTGACCGCGAAGGCCTTGAATTCACTGATCATGCCCATGTTTGGTTCCTTGTAACAAAAGGTAAGGTTTACGCAGTGTAAGCCACTCAAACGCTTCATGCGTTGTGCTCAGGGCCACAGACTGCTGTTAGAACGAATAGTTTTGTCGCATCCCGAGGCGTTCGAGGCACGTCCGGCTCGGCTATCATGGCGGTTTTTTTCCAGGAGACCCCAGCCATGGCCAAGGCCAAGCGCTTGTATGGCTGCACCGAGTGCGGTGCGACCTTCCCCAAATGGGCCGGCCAGTGTGGCGAATGCGGGGCCTGGAACACGCTGGTCGAGACCATGATCGAAAGCGGCGGTGCCGCTGCGCCCAGTAGCGGCCGTGCCGGCTGGACCGGGCAGCAGGCGCAGATCAAGACCCTGGCTGAAGTCAGCGTCGAGGAAATCCCGCGCTTCACCACCAGCAGCACCGAACTGGACCGCGTGCTGGGCGGTGGCCTGGTGGATGGTTCGGTGGTGTTGATCGGTGGTGACCCCGGCATCGGCAAGTCGACCATCCTGCTGCAGACCTTGTGCAACATTGCCGTGGGCATGCCGGCGCTGTATGTCACCGGCGAGGAGTCGCAGCAGCAGGTGGCCATGCGCTCCCGGCGCCTGGGCCTGCCCCAGGACCAGCTCAAGGTGATGACCGAAACCTGCATCGAGACCATCATCGCCACGGCCCGCGTCGAGAAACCGCGGGTCATGGTGATCGACTCGATCCAGACCATTTTCACCGAGCAGCTGCAATCGGCGCCCGGCGGCGTGGCCCAGGTGCGCGAAAGCACGGCGTTGCTGGTGCGCTACGCCAAGCAGAGCGGCACGGCGATCTTCCTGGTCGGCCACGTGACCAAGGAAGGCTCGCTGGCCGGCCCGCGGGTACTCGAGCACATGGTCGACACCGTGCTGTATTTCGAGGGCGAGTCCGATGGCCGCCTGCGCCTGCTGCGGGCGGTGAAGAACCGCTTTGGCGCGGTCAACGAGCTGGGTGTGTTCGGCATGACCGACCGCGGCCTGAAGGAGGTGTCCAACCCCTCGGCGATCTTCCTCAACCGCACCCAGGAGGAAGTTCCGGGCAGCGTGGTGATGGCGACCTGGGAAGGCACCCGGCCGATGCTGGTGGAGGTGCAGGCGCTGGTCGACGACAGCCACCTGGCCAACCCGCGCCGGGTGACCCTGGGCCTGGACCAGAACCGCCTGGCCATGTTGCTGGCAGTGCTGCACCGCCACGGCGGTATTCCCACCCATGACCAGGATGTGTTCCTCAACGTGGTGGGCGGGGTGAAGGTGCTGGAAACCGCCTCGGACCTGGCGCTGCTGGCGGCGGTGATGTCCAGCCTGCGCAACCGGCCCCTGGCCCATGGCCTGCTGGTGTTTGGCGAGATCGGCCTTTCCGGCGAGGTGCGGCCGGTGCCCAGTGGCCAGGAGCGTTTGAAGGAAGCCGCCAAGCATGGATTCAAGCGGGCCATCGTGCCCAAGGGCAATGCGCCGAAAGAGGCTCCGGCAGGGTTGCAGGTGATTGCCGTTACCCGGCTGGAGCAGGCCCTGGATGCGCTGTTCGAATAATTCGTGGCCTGTACCGGCCTCTTCGCGGGTAAACCCGCTCCCACAGGTACCGCATCAGCTTCAGGATTGCGCAAACCCTGTGGGAGCGGGTTTACCCGCGAAAGGGCCGGCACAGGCAAAACGAAAAAGGGGCCGACGATGCGCGTCGGCCCCCCACCTCACCGCTCAGTCAGCAGTCAATGCTCGGCAACCGCACTGCGCCTGACCGTTTCATTGCCATGCTCGTCCAGTTCCAGCATCGGCACTTCATTACCCTCGGCATCGAACAGCTTGCCATCCTTGAAGTAGTCGCCATCACGCAGCGCTGAAATGTCCGAGTACTGGATGGTGCGCTCGTACGCGGCGGCAAACACCGACTGCTGGTCCGAGTTGCCGGCGGTGAAGTGGTTGAAGATCAGGTTCAGCAGGATGGCCATGATCGCCGCCGAGCTGATGCCCGAGTGGAAGATGGTCTCGAACCAGTTCGGGAAGTGGTGGTAGAAGGTCGGTGCGGCAATCGGGATCATGCCGAAGCCCAGCGAGGCGGCGACGATGATCAGGTTGACGTTGTTCTTGTAGCTGACCTTGGACAGGGTGCGGATACCGCTGGCCGCCACGGTGCCGAACAGCACGATGCCCGCTCCACCCAGTACCGGAGTAGGGACTGCGGCAATCACCCGGCCCATGATCGGCAGCAGGCCGAGCACCACCAGGATCACGCCACCTGTGGCCACCACGTAGCGGCTCTTGACCCCGGTCACGGCTACCAGGCCGACGTTCTGGGCGAACGCGCTCTGGGTGAACGAGCCGAAGATCGGCGCCAGGATGCTCGAGGCCATGTCGGCGCGCAGGCCGTTGCCCAGGCGCTTGGAGTCGACCTTGGTGTCGATGATCTCACCCACGGCGAGGATGTCGGCCGAGGTTTCCACCAGGGTCACCATGATCACGATGCACATCGACAGGATCGCGGCGATGTGGAATTCCGGCATGCCGAAATGGAACGGCGTGGGGAAGGCGAGCATCGGGCCTTCGGTGACCTTGCTGAAGTCGGCCATGCCCAGCGCCCAGGCGATCAGGGTACCGAATACCATGGCCAGCAGGATCGACAGGCGCGAGATCGCCGCGCTGCCCAGCTTGCTCAGCAGCAGCACGATGGCGAAGGTCAGGGCTGCCAGGCCGATGTTGGCCACGCTGCCGAATTCCGGCGAGGCGCTGTTGCCACCCATCACCCAGCGAGCGGCCACGGGCATCAGGGTCAGGCCGATGGTGGTGATGACGATGCCGGTTACCAGCGGCGGGAAGAACTTGGTGATGCGCGAGAACACCGGGGTGATCAGAAAGCCGATCAGCGACGCTGCCATGACCGCGCCGAGCACGCCCGGCAGGCCACCGCCGCCCTCGCTGCTGAGGATTGCACCCATGGTTGCCACACCGGCGAACGACACGCCCTGCACCAGCGGCAACTGGCAGCCGAAGAACGGCAGGCCGAGGGTTTGCAGCAGGGTGGCCAGGCCACCGGCAAACAACGAAGCGGCGATCAGCATGCCGATTTCGGCACCGTTCAGGCCCGCGGCCTGCCCCAGGATCAGGGGTACCGCGACGATCCCCCCGTACATGGTCAGCACATGCTGCAGACCATAGGCCAGGTTGGCACCAAGGCCGAGGTTTTCATCCTCGGGGCGCTTGGCGGGAGACGTGCTAGGGGACGTAGTCATGGAGCAGGCTCTCTGTTTATTGTTGTGGTGCTACTGTAGACACTTCCTACAAATGATTGCCACAAGAATTGTATACAATATTTTGATCGGAGCGCGCACAAGAGCGTCCGCAAGGTGTGCGAGAACCCAATGCAGAAGGCGTACCAACTCGTCAGAGGCTGTGCTAGAGGGGTGTGTACAAAACGCTGCTACCCAGGCTTAAAGCTGTCTGGGTAGACAGGAAACACAAGGTGGGGAAGCCATTAGCTAGCTAAGAGATTTCATTATTCGATGAGTTCGCGCAGCTCACGCATCATTTCGGTGCTGTCGGCCACGTTCAATTCCACAAGACGGTGCAGATGAGTCATCGACTCGACGTCGATGTACAGGCAGATGAAACCCAGGCGGTCTGGTTCCTCATGGCGCAGTTCAACCTGCATCTGTACCCGTGCATCAGGGGCCAGGTGAATGATGGCATCGAAATCCTGGGTCAGGTCGGCATCCCAATTTGCCGGGCGTTCGATCAGCAAACCTTTGAGTGAAAGGTCCAGCAGCTTGGCAGGCCAGCGTTGCACGCCCTGGCGCAGTTCGGTTGGGGCGTCGAAGTCGATGCGCTGGAAACGGCGGCGTTCGTCGTGATCGCTCATGGGGTAGATCCTCGCATAGGTCCTCAGGTGACATCCTGACTATAGTTAGAGTGGTATGTACATCAGGTACCGCAATCTGGCCGCAGAGGCTCTAGACCAAAGCAAGTGTGGCAATGCGCGATGACTCGCCCTAGACTCGATGGGCGGTCTTTTCCAATCCACCAGCTGGAAGCAAACCATGAACAACAATAATAGCCTGCTACGCCACATTCCGTGGCTGGCGCTGGCAGTCATAGGAGCCTGTGCGCTGGGTGTGGTTGCCCTGCGTCGCGGCGAGGCGATCAATGCCTTGTGGATCGTGGTCGCGGCAGTGGCCATCTACCTAGTCGCCTATCGCTACTACAGCCTGTTCATCGCCACCAAGGTGATGCAGCTCGACCCACGCCGTGCCACCCCGGCGGTGCTCAACAACGACGGCCTGGACTACGTCCCGACCAACAAACACATCCTCTTCGGTCACCACTTCGCCGCCATCGCTGGTGCAGGGCCCTTGGTCGGCCCGGTACTCGCCGCGCAGATGGGCTACCTGCCCGGTACGCTGTGGCTGATCGCCGGCGTGGTGCTGGCCGGTGCGGTGCAGGACTTCATGGTCCTGTTCCTGTCCACCCGCCGCAACGGCCGTTCGCTGGGCGACATGGTGCGCGAGGAGATGGGCCGCATCCCGGGCACCATCGCCCTGTTCGGCTGCTTCCTGATCATGATCATCATCCTCGCGGTGCTGGCGCTGATCGTGGTCAAGGCCCTGGCCGAAAGCCCATGGGGCATGTTCACGGTGATGGCGACCATCCCGATCGCGATGTTCATGGGCATCTACATGCGCTACATCCGCCCGGGCCATATCGGTGAGATCTCGGTCATCGGCGTGGTGCTGCTGCTGGCTTCGATCTGGCTGGGGGGCCAGATTGCCGCAGACCCGACCTGGGGCCCGGCGTTCACCTTCACCGGCGTGCAGATCACCTGGATGCTGGTGGGCTATGGCTTCGTCGCTGCGGTACTGCCGGTATGGCTGGTACTGGCGCCACGTGACTACCTGTCGACCTTCCTCAAGATCGGCACCATCGTCGGCCTGGCCATCGGTATCCTGATCATCGCGCCCGAGCTGAAGATGCCGGCGCTGACCCAGTTCACCGACGGCACCGGCCCGGTGTGGAAGGGCACCCTGTTCCCGTTCCTGTTCATCACCATTGCCTGTGGCGCGGTGTCCGGCTTCCATGCGCTGATCTCCTCGGGGACCACGCCGAAGCTGCTGGACAACGAAACCAACGCCCGCTACATCGGCTACGGCGGCATGCTGATGGAATCGTTTGTTGCCATCATGGCCATGGTCGCTGCCTCGGTGATCGAGCCAGGCGTGTACTTCGCCATGAACAGCCCGGCCGCAGTGGTCGGTGCAGACGTGGCGTCGGTTGCGCAAACGGTTAGCAGCTGGGGCTTCCTGATCACCCCTGAGCAGCTCGAGGCCACCGCCCGCGACATTGGCGAGCACACCGTGCTGGCCCGTGCCGGTGGTGCGCCGACCCTGGCCGTGGGTATCGCTCAGATCCTGCACCAGGTGCTGCCGGGTGAAAACACCATGGCCTTCTGGTACCACTTCGCCATCCTGTTCGAGGCGCTGTTCATCCTCACCGCGGTAGACGCCGGCACCCGTGCCGGGCGCTTCATGCTGCAGGACCTGCTGGGCAGCTTCGTGCCGGCGCTCAAGCGCACCGAGTCGTGGACTGCCAACCTGATCGGTACTGCCGGCTGCGTGGCGCTGTGGGGCTACCTGCTGTACCAGGGCGTGATCGACCCGCTGGGTGGCATCAACACCCTGTGGCCGCTGTTCGGTATCTCCAACCAGATGCTGGCCGGTATTGCCCTGATGCTCGGCACCGTGGTGCTGATCAAGATGAAGCGCCAGCGCTACGTCTGGGTCACCCTGCTGCCGGCCGTGTGGCTGCTGATCTGCACCACCACCGCAGGCCTGATCAAGCTGTTCGACCCGAACCCGGCAGTCGGCTTCCTGGCCCTGGCCAAGAAGTACAGCACCGCGCTGGACGCCGGCCAGGTACTGGCCCCGGCCAAGGACATCGGGCAGATGCAGCACGTGATCTTCAACGCCTACACCAACGCCGGCCTGACCGTGCTGTTCCTGGTGGTGGTGTTCAGCGTGCTGTTCTTCGCTGTCAAGGTCGGTTTCGCCGCCCTCGGCCGCAAGGAGCGCACCGACAAGGAAACCCCGTTCCAGGCCCTGCCTGACGCTTGAGAGGACTGCTGCGATGTTCAACGACCTGGGTCGACTGGGTAAGTACCTGGGGCAGGCAGCCCGCCTGATGGTCGGCATGCCCGACTACGACAACTACGTCGAGCACATGCAGACCAAGCACCCGGACAAGCCGGTCATGACGTACGAGGAGTTCTTCCGCGAACGCCAGGAAGCGCGTTATGGCGGCAAGTCCGGGCCCAAGTGCTGCTAAGTCCAGGCTAGCGCGGTACTGTGTAGGAGCGGCCTTGTGTCGCGATCGGGCCGCAACGCGGCCCCGGCAATTTTGGCTGCGAAGCTGAAAATCCGGGGCCGCTTTGCGGCCCGATCGCGACACAAGGCCGCTCCTACAGGGATCGCGCTCCCCCCGTCCATTTCACTGCACAGGAGATGTTCTGCGTGCAGACGCCTATTCCCGTAACCGTACTCACTGGCTTCCTCGGTGCCGGCAAGACCACCTTGCTCAAGCACATGCTCAAGGCCGAGCACGGCCTGAAGATCGCCGTGATCGAAAACGAATTCAGCGAGGCCGGCATCGACAGCCAACTGCTGGGCGACGAGCCGGTGCAGGTGATGACCCTGGCCAATGGCTGCGTGTGCTGCAGCATCCATGGCGACCTGACCCGCGCCTTGTACCTGCTGCTCGAACGCCTGGATGCCGGCGAGATCGCCTTCGACCGCCTGGTAATCGAATGCACCGGCCTGGCCGACCCGGCGCCGGTGGCCCAAACCTTCTTCATCGACGAAGAGCTGCGTGAGCGCTACATCCTCGACGGCATCATCACCCTGGTCGATGCCGCCCACGCCGAGCTGCACCTGACCCAGACCATCGCCCAGGCCCAGGTCGGCTTTGCCGATCGCCTGCTGCTGAGCAAGACCGACCTGGTCGAGCCCGCTGCGGTCGAGGCCCTGCGCGAGCGCCTGGCCCGCATCAATGGCCGGGCGGCGATCCGCGTGGTCGAGCATGGTCGAATCGACCTGGCCGAGCTGCTGGATGTGCGTGGTTTCAACCTCAACCCCGATCTGGGCGCGAACCTGAAACCAGCGCTACGCCCGCTGCTCAAACCCGCTACCCCGGACCGGATCTCCACCTTGGTGCTGCGCACGGAAAGCGCGCTGGATATCGACCGCCTCAGCGACTTCATGAACGAACTGCTGGAAACCCACGGCAAGCAGCTGCTGCGCTACAAGGGCGTGCTGAACATTGCCGGTGAAGCGCGCAAGCTGGTGTTCCAGGGTGTGCTCAAGCTCTATGGCTTCGACTGGGACGCCGAATGGGCCGAGGGTGAAACCCGCGAGAGCGTGATGGTGTTCATCGCCGACGAACTGCCCGAAGCTACGATTCGGGCTGGGTTCGAGGCGCTGGCTGCGGGCTGAGCTGACGCGGTGTCTGGGCTTGGAACCACTGCGGCCATGAGCTGCGGTGGCGTGTCTCGAGCTCGATGCACGGGATCAGGCGCTCGGTCAGCAGCGCTGTCTGCCGCACCGCCTTGGCGGTGCGGTACTTGACGCTGTGGATGCACTCGCGGTCGCCGAACTCGCAGCGGTTCAGCGCGGTGCCGCCGCAGGGGCCGTTGGCCAGGCCCTTGGGGCAGGTTTCCGGGCAGATGTACAGGGTGTCTTCCAGGCGGCAGCGGCCGCAGGTGTCGCAGCCTACCAGCGGGTGCTTCACCGCGTGTTCCACCTTGTGCAGCACCTGCGCGCCAAGGCGGGTAGCCCACATCGGCTGGCGCACGGCCCAGCCAAATGCCTTGCTCAGGGCATTGCGGCGGCTGAACAGCAGCGAATGCATGCCGTGCATCAGGTGATAGCGCGCTTTCTCCTTGAACGAGGCATCGACCCGTGACTCGCCCTGGCGCCAGCTTGCCTGCGGCGGATGGAAGCTGACTGCCGGCAGGCCGGGCATCTGCCAGCTGGCCTGCCAGGCCGGCGCCCATTGTTCCAGTGTGTGGATTTGCGCCTGCCAGTGCTCGATGCGTGCCTCCAGGGCCAGCAGTTGCTTGAGTTCGTGAACCCCCGACAGATGCACGCCGGCGTAGCCCATCAGCTTCACGCCGATGATCTGCAAGGCCAGGCGGTCGACGCTGCGCGCCTGGGCAAAGACCTTGGACTGCGCCGCTTCCGCTTCCAGCATGTCGCGCATGGACGGCGTGACGGTCACGCCGGCCACGTGTTCGAGCATCGTCGCACGCCCGTGGGTGAGGCTCATCAGGCAGGCCAGCATCGGCTTGGGCGCGGCCTGGCGGTTCATCCAGTGCATGGCTTCCTGGTGTTTGCCGGCATCGAAACCCAGTTGCAGGGTGAGGAAGTCGGCGCCCGCCGCCAGTTTTTTCTCGGCCTTGAAGTATTGGGCGCCGCCTTCTTCCTCGCAGTACTTGAACGGGTTGAGCGCCGCGCCAAGCAGCCAGTGCGGGCAGGCCTGGCGGGCGATCTGCAGGGCTGCGACCGATTCCAGGTAGCGCACCGGGCGCTGGCCGGGCTGGTGGCCCGGCAGGCGGTCGCCGGTGAGCAGCAACAGCTGGTCGAGGCCGGCGGCATCCATGCGTTGCAGTTGGGCGAGCAGGTGGTGGCGTTCGCGGTCCTTGCCGGAGAAGTGCGGCAGGGCGGGTACCGGGGTGCTGAACGAGGCGAGGGCGTCCAGTGGCGACATGTCCAGCGGGCTGCCGACGCGGTCGCCGATGGCCACGGTCATCGGCCAGCCACACAGGTGCGCACGTGCCAGGATCGCGTCCATGGCGGCGAAGCGTTCTGCGGAGGGCTTGGGAACGAACTCCATGACGCAGACGAAGGTGTTTTCGCGCAGCGCGGTTTTCAGCAGGCTCATGGGGCCGGGTACCTGGTTTGGTCAGGTGGCATTGTGCGGCAGAAGGCGGGTGGGGTCATGTCCGGATGCGCAGGGTGGTGCTCTGAATGAGACATCCGAGTTTGCCTGTGCCGGCCCTTTCGCGGCTAAAGCCGCTCCCACAGGGTGGCGCGGTACCTGTAGGAGCGGCTTTAGCCGCGAAAGGGCCGGTACAGGCAGCACAACAACATGAACATGAGAAAACCTTGAGTTCATCTCAAATTTAATGAGTTTGTCTCAAGATGCCGGCGCCCGGAAAATCCCCTCATTCATTTATGCATGCTGAGGGACAAGACATGGCACTGGCACACAACCTGGGCTTTCCACGTATCGGCCGCGACCGCGAGCTGAAAAAGGCCCAGGAAGCCTTCTGGAAGGGTGAACTCGACGAAGCCGGCCTGCGTTCCGTCGGCCGCGAGCTGCGTGCCCGCCACTGGCAGGTGCAGAAAGACGCCGGCATCGAACTGCTGCCGGTCGGCGACTTCGCCTGGTACGACCAGGTGCTGACCCACTCGCTGACCTTCGGCGTGATCCCGCAGCGCTTTCGCAGCCACGACGCTGCCGGGCCCACCCTGCAGACCCTGTTCGCCATGGCCCGTGGCGCTGTGGGTGACAGCTGCTGCGGCGGCGCGCACGCCCAGGAAATGACCAAGTGGTTCGACACCAACTACCACTACCTGGTCCCCGAATTCACCGCCGACCAGCAGTTCGCCCTGAGCTGGGAGCAGCTGTTCGAAGAAGTGGCAGAAGCCCAGGCCCTGGGCCACGCGGTCAAGCCGGTGGTTATCGGCCCGCTGACCTACCTGTGGCTGGGCAAGGCCAAGGGTGGCGATTTCGACAAGCTGGAGCTGCTCGATCGCCTGCTGCCGCTGTATGACCAGATCCTCAACCGCCTGGCTGCCCAAGGCGTGGAATGGGTGCAGATCGATGAGCCGATCCTGGCCCTGGACCTGCCTCAGAACTGGAAGAATGCCTACGAGCGGGTCTACAACATCCTTCAGCGGGCGCCACTGAAGAAGCTGATCGCAACCTACTTCGGCGGCCTGGAAGACAACCTGGGCCTGGCCGCCAACCTGCCGGTCGATGGCCTGCACATCGACCTGGTACGTGCGCCCGAGCAGTACCCGACCATCCTCGACCGCCTGCCGGCCTACAAGGTGCTGTCGCTGGGCCTGGTCAACGGCCGCAACGTCTGGCGCTGCGACCTGGAAAAGGCGCTGGAGGTACTGCGCCATGCCCATGAGCGCCTGGGTGAGCGCCTGTGGGTGGCGCCGTCCTGCTCGCTGCTGCACAGCCCGGTGGACCTGGACCGTGAAGACCAGCTCGATGCCGAACTGCACAGCTGGCTGGCCTTCGCCGTGCAGAAGTGCCAGGAAGTGGCGCTGCTGGCCAAGGCCATCAATGCCCCACAAGCCGACGACGTGGCCGCCGCATTGGCCCAGAGCCAGGCCGTGCAGGCCAGCCGCGCCGCTTCGCCGCGTATTCACAAGCCGGCCGTGCAGGCCCGCCTGGCGGCTATCAAGCCCGCTGACAGCCAGCGTCAGTCGGCGTTTGCCCAACGTATCGCCAAGCAACGTGCGGGGCTCGACCTGCCGGCGTTCCCGACCACCACCATCGGTTCGTTCCCGCAGACCTCGGCGATTCGCCTGGCACGCCAGGCCTACAGGCAGGGCAAGCTGACCGAGGCCGATTACGTCGAGGCCATGCACAGCGAGATCCGCCATGCGGTGAAAATCCAGGAGGACCTGGGCCTGGATGTGCTGGTGCACGGCGAGGCCGAGCGCAACGACATGGTCGAGTACTTCGCCGAGCAGATTGATGGCTATGTGTTCACCCGCTTCGGCTGGGTGCAGAGCTATGGTTCGCGCTGCGTGAAGCCTGCGGTGATCGTTGGCGACCTGAGCCGGCCGAAGGCCATGACCGTGGAATGGATAAAGTACGCCCAGGGCCTGACCAGCAAGGTGATGAAGGGCATGCTGACCGGCCCGGTGACCATGCTGATGTGGTCGTTCCCGCGTGAAGACGTGAGCCGCGAAGTGCAGGCGCGCCAGCTGGCGCTGGCGATCCGCGACGAAGTGGTCGACCTGGAAGCGGCGGGTATCAGGATCGTGCAGATCGACGAAGCGGCCTTCCGTGAAGGCTTGCCGCTGCGCCACGGCGCCTGGGCCCATTACCTGGATTGGGCCACCGAGGCCTTCCGCCTTTGTGCCTCGGGGGTGCGTGACGAAACCCAGATCCACACCCACATGTGCTACAGCGAGTTCAACGACGTGATCGAGTCGATCGCGGCGATGGATGCCGACGTGATCACCATCGAGACTTCGCGGTCCGACATGGAGCTGCTGGCGGCGTTCGAGCGGTTCGCCTACCCCAACGAGATCGGCCCGGGTGTGTATGACATTCACTCGCCACGGGTGCCGACCCGTGAGGAAATGGTCAAGCTGCTGCGCAAGGCCGCCCGGCGTATCCCGGCCGAGCGCCTGTGGGTCAACCCGGATTGCGGGCTGAAGACCCGTGGCTGGCCGGAGACCGAGGCAGCGCTGGTGAACATGGTCGCAGCTGCCCGCGAGCTGCGTGTCAAGGCCTGATTTTTCGCTGCCTGTACCGGCCCTTTCGCGGGTAAACCCGCTCCCACAGGGCCCCCACTGGATTCAGCTTCAGTGGGGTCCCTGTGGGAGCGGGCAAGCCCGCGAAGAGGCCGGGCCTGCTTGAATCAGCCCGAGATCAACGCTCGATTGCCAAGGCCACGCCTTGCCCGCCACCAATGCACAGGGTTGCCAGGCCTTTCCTGGCGTCCCGCTTGATCATCTCGTGCAGCAGGGTCACCAGCACCCGGCACCCGGACGCACCAATCGGGTGGCCAAGGGCAATCGCCCCGCCATTCACGTTGACCCGCGCGGCATCCCATTCCAGCGCCTTGCCCACGGCCAGCGCCTGCGCGGCAAAGGCTTCGTTGGCTTCGATCAGGTCCAGCTCGGCCAATTGCCAGCCGGCCTTGTCCAGGCAGCGCTGGGTGGCCGAAACCGGGCCGATGCCCATGATCGCCGGGTCTACACCGGCACTGGCATAAGCCGCGATCCTGGCCAGCACCGGCAGGCCCAGGGCCTTGGCCTTGGCGGCGCTCATCAGCAGCACGGCGGCGGCGCCGTCATTCAGGCTCGAGGCGTTGCCGGCGGTGACGCTGCCATCCTTCTTGAACGCCGGGCGCAGTTTGCCCAGGGATTCAGCGGTGGTATCCGGGCGTGGCTGCTCGTCCCGCGCGAACACCTTGGGTTCTCCCTTTTTCTGCGGCAGCACGATCGGGGTGATTTCATCATCGAAGCGGCCGGCCTCCATCGCCGCCACTGCCTTGCGCTGCGACTCGGCGGCAAAGGCATCCTGTTGCTCACGGCTGAGGCCGTACTGGTCCACCAGGTTTTCGGCAGTGATACCCATGTGGTAGTCGTTGAAGGCATCCCACAGGCCGTCGGTGATCATGCTGTCGATCAGCTGGCCATGGCCCATGCGCTGGCCGGTGCGGGCCGACGGCATCACGTAGGGGGCAAGGCTCATGTTCTCCTGGCCGCCGGCGATGACTACCTCGGCGTCACCGCAGCGGATGGCCTGAGCGGCCAGGTGCAGTGCCTTCAGGCCCGAGCCGCAAACCTTGTTCAGGGTCATTGCCGGTACGCTGAAGGGCAGGCCGGCCTTGATCGCGGCCTGGCGTGCCGGGTTCTGCCCGGAACCGGCGGTAAGCACCTGGCCGAGGATGACTTCGTCGACCTGCTCCGGGGCCAGCCCGGTCTGTTCCAGTAGGCGCTTGATCACGGCGGCACCCAGGTCTACTGCAGGCACAGTGGCCAAGGCGCCCTGGAAGCTGCCGATGGCGGTACGGGTTGCGGCGACGATGACCACGTCGTTCATGTTGTTGTTCTCCGTGCGATGGGCGTAATGCCTCAAGCATCGGTGGCTTTGGCTCATTTGTTAAGTTTGTTTTTCTTTGCGATTGATGTGTAAAGCAAATGAATGAGCGTAAAGCGGCATGCAGAACTATGCTGAGGGATGCGCTTTTACACTCATCTGAATGGAGTTCATGCCCATGCGTACATTGATCGCCATGACCCTCTTGATCGCCAGCAGCACTGCATTCGCCGCAACCGAATGCACCACCGCTGACAAAAGCACCTGGCAGGATCAGGAAAAATTCCAGGCGCAGCTCAAGGAGCAGGGCTACAAGATCAACAAGTTCAAGGTCACCAAGGGTAACTGCTACGAGATCTACGGTTTCGACAAGGATGGCAAGAAGGTCGAGATCTACCATGACCCAGTGACTGGCAAGGCAGTCAAGACCGAGTACCACGATTGAACAGCGACGGCACGGTACAGCTGTGGGACCCCCTGCTGCGGCTGTGCCACTGGTCGATCGCCGTGGTGTTCTTCGCCAACTACTTCTTCAACGAAGAAGGTGAAGACTGGCACCAGTGGCTGGGTTACTACGCACTGGCCGTTGTGGTGGTGCGTGTGATCTGGGGCTTTGTCGGGCCACGCAGCGCGCGTTGGGCAGACTTCTGGCCAACCCCGGCAAGCCTGGTCGGCCATGCCCGGGCGCTGCTGCATGGGGAGCTTGACCATCACATGGGGCATTCGCCGATTGGCGCCCTGGTGATGGTGCTGATGCTGACCTGCATTGCCGGCCTGGGCCTTACCGGGTGGGCGTCGCAGGAGGTGGACGCGCTGTTTGGTGTCGACTGGCCGATGGACCTGCACAGCTGGCTGGCCAACGCGCTGCTGGTGCTGGTTTGCGTGCATGTGCTGGCGGCCATCTACGAGAGCGTGCGCATGCGGGAAAACCTGCCGTGGTCGATGATCACGGGGCGCCGTCGGCACCGCGATTGACTGTGGCGGGCTCTTCGCGGGCAAGCCCGCTCCCACAAGGACTGTGCAAAACTCAAGGTTTGCGCAGTACCTGTGGGAGCGGGTTTACCCGCGAAGAGGCCAGCACAGGCAACTCAGCTACACAGCCGGGCACTGATGGGTCACACAGTGAATCCCCCCGCCCCCCGCAGCAATGGCATCGATATCCAGCTGCACGATATCCCGCCCCGGATACAACGCCGTCAGCAGCCCCCGCGCTTTCTCGTCCGCCGCCCCATCGCCAAACTGTGGCGCAATGATCGCGCCATTGATCACGAAGTAGTTGATGTACCCAGCGGCAAAGTCGTCATTGCCTTTGCTGAACTTGTTGCGCCGCCCGTGCAGCGGCGGCGACACGACGTGCACCTGCAACCTGCGGCCCTCTGCATCGGTGGCTCGCTTGAGAATCTCCAGGTGCTTGCGCGTCACGGCGTAGTCATACGAGTCCGGGTCGTTATCCAGGTTGGCAATCACCACCCCCGGCCTGACGAAGCGGGCATAGAAGTCCACGTGCCCGTCGGTGATGTCCTGGCCGGCGATGCCCGGTAGCCAGATGATCTTGCGCAGCCCCAGGCGTTCCTTGAGCTCCGCCTCGATCTCGGCCTTGCTCCAGCCCTTGTTGCGGTTGGCGTTGACCCAGCTGCTCTCGGTCATGATGCCCGTGCCGTGGCCGTCCACCTCTATGGCGCCGCCTTCACCCACCAGGTCGCTGCGCTGGTAGCGGGCGCCGGCCAGCGTGGTTACGCGCCTGGCCAGTTGGGCATCGTTGCGGTGACGTTGCTTGTTGCCCCAGCCATTGAAGTTGAAGTCCACCGCCGCCAGGGCTCCGTCATCATCGACGACGAAGTTGGCGCCGATGTCGCGCATCCAGATGTCGTCCAGCTCGCACTCGACGAAACTTGTGCGCTGGCTGGCACAGTGCTGCTCGGCCAGCTCGCGCTCGCTGGCCCGGCAGAACACCGTCACTGGCTGATAGCGCGCAATGGCCTGGGCGATGCGACCGAGGGCGGCCTGCACATCGGCGGTGAAGTCCTCCCAGATCGCATCCTGGGCGCCGAAGGCGATGAATGCGCGTTGCTGCGGCTCGCCTTCGTCCGGCATGAACCAGCGCCCCGGTTCTTCGGCGCGGGCCAGGCCCAGCGGCAGGCCGAGGCTGGCACCGAGGCCGGCGGCCAGCGAAAGTTGCAGGAAGGTTCTACGGCTTGGCATGGCTCAGTCCTGTGCAGTCTTGAAGCGGGTCCACACGCGCATACGTGAACGCATGTCGGCCTGTGGGATATCGCGGCCCGGGATCAGCCGGGCATAGGTGGCTTGGTCGAGGTAGATATCGGGGTTGTCGCGCATGCGCGGGTCCACTGCCTGGCGTGCCTTGGCGCTGGCGGTAGGGTAACCGGTGAAGTTGCTGATGGCCGCCATGTTCGCCGGGCGCATGACGAAGTTGATGAAACGATAGGCGTATTCCGGGTGCTTGGCATCGGCCGGGATGGCCATGGTATCCATCCACACCGTGGTGCCTTGGCGCGGCACGCGGTACTGGAAGTCGAGATGCTTTCCCGCGGCGTCGGCGGTACGCTGCGCCTGGATCACGTCGCCACTGTAGCCCAGTGACAGGCACAGGTTCTCGTTGACCAGTTCGGTCACTGGTTGCGACTGGAACTTGCTCACGTACGGGCGAATCGCCTTGAGCAGTTCGCTGGCTGCGGCCAGGTCTTCGCGCTTGGCACTGCGTGGCTCGCGGCCCAGGTAGTTGAGGACCACTGCCAGCACTTCGTCGGGTGAATCGATGACTGAAATACCGCAGTCGGCGAATTTGGCGGCCAGCTCCGGCTTGAACAGCAGGTCGAGGTTGTCCAGCGGTGCATCGGGCATGCGCTGGCGGACTTTGTCGGCATTCACCGTCAGGCCGATGGTGCCCCAGGTGTAGGGCACGGTCGCCTGGCTGGCCTTGGGGTACCGGGCGTGCAGCTGACGCAGCCCGGGCTCGATGTCGTCCAGGGCCTCCAGGCGGCTGTGGTCCAGTGGCTGCAGGCTACCGGCGCGCATCAGGCGCTCGGCGACGGTATCACCGGGGAAGACCAGGTCGTAGCCACTGCGCCCGGACATCAGCTTGGCCTCGAGCACTTCGCTGCCATCCATCACGTCGTAGATCACCTGGATGCCGGTTTCGGCCGTGAACTGCTTGAGAGTGTCCTCGGCAAAATAGTCGGCCCAGTTGTACAGGCGCAGCACGGGCTGCTCGGCCTGAGCCTGGCAGGCGCAGACGGCCAGCGCCAAGGCGGCCAGAACGTGGCGTTTCATGCTCATGCCCTCAGGGTGTGTGGGTGGGTGCCGTCCAGGGTCAGCAGCGGTGCGTACATCTCTGGGCGGCGATCGCGATAGATGCCCCAGCTCAGGCGGTCTTCCCGCATGCCGGCCAGATCCAGGTCGTGCAGCCAGATGCCACTGCTGTCGCGGTCGGCTTCGGCGAGCATGGCGCCCTTGTGGTCGCAGATGAACGACGAGCCATAGAAGCGCATGGCCAACGATGCGTCGCTGGCTGCGACTTCTTCGCCCACGCGATTGGCCGCCACCACCGGCAACAGGTTGGCGGCGGCATGGCCGCGCATTGCTACCTGCCAGTGGTCGCGCGAGTCCAGTTCGGCACAGCCGGGCTCGGAGCCGATGGCGGTGGGGAACAGCAGCACTTCGGCGCCCATCAGTGCCAGGCAGCGGGCGGTCTCGGGGAACCACTGGTCCCAGCAGATGCCGATGCCCAGGCGGCCGAAGGCGGTGTCCCAGACCTTGAAGCCGGTATCGCCGGGGCTGAAGTATTCCTTCTCCTGGTAGCCGATGGCGTTGGGGATGTGGGTCTTGCGGTAGACGCCAAGCAGGCGGCCATCGGCATCGGCCACGGTCAGCGAGTTGAAGAAGGCATTGCCGGAGCGCTCGTACCAGCTCAGTGGCAGCACCACGCCCAGCTCGCCGGCCAGTGCGGCGAAGCGCTGCAGGATCGGGCTGGCGGGGTAGGGCTGGGCGAGGGCCTGGTGCTGGTGGTCCTGTTCGATGCAGAAGTACGGGGTGGCGAACAGCTCCTGCAGCAGGATTACCTGGGCCCCCTTGGCGGCCGCCTGGCGTACCAGTTGTTCGGCGCGGTCGAGGTTGCCAGGCAGGTCCCAGCTGCACGGCATCTGGGTGGTGGCGATGCGCAGCAGGCTCATGGCTGCACCTCGGGTTGTTGCTGGGTGATGCAATGGATGCCGCCACCGCCATGGGCGATGTGGTCGATGCGCACCGGTACGATCTCCCGGCCCGGGAAGGCGTGGGCCAGTTGCGCGGCGGCTTCCTGGTCGGCGGCGATGCCGTAGGCCGGCATGATGATCGCGCCGTTGGCGATGTAGAAGTTGGTGTACGAGGCGCAGAATACCTCGGCGTCCTGGTCGACGGCGGCGCTGGCTTCATACAGGTCGAGCAGCTCGAAATGCCGGCCTTGCGCGTCGGTGGCCAGTTCCAGGGCACGGCGGTTTTCCCGCACGACTTCGGCGTACACCGAATGCTGGTCATGGGTGGCGTCTACCAGCAGCACGCCAGGGCGGGCGAAGGCGCATACACCGTCGACGTGGCCGTCGGTCATGTCGCCGGTGATGTATTGTGGGTCGCCCGGTAGCCAGATGGTCTTGCGGATGCCCAGGTAGCGGGCGAAGCAGGCCTCGAACTCGGCCTTGCTCACGCCAGGGTTGCGGTTGGGGTTGAGCAGCACCGACTCGGTGGTGATCAGGGTGCCTTCGCCGTCCACATGAATCGCCCCGCCTTCGTTGCACAGCGCCGTGCTGAAGCCATCCAGACCCAAGTGGTCGAGGATGCGCCGGCCGAGGCTGCGGTCCTGGCCGTGTTGCGACTTGCCTCCCCAGGCGTTGAAGCGCCAGCTCAGGCCGGCCAGGCCATGCTGTGGGTGGCAGACGAAGCTTGGGCCGCTGTCCCGGCACCAGCTGTCGTCCACGGCCATTTCGACCAGTTCGATATTGGCGCCGCAGAGGGCACGTGCGCTCTGCAAGGCCGAAGGGGCGACCACCATCTTCACCGGCTCGAAACGGGCGATGGCCGCCGCGACCCGGGCGTAGTCCTGCTGTACGTCGGCCAGGCGCACGTGCCAGCCGCTTTCCCACAGGGCCTGGTTGTGTGGCCAGACCATCCAGGTGGCAGCGTGGCGGGCCCATTCGGCGGGCATGCGCCAGCCGCTGTCGAGGGACAGGTGCATAGTGAACTCCGATCAATTAAGGATTTTTATCAGCGAAGCCCGTCGTCGCGGGTGTTGATGTCCATGCTATGGCTAGGCTTGGCCTGCGACAAACGATAGATTTAGCGCACATCTGATCAGCAGGGCTTATCAATCATGCTCAAACACTGGCCACCCCTGAATGCCCTGCGCGGCTTCGAAGCCGCTGCGCGGCTGGGCAGCTTCCACAAGGCCGCCGAAGCGCTGAACCTGACCCAGTCGGCCATCAGCCAGCAGATACGCAGCCTGGAAACCTACCTGGAGCAGCCGCTGTTCCACCGCAGTGGCCGCAGCGTGAGCCTGACCGACGCCGGGCACGACCTGCTCAGCACCACGCAGTCGCTGCTGCAGCACCTGGCGGTGGGCATTCGCCGGCTCGACCAGTACCGCAAGCCCAACCAACTGGTGGTCAACACCAGCCCGGCCTTTGCCAGGCACTGGCTGCTGCCGCGGCTGGCCGACTTTCACCAGCGCTGCCCGGATGTCGACTTGTGGTTGTTCACCAGTTTCGAGGTGCCGGACATGGCGACCGAGACCATCGACCTGGCCATCCGCGACGACCTCAGTGCCCAGGCCGAGTGCAGCTTCAACGTGCTGCACCAGGACCAGCTGTACCCGGCCTGCCACCCGGCCTTGCTGCAAACGCCGATGTCGCGGCGCACCACCTTGCATGGCGAGCGCGAGATGGACTGGAGCCACTGGCAGCTGGAGGGTGGCGAGGATGTGGGGCAGCAGGGCAAGGGGCTGAACTTTTCCGACCCCGGGCTGCTGCTGGATGCGGCGAGCGAGGGGTTGGGGGTGGCCCTGGTCAGCCAGTTGCTGGCGCGGCGGGCGGTGGAGGAGGGGCGTTTGCAGGCTTTGTCGGCGCAGCGCGTGCGTGGGCCGGCGTGGGCTTGCCTGGTGCATCGGGACAGCCAGGATGATCCGCTGGCCCGGCAGTTCCTGGAATGGCTGAAAGAGGCTCTCTTGTCAGATTGATGTTGCCTGCACTGGCCCTATCGCCGGCAAGCCAGCTCCCACAGGTCCCTCACAGGGCTCAAGTTTTGCGCCGTCTTTGTGGGAGCTGGCTTGCCGGCGATAGGGCCGGTACAGGTAAACCACCGTTTTGCATCCCCAAGATCACCCCGTAATATGTGTCGGATAACCTGCGGGGGTAGTCTCACCCTCTGATCAACCGGAATCGCCCATGGCGGCGCTTCCCCCGGCATAAACCTGACGAGGTACAGACATTGGCCATCATTCATCCTAAGGTCCGCGGTTTCATCTGCACCACGACTCACCCGAAGGGCTGCGAGCTCAACGTCCGTGACCAGATCGAAGCCACCCGCAAGCTGGGCGTGCGCGAGGATGGCCCGAAGAAGGTCCTGGTCATCGGTGCTTCCAGCGGCTACGGCCTGGCAGCCCGCATCACCGCGGCGTTCGGCTTCAAGGCCGACACCCTGGGCGTGTTCTTCGAAAAGCCAGGCACCGAGACCAAGGCCGGCACCGCTGGCTGGTACAACGCTGCAGCCTTCGACAAGTTCGCCAAGGCCGAAGGCCTGTACAGCAAGTCGATCAATGGTGACGCTTTCTCCGACGAAGCCCGTGCCAAGGTCATCGAACTGATCAAGAACGAAATGGGCGGCAAGGTCGACCTGGTCATCTACTCGCTGGCCTCGCCAGTGCGCAAGCTGCCGCAGACCGGTGAACTGGTGCGTTCGGCCCTGAAGCCGATCGGCCAGCCGTACAAGTCGACCGCCATCGACACCAACAAGGACACCATCATCGAGGCCAGCATCGAGCCGGCTACCGAGCAGGAAATCGCCGACACCGTCACCGTCATGGGTGGCCAGGACTGGCAGCTGTGGATCGACGCCCTGGCTGACGCCAACGTGCTGGCCGAAGGTGCCCGCACCGTGGCCTTCAGCTACATCGGCAGCGACATCACCTGGCCGATCTACTGGCACGGTGCGCTGGGCCAGGCCAAGCAGGACCTGGACGAAACCGCCCTGCGCCTGGACAAGAAACTGGCCGGTGAAGTCAAGGGCGGCGCCAACGTGGCGGTGCTGAAGTCGGTGGTTACCCAGGCCAGCTCGGCCATCCCGGTGATGCCGCTGTACCTGTCCATGGTGTTCAAGATCATGCAGGAGAAGGGTGTTCACGAAGGCACCCAGGACCAGCTGGACCGCATGTACCGCGACCGCATGTACCGTGCCGACGGCGCGCCGGCCGAGGTCGACGAGAAGGGCCGCCTGCGCCTGGACGACTGGGAACTGCGTGATGACGTGCAGGACGCCTGCAAGGCGCTGTGGCCACAGGTGACCACCGAGAACCTGTTCGAGCTGACCGACTATGCCGGCTACAAGAAGCAGTTCCTCAACCTGTTCGGCTTCGAGCGCGCTGACGTCAACTACGACGAAGACGTGGCTACCGATGTGAAGTTCGACTGCGTCGAGCTGTAATCGCTGTTGGCCTGTACCGGCCCTTTCGCGGGTAAACCCGCTCCCACAGGGATCCCTTTTAACTTGAGGGAAATGGAATACCTGTAGGAGCGGGTTTACCCGCGAAGAGGCCGGTACAGGCTATAAAATCTTTGCTAGCTTTGGCGCACAACAACAGGGAATGTGCCATGAGCAGCCTCACCCAACCCGCCACTGCCTTTCGCCACACCGCAGCCGACGGCTACAGCCTCGGCGGCTTCCGCTGGCGCCACGCCCGACCTGACCCCCAGCGCCCGCTGGTGATCATCAACGCTGCCACCTCGGTACGCTGCCGCTACTACTCGCGTTTCGCCGACTACCTTTTCGCCCAGGGTTGCGATGTGCTGACCTACGACTACCGTGGCATCGGCGAATCCCGCCCGGCCTCGCTGCGTGGCTTCCAGGCATCCTGGAGCGACTGGGGCCGGCTGGATTTCGAAGCCATGCTGGTGCATGCCGCAGAACATTTCCCTGGCCAGCCGGTGGACGTGGTGGGGCACAGTTTTGGCGGCTGCGCAGTGGGGCTGGCACCCTCGGCGAGCAAGGTTCGCCGGGTGGTGATGGTTGGTGCGCAATTCGCCTATTGGCGCGATTACGCGGCTGACCAGCGTTGGCAACTGTTCGGCAAGTGGCATGTGGTAATGCCGCTGCTCACCCGGGTGTTCGGTTACTTTCCCGGCAAGCGCCTGGGTTGGCTGGAGGACACGCCATCCGGCGTGGTGCACGACTGGACCACCCGTACCCCACGCTATGAGCACCGACCCAGCGGGCGTGCACTGGAGGCACTACCGTTCGCCCAGGTGCGGGCGGCGACGCTGGCCATCAGCCTGACCGATGACCCCTTTGGTACCGTGGCGGCGACCGAGCGTTTGCTGGGTTATCTGCAGGGCGCCGAGCGCCAGCACCTGCGCATTGCGCCTGTGGATATCTCGGTCGATGAAATTGGCCATTTCGCGTTCTTCCATGACCGCTTTCGCGAAAGTTTGTGGCCGGTGGCCTTGCAGTGGTTGCGGCAGGGGGGATTGGCGGGTGAGGTGCCGGGAACCATCATCAGCTGAGGTTGGTTTCGAGATCTTGGGGCCGCTCTGCGGCCCTATCGCGACACAAGGCCGCTCCTACAAGGGAACGCGGTCTTCTGTAGGAGCGGCCTTGTGTCGCGATGGGCTGCAAAGCAGCCCCGGCTATCTCAAGCCTTGCGCGCAAGCGGCAGCTCGGCAAACTTGACGCCCGCCAGCCCATGCTTGATCAGCGCACGGATATTGCCATGGTCGCTGCCCTCGGGCGTGGCCACCACGTCACGGTAGTGCTCGCCAAAGGCCAACAGTGCTTCCTGGTCGCTCAGCCCTTCCAGCAGCGCCAGGCCCAGGGTCTTGCACGAACCTTCGTTCTGCCCGGCCGCATTCGCCACGCCGCCATTGTCGAAAGCCTGTGGCTGGTAGCTGTAGTTGTCGGCAATGAACGCCAGGGTGTCGGCAAACACGTGTTGGCCGCTGGCCAGGCTGGCGCGCAGGGTGTTCAGGTCAGTCACGAGGTTTTCCTTTTTCGAACGCCGCTTGTTGGTCGGCGCTGGCTTCTTTCTGGTATTGGGCTTTCCACTCGGCGTAAGGCATGCCGTACACCGCTTCGCGGGCGTCATCCAGGCTCAGGTCGAGCTGGCGCTCGTCAGCCGCGGCCTTGTACCACTTGGACAGGCAGTTGCGGCAGAAGCCGGACAGGTTCATCAGGTCGATGTTCTGCACGTCGGTGCGCTTCTGCAGGTGTTCGACCAGGCGCCGGAACGCGGCGGCCTCGAGTTCGAGCTGTTGCTGTGGGGTCATGGGCTTCTCTCAGGTCATGCGGTTCTTCAGGTGGCGGCCACCGTTGATGACCACCTGGCTGCCGGTGCTGTACTGGCTGGCGAGCAGGTACTTGACCGTCTCGATCAGCGGGCCGGCGCCGGGTTCGAACTCCAGCAGGGCCTTTTTCAGGGTCTGCTGGCGGTAGGTTTCGTCGCCCCCTTCCTTGAGGATCAGCAGCCCCGGCAGGATACCGTTCACATGCACCTTGGGCGCATATTTTTCGGCGAACGACAGCACCATGTTCTGCAATGCGGCCTTGGTCGCGGCGTAGCCGATATGGCTTTTGCTGCCGCGTGAAGAGGTTTCGTCGCAAATGTGGATGATGTCGGCCTTTTCCACCTTGGCCAGCAGGTCGCCCAGGGCCAGGTTGAGGTGGTAGGGCGCTTCGACGTGCAGGCGGAACATGGTCTCGAGGTTGTCGAGGCCATCGTCGAGCCATAGCGAGGCGTTGTGGATGATCGCGCGCAGGCCGTCGTAATGATTGTGCAGATAGTCGATCAGGGCCTGGCGGTCGGCCGCCTGGCACAGGTCGGCCTGGAACTGCACGATGTTCGGGTGGGCCGCCTGTGGCTGGACGCTGCGGCTGGCACTGACCACCGTATGGCCGGCCTGTGCCAGTTCAAGGGCCAGGGCCAGCCCGACGCGCTGGCTGGCTCCGGTAACGAGAATGGGGCTGTTCATGTTCGGGGCGGTCAACTTGTCTGTCCTTTGGTTGCCGCCCAGCATACCCGAACTGTCTACCGCGTGTACGGCCTGGCCTCAGCGGCTGCGCAGGGCGCCAGCGGGGGCCGGGGATGCATGCAGCCAGCCGGCCAGCAGGCGGGTGGAAAGGGGGATGAACAGGTAGACCATCACCGGCGTCAGGCCCAGGGTGCTGAGCAGTACCCGGGGCACCAGGTCCAGTGCTGCCAGCCAGTGGCCGAACACCAGGTTGAACACCAGCGAGACCGGGAAGAAGGCCAGCCAGATGGCCACGGCCTGCTTCCAACGTGGCGGTTTTTGCACCATATTGGTGCCAAACCAGTCGTCGATGCCGCTTACGCGCGCCTCTTTGGGGCGCTCGAACAAGCCGTTGCCGCGCTGCAACCAGGCCCGGCGCGAGGCGGAATGCTCCCAGGCATGCAGGGTAGGCTCGTCGCTGAACCGGAAAATGATCTGGAATTCGTCGCTGTCGCGGGGTGGCGCCAGGATGCCCGAGCCAAGGTAGCCGGGGAAGTCGGTGGCCAGCTGTTCGCCTTCATGCAGCCAGGCCAGCAGGTCCTGGTAGCGGCCATGGGCGGCGCGGCGCGACACCATCAGGGTGACGGGTGGGGTAGACATCGTGTATCTCCTGGCAACGGGGCTGGCGGGTAGCCGGCCCCTTTGGCTGTGTGGCCCGGGGTGGTGGGCGACGCAGGCGTGCATGCAAGAATCGGGCGCGGATTATCGCCCATGTGCGATCTTCGGCAACTGTCAGCCGGCAAACGGTTGCCGTAGTAGACTAGGTGTTCAACTTGGGCACACAGGGTACCCCTTGCAGATGAACGAACAGGGACTGAACCCGGTAATCGATGCGAGCCTCGCGCAGCAGGACCTGTTTCCGATCCGTGAGGTTTCCCGCCTGACCGGCGTCAATGCCGTGACCTTGCGCGCCTGGGAGCGCCGCCATGGCCTGATCCAGCCAACCCGCACCGACAGTGGTCACCGCCTGTACTCCCAGGCCGACATCGATGACATCCGCCGCATCCTTGGCTGGCTGGAGCGCGGCGTGGCGGTAAGCAAGGTCGCCAGCATCCTCGCCCGCGACCATGCCCTTGCCGGGCAGGCGGGTGGCGCGACGGGCGCCTGGGTGCGCTGGCAGCAGCAGATCCGCCAGGCGCTGCAACGTTTTGACCTGGCCAGCCTGGACCGCCTGTTCGACGAGGTGTTTGCCGCTTGCACACTGGACCAGGTATTCAGCGAAGTGTTCATGCCGGTGTGGCATGACCTGGCGGTCGGGCAGGGCGGCTACGGGCAGGCCAGCGAGTGGCTGTTCCTCGATCAGTTCCTGCGTGGCCGGGTGTTGGCCCGCTTGCAACTTGCCCGTGTACCGCGCAGCCGCATGGTGCTGCTGGCGCCGTTGCCGGGGCAGTGCCACGAACTGGAGTTGCTGGTGACCAGCCTGATCCTGAGCAGTGATGAATTTGGCGTGACGCCACTGGCGAGCGGGCAGCCGCTGGCAGAACTGGCACTGGTTTGCGAGCGCCTGAAGCCGGATGCCCTGGTGCTGTTCTCCCACCAGCCGCCCACGGCGGAACTCACCCGGCGCCTGACGCGCCTGGTGGCAGGGCTGGAATGCCCGTTGTTACTGGCGGGTGAAGCGGCGGAACTGGCACAGGACAGCTTGGCTGGCAGCCCTATCGCCTGCCTGGGCGCGCAGGGTAGCGTGATGCGCCAGCGTTTGCGGCAGTTTCTGGCCGGTCAGTTCGATACCTGAGTGTGTAGCTCGGGGTGGGCCCGGCGATGGGCCTGGAGAATGTAGTCGCGCAGGCGTTCGATCTCTTCGGCCGGGCTTTGGCTGAGGTCATAGGCGGCCAGGTCCGGGCCGATGCGCCGGCCCAGCACGCCATGCAATTCGATGGGGGGGATGCCGCCAGGGGCGAAGCGCAGTTCGAAGCGGGCTGGTGCCGCTGACAGGCCACGGACTTCCAGCAATGTACCCTTGAACGAAATATCGCGGACCCACAGGCCGCTTTCCTGCCCATGGGCATCGAGCAGCGCGCTCGGCTGCTCCATCGACAGGCGCCAGGGGCGCAGCATGGGCCCGTCTTCGTAGATTTCCGGTGAGCCCAGTTGCAGGTGCAGGGCATGGAACTCGTCTTCCACCAGTTGCAGCGGGAAGCTGATCTGCTGGTTGTTGAACTGGGCCTGCAGGGTTACCTGCTCGTTGGCCACCAAGCGGGTAAGCAAGCTCTGGATGCGGCGGTCGCCATTGACCAGCAGGCTCGACATGGGGTCGGCCAGGTTCAACTGCGGCGAATGCTGCATGTTCTGTATGAAATCCAGCTCGTCCTGGGTCAGGAGCGCTTCTGCTTGCATGATCGAACTCGATGGCGATTTCTTCAACGGGATTGACCGTGCGCGGCGTACTTGGTTCAGGTGCGTTCGTCGGTTTTCGGACGAACGCGCAGTTGCGCCAGTTCCCGTTCCAGTTCGACCTGGCGAGTGACGTCTTTCTGGATACCGATGAAGTAGGTGCGCTGTTCGTCGTCGCGCCTTACCGGGGTGATCGACAGTTCGTTCCAGAAAGCGCTGCCATCCTTGCGGTAGTTGCGCAGCACTTCGCGGCACGGTCGGCCTTCGGCCAGGGCCTTGCGGATGCGGGCGCGGCCAAGCTGGTCGCGGTCGTCGGCCTGCAGGAAGCGGCAATCCTGGTAGAGGATTTCGTCACGGCTGTAGCCGGTCAGGCGTTCGAAGGCCGCGTTCACGTAGATGAGGATGGTGTCGTCGCCTTCCTGTTCGGCGACCACGATGCCGTCATTGGACGCATCGACCATGGATTGCAGTAGTTGCGCGTTGATCATGTTCGGGCCATTGAATAAACAAGGGTGCGAAGCAGGGCTGAGGAGGGTGACTTTGTTAGAGGCGGCCTTTTGCCAGCGCCGGATGCTAGTATCCTACGTTTTCACTCAGTTTCGGAATCCTCTACCCGATGAAAGTCGCCATTATTTCCGGATCGGTCTACGGCACCGCCGAAGAAGTCGCCCGTCACGCTGAATCGCTGCTCAAGGCTGCGGGCCTGGAGGCCTGGCATGCGGCGCGCGCCACCTTGCAGGACCTTGAAGGTTTCGCCCCCGACGCCTTGCTGGCCGTGACCTCGACCACTGGCATGGGCGAACTGCCGGACAACCTCATGCCGTTGTACAGCAGCATTCGCGATACCCTGCCTGCGGCCTGGCGTGGCCTGCCGGGTGCGGTGATTGCGCTGGGTGACAGCAGTTATGGCGATACCTATTGCGGTGGTGGCGAGCAGATGCGCGAGCTGTTTGCCGAACTGGGCGTGCGCGAAGTGCAGCCGATGCTGCGCCTGGATGCCAGCGAGACGGTGACTCCGGAGGCGGATGCAGAGCCTTGGTTGGCTGAGTTGGTGAGTACACTTAAAGCCTGACGGGTATTTTTCGCCTGTACCGGCCTCTTCGCGGGTGAACCCGCTCCCTCAGGTACTGCACAGATTTCAGAGGCTGTGGTGTTCCTGTGGGAGCGGGTTTACCCGCGAAGAGGCCGGCAAGGGCAACTCATCCCTTGCTGCCGAGCACCGGCCATTCGCTCACCAACGCCAACCACGCCTGCGCCGCCCGTGACAGATACACCCCGCGCCGCCAGATGAACGCGATATCCCAACGCAAATCCCCCGGCGAGCGCAGCGGCAAGCGCACCACACCGGGGCGCTCCAGCGCTTTCGCCACCACACGGGGCAGCAGCACCACGCCCTGGCCCGCCGCCGCCAGCGCCGCGAGGAAGTCCGCCTGGCCACTGCGCCCGCCTTCCTTGGGGGTAAAGCCCTGCTGCTGGCACGCCTTCAGCAACCGGTCATTGAGCACGAAGCTGCGCTGGTAAAGCAGGAACGGGGTATCGGCCAGCTGCTGCAGGTCCACCCCGTCCTGGCCCGCCAGCTCGTGGCCGGCAGGCAACAGGGCATCCAGTGGTTCGTTGCAGAACGGCTGGTAGTCGAACGCCTCGTCACTGGGCGTCAGGCTGCCACCCAGTTCCAGTTCGCCACTCTTGACTGCCTGTTCGATGCTGCGGCTGCCGCCTTCGAGCAACTGGACCGCGATGTTCGGGTGACGCCGCCGATACTCGGCGAACAAGCCGGCGAACAGCGCGTCGCTGCCCAGCATCGGCAAGCCCAGGCGAAGTTCACCGCGGCCCATCTGGCTGAGGTCGTCCAGTTCGCTGAGCAGCGCCTGACGTTGGCGCAGCAAGGCTTCGCCACGCTCCAGCACGATGCGCCCGGCAGCGGTCAGGTGCAGCTGTGAGGCCTGGCGCTCCAGCAGCGGCTGGCCCACATCTTGCTCCAGCTGGGCCACCTGTTTGCTCACCGCCGACTGGCTGATGTGCAGGGTTTGCGCCGCCTGGGTAAAACCGCCGCGGTGGACCACTTCGATAAAGCTGCGCAGCTGTTTGAATTCCATGATCGCAATTCCATTCTGGAATGGCGTTCAGTCTAACAATTCGCTTCTGGCCTAGGCAGCCAAATCTTAAAATGAGGGCCTGTCGAGGAACCCCCCATGAAACCCGCGTTATTGAAAAAAGCCCTGCGCCTGCTCGTCGAGCTGGCGATCCTCTGTGCCTTGTTCCTGTTCGGTGACCAGCTTGCCAGCTGGCTGGGCTGGCCGATTCCTGGCGGTGTGATGGGCCTGGCATTACTGCTGTTGCTGTTTGCCTCGGGTGTGCTCAAGCCGGCCATGCTGCAACTGGGCGCCGGCTGGTTGATGGCTGAGATGCTGCTGTTCTTCATCCCGGCGCTGATGAGCCTGCTCGATTACGGCGCCCTGATCCGTGACGAGGGCTGGCGCATCCTGCTGGTGATCGCCGTGAGCACCCTGATGGTAATGGTGGTGACCGCCTTGACCGTGGAACTGGTGTGCCGCTGGAGGTTGCGCCATGAGCCTTGAACCCATGCCGCTGTTCTGGCTGGCCCTGACCTTGCTGGCGTATCTGGGCAGCCGCTGGCTGTACCGGCGCAGCGGGCGCTACCTGCTGTCGCCGCTGATCCTGGTGCCGGTTCTGTTGCTGGCGGTGGCCGTGCCGCTGCACACCGCCTATGCCGAGTACGCCCGCAACACCCACTGGCTGATGAGCGTGCTTGGCCCGGTGACCGTGGCCTTCGCGGTGCCGATCTGGCAACAACGGGCCATGCTGGCGCGCCACTGGCCGGCACTGATGGTGGGCATGGTCGCCGGCAGCAGCGCTTCGATCGCCAGTTCCTGGGGGTTGGCTCATATGTTGGCGCTGGACAGCGCGACCAGCCTGTCGCTGGTGCCGCGTTCGATCACCACGCCCTTTGCCATGCCATTGGCCCATGACCTGGGTGGCGTACCGGAGCTGACGGCGGTGTTCGTGATGTTCACCGGCGTGCTGGGCGCCATGTTCGGCGGTGTGCTGCTGCGCTGGTTGCCATTGCGCACACCACTGGCGCGAGGCGCGCTGTTCGGCGTCGGTGCCCATGGTGCCGGTGTCAGCCGGGCACAGGAGGTGGGCCGCGAGGAAGGCTCGGTGGCCGGCCTGGTCATGGTCCTGACCGGGCTGTTGAACCTGTTCGCGGCACCGCTGCTGGCCATGCTGCTCTGACCGTTCGTGCCACTGACTCGCCAAGTCATCAAGCTGGCTGGCAATGCAAGTTCCAGCCCATGGGCTGCTGGCTAGACTCTGCCTCGACATAGAGAGCACATGTAAGTGCCGAGGTGACATGCAATGACCGCAGCCTTGCTCTATTCCACCTACACCATCTCACCGGGACCGTTCTGATGCCCATGGCCGAAATTCCATTGTGCGTCTGGCGTACCCGGGGACAGAGTTTCAGCTTCCGGGGCCAGAGCATCCGCTACTGGACCGCAGGGCAAGGAGAGCCCCTGCTTCTGTTGCACGGCTTCCCTACTGCCAGCTGGGATTGGCGCTACCTGTGGGGGCCATTGGCCCAGCGCTTCCGGTTGATCGCCTGCGACATGCTCGGATTTGGTGATTCGGCCAAACCGGTCGATCACCTGTACAGCCTGATGGAGCAGGCCGACCTGCAGCAGGCCTTGCTCGCCGAGCTGAAGGTCGACCAGCCGGTGCATCTGCTGGCCCATGACTACGGCGGCAGCGTGGCGCAGGAACTGCTGGCGCGGCATCATGAACAGCGCGCCAACATCGCCAGCTGCGTGTTCCTCAACAGCGGGCTGTTCCCCGAAAGCTGCCGCATGCTGCTGATCCAGAAGTTGCTGCTCAGCCGTCTGGGCTGGCTGGTAGGGCGTTCGTTCGGGCGTGACGACCTGGTGCGCAGCGTGATCCAGGTCTACGGCTCTTGCACCCAACCCAGTGAAAGCGTGCTGGATGACTTCTGGAGTTTGATCGCCGCCAACCGTGGCACGCGCATCCTGCACAAACTGGTGGGGTACATGCCGGAGCGCAGGTTGCACCGCGAGCGCTGGGTTGGCGCGATGCAGCACGAAGGCGTGCCGCTGCGCTTGATCAATGGCGTGGTCGACCCGCTGTCCGGCGCGCACATGGTGGAGCGCTACCGGCAACTGGTGCCGGAGCCGGACACCGTGCAGTTGCAGGGCATCGGCCATTACCCGCATACCGAAGCGCCAGTGCAGGTGCTGCGCCATTACCTGGCCTTTCGTGAACAACCGCTGAGCTGTTTCCAGCAGAAAGTGGCCTGGTACTGACAGGGCCTCATCGCCGGCAAGCCGGCTCCCACAAGTACAGCGCAGGCCTGGGGGCCGGCGCGGTTGGTGTGGGAGCTGGCTCGCCGGCGATGGGCCGCACAGCGGCCCCATAACCATCGTGCTGCGTTATTGCCAGGCATTCAGCCTGCGTGAGCTTGATTGTCCACCTGCCGCTGGCGGCGGACACTCGGCTGACCTGAACCTGCCTGGAGCCATGAGCATGAGCGAGCCTGTCCGTCTGCAAGATCGCGTGGTGATCGTCACCGGAGCCGGGGGCGGCCTGGGCCGTGCCCATGCGCTGCTGTTCGCTGCGCGTGGTGCGCAGGTGGTGGTCAACGACCTCGGCGGCTCCACCCACGGTGAAGGTGCCAGCGCCTCCGCCGCCGATCGGGTGGTAGCGGAGATCCGCGCCGCTGGTGGTAGTGCCATTGCCAACCATGACTCGGTCAGCCACGGCGCGCGTATTGTCGAGCAGGCCCTGGACAGCTTCGGCCGGGTCGATGTGCTGGTGAACAATGCCGGCATCCTGCGTGACAAGACCTTCCACAAGATGGAAGACAGCGATTGGGAGCAGGTGTATCAGGTGCATGTCGAGGGGGCTTACAAGGTCACCCGCGCCGCCTGGCCGCACCTGCGCGAGCAGAACTGGGGGCGGGTGATCTTCACCGCTTCCACGTCCGGCATCTACGGCAACTTCGGCCAGGCCAACTACGGCATGGCCAAGCTGGGCCTGTATGGGCTGACTCGTACCCTGGCGATCGAAGGGCGCAAGCACGGCATCCTGGTCAACGCCATCGCCCCCACCGGTGGTACCCGCATGACCGAAGGGTTGATCCCGCCCCAGGTATTCGAGCGGCTCAAGCCAGAGCTGGTCAGCCCGCTGGTGGTGTACCTGGGCAGCGAGCAGTGCCAGGGCAGCGGTGAGCTGTTCGAAGTGGGCGGTGGCTGGGTGGGCAAGGTGCGGTGGGAGCGTAGCCTGGGGGTAGGCTTCGATCCGCGCGAAGGCTTTACCCCGGAGCAGGTGGCGGAGAACTGGGCACGGATTGGCGACTTCGACGGGGCAGTGCACCCACAGGACAGCTTGCAGGCGTTGCAGCAGATGATGGCGAACTTGCAGAAGTATCCGCTGGGCTGAGCTTTGTACTACCTGTGCTGGCCTCTTCGCGGGCTTGCCCGCTCCTACAGGGATAGCACTGCCCTCAGGCTTGGTGATATCCCTGTAGGAGCGGGCAAGCCCGCGAAGAGGCCAGCACAGGCGACGGAAATTTTCAGGGCAAATAAAAAAGGCCGCTGCAAGCCGCAGCGGCCAATCGAGACGTCAGATCAAGGAGCTTCAAAATCTACGTCGGTGAACCTCGCAGGCCTGAAAGGCGGGGGGGAGAGCCCTTCATGCCGGCCAGTGAGTTAAGAATAAGCGCCTGATCCTGTAGGAAAAATAGCCGCTTATGACATTCACCTTTACGTATCGGGCAATAGTGCCGCAAGCGCTCAGCCGGCGGGCGAATAGCCCATGCGCCAGCTGGTTTCCCGCGCTGCCGCCAGCAGCCGTTGCGCCGCCGGGCCATGCTCGTCGGCATGGAAGATCGACGTCGGCCCGACCACGGTCATCACCGCGGCGACCTGCCCCATGGCATTGAACACCGGGGCCGACAGCGCATCCACGCCCGGCATCAACAGCCCATGCACATGGTGCAGGCCACGTTCACGAATGCCCGCCAGTACCGCCTGGTAGTCGGCGGCGCTGTGCTGCAGGGCGGCCAGTTCCCGGTCACGCAACTCCACGGTCTCGCGCTCGGGCAGGTAGGCGGCGAACACCAGCCCGGTGGACGACGTGAGCAGCGGCAGTACCGAGCCGATCTGCGTTACCACGGTGACCGCGCGTACCGCCGGCTCGATGCTGACCACTGTCGCGCCCTGGTTGCCCCATACGGCAACGAAGCAGCTTTCGTTCAGTTCATCGCGCAGCTGCGACAACGGCAGTGCGGCAATCTTCAGTACATCGATGCTGCCCAGCGCCGCCAGCCCCACCCGCAGTGCCTCGCGCCCCAGGCCGTAATGGTTGGTGGCCGCATCCTGCTCGGCAAAACCGCTGGCGATCAATGCCTGCAGGTAACGGTGCACCTTGCTCGCCGGCATCTGCACATGTTCCGCGAGGCGCGACAGGGAGGTGGACGGGGAGAGCTCGGCAAGGGCCTTGAGGATGTCGGTGCCGACCTCCGCCGAGCGGACTTTCTGCTTGCCGTTGTCGGCGGGGGAGCTGGCTTTGGCCATGGACATCTTCTTCCGGATTCGTCGAGTCGCGCCTTTATAGCTTGACGCATTGCCCGTAGCAAATTACGTTATTCGTAATCTGATTACGATAAAAACAATGCAGACGCGCTGCCACCCCGCCCCGGGCCAGCAGCCAGCTGCCAGCAACGGCTCGGCCAGAGCCCGGAGGCATCGATGAATCGCGATACGTCACCCGACCTTCACTACCTCAGCGGCTTCGGCAACGAGTTTGCCAGCGAAGCGCTGCCAGGGGCCTTGCCGGTCGGGCAGAACTCGCCGCAGAAGGCGCCCTATGGGCTGTATGCCGAGCTGCTCTCGGGCACGGCGTTCACCATGACCCGCAGCGAGCTGCGCCGCACCTGGCTGTATCGTATTCGTCCGTCTGCCTTGCACCCGCGTTTCGAACGCCTGGCGCGTCAGCCGCTGACCGGCCCGCTGGGGGCCATTACCCCCAACCGCCTGCGCTGGAACCCCCAGCCGATCCCCGTCGAACCGACCGACTTCATCGAAGGCTGGCTGCCCATGGTGGCCAACGCCGCTGCGGAAAAACCGGCCGGCGTGAGCATCTACATCTACCGCGCCAACCGGTCCATGGAGCGGGTGTTCTTCAACGCCGACGGTGAACTGCTGCTGGTGCCGCAACAGGGCCGCCTGCGCATTGCCACCGAACTGGGGGTGATGGAAGTCGAGCCGCTGGAAATCGCGGTAATCCCGCGTGGCATGAAGTTCCGCGTCGAACTGCTCGACGGCGAGGCCCGCGGCTACATCGCCGAAAACCACGGCGCGCCGCTGCGCATCCCGGACCTGGGCCCGATCGGCAGCAACGGCCTGGCCAACCCGCGCGACTTCCTCACCCCGGTGGCGCACTACGAAGAGGCCGATGGCCCGGTGCAGCTGGTGCAGAAGTTCCTGGGCGAACATTGGGCCTGCGAACTGCAGCACTCGCCACTGGACGTGGTCGCCTGGCACGGCAGCAACGTGCCGTACAAGTACGACCTGCGCCGCTTCAACACCATCGGTACGGTCAGCTTCGACCACCCGGACCCGTCGATTTTCACCGTGCTTACCTCGCCGACCAGCGTGCATGGCCTGGCCAACATGGACTTCGTGATCTTCCCGCCACGCTGGATGGTGGCCGAGAACACCTTCCGTCCACCATGGTTCCACCGCAACCTGATGAATGAGTTCATGGGCCTGATCAACGGTGCCTACGACGCCAAGGCCGAGGGCTTCCTGCCGGGCGGTGCCTCGCTGCACGGAGTGATGAGCGCTCACGGCCCCGACGCCGAAACCTGCGAAAAGGCTATTGCCGCCGACCTGGCGCCGCACAAGATCGACAACACCATGGCCTTCATGTTCGAGACCAGCCAGGTGCTGCGCCCGAGCCTGCAAGCCCTTGAATGCCCGCAGTTGCAGGCCGACTACGATAGTTGCTGGGCCACCTTGCCGAGCACCTTCAACCCGAACCGGAGATAACCCATGAACCAGACCGCCATTGCCCGTAGCTGGGTCGAGCACGCCAACGGGCACAGCGACTTCCCGCTGCAGAACCTGCCATTGGGCATCTTCAGCCGGCCGGGTGAAGCCAAGCGCTGTGGCGTGGCCATCGGCGACGCCATCCTTGACCTGGAGGCGGTGCTGGCCGCCGGCCTGTTCGACGGTGCCGCCAAGGCCGCTGTCGAGGCCACCCGTGGTGGGGCCTTGAACGCATTCTTCGCCCTCGGCCGCAATGCCCGCGTCGCCCTGCGCGAGCGCCTGCTGGTGCTGCTGGGCGAACATAGCGAACACCAGGCGGCACTGCAGGCCGCCCTGTACCCGGCCAACGCCTGCCAGCTGCATGTACCGGCGCAGATCGGTGACTACACCGACTTCTACGTGGGCATCGAGCACGCCAAGAACGTCGGCAAGCTGTTCCGCCCCGACAACCCGCTGCTGCCCAACTACAAGTACGTGCCGATCGGTTATCACGGCCGCGCCTCGACCATCCGCCCGTCCGGCACCGATGTGCGCCGGCCCAAGGGCCAGACCCTGCCGGCCGGGCACACCGAGCCAAGCTTCGGCCCCTGCGCGCGCCTGGACTACGAGCTGGAGCTGGGTATCTGGATCGGCCAGGGCAACGACATGGGCCAGGCGATCCCGGTAGGCGATGCCGCCGAGCACGTGGCCGGTCTGTGCCTGCTCAACGACTGGTCGGCGCGCGATATCCAGGCCTGGGAATACCAGCCGCTGGGGCCGTTCCTGTCCAAGAGCTTCATCACCACCATCTCGCCATGGGTGGTTACCGCCGAAGCGCTGGAACCGTTCCGCTGTGCCCAGCCGGCACGCCCGGAAGGTGACCCACAGCCACTGTCGTACCTTCTGGACAAGCGCGACCAGGCCGCCGGTGCATTCGATATCGAGCTCGAGGTGCTGCTGCTGACCGAGGGCATGCGCGAGCAGGGTCTTGCCCCGCACCGCCTGACCCTGAGCAACACCCGCAGCATGTACTGGACCGTGGCACAGCTGGTCGCGCACCACAGCGTCAACGGCTGCCAGTTGCAACCGGGCGACCTGTTCGGTTCGGGCACGCTGTCGGGCGCCACGCCAGGCTCGTTCGGCAGCCTGCTGGAGATCACCGAAGGCGGCAAGCACCCGGTGGAACTGGCCAGTGGCGAGGTGCGCAAGTTCCTCGAAGACGGCGACGAGATCATCCTGCGTGCCCGCTGCGTGCGTGATGGCGTGGCCAGCATCGGTTTCGGCGAATGCCGCGGCACGGTCATCGCGGCCAACTGAGGAGGCACGGGCATGGAGCTGTACACCTATTACCGTTCCACCTCGTCCTACCGGGTGCGCATTGCCCTGGCACTGAAGGGGCTGGCCTACCAGTCCCTGCCGGTCAACCTGTTGCAGGGTGAGCAGCGCGGTGCGGGCTATGTCGCGGTCAACCCGCAGGGCCGCGTGCCGGCCTTGCGCACCGATGGCGGTGAGCTGCTGGTGCAGTCGCCGGCGATCATCGAGTATCTGGAAGAGGTTTATCCACAGCCCGCGCTGCTGCCTGCTGCGGCCGAGGCGCGCGCCAAGGTACGGGGCGTGGCGGCGATCATCGGCTGCGACATCCACCCGCTGCACAACGTCAGCGTGCTCAACCGGCTGCGCCAGGCTGGCCAGGACGAAAGCCAGGTCAACCAGTGGATCGGCCACTGGATCAGCCAGGGGCTGGCGGCAGTGGAGCAGCTGATAGGCGATCACGGCTTCTGCTTCGGTGATGAGCCGGGCCTGGCGGATGTCTACCTGATCCCGCAGTTGTACGCGGCCGAACGCTTCAACATCGACCTCGACAGCTTCCCGCGCATTCTGCGGGTTGCCGCCCTGGCGGCGGAGCACCAGGCGTTCGCCCAGGCCCACCCAGCACAGCAGGCGGACAGCCCGGCTCAGTGAATGGAACGGTTCGCCGCCGGAAGCTTGCCGATACGCTCGGACAGTTTCAGGCGCTGGACCGGGTCCTCCGTCAGCAGTAACGCATGCTCCAGGTCGAAGCGCTCGGCCTGCGGGCAATCCAGGTGCTGGTAGAGCGAGGCGCGGGTCACATAGTCGCTGACCTGCACCGGGCCCAGTTGCATGACCCGCTCGGCATCGATCAGCGCCGCCAGGTGGTCGTCGTTGCTGATGTGCAACTGGCGCAGGTTGCGTGACAGGCGTTGCAGCATCTGCAGCGGGCTGGCACTGCGCATGTGCTCGGCGGTCAGCGCTACATGCGGGCCAAACTGGCGAGCCAGCAGCTCACGGCAATCGTTGGGGTACAGGCGGCGGCCACCACAGGGGTCGAGCAGGTGATCCGCACCTGGCACGCGCAGCAGGAAATGGCCAGGGAAGCCTACGCCCTCAAGAGGGATGGACAGGCGCCGGGCCAGTTCCAGGGCAAGGATGGCCAGGGCCAGCGGTTGGCCACGGCGGCGCTGCAGCACCTTGTCCATCATCGCGGCATGCGGGCGCAGCGGGTGGTATTCATCCTGCTGGAAGCCCAGGGCATTGAGTTGGCGCAGCAGTGGCTGGGCCAGTTCGCACAGCGGCAGCATCGGCAGGTTGGCGCTGATCTCGCGCTGCAGGTCATGCAGCTTGGCAAGGCTGGCCGCGGGCTCGACGCTGCGGTCGTGCTCGGCGGCAATCCATAATGCGGCTTCCAGCAGGGCGACGGGCTCGCGTTCCAGGCAGGCCAGGCAGGCTTGACGTGGCTTCATGGGGCTTCTCCACACACGCTTGAGTATTAGCTGCGGCGCGCGGTTTCGTCCAGTGGTCCGGCGGCGGTGCCAGCCCAAGGGCCATGCCTATACTGGAGAGAGCACCTCGTAGGGGAGCCTGTCGATGTTCGCGCTGATGCAAAGCACCCGTACCCAGTCGCTGCACTTGTTCACCCACCCGCCCACCGGCCTGAAGGCCGTGGTGGCTATCCACAGCGAGCAGTTGGGCCCGGCCATGGGCGGTTGCCGCTACCTGCCTTATGCCGATGATGAAAGCGCCATGACCGACGCCATCCGCCTGGCCCAGGGCATGAGCTACAAGGCTGCGCTGGCTGGCCTGCCACTGGGGGGCGGGAAGGCGGTGATCATGCGCAACCCGCATGTGGAAAACCGTGCCGCGCTGTTCGAGGCCTTTGGCCGCTTCATCGACACCTTGCAAGGGCGCTTCATCATCGCCGTGGACAGCGGCACCTCGACCCTGGACATGGACTGCATTGCCCAGAGCACACCCCATGTGACCAGCACCACGGCCTCGGGTGACCCCTCACCGCATGCGGCTATGGGGGTGTTCGCTGGCATCCGGGCCACTACCTCGTTTCGGCTGGGTAGCGACGATTTGAAAGGCTTACGGGTGGCGGTGCAAGGGCTGGGCAATGTCGGTTATGCACTAGCGGAGCAATTGCATGCGGTGGGCGCAGAACTGTTGGTCAGCGACCTGGACCCGGGACGCGTGCGGCTGGCGATGGATCAGTTCGATGCCAAGCCGGTGACCAATGATGCCTTGATCAACACCCCTTGCGACATCTTTGCCCCTTGCGGCGTGGGCCCTGTGTTGAACGGGCAGAGCGTGATGCAGTTGCGTTGCGCGGCAGTGGCGGGGGCGGCGAACAACCAGCTGACCACCTTGCAGGTAGCCGACCAGCTGGAGTCGCGCGGGATACTGTATGCGCCCGATTACGTGATCAATGCCGGTGGGTTGATCTACGTGGCACTTACCCATCGTGGCGAAGACCTGGGCACCATCACTGCGCACCTGGCGCGGATACCTTCACGGCTGACCGAAGTGTTTGGCCATGCCCAGGCAGAGAAGCGCTCGCCGGCGCGGGTGGCGCAGATGCTGGCGGAGCGGTTGCTCTACGGCTGAGGGGCGATACCGGCTTTGCGGGCCTCTTCGCGGGCATGCCCGCTCCCACAGGAATACCCAAAACCCTGAAAACTTGCGCGGTCCCTGTGGGAGCGGGCGTGCCCGCGAACACGGGCGCAGCCCGTGCCATCCACCTTGACCGCACGAAACCTCAAGCCATGCGCAATCCTTGCCGAAGCGGCCAGTGCAGGCAATTACTCGGCCGCTGGCCCTTCGAGCAACTCGGCCAGCGCATCCGGCTGGTTCTTGAACGCCCGGGCGAACACATCGCGGTTCTTGGCCATGTAGATACCGGCTTCCTCGACCTGTTTCTCGCTCAGCGAGGGCACTGCCTTGTGCAGTACTTCGGCCAGGCGCTCGGCCAGTTCGAGCATCTTGTCGTGACGGTCTGCTTCGGCCTTATCCATGAACAAGCGCTCCGGGTCGCGGCTGCTGCGGTACACCACTTCGACGGCCATTCATCACCTCTATGCCTTTTGCTGGTTGCGTTTCGATTTACTGTATCTATATACAGTAATGGCAATGTTGATTGCTTCGCAAGCAGAAATTGTAGCGTGGTGCAGAGGGCTTACTGCTTCATGCCCAACTCAGCATCATCCATCAGCGCCTTGGCCATCCGGGCCCTTTCGCGGGTGAACCCGCTCCCACAGGTACGGCATCTACCTCAAGGCCTGTGGAGATCCTGTGGGAGCGGGTTTACCCGCGAAGAGGCCAGCCCAGACAACGCAACACTCAAACCTCAGTGCAAAGTCCGAGGCTCAGCGGGCATCTGCACCTGAACCAGTGCCGACTCAAGCAAAGCCCGCAACGTCTCCAGCTCATGCATTGAGGTCATCATCAGGATCGAAGCCGGCGATTTGGGCTGCAGTAGCAAGGCCTGATGCACCACGGTGGCTGCTCGCTTCTGGCAACTTGCCACGCCTGAAGGTGCCTTGCGGCAATCGGTCGCCTTCCAAGGCAGGGGCCTGGCCTTTTAACTGCATGGCACAAGCGTCACGCCGGTGACGCATCATCCTTCAAGACGTATCGGGGAATGGAACATCGTGAACATCAAATGGGCAGAAAAGCTGCGCAAGGGCCTGCACGGCTCGGCCGACTCGCTGGGCAACCTGTGCGTCGAGGCATTCCATTACCTGGCGCTGTTCGGCATTGGCGCGATCACCGCCTATGCGGCGGTGATGACGTTCCTGGACATGCTCGGCAAGGGCGGGGTCAGTGTCGATGACATCCTGCTGCTGTTCATCTACCTGGAGCTGGGGGCGATGGTCGGTATCTACTTCAAGACCAACCACATGCCGATCCGCTTCCTGCTGTACGTGGCCATCACCGCGCTGACCCGCCTGCTGATCGGCGACGTCTCGCACCACAAGGCGCCGGACGTCGGGCTGTTGTACGTGTGCGGTGGCATCCTGTTGCTGGCGTTCGCGATCCTGGTGGTGCGTTACGCTTCGTACCGCTACCCCTCGACCAAGGCGCTGGATGCCAACGGCAAGGAAGTGGAGGAGGGCAAGTAGCCCTCAGTTGGCGATGAAATGGCGCGGCTCGTGGCGGGCGTCACGGGTCAGCGCGGCCAGCACCTGCAGAGGGTTCTGGCTGTGTTCGATGGCCAGGCCCAGGCGGATGCTGTCGATCACCCGCTGCAGGCGTACTGGGTCATTGCGCTGGGCCTGGGTGATGAGGCGCTTGGCGACCACGCCAGCGTCGTCGGACAGGGTCAGCATGATGCTGCCGTCGAGGTTTGCAATGCTCAGGTTGACCCGGTATTCGGGGGCGAATGCAGCACTGATTCGTTCGAATGGGTTGTTCATGGTCATGCTTCTGCGGTGAATGAGTGCAGAAGTTGACCGGGGAAATTACCTGTTGGTTCAGCGCCATCGATCGATACAAACGAAAACGCCCGGCATCAGGCCGGGCGTTTGCATTGCCGATCAGGCGTCCGGGTCACTCAGTTCCAGGGCTCCGCGCTTGCTGCGCAGCTTGCCGTAGAAGTGTTCCAGCGCGTGGTTGAGCTTGGTGGCGGCACCATCGACCGCCTGGTCCAGCGAAGTGGCGGTGTGGGTCACGGAAATCGGTTGGTGGCCTTTGGGGCGAGCCTCCATCTGGCAGCGTTTGTCATGCGGTCCGGGCTTGGCGCCGTTCTCGTCGCGCAGGTGAACCTCGATGCGGGTGAGGTCGTCTTCGTAACGTTCCAGCGAGTTCTGCAGTGTGCTGCGGACCCACTGGTCGAGCCGGGCGTTGCCTTCGAAATGGTTGCTGCTGTTGACCTGGATTTGCATGATTCAATCCTTATTCAGCTTGCTCGCATGGAGACGCGCCTAGGCCTTTGAGACCCTTGGAATTTCTGCGCCTCTTGACTCTAAGGTCAGGCAACGGCGAAACGAATTCAAGCCCTTTTCGAAAATAAATTTCTTGTTGCATTCAAGGCGGCAGGCGGCTCATCGCTCGGCCTTTGCTTATGAGAATTGAAATCATTATTATTGCAGGCCCGAAAACGCCCGGACCTTCGCCATGACGCGCAAAACCGCCGGTCTCTCGCTCAGCTATCGCCTGGCCGTGACTTCACGCAGCCTGGCCGCGCTGCTGGGCGGCTACCTGCTGGCGTCCGTGACCAGCGTCTGCATTACTCTGCTAGCGCCGCTGCCACAAGTCGATGCCACGCTCACCGGCCTGCTGCTGTCATTCGTCTTCTACCTGCTGGCGTTCATCTGGTGCTTCGCCTGCCGCAGCGCTTTGCGCGCCTGGCTGGGCGTGCTGGCGCCAAGCGTGCTGCTGGGGGTGATCAGCGGGTTGGCCTACTGGATGAAAACCCCATGAAAGAAGGCTTCCGCCAAGCCATGGCCTGGCTGCACACCTGGACCGGCCTGATCTTCGGCTGGCTGTTGTTCGCCATCTTCCTTACCGGCACGCTGTCGTATTTCAAGGAAGAAATCACCCACTGGTCGCAGCCGGAAGTGCGCAGCCATGCACTGGACCCGACCCATAGCCTGGAGGTGGCCCAGCGGTACCTGCAGGACAACGCCGGGCATTCGGGCACCTGGCTGATCCGCATGCCCAACGCACGCGAGGCCGCCTTGAGCGTGGGTTATCGCGACCCCAATGGCGGGCCACGCGGCTTCGTCACCAAGACCCTCGATACCCAGACCGGCCAGCCGGTGGAGGCACGCGACAGTCGCGGTGGCGAGTTCTTCTACCGCTTTCACTTCCAGCTGCAGATGCCATACCCCTTCGGCCGCTGGCTGTCGACGTTCTGCGCCTTCATCATGCTGTTGGGGCTGGTCACCGGCATCATCACCCACAAGAAGATCTTCAAGGAGTTCTTCACCTTCCGCCCTGGCAAGGGCCAGCGTTCCTGGCTGGACGGGCACAACGCCATTGGCGTGCTGGTGCTGCCGTTCCACCTGATGATCAGCTACAGCAGCCTGGTGCTGTTCATGTACATGGTGATGCCGGCGGGCATCATGGCCAGCTACGGCAATGACACCGGCAAGTACTTCAACGACCTGTTCGGCCGTAACGATGCGCCCAAGGCGGCCCATGTGGCCGCGCCGCTGGTACCGTTGCCGAGCCTGTACGCCAAGGTGCAGGACCTGCAACCGGGCGCGCGTATCGGCCGTATCCAGGTGGAAAATGCCGGCGACAGCAATGCCCGCGTTACCTTCACGCAATCGGCTGCGGACCACGTGGCTTACCGGCGTAGCGCCAACTGGACCTTCGATGGCGCCAGCGGTGTGCTGTTGAGCCAGGGCAAGCCGGAGAGCGGGGCGATGATGACCGCCTTCAGCTTTGCCGGCCTGCACATGGGCAATTTCGCCGGGCCCTGGCTGCGCTGGCTGTACTTCTTCTTTGGCGTGGCCGGTACCGCGGTGATCGGCACCGGGCTGGTGATGTGGCTGGGCAAGCGTCAGCTCAAGCATGCCAGGAGCGAACGCCTGCCGGGCGAACTGCGCCTGGTCGAGGTGCTCAATATCGCCAGCATGAGCGGCCTGTTGCTGGCCGTGGCGGGCTTCTTCTGGGCCAACCGCCTGATCCCGATGGGTGTCGAAGGCCGGGCCGACTGGGAGGTCAACGCCTTCTTCAGCGCCTGGGGCCTGTCGCTGGTGCACGCTGTGCTGCGCAGCGGGCGCCGGGCATGGGGCGAGCAACTGGCGCTGGGCGCGCTGGCCTTCGCCTTGCTGCCGCTGCTCAACGGCCTGACCACCGGCCAGGGCCTGAACCATTCGCTGCCGGCGGGTGACTGGGCCATGGCCGGCTTCGACCTGACAGCGCTGGGCACCGGCCTGTTCCTGGCCTGGTTGGCCGGCAAGATGTTGCACAGCCCGAAACCTGTGGCCAAGCGTGCCCCGCGTGCAGCAAAGAAGCCGAGCACTGAAACGGCGGAGGCGAGCTGATGCTGGGTAATGCACTGATCGCTTACGCCGGCTTCGTTGCCCTGTGCCTGGCCATGGAGAAGCACTTCGTCGACCTGCTCGGGTGTAAGCCGCGCCCCGGCCAGTTGCGGCTGTTGCGCAGCACCGGCTGGCTGTTGCTGGTGCTGTCGCTGGTGCTCAGCGTGCACCTGCGTGGCTGGGCCCATGGCCTGGTGGAGTGGACCGCAGTGATGATGGCCGGGGTGACCCTGTGGGTGTTCGGCCTGCCATACCAGCCCCGCCTGTTGCTGGGTCTGGCCGCCGCCAGTGTGGTGCTGGGGCCGTTGCTGGCCGTGTTCGCCGAGTGATCAGGTGAGCGAGCCGGGCGACATGATCGAGGCGGATGCCGAAAGCGGCGGCGGGCGTGCGCGCTTCGTCCAGGTGTTCCAGGCCCAGCGGGCGCGCATGGAGGCCCTGGTGAGCCGCCGGGTCGGCTGCCGGGCCACGGCATCGGACCTGGTCCAGGAGCTGTTCCTGCGCTTCTGGCGTCGCCCCGAGGTCAAGGTCGAGGCGCTGGACACCTATCTGTTGCGTTGTGCCGGCAACCTGGCCATCGACCACCTGCGCAGCGAAGGCTGCCGCGAGCGCGTGGCCGAAGCTGTGCTGCCGCTGGATGAAGCGGCCATGGCCCAGGCCCCGGAACAGGCCGTGGAGGTCGATCACGACTTGCAGCGCATCGACGCTGCCTTGCGCGCCTTGCCCGAGCGCACCCGGCAGATCTTCCTGCTCAACCGTATCCACGGCTGCAAGTACGGCGAGATCGCCAAGGCCATGCAACTGTCCCAGAGTGCTGTGGAAAAGCATATGATGCGCGCCCTCGAAGCGTGCAAGGCGAGTGTTGCCGAGCCCGCGTCCACCCCACGCCGGCCAGGGAGTGCCCGTCGATGAGCCGTTTACCGCCGATCACCGAGGCGCAGTCCCGGGCTGCACTGCAATGGCTCAGCCGCATCAACGAGCAGCCTGCGCAAGCCGAGGGCGCGGCGTTCAAGCGCTGGCTGCTGGCCGACCCTGGGCACCGTGAGGCCTACGCCCAGGCCCAGGCGCTGTGGCAGAACAGCGCCGCCCCGGCGGCGCGCCTGGCCGCTGAAGAACAGGCAAGCCTGCAACGTTACCTGGATGCTATGGCCAGGCCACCGGCCAGGCACCCCTGGCGGCAGCGGGTCGCGGCGCTGGCAGTGGCTGCCTGCCTGGTACTGGCCGTGGGCGTTGCCGGTGGTTGGCACCCGGGCCTGTGGCTGCAGGACCTGCAGGCCGACTACAGCAGTGCTGGTCAAGTTCGCCAGGTGACCTTGGCCGACCAGTCGCAGGTGACACTGGATGCGGGGAGCGCGATTGCAGTCGATTTTGTGCAGGGCGAGCGCCGCGTGCGGTTGTTGCATGGCGCGGCGTTCTTCCAGGTCACGCATACCGGCGCGCCGTTCGTGGTGGAAGCTGCCGGCGGCGAGGTGCGCGTGCTTGGCACTCAGTTCGAAGTGCGCGAGCAGGGCGAGGGCGCCCAGGTCACGGTACGCAGTGGGCGCGTGGCGGTGAGCCCGGCACCGGGCGCAGCAGCGCGTGAACTGACGGCCAACCAGCAGGCGGCCTACGCTGCCGGCCGAGTCGGCGACACCCTGGCGGTGGACAGCGACAACCGCCTGGCCTGGCGCCAGGGCTGGCTGAATTACTACCAGGTGCCGCTGGCCCAGGTGGTCGAGGACCTGGGGCGTTATTACCCGGGGCGCATCCTGCTGCTCGATGATGAGTTGGGGCAACGCAAGGTCAGTGGCAGTTTCCCCGTGGCCGAGCCGGTGCTGGCGCTGGATTCGCTGGGCAAGGTGATGGGCTTTTCGCGGCAGACTGTGCTGGGGCGGTTGACCCTGATCCGGTAGTCGCCTGTGCGGGCCTCTTCGCGGGTGAACCCGCTCCCACAGGAAGGGCGCAAGTTTCAAATCCTGTGCAGTACCTGTGGGAGCGGGCGTGCCCGCGAAGAGGCCGGCACAGGCAAAAATATTTTCAGATAGCGGGTGAGGTAACAGGACGTGGCATCCGTGTAATGAGTGGAAGTGCGATTCATTCGCAGTCATATCCCTCTCACAGGTCAGCGTCCATGAAGTTCACCTCGCGTTGCGTCCCTCTCTGGCTCGGCCTTTCCGCGCTCCCGGCATTCGCTGTCGCCCCCCTGGCCTGTGCCGCCGAGCAGCAGCAGGCGTATGCCTTCGCCCAGCCAGCGCAACCCCTTGCCCAGGCACTTGGCGCCTTCAGCCGCACCACCGGCCAGAGCGTGGTCTACACCCTGGAACTGCCTGGCGTGCAGGCGCCGGCGCTGAACGGCAGGTTCAGCGCCGAACAGGCCCTGCAACAGCTGCTGGGCTCTACCGGGCTGGCCTGGCGCCGCGTCGATGCACGCACGCTCACCCTCGAAGCAGTGGACACCTCCGGCGCCCTCAACCTGCAGGCCATCACCGTGACCTCGCAACTGGACGACTACAGCTACCAGCCCCCGGCTACCGCTTCGATCATGCGCGGGCAGGGCCCTAGCCAGGACATCCCCCAAGCCATCAACGTGGTGCCGGCCCAGGTCATCCGTGACCAGGCCCCACGCAACCTCGATGACGCCCTGGCCAATGTCAGCGGCATCACCCAGGGCAACAATTTCGGTGGCACCTCCGACACGGTGATGAAGCGCGGCTTCGGCGACAACCGCGACGGCTCGATCATGCGCGATGGCATGCCCATCGTGCAGGGCCGCAGCCTCAACGCCAGCACCGAGCGGGTCGAAGTGCTCAAGGGCCCGGCCTCGCTGCTGTACGGCATCCAGGACCCGGGCGGGGTCATCAACGTGGTCAGCAAGCGCCCGCAACTCGAGCAGTACAACGCCCTGACCGTGCGCGGGTCGACCTACGGCAGCGGCAAGAACGGCAGCGGTGGCGGGTTCGACAGCACCGGCGCGCTGGGCGACAGCAACTTCGCCTATCGCCTGATCGTCGACCACGAAGATGAAGACTACTGGCGCAACTACGGCGTGCACCGCGAATCGCTGGTAGCACCGTCGCTGGCCTGGCTGGGCGAAGACACCCAGGTGGTACTGGCCTACGAGCACCGCGAATTTCTCTACCCCTTCGACCGTGGCACGGCGTTCGGCAACAACGGCCACCCGCTGGACATCCCTGCCACGCGGCGTCTGGACGAGCCCTTCAACGACATGGAGGGGCGTTCCGACCTGTACCGACTGGAAGTCGACCACCAACTGGCCGATGACTGGAAGCTGCACTTCGGCTACAGCTTCAACCGCGAAACCTATGATGCCAGCCAGGTGCGGGTGACCGGCGTGAATGAAAAAAGCAGCACGCTGTCGCGCAGCATCGACGGCACCCACAACGCCATGAGCCGTGACCAGTTCGCCACCCTGAGCCTGGCCGGCAATGTGGAACTGGCCGGGATGCAGAACGACCTGCTGTTCGGTGTCGATCATGAAGACCGCAAGGTCTTTCGTGGGGACCTGATCCGGCAGAGCGCCCAATCTACCTTCAGCTACATGAACCCGATCTACGGGCAGGAAGTGGAGGGCACCACCGTCAAAGCCAGTGACAGCGACCAGACCGACAAGCTACGCACCGACGCGTTGTTCGTGCAGGACGCGCTGCACCTGGATGATCACTGGATCCTGGTGGCCGGTGCGCGCTTCCAGCAGTTCGACCAATACGCCGGCCGCGGCCGTCCGTTCAAGGCCAACACCGACATCAATGGCCAGACGTGGGTGCCGCATGCAGGTATCGTCTACAAGGTGGACGAGCAGCTGTCGTTTTATGGCAGCTATAGCGAGTCGTTCAAGCCCAACTCCACCATCGCGCCGCTGGTCGGCAATGTGGTGCTTGACTCGTCGGTGGCGCCGGAGGAGGGCAAATCGTGGGAGCTGGGCGCCAAGCTCGACATGCCAGGCCGCCTTACCGGAACCCTGGCGTTGTTCGACATCACCAAGCGCAACGTGCTGGTTTCCAACTTTGATACCAGTACGCGCGAAACGGTGTACAGCAATGCTGGAGAGGTCAGCTCACGGGGTGTCGAGCTGGACCTGACCGGCCAGTTGAGTGAGCGCTGGAGCCTGATCGGCAGCTACGCCTTCACCGATGCGCAAGTGACCAAGGACCCGGACCTCAAGGGCAACCGCCTGCAGAACGTGGCCCGCCACAGTGGTTCGCTGTCGGCGGTGTATGAGTATGGCAGCCTGTTCGGCGGCGATCGCCTGCGCATTGGCGCGGGGGCGCGGTACGTGGGCGAGCGCGCTGGCAACCCGACCAACACCTTCGACCTGCCGTCCTATACCGTGGCCGATGCCTTTGCCAGCTACGAGACCAGGCTCGACGAGCACAAGGTGCTGTTGCAACTGAACGTGAAGAACCTGTTCGACAAGGTTTACTACAGCTCGGCGGTGAACCAGTACTTTGTGGCCATTGGCGATGCGCGGCAGGTGAGCTTGTCCAGTACCTTCGAGTTCTAGGCATTTGGGGCTGCTTTGCAGCCCTTCGCGGGCACGCCCGCTCCCACAGTGACCGCGGCGCTGCCCATACTTGTGGGAGCGGGCGTGCCCGCGAAGGGCCGCAAAGCGGCCCCAATATCACGAACAGAAAGCACTACGGTACTCGCCCGGTGTTGCACCGACCGCCTGGCGGAACCGGTTGCTGAAATGGCTGGCACTGGCAAACCCGCACAACAGGGCAATCTCCCCCAAAGGCATCAACCCCAGCCGCAACAGCTGGCAGGCCCGGTGCAGCCGCCGGGCCAGCAGGTACTGGTGCGGCGGCAGCCCGAAACTGGCGCGGAACATGCGCGCAAAGTGGTATTCGGACAGGTTGCAGCGCAAGGCCAGTTCACCCAGGGTGATGGGCTGGTCGAGATGCGCTTCGATGTAGTCGACCATTTGCCGGCGCAGGCTCGGTGCCAGCCCGCCTTTCAGGCGCAGGCCCTGGCGCAGCCCGACCTGGTTGAGCAGCGCATGGTCGACGATCTCGTGCGCCAGGCTGCTGGCCAGCAAGCGTTCGCCAGGTTCATCCCAGTCCAGGGTTATCAGTTGGCGAAAGCGCTTGGCCTGCTGCGGGTCATCGAGAAAGGTCGCTTCCTGCAGTTGCAGCTCACGCGGTTCACGGTCGAGCAGGCGCACGCAGCCCAGGGCGAATTGCGCCTCGCTGACATACAGGTGCGCCAGGCGGATCGCGCCATTGACCACCCAGTTCGATTCCTGCCCGGCCGGCATCACGCACAGCTTGTCGGGCGCCCCTTTGTCGCCGGGGCGCTGGCGGCGAAAGGTGCCGGTGCCGTCGGCGATGTAGCACGACAGGGTGTGATGGCTCGGTGCCTGGTAGTCGCGGGCATCGTCGCGGTTGCTCCACAACGCCGCCGCCAGCCCGTCGCCCAGGTGCGCGCTCAGCTCCAGCCGGGCGTGGGGCGAAGCGTGCATGGCGTTGAACACTTGCAGCTGGGTGAGTGGCGTCATGGGCGGTTCCTCTTGCCAGCCATCCTACTGCGCCTTGGCCAGGCTTACAGCTACCCGCGGGACAAATGCGCAAGTTTGTGCAAGCGCGTGGGTGTTCGACAGGAGAACACTGAAATGCCTCGGCGAGGGCTGCGCCCTCGATTCGCGGGTGAACCCGCTCCCACAGGGACCGCGCCAGCCTCGAGAGCAGCGCGGTCCTTGTGGGAGCGGCTTTAGCCGCGAAGCGCCGGGCACCGATCCTGAAAGGCCCAAGGAACCGCCGCCATGAACCTGTCACTCTACCTGCTAACCGTCCTGATCTGGGGCACCACCTGGATCGCCCTTAAACTCCAGCTGGGTGTGGTCGCCATTCCGGTCTCGATCGTCTACCGCTTCGCCCTGGCCGGGCTGATCCTGTTCGCCTTCCTGCTGCTCACCCGCCGCCTGCAGCCAATGAACCGGCGTGGTCACCAGATCTGTCTGGCCCAGGGCCTGTGCCTGTTCTGCGTCAACTTCATCTGCTTCCTCAGCGCCAGCCAGTGGATTGCCAGCGGCCTGATCGCCGTGGTGTTCTCCACCGCCACCCTGTGGAACGCACTCAACGCGCGGATCTTCTTCGGCCAGAAGATCGCCAGCAACGTGCTCGGCGGTGGCGCCTTGGGGCTACTTGGCCTGGGGCTGCTGTTCTGGCCCGAGCTGTCCCACCACTCGGCCAGCCGCGAAACCCTGTACGGCCTTGGCCTGGCGCTGCTCGGCACGCTGTGCTTCTCGGCCGGCAACATGCTGTCGAGCATGCAGCAGAAAGCCGGGCTCAAACCCATGAATACCAATGCCTGGGGCATGGTCTACGGGGCGGTGATGCTGGCGGTGTTCTGCGTGGTCAGCGGCGTGCCATTCAGCATGGAGTGGAACGTGCGGTACATCGGCTCGTTGCTGTACCTGGTGGTGCCGGGCTCGGTGATCGCCTTTACCGCCTACCTGACCCTGGTCGGGCGCATGGGGCCGGAGCGGGCAGCGTACTGCACGGTGCTGTTCCCGTTGGTGGCGTTGAACGTGTCGGCGGTGGCCGAGGGGTATCAGTGGACAGCGCCGGCCTTGTTGGGGCTGGTGGCGGTGATGGCGGGGAATGTGCTGGTGTTTCGCAAGCCCAAGGCCAGGGTGGCTGAGGGTGTTGTGGTTGCCAAATAGGTGATGGGTTGCCTGTGCCGGCCTCTTCGCGGGTAAACCCGCTCCCACAGGTACCCCACAGCCCTCAGAGCCTGTGCAATACCTGTGGGAGCGGGTTTACCCGCGAAAGGGCCGGTGCAGGCAGTAGAGGCCTATCAGCCCTTCCACACCTGTGGATTCACCAGATCCCGCGGCCGCTCACCCAGCAGCGCCGCGCGCAGGTTGTCGATTGCCCGGTTGGCCATGGCCTCGCGGGTTTCGGCAGTGGCCGAGCCAACGTGCGGCAAGGTCAGGGCATTGGGCTGCTTGAACAGCGGCGAATCGCTCAGCGGCTCTTTCTCGTACACGTCCAGGCCCGCACCGCGAATGGTGCCGTTCTGCAGTGCCTCGATCAGCGCCGCCTCGTCCACCACCGGCCCGCGGGCGATGTTGATCAGGAACGCGCTCGGCTTCATCAGTCGCAACTCACGCGCACCGATCAGCTTGCGGGTGGCATCGGACAACGGCACCACGATGCAGACAAAGTCGGCTTCGGCCAGCAGTTGCTCCAGGCTGCGGAACTGCGCGCCCAGCTCTTGCTCCAGCGCGTTCTTGCGGCTGTTGCCGGAATAGATGACCGGCATGTTGAAACCGAACCGGCCGCGGCGGGCAATGGCGGCACCGATGTTGCCCATGCCGACGATGCCCAAGGTCTTGCCGTGCACATCGCTGCCGAAGTGGGCCGGGCCTACGGTGGCTTGCCAGTTGCCGGCCTTGGTCCAGGCATCCAGCTCGGCGGTGCGGCGGGCGCAGCCCATGATCAGCGAAAAGCCCAGGTCGGCGGTGCTTTCGGTCAGCACATCTGGGGTGTTGGTCAAGGCGATGCCGCGTTCGTTGAAGTAGTCCAGGTCGTAGTTGTCGTAGCCGACCGACACGCTGGATACCACCTCCAGCCTGGCCGCCCCTTCGAGTTGCGCCCGGCCGAGCTTGCGGCCAACGCCGATCAGGCCATGGGCCTCGGGCAGGGCTTCGTTGAACTGGGCATTGATGTCGCCGAGCTTGGGGTTCGGCACGATCACGTTGAAGTCTTGCTGCAGGCGTTCGGCCATGGCCGGGGTGATACGGCTGAAGGCCAGGACGGTCTTTTTCATCGGGCAACTTCTCTGCAAGGCGGTGGGGCGGTGGTGGTTTCTTCGCGGGTGAACCCGCTCCCACAGGTATTGCACAGGCCTGGAAGGCAGTGGTGTACCTGTGGGAGCGGGTTTACCCGCGAAGAGGCCGGCAATGGTTAGCAACCTACCATTGTCCGCCCTCGCAATGCAGCAGCTTTTTAGTTGGCGATCATCACCTGATGGGTTTTCAGGTCCGCCTCATGGGCTGCCAGAATCTCCGGCAGCGAGTTGCGCAGGTACTCCACCCAGGTCTTGATCTTGGCATCCAGGTACTGCCGCGACGGGTAGATGGCGTACAGGTTCAGCTCCTGCAGCCGGTACTCGGGCAGCACCCGTACCAGGCTGCCATCGCGCAGGCCGTCGATGGCCGAATAGATCGGCAGCACGCCCACGCCCATGCCGCTGCGGATGGCGGTCTTCATGGCATCGGCAGTATTGACCATGAACGGCGAGCTGGTGATGTTGACCATCTCCTGGCCTTCCGGCCCGTCGAACAGCCATTTCTCCAACGGGATCACCGGGCTGACCATGCGCAGGCAGGCGTGCTTGAGCAGGTCGGCAGGCTTGTGCGCAACGCCGTGGCGGGCGATGTAGGCGGGCGAGGCGCAGACGATGCTGTAGGTGATGCCCAGGCGCTGGGACACGAACCCCGAGTCGGGCAGTTCGGTGGCCAGCACGATGGACACGTCATAGCCCTCGTCGAGCAGGTCTGGCACGCGGTTGGCCATGGTCAGGTCGAAGGTCACGTCCGGGTGCGATTCGCGGTAGCGGGCGATGGCGTCGACCACGAAGTGCTGACCGACCCCGGTCATCGAGTGCACCTTCAACTGCCCGGCCGGGCGGGCATGGGCGTCGCTGGCCTCGGCCTCGGCTTCTTCGACATAGGTAAGAATCTGTTCGCAACGCATCAGGTAGCGCTTGCCGGCTTCGGTCAGCGCAATGCGGCGGGTGGTGCGGTTGAGCAGCCTTGTTTGCAGATGGGCTTCCAGGTTGGAGACCGCCCGCGACACGTTCGCGGTGGTCGTATCCAGTTGCCCGGCGGCAGCGGTAAAGCTGCCGAGTTGGGCTACGCAACTGAAAGCACGCATGTTTTGCAGGGTGTCCATGGGTCACTCTCGATGTAGAGGACAAAATTGTGTCACGAAGTAACGTAAAAGAGATGAAAAGTTGCCTTCGACCAAAGGCGGATTATCGCTGTTTTGGTAACAAAGATTCGCAGGAATCCACGCTTATCGCCAGTGCTGCCGCCCCCTAGAATTGCCCGGCCCCTTTACCTCTTCCTCGGGAAATCGCAGCTGTGCCGCGTCGCATCATCAGAACGCTCAATGCGTTCAGTGCCTGTGCCCTTGCCCTCACCTTGAGCGGCTGTATCGGAACCTGGGGCATTGCCCCGCAAAGCAAGACGCTGCAAGCCAACAACCTGACCACCGACGCGGCCATACGCGAAGCCGCGACCGACGCCCACTGGCCCGACCAGCAGTGGTGGCACGCCTATGGCGACCCACAGCTGGACCGCTGGGTTGCCCTGGCCGTGGCCGGCAGCCCGGGCCTGGCCATGGCTGCGGCGCGGGTACGCGAAGCCAAGGCCATGGCTGGCGTGGTCGAGTCGGCGGAAAAACTCCAGGGCAACGGCCAGGCCACGCTCAAGCGCCACAACTGGCCTGAAGACCAGTTCTACGGCCCGGGCGCGCTGTCCGGCGCCAATACCTGGGACAACAACGCCGCCATTGGCTTCAGCTATGCACTTGACCTGTGGGGCCGCGAACGCAACGCCAGCGAGCAGGCCGTGGACCAGGCGCACATGAGCGTGGCCGAAGCCCGCCAGGCGCAACTGGAACTGCAGAACAACGTGGTGCGCGCCTACATCCAGCTGAGCCTGCACTTCGCCCAGCGCGATATCGTCAAGGCCGAGCTGGAACAGCAGGAGCAGATCCTGGCCCTGGCCAAGCGCCGCCTGGATGCCGGCATCGGCACTCACTTCGAAGTCAGCCAGGCCGAAGCGCCGTTGCCGGAAACCCACCGCCAGCTCGACAGCCTGGACGAAGAAATTGCCCTGGCCCGCAACCAGCTGGCCGCCCTGGCCGGCAAGGGCCCGGGGGAGGGCGCACAGTTGCAGCGCCCGAGCCTGGCCCTGGCCGCGCCGCTGAAGCTGCCGTCGAACCTGCCGGCCGAACTGGTCGGCCAGCGCCCTGACGTGGTCGCCAGCCGTTGGCAGGTGGCCGCCCAGGCGCGGGGCATCGATGTCGCCCATGCCGGCTTCTTCCCCAACGTCGACCTGGTCGGCAGCCTTGGCTTCATGGCAACCGGTGGTGGCCCGCTGGAATTCCTCACCGGGCGCAAGTTCAACTACAACGTCGGCCCGGCCATCAGCCTGCCGATCTTCGACGGTGGCCGCCTGCGCTCGCAGCTGGGCGTGGCCTCGGCGGGCTATGACGTGGCCGTGGCGCGCTACAACCAGACCGTGGTCGGTGCGCTGAAGAACATCTCCGACCAGCTGATCCGCCGTGAGTCGATGAAGGAGCAGTCGCACTTCGCCGCCGAGTCGGTCGCGGCCGCGCAGAAAACCTACGACATCGCCATGGTCGCCTTCCAGCGTGGCCTTACCGACTACCTCAACGTGCTCAACGCCCAGACTTTGCTGTTCCGCCAGCAGCAGGTGCAACAGCAGGTGCAGGCTGCCCGCCTGATTGCCCATGCCGAGTTGGTCACCGCCCTGGGCGGTGGCTTGCAGGCTGGTCAGGATGTGCCGAAAGAGGAGCGCCAGGCCGCACCGAAAACCCCGGCCACCCTGGCCATTTTCGACAAGAAGCCGGATAACGCCGAATGAGCACTTCCAGTTTGCCCGTGCGCTGGCTGCAGAGCCTGGAATGGCGCCGGGGCTTCTTTGCCTGGGCGCGCACCGACGGGGTGACCTGGGTGTACATCTTCAAGGTGCTGGCCGCTGCGTTCATCACCCTGTGGCTGGCCATGCGCCTGGAGTTGCCGCAACCGCGCACGGCGATGATCACCGTGTTCATCGTCATGCAGCCGCAAAGCGGGCATGTGTTCGCCAAGAGCTTCTACCGAGTGCTCGGCACCCTGGCCGGCTCGGCGATGATGGTGGCGCTGATCGCCATATTCCCGCAGAACACCGAGCTGTTCCTGCCCAGCCTGGCCCTGTGGGTAGGCCTGTGCTCGGCCGGTGCAATGCGCTACCGCACCTTCCGCGCCTATGGTTTCGTGCTGGCCGGCTACACCGCGGCGATGATCGGCCTGCCGGTGCTGGAGCACCCTGACCAGGCGTTCATGGCGGCGGTATGGCGGGTGCTGGAAATCGCCCTGGGCATTCTGGTGTCGACCTTCGTCAGCGCCGCGATCCTGCCGCAGTCGGCCAGTGCCGCCATGCGCAACGCCCTGTACCAGCGCTTTGGCGTGTTCGCCGGGGTGGTGGTCGAGGCCCTGCGCGGCGAAAGCCAGCGGGACCGCTTCGAGAGCAGTAACGTGCGCTTCGTCGCTGAAGCAGTGGGCCTCGAGAGCCTGCGCAACGTTACCGCCTTCGAAGACCCGCACATGCGCCGGCGCTCTGGTCGCCTGGTGCGCATGAACAGCGAGTTCATGGCCATCACCACACGCTTCAATGCCCTGCACCGATTGCTGGAGCGCCTGCGCGCCCGCGGCCCGCTGCAGATCGTCGGCGCCATCGAGCCAGGCCTGAACACCCTGGTGGAGCTGTTGCAGCCCTACGTGGGCCGGGCGCTGACCGACGCCGATGCGCTGCGCCTGACCCTGGAGCTGGCCGCCTACAAGGAAGGCTTGCAGGCACAGGTGCGCGGCCTGCGCGCCGAGTACCTGGCAACTGAGCCGAGCGAGTCCGACCTGCTCGACTTCCACACCGCCTTCGAGCTGCTCTACCGCTTCGTCGACGAGATGTACGGCTACGCCGAAACCCACGCCTCGCTGGCCGCGCACCGGCATGAACGCGAGCAGTGGGATGAGCCCTACGTGGCGCAGACCAGCTGGCTGGTATCGTTGGCCGCCGGTGTGCGCGCCTCGGCGGTGCTGTTGCTGCTGGGCAGCTACTGGCTGTTCAGCGACTGGCCCAGCGGCGCCATGATGACCCTGATCGCCACCGTCACCGTGGGCCTGTCGGCAGCCTCGCCGAACCCCAAGCGCATGTCGTTCCAGATGGCCTGCGGCACGGCGATTGGTGCCTTCGTCGGCTTCTTCGAAACCTTCTTCGTGTTCCCCTGGATCGACGGTTTCCCGCTGCTGTGCATGGTCCTGGCACCGGTGTTCGTGCTGGGCGCGTTCCTCTCGTCACGGCCGGCCTATGCCGGCTACGGCATCGGCCTGCTGGTGTTCTTCGCCATCGGTTCGGTGCCGAACAACCTCACCGTGTATGACCCATACACCTTCATCAACGACTACATCGGCATGGTCATCGGCATGTTCGTCTGTGCCGCTGCCGGTGCGATCATCCTGCCGCCCAACAGCCGCTGGCTGTGGAGCCGCCTGGAGCAGGAACTGCGCGAGCAGGTGCTGTTCGCCATCAGCGGCCGCCTGCGCGGCATCGGCACCGCCTTCGAAAGCCGCACCCGTGACCTGCTGCACCAGGCCTATGGCCTGGCAGCCGGCAAGCCGCAGGTACAGAGCCAGTTGATGGGCTGGATGTTCACCGTGCTGGAAATCGGCCACGCCATCATCGAGCTGCGCAAGGAACAGGCCCGTGCGCCGGTGCACCCGGCCTACGCCGAGTCGCAGCCCTGGCGCCAGGCGATCCGCGTGATGGGCCGTGCCCTGGCCCGGCTGTTCCTGCAGCCCAGCGCCAGCAACCACGAACGCGCGCTGGTGGCGGTGGACCACGCCATCGCCCGCGTGCAGGCCACCGACGAGCCCTTCGCCCGCCACTTCGACACTTCGGTGCTGCGCCGCGCGCAAAGCTACCTGCACTTCATCCGTTCTTCCCTGCTCGACCCACAGTCGCCGTTGGCACCGGCGAAAGGACTGCACGATGCTCCGTGAAACCATGCCCCGTGAAATCGCCTTCCATGGCGTGTACATGCCCACCATGACCTTGATGTTCCTGTTCGCCCTGGGCCTGGCCTGGGGCCTGGACCGGTTCATTGCCAGCCATGATGGCTACCGCTTCTTCTGGCACCCGGCGCTGCTGCGCCTGAGCCTGTTCGTCTGCCTGTTCGGCGCTTTGGCGCTGTCGCTCTACTGGTGAGAATCCTTCGATGAAAAAGTTCTTCAGCCTGATCGCCACCTTGTTGGTGCTTGCCGCTGCCGTGGTGATCGGTCGCCAGTTGTGGCTGCACTACATGACCACGCCATGGACCCGCGACGGCCGTGTGCGTGCCGACATCATCAACGTCGCTGCCGACGTGCCTGGCTATGTGGTGGACGTGCCGGTCAAGGACAACCAGCGGGTGAAGAAGGGCGACCTGCTGATCCAGATCGACCCCGAGCATTACCAGCTGGCGGTCGACCAGGCCAAGGCGCTGGTCGCTTCGCGCAAGGCCACCTGGGAGATGCGCAAGGTCAACGCCAAGCGCCGTGCCGACATGGACAACCTGGTGATCTCCAAGGAAAACCGCGACGACGCCAGCAACATCGCCAACTCCGCCCAGGCGGACTACCAGCAGGCCCTTGCCGAACTGGCCGCCGCCGAACTGAACCTCAAGCGCACGCATATCGTGGCCACGGTGGACGGCTACGTGACCAACCTGAATATCCACAAGGGTGACTATGCGCGTACCGGTGAAGCGGTGATGGCGGTGGTCGACGAGAACTCGTTCTGGGTATACGGGTTCTTCGAGGAGACCAAGCTGCCGCATGTGAAGGTGGGTGACCAGGCCGAGCTGCAGATGATGAGCGGCGAGCGCATCAAGGGCCATGTGGAGAGCATCGCCCGCGGCATCTACGACCGCGACAACCCACAGAGCCGCGAATTGATCGCCGATGTGAACCCGACCTTCAACTGGGTGCGGCTGGCGCAGCGGGTGCCGGTGCGCATTCATATCGATGAAGTGCCGGACGGGTTTTTGCTGGCGGCGGGGACGACTTGTACGGTGGTGGTGAAGCCGAGCGAGGGATGATCACAGCTTAGGTTGGACTTTTTGGCGTCTTCAGGAAAAGGACTACACGAGGGTAGGAAGCGGATGTCATGAGTCGCCTGTAGCTCGCGCTGCACAATGCCGTTTTCGAGTCGCCTGCAGCTTGCTCTGGCAGTGAGTCGGAAAAGGAATGGCCCCGCAATGCGGGGCCATTGATACGTACCTAGCGTCATCACCAGCATGACCATCAGGTCTTCTGGGAGAGGGCGACATAGGGCTGCATCGCGAATGCTAATACAGGAAGGACGAGTTTGACAAACCAGGACTGGAGCCAATTTCTTGAGCAGGCTTTTTCCAAGCCTCGCCTTGCTCGATACGCCATCAACCCTCGTAAAACCGCCGCCGCTACTGCGTATGCCCATAACATGCTGCTTGGGCAAGCAATCTACCCGTGCCTGCACGTACTGGAAGTCAGCCTGCGCAACGCCATGCATCAGGCTTTGCGGCTCAAGTACGGGCGAGCCGATTGGTGGGAGGTGGCGGAGTCACTCACTGCTGTCGACAGGTCGGAAATCGAGAAGGCCAAGGCATCGATCAAGGTGAAGCGCCATGCCGCAACACCTGACAAAATCATTTCTGATCTTAGCTTTGGTTTTTGGGTCTCCCTGCTGAACACCAGGCACGAGCAGGCGCTCTGGAAGGAGTTACGCCTTGCCTTCCCCCGGTGCCCGAAGAAAAGGCGCCAAAGAAATGAAATTTCAAAGGTATTGAATCTGATTCGGGATCTACGCAATCGAGCAGCTCACCACGATGCCTTGCTCTGGTTGGAACCCGATATTCGGCAACGGCATCTGCTCTGCCTGGAAGTTATTGGTTGGGTAAGCCCGGAGTTGAAGCCTTGGCTTACCCGCTATGATGGTTTTTCCGAAGCATGGTCAAACTGGGTTTGCTGCACCGCCTATGACTGCTAACCAGCAGCCCCCACCAATACTGGTACCTTCACCCGATCAATTACCTTCGCGCTGATCGACGGGTCCAGCATCCGCCCCAGCCGCGACAGGTGGCGGTGGCCCATGATGATCAGTTCACAGTTCAGTTCCTGCGCCTTGGCCACGATCGCCTCGACCGGCTGCCCGGCCACCATGCAGCCCCGGCTGGCGAAGCCGGCTTGCTGCAACTCGCGCACCGCCTCGGCCACGGCCTGGTCGGCCTGGTGCTGCTCTTCGCAGGCGGCGGGGTATTCTTCCAGTTCTTCTGCGGTGTAAGGCGCGGGTTGGTCGTGGACGGCGAAGGTAGAGTCGATGGCCAGCAGCACGTGCAGTTCGTGTTCGCCGGGGCGGCAGTAGCGGCGGGCGAGGGTGAGCAGGGCGGTGGATGCAGGGGAGGCGTCGATGGCGATCAGGACAGGGCTGGGCATGTGGAATCCTTGTTTCAGGCTGGCTAAGGGGTTGTCTGTTCTGGCCTCTTCGCGGGTAAACCCGCTCCCACAGGTGCGCCACAGTATTCAAAGCCTGTGCAGTCACTGTGGGAGCGGGTTCACCCGCGAAGAGGCCGAACCTGCCATTCCTCATTCTTGGCTCAATCCACCCTCAGGATAAATGCCCCACCACGCACGAGCGCATTGCGTCTGGTGCAATCCAGCAACCTGCTACCATCGCCATCCCCCACAGCTGTAACGGAAAACGGCCATGCAACTCCCGGACATGAACCTGCTCGTCGCCCTCGATGCCCTGCTCGACGAGGGCAGCGTGGTCGGCGCAGCGCAGCGCATGAACCTGAGCCCGGCGGCGATGAGCCGGACCTTGGGGCGTATCCGCGATGCGTTGGGTGACCCGATCCTGGTGCGCGCCGGTCGCGGCCTGGTGCCGACGCCGCGGGCGCTGGCCCTGCGCGATCAGGTGGCGGCGTTGGTGGAGCAGGCCGGCGAAGTGTTCCGCAGTGGCGACGAGGTCGACCTGCCCAAGCTTGACCGGGCCTTCAACATCCGCACCAACGACCTGTTCATCGCCCTGTACGGTGCCCAGTTGCTGCGGCGCATGCACGAGCAGGCACCGCGCACGGTGCTGCGCTTCGTGCCGGAAAGCCCCGGCGGCGATGATGACAGCGTGCTGCGCGACGGGCGTACCGACCTGATCATCAGCTCGACCGTGGACCTGGGGCCGGAGATCAAGGTGCAGAGCCTGTTCCAGACCTACTACGTGGGCCTGGCGCGGCGCGACCACCCGATTTTCGAGCAGCCGATCACGGCGCACAGTTTTGCCAGTTATCCACAGATCAGCGTGTCCCGCCGTGGCCGTGCCAATGGACCGATCGATGTGGAACTGGCCAACTTCAAGGTGCAGCGGCGGGTGGCGCTGATTACCCCGAGTTTTCACTCGGCGCTGTTCTCGCTGCCGGATTCCGACCTGATCCTGCCGATGCCGGCCAACATCCTCAACAGCGTGCACAAGCTCGGGCTGCCGCTGCGCTCGTTCGAGATCCCGGTGCCGCTGGAGCGAGTGACCGTGCTGCAGGCATGGCACCCACGGTTTCACAATGACCCGGCACATCGGTGGTTGCGGCAGACCCTGAAGGCTTGCTGCAGTGTCGACCCTTGATTGCCTGTAAGGGCCTCATCGCCGGTAAGCCAGCTCCCACAGAATTTGTGCACATTTCGAGACCTGCGCAGTACCTGTGGGAGCTGGCTTGCCGGCGATAGGGCCAGACCTGCAAAAGGTGGATTGCGTCCAGCGCAACATAAACCTACCGATAAGTCAGTTTTCGTCAGCATTCGACCTTCTTAGACTTGCTCCAGTCGCAAATTTGTTGCTGGAGATGTCTGCCCATGAGTTCCCTGTCCGCCCCGTCTGCCGCGATTGCCGCCCCCGCGCCGGCCGCGCCTGCGCAGACTGCGTTCGGCCTGCAGGTAGTGGTCGGGCTGTTCGGTGTGCTGCTGGCCGTGTTGTGCGCGGGCCTCAACGAGTCGGTGACCAAGATCTCCCTGGCCGATATCCGTGGGGCCATGGGCATCGGTGCCGACGAAGGCGCCTGGCTGCTGGCGGTCTACAGCGCCGCCTCGGTCTCGGCCATGGCCTTCGCGCCATGGCTGGCCACCACGTTCTCGCTGCGGCGCTTCACCATGAGCGCCATCGGCCTGTTCGCCATGCTCGGCCTGCTGCAACCGTTCGCCCCCAACCTGCACAGCCTGATGCTGCTGCGTGTGCTCCAGGGCTTCGCCTCTGGCGCCTTGCCGCCGATGTTGATGAGCGTGGCCCTGCGCTTCCTGCCACCGGGCATCAAGGTCTATGGCCTGGCCTGCTATGCCCTCACCGCCACCTTCGGCCCCAACCTCGGCACGCCGCTGGCAGGGCTGTGGACCGAATACGTCGGTTGGCAGTGGGCGTTCTGGCAGATCATCCTGCCCTCGGCGCTGGCCATGTTCTGCGTCGGTTGGGGCCTGCCGCAGGACCCGCTGCGCCTGGAGCGCTTCAAGCAGTTCGACTGGCGCGGCGTGCTGCTCGGCCTGCCCGCCATCAGCTGCATCGTGCTGGGCCTGTCGCTGGGTGACCGCTGGGGCTGGTTCGATTCGCCGCTGATCTGCTGGTTGCTCGGCGGTGGCCTGCTGTTGCTGGTGCTGTTCATGTACAACGAATGGTCCGAGCCGCTGCCGTTCTTCCAGTTGCGCATGCTGTCACGGCGCAACCTGAGTTTCGCCCTGGTGACCCTGGCCGGTGTGCTGATCGTGCTCTCGGGTGTTGGCAGCATTCCGTCGGCCTACCTGGCGCAGATCCAGGGCTACCGCCCGGCGCAGACCAGCCCGCTGATGATGCTGGTGGCCATGCCGCAGCTGATCGCCCTGCCGCTGACGGCGGCGCTGTGCAACATCCGCGCGGTGGACTGCCGTTGGGTGCTGGGCATCGGCCTGGCGATGCTGGCGGTGTCCTGCGTCGGCAGCAGCCTGCTGACCAGCGAGTGGATCCGTGGCGACTTCTACCCGTTCTACCTGCTGCAGGTGTTCGGCCAGCCAATGGCAGTGCTGCCGCTGCTGATGCTGTCCACCAACGGCATGACCCCGCAGGAAGGCCCGTTCGCCTCCAGCTGGTTCAACACCGTCAAGGGCCTGGCCGCGGTGATCGCCGGTGGCCTGCTGGACGCCCTTGGCACCCTGCGCCGGCACTTCCATTCCAACCACCTGGTGGACAGCCTGGGCAACGCCCCGCTGGTCGACGGTAACGCAGCCGGCCTGGCCAGGCGCATCCACGACCAGGCGCTGGTGCTGACCTCGGCCGACCTCTACCTGGTCATGGCCTGCATTGCCGTGGCCCTGATCTGCCTGATTCCTTTCGTGCCTACCCGGGTCTATCCGCCGCGCGCGGTGGCCTGAACCCTGGATGAATTCGAGAACCACTGAAATGACCAACAACCGCAAAACCCTGTTCATCGGCTCGGTGCTTGCCGTGGCCGTCCTGGCCGGCATCGCTGGCCCCTGGATGTTCGGCAGTGACCACCGCCAGAGCACCAATGACGCCTATGTGATCGCCGACTACACCGTGGTCGCGCCCAAGATCGCCGGCTTCATCAAGGAGGTGCTGGTGGAGGACAACCAGGAGGTCAAGGCCGGCCAGTTGCTGGCGACCATCGATGCCCGTGACTACCAGGCCGCGCTGGATGCCGCGCAGGCGCAGTTGCTGGTGGCCCAGGCGCAAAGCGCCGATGCCCGTGCCACCCTCGAGCGCCAGGCGTCGCTGATTGCCCAGGCCGAGGCCGCAGTGAAAGCTGCCCAGGCCGAAGCTGCGTTCGCCGACCATGAGGTCAACCGCTACAGCCGCCTGGCCGAGCAGGGCGCCGGCACCGTGCAGAACGCCCAGCAGGCGCGCAGCGGTGTCGACCAGGCCCGCGCACGCCTGGCCAATGCCCAGGCGGCGCTGGTAGCGGCACGCAAGCAGGTGGATATCCTTACCGCCCAGGTGGCCAGTGCCGACGGCCAGCTGAAGCGGGCCGAGGCAGGGCTGGAAAAGGCCCAGCTCGATCTGTCCTACACCCGCATCACCGCGCCGGTGGACGGCATGGTCGGCGAGCGCGCCTTGCGTGTCGGTGCCTACGTCAACCCGGGCGCCCGCCTGCTGTCGGTGGTGCCGTTGCAGCAGGCCTACGTGGTCGGCAACTTCCAGGAAACCCAGCTGACCCACGTACAGCCTGGCCAGGCCGTGAGCATCAGCGTCGACACCTTTGCCGGTGAGAAGCTGCAAGGCCATGTGGAAAGCATCGCCCCGGCCACCGGCGTGACCTTCGCCGCGGTCAAGCCGGACAACGCTACCGGCAACTTCACCAAGGTGGTGCAGCGCATCCCGGTGAAGATCGTTTTCGATGACGGCCAGCCGCTGCTTGCCCGCCTGCGCGTGGGCATGTCGGTGGAAGCGACCATCGACACCCGTGGCGACAAGCTGGACGGCAAAGAGGTAAGCGCACGATGAAACCGGCATTACGCTTGAGCCCGTTGCTGCTGGCTGTATTGATGGCTGGCTGCACCCTTGGGCCGGACTTCCAGCGCCCTGACAGCCAGGCACCGCAACAGTGGGCGCCGCTGCAAGGTGAGGCGGCGGCCAGCCAGCCGCAGGCCGAACCGCTGGAACTGCGCTGGTGGGAGAGCTTCCACGATGCCCGCCTGAGTGCCTTGATCCAGCGCGTTGCCGAGCGCAACCTCGACCTGCAGATGGCCAGTGCCCGCCTGCTGCAAAGCCGCGCCCTGCGCAGCACCGTGGCTGCCGACCAAGTACCGTCGGTGGACGTGAACGCTGGCTACAGCCGCTCGCGCAACAGTGCCGAAGGCCTGAGTGACCCGTCCGGCAAGGCGGGCAAGGAAGCCTTCAACCTCTGGCAGGGCGACCTGGTGGCCGGTTGGGAGCTGGACCTGTGGGGCCGTGTGCGGCGCCAGGTCGAGGCTGCCGATGCCACGGTCGAAGTGGCCGAGAACGACCGCCGGGGCGTGCTGCTGGCATTGCTTTCGGAAACCGCCGGCAACTACATCCAGCTGCGCGCCGTGCAGCACACCATCGATGTGACCCGCGACAACCTCAAGGTCGCCCAGCACAGTCTGAAGTTGTCCGAAAACCGCCAGGCCGAAGGTGTCGCCACGCGCCTGGACGTGGCCCAGGCCAGTGCCCAGGTCGCCTCCATCGAGTCGCGCCTGCCAAGCCTGGAAGCGCGGCGCGATGACCTGATCAACGCCCTCAGCCTGCTCGCCGCCGAACCGCCGCGCAGCCTGCAGGCCGAGTTGCTGCAGGGCGGCGAACTGCCTGCGCCGCAGCAGAAGTTCGCCATTGGCCTGCCGTCCGAACTGGCCGAGCGCCGCCCGGACATTCGCCAGGCCGAGGCCCGCCTGCATGCTGCCACTGCCAGCATCGGCGTGGCCAAGGCCGACTTCTACCCCAGCATCCGGCTGTCGGGCAGTGTCGGGTTCCAGGCCATGCAGCTGTCCGATTTCGGCGCCTGGGATTCACGCCGGTTCGCCTTCGGGCCACAGCTGTCGCTGCCGATCTTCGAGGGTGGCCGGCTCAAGGGCACCCTGGAACTGCGCGAGGCGCAGCAGCAGGAAGCGGCGCTGAACTACCGCAAGGTGGTGCTGGGTGCCTGGCATGAAATCGACGATGTGCTACGCCTGTACAACGCCAGCCAGCTGCGCCGCGACCACCTGGCCGAGGCGGTGCGGCAGAACCGCATCGCCCTGGAAACTGCCCAGCGCCAGTATGTGGAAGGGGCGGTGGACTTTCTCAATGTGCTGACTGTGCAGGGTGCCCTGCTGGCCAGCGAGGAGCAGTGGATCGACAGTTCGGCGGCGGTGTCGCAGGCGTTGGTGGGGCTTTACAAGGCCCTGGGTGGTGGCTGGCAGGCGTTTGATGAGCAGCCTGTGAAGAAAGTGTGATTTTTTGGGGCCGCTTTGCGGCCCATCGCGACACAAGGCCGCTCCTACAGGAGATCGCGTCCGCATGTAGGAGCGGCCTTGTGTCGCGATGGGCTGCAAAGCAGCCCCGGCAATTGTCCTGATTACCGAGGAGGCACAGATGCACATTTCCCTGAACGGCAAGCGCGCCATCGTCAGCGGCTCCACCGCCGGCATCGGCCTGGCCATCGCCATCGGCCTGGCCGAGGCGGGGGCCGAAGTGGTCCTCAACGGTCGCACCCAGGCCCGGGTCGACGAAGCTCTCAAAGTTGTGCGCGAACGCCTGCCGCAGGCGCGCATCATCGGCATCGCTGCCGACCTGGGCACCCAGGCCGGTGCGCAGAAGTTGTTCAACCAAGTACCGCACACCGACATCCTGGTCAACAACCTGGGCATCTTCGAGCCCAAGCCGTTCTTCGAGATCGGGGATGAGGACTGGCAGCGTTTCTTCGACGTCAATGTGCTCAGCGCCGTTCGCCTGTCGCGCCACTATGCCCAAGGCATGGCCGAGCGCAAATGGGGGCGGGTGGTGTTCCTGTCCAGTGAGTCGGCGCTGCAGATCCCGACCGAGATGATTCATTACGGCATGACCAAGACTGCGTTGCTGGCGGTGTCGCGCGGGCTGGCCGAGACCCTGGCCGGCACCGGGGTGACGGTGAATTCGGTGCTGCCTGGGCCTACGCGTTCGGAAGGTGTGGGCGACTTCTTTGCCAAGCTGGCCGAGGAGCAGGGGGTGTCGACTGAAGAGCTGGAAGCCAACTTCCTGGCCGAGCACCGGCCGACCTCGCTGATCAAGCGGCTGGCGACGGTGGAGGAGGTGGCGAACATGGTGGTGTACCTGGCATCGATGCAGGCCAGTGCCACTACCGGGGCTGCCTTGCGGGTGGATGGCGGGGTGCTGCGTTCCATTGCCTGATTCGTTACTGCCTGTACCGGCCTCTTCGCGGGTAAACCCGCTCCCACAGGGATCGCACAGGACTCAAATTCTGTGGGTACCTGTGGGAGCGGGTTTACCCGCGAAGAGGCCAGCACAGACAACCAATCAATCAGAGCGGGCGCAGCAGGCCAAACCGCTTGCGCAACGCCCAATCCAGCACCCGCCGCGGCAGTAACCGGGCCATCAACGGCAACGCCGTACTGCCGTTCCCCAACCGCACCACCGCTGGCACCGGCGACTTCCCGACTGCTGCCAACACGCCCTGGGCAAACACCGCCGCCGAGGTCGGTTTGTCCTGCGAAGCTCGCGCCCGTGCCTGCACATGCTCGCGCAACGGCCACCACGCCGAATCCGTCGCCAGCACCTGCTCGGCCTGGCGCTGGGCATTGCTGGCGAACTGCGAGGCAATCGCTCCTGGCTGCACTTCCATTACCTGCACACCAAACGGCGCCAGTTCCAGGCGCAAGGCATCGCTCAGGGCATGCACGGCTGCTTTCGAGGCGCAGTAGGCGCCGGCGAACGGCGTGACCAGCACGCCTGATACGCTGCCGATGTTCACCACCAGGCCCCGTGAGCGGCGTAGCTGTGGGAACAATGCGCGGGTAACGCCGACCACGGCGAATACGTTGGTTTCGAACTGCTGGCGCAGGGCATCCACACCGCCATCGAGCAGCGGGCCCATGGCGCCGTAGCCGGCGTTGTTGATCAGGATATCGAGGTTTACCAGTTCCTCGGCCAGGCGGGCCAGCGCCTCGCTGTCGTTCACATCAAGTTGCCGGGCGGTGAAACCGGCGGCGTTCAGTTGCTCGACATCCTCAGGTTTGCGGGCGGTAGCCCAGACGTGGTGGCCGGCATCGCGGAAGGCGTCGGCCAGGGCGCGGCCGATGCCGCTGGAACAACCGGTGATCAGGACGGTGGGCATGGTTGGGGCCTGTTGTCAGGGAGGATTGGTTTTTCCTGTGCCGGCCTCTTCGCGGGTAAACCCGCTCCCACAGGTACCCCACAGAATTTGAGACCTGTGTAGTCCCTGTGGGAGCGGGTTTACCCGCGAAGAGGCCGGCACAGGCGATACATTAGTTGGCAAACGTACCTTGCAGATGCTCTGCCCGAAACTCCAGGGTCTGCGGCCTGTACCCGGAACGCAGTGGCGGCAGTGGCAGGCAGTCTTTCCACTCGGCCCCTGGCTGCAGTTCACCCGGCCCACGGTAGCGCGGGGCGTTGTAGGTGTTCTCCGCCAGGTTCACGGTATCGCCCGGAGCGTAAGCAGCCACTCGCCAGCGCAGCTCGGTCAGCGGCACGTCGTTGCCGTTCTTCATGCGCACCTGCAGGGCGCGGTCGGCGGGGCAGTGTTCGGGGGCGTAGGTCAGGCGCAGGTCCAGGCGGGCCAGTTGCGAGGTTTCGCGGGTGTCCTGCCAGACGACGAACAGGGCCACCAGGCCCAGGCCACAAACGGCAGCCAGCGAGATCGGCAGGGCCTTGGCCGGGTAGCGCAACAGCAGCACTAGCCAGGTGAGGATGAGGAAGGCACCGATGATCATGGGGCGGGCAGACCTTGGTTGCGCGGAGTCTGACCATCGTAGCCCGAAATGGGGAGTGGCTCAAAAAGCGGGGCCGCAAAGCGGCCCCAGGGGTTGCATTACTGCGCGATGGTCTTCACCGAAACACCACGCTCGATGGGTGTAGAGGTACGCCCGTACACATCCTCGAAGCGCTCGATGTCATCCTCGCCCAGGTAGCTGCCGGACTGCACTTCGATGATCTCCAGCGGGATCTTGCCCGGGTTGCGCAGGCGGTGCACCGAGGCGATCGGGATGTAGGTGGACTGGTTCTCGGTCAGCAGGAACACGTTCTCGTCACAGGTCACCTCGGCGGTGCCGGACACCACGATCCAGTGCTCGGCACGGTGGTGGTGCATCTGCAGCGACAAGCTGGCGCCCGGCTTGACGGTGATGTGCTTGACCTGGAAGCGGCCGCCCATGTCCACCGAGTCGTACGAGCCCCACGGGCGATACACTTCCAGGTGGTTCTGGGTTTCGCTGCGGCCCTGCTCGTCGAGGGTCTTGACCATCTGCTTGACGCCCTGGACCTTGTCCTTGTGGGCAATCATCATGGCGTCCTTGGTCTCGACCACCACGATGTTTTCCAGGCCGATCACCGACACCAGCTTGCCGTTGCCATGAATCATGCAGTTGTGGCTGTCCTGCACCACCACGTCGCCCTTGGTGACGTTGCCGTTGTCGTCCTTCTCGTGCACCTCCCACAGCGACGACCAGCAGCCCACGTCGCTCCAGCCGGCCGACATCGGCACCACGCAGGCGCGCTGGGTCTTTTCCATCACCGCGTAGTCGATGGAGTTGTCCGGGCAGCAGGCGAAGGTGGCTTCGTCGATGCTCAGTACATCACCGTCTTCCTGGCTGCGCTCCAGGGCCAGCACGCAGGTGTCGTAGATGTCGCCGTCGTGCTTTTTCAGCTCTTCGAGGAAGCGGCTGGCACGGAACAGGAACATGCCGCTGTTCCAGAAGTAGCCGCCGGCCTGGACGAACTCGGCGGCGCGTTTTTCGTCGGGCTTCTCGACGAACTGCGCCACGCGCGCCACGCCTTCAGGCAGCAGGGCGTCCTGGCTGGAACGGATGTAGCCGTAGCCGGTTTCCGGCTTGGTCGCCGGCACGCCGAACAGCACCATCTCGCCACGCTCGGCAGCCACGGTGGCCAGGGCCAGGGCGCGTTGCAGGGCCTTCTGGTCCTCGATCACGTGGTCGGCGGGCAGCACCAGCATCAGCTCGTCGCGGCCTTCGTTGACCAGTTTCATGGCAGCCATGGCCACGGCCGGCGCGGTGTTGCGGCCGAACGGTTCCATCAGGATGCCTTGGGTTTCCAGCTTCAGCGCGGCCAGTTGCTCCTGGACGATGAACTTGTGGTCCTTGTTGCAGACCACGATCGGTGTGTCCATGCCTTCGAACACCAGGCGCTCGAGGGTTTGCTGGAACAGGGTGTGTTCACTGGTCAGGGCCAGGAACTGCTTGGGGAACTGCTTGCGCGACAGAGGCCACAGACGGGAACCGCTACCACCAGAAAGAATTACCGGGATCATCATGTTTCTCCAATAGTCGTTGAGAGGCAGGGGAATCAGTTGCTAGCCACGGGGCGAGTTACCCACACCGGCGACAAGGCGTTGCCGGAACCCGTTACGTACAGCACTGCGGCTTCGCCGCGCTCCAGGGCGACGGGTTTGACGTCACCCACTTTCTTGTCTCCTTGGTACAGCGCCAGGTTGACCTTGACCGGGTTGATTTCGCGTTCGCCACGGCCGTTGGCGGCCACCGGCTTGACCACTTCGGTCTTGCCGTCGGCGGTCTTCAGGGTCAGTTGCTGGTCACTCAGGTTCTGCACGCGAACCAGGGCTTTCTGCTTGTTCTTGAACGGCGGCTCTTCGATCAGCTGCGGGTTGCCGCTGGCGCTGTTGACCAGGGTGTAGTACTTGTCCGCAGCCAGCTTGACCGGCACGCTCTTGCCGCCGACCTGGGCGGTGTAGTCACCCCCTGGCAGGAAGCTGAAGTCGCTGCTGGCCTGGGCGCCAACCTGCTTGATCTGGGTGTTGCCGACCGAGGCTGCAGCCGGTGCGCCGGAGGCGTTGTACAGGCGCACGAAGGTCGAGCCTTTCGGTGCGCTAGGGCCATACAGCGCGGCGTCGGCACCGGCGAAGGCCTGCATGGAGGCCAGGGACAGGCCGGCTGCGAGGGTGAGGGCTTTGGCAATGGAAGTCTTGGTAGTCATGTGTATGTTTCCTCTGATCAGTGGGTTGTCCGGGTGGACGACAAAGCCAGGTTTTCTTCGGATTTACGGGTGTTCTTCAGCTGGGCGATCCACTGTGGATCGAAGCTGCTGAGGTCGTTCTTCATTGGCAGATAACGTTCGGGGAATTCCCACACCACCACCTGGGGTGCGGCGTTCTTGAAGGCATCGCTTTGCAGGTACTTGAGCATCGGCAGTAGTGGGCCATGGCCGTCTTCGGCGTAGTTGGCCACGTCGCTGCGCAGGGCCTGCTGCAGCGCACCGAGGAAGTTCCAGTGCGGGTTGGCGCTGTAGCTGGTACCCACCAGCGCAACCGGGATCTGCGTGTCGGCGAACAGTGCGTCACCGGCTTCACCTTCGGCCTCGACCGGGCGAGTGGTGCGTTGCTGCAGGTTGTCCGGGGCTGGCAGCAGGTTGCTGAACAGCGGGTCCAGTGGCAGGAAGTTGGTCAGGTCGCCCTTGTATGGCGCGGTGCTGCCGGCTTCGGTGATGAACGCCTGCGGGTCGCCGTTGAGCAGGCTCTGGCGGTTGACCGCTTCGGCCAGTGCCTGCGCCGCCACTTCGGCGCCCATCGGCGTCCAGTGGGTGTCGGTGCGCAGGAACACCTGGCCGCGGGCCTTGGCCTGCTCCATGGGTGCCATCAGGTCCGGGGCGAACACGTTGGCCTGGCGTGCCTGGGCATGGAACTGGTTGTACAGGTCGTCATGCAGGCTGGTCGGCAGTTCCTTGCCCAGGTACTCGGCGTACACCCGCGCCTTGGCCGGCACGATCGCCAGCACCAGCTGGCTGCCGTGCTGCTGCAGGGTGTCGCGCACGCCACGGATCAGCGCCAGGTTTTCCTGCATCAGCTGCTCGGCACCGGCGGTGGGCTTGAACTCTTCGTCACTGAACAGCCACTGGTCGCGGCCCAGCACCACGCCGGGGCGGCCTTCGTTGAACAGCTTGAAGTCCATCGCCGCCCACAGGTTGGTACCCAGGCGCTTGATCGGGAACTGCTCGTCGTAGTGGGTCTCGGCGGCCTTCGCCAGCTTGCCGTTGAGCAGGGTCATCTGCTCGGTACGCTGGAAGCTTTGCAGGCCACTGGTGGACCAGACGCCCATGCCCACCAGCAGGCCGAGGAACGACAGCGAATAGGTAATGCGTAATGTCCGGGTCATGTCATCAACCTCAGAACTGGAAGTAAAGGAACGGCGAGTAGCTCTGCGCCGAAAGCTTGAGGATCGAGGCCACGAACAGCAGCAGCACCAGGGCGCGGGTCATCACCCGGGTCCAGTCCAGGCCGATCGAACCGTCGCTGTTGACCTCCACCGGGGTGGCCTTGGGCGTTGGCCTGGCGTTGCGGTAGAAGTCGCGCAGGCCGAAGAACGCCAGGGTGATGTAGGCGACCACCAGGGTGGCTACCTGCAGGCCGGTGAGCTGGGCACGGTTGAGTTCCGACAGCTGCCAGTCGCCGAAGCTGAACATGGCGCCGTACATGCGACCGGCCACTTCCAGGTTCTCGGCACGGAAGATCACCCAGCCGACCACCACCAGCAGGAAGGTGAATGCCCACTTCACCGGGTTGAAACGCTGCGGGTTGGTGTCGATGCCCAGCGCGCGCTCGATGGCCAGCCACATGCCGTGCCAGGCGCCCCAGATGATGTAGGTGAAGTTGGCGCCATGCCACAGGCCGCCCAGCAGCATGGTCAGGAACAGGTTGCGGTAGGTGTTGAACGTGCCTTTGCGGTTACCGCCCAGGGTGATGTACAGGTAGTCGCGCAGCCAGGTCGACAGGCTGATGTGCCAGCGCCGCCAGAACTCGGTGATCGACTGGCTGATGTACGGCTGCTTGAAGTTCTCCATGAAGCGGAAGCCCATCATCAGGCCCAGGCCGATGGCCATGTCGCTGTAGCCGCTGAAGTCGAAATACAGCTGCGCGGTGTAGGCCAGGGCGCCGAGCCAGGCATCGCCGGTGGTCGGGTTCTGCAGGGCGAAGCAGTGGTCGGCCACTACCGCCAGGGTATCGGCGATGAACACTTTCTTGATGAAGCCCTGCATGAAGCGGGTGCAGCCTTCGGAGAACTTGTCCAGGGTGTGGGTGCGGTTGTTGAACTGGTCGACCAGGTCCTTGAAGCGCAGCACGGGGCCGGCGATCAGGTGCGGGAAGATCGCCACGAACGCCGCGAAGTCGATCAGGTTGCGGGTGGCCGGGGTGTCGCCGCGGTACACGTCGATGATGTAGCTGATCGACTCGAAGATGTAGAACGAGATACCGATCGGCAGCAGCACGTGGGTGAGGATGAACGGCTCCAGGCCGAACGAGGAGATGATCGCGTTGAGGCTGTCGACGCCGAAGTTGGCGTACTTGAAGTAGCCGAGGATCGCCAGGTCGACACCGACGCCGAGCAGCAGCCAGCGCTGCGCGGGCTTGGTGCGCACACCGGCGGCGCCGACTTTCAGGCCGATCCAGTAGTTCCACAGGGTGACCCCGGCGAACAGGGCCAGGAAGTCCACCCGCCACCAGGCGTAGAAGATGTAGCTGGCGACCAGCAGCAGCAGGTTGCGATAACGTTGCCCGCTCAAGTAGTACAGGCCGAGGAAGATCGGCAAGAACAGGAACAGGAACACGTTGGACGAGAAGACCATCCCGGTTCTCCTTTTTGTTCACAGCATCCGGGGCAAAGCGCCCCCCAAACCCCCCAGTGCAAGACTGGAAGGCAACCTAGTACCTCTGTGGGAGCTGGCTTGCCGGCGATGCAAGGCGAAGCCTTGCCCAGCGGTAGACAGGGGCTGCTACGCAGCCCATCGCCGGCAAGCCGGCTCCCACAGGTGCCACCCCCACATTGGGGTGTGTTACTTCTTGCTCTCTGCGCTCGGGTCGTAGACCCGGGTCAGGTCGCCGCCCAGCCGGAAGCTGTTGAACGGCTGCATACCGCGCTTGCGTTGCAGGGTGTCGCCACTGCACGCATACAGGCTGCAGTAGGGCTCCATCCATGAGTACTTGCTGTCGATCTTCAGGTCTTTCATGTCCTGTTTCTCGCCATTGCGGGCCTTGAACTCGCTGGGGTCCTTCGACCCGTTCAACACCCGCTGCGCCAGGCGCTGCAGGGCGTTGTTGTTCTCGCCGCGCACATCCACGCCATTGACCTGAGCGAAGCTGGCGATCATCGCCAGCGGCGGCAGGGCGTAGTTGTGGTAAGCCAGGGCGCGTTGCTTGCGCTTCAGTTCGTTGGGCAGGAAGCCCTGCTCGTCGACCTGGTTGGCGCCAACCCGGTATTCCTTCACGGCCCAGTCGAACAGGTCGCGACGGTCGGTGGCCACGGCGCTGGCCATTACCGCCCAGGCTGCCCAGTAGCTGTGGTTGTTGATCTTCTCCAGTGGCAGGTCGCTCCAGTCGCGCACGGTCTGCTCGGCCATGCGGGCGAACCATTTTTCGATCAGCTCGGCCTCGGCCTGGTGCGCGGCCAGCGGCTGCGAATTGGAGAATTTCAGGCGCAGCCACGAACCGCTCATGCTGCCCAGCGCCCATTTGCGCATCGACTTGCCGGTGTGGTTGTAGTCGGTGGACATCAGCGCATCGGCGCGGGCCCATTCGCCCAGCCAGGCCAAGGTGCAGTCGAGCTGCGCCGGGCGGCCGTCACGCATGTACTGGCCGATCATCTTGCTCACGCCTTTCTCAAGGGTGGTGATGTCTTCGGTGGACTTGCGAAAGGCCTTTTCCGAGTCGGCATTGAGCGTTGCCCGCGCCTTGTCCGAGCCTTCGTACTTGCTGCGGAACTGCAGGGCACCGGTGTATGGCTTGGGGGCAGCCTCGCAGCGGAAGTTGCCGTCGCCGGTCTTGAGCTTTTCGATCCCCTCGTAGTAACCCTGGGGCGGTACCAGCGCGGCGTGCGCGGCACCGCCGCACAACGCCAGGGCAAGCAGGGCGGGGCGGGAAATTCGCTTGAACGGGATCATGGTCGCCTCACTGGCCGGCCTGCGCGGTCTGCGCGGGCACGGCGAAGTTGTTGCGTTTGCAGAGCTTGGCTTCGACCTTCTGGGTACCGCTTTCCGGCCCCTGCACCTCGAACGCCAGCAGGCTCTGGCTGGCCCAGTCCTCGTCTTCGCGCATCTGGAAGACGAAGCGGCCGTCGGTGTCGGAGGTTTCCGGTTTTTCCAGCTTGATGTCCTCGTGGCGGCCGTTGAGGTACCAGAGGGTGGCCTGCAGCACCTTCACCGACGGGTCTTCGAACTTGACGTCCATCTGCATGTTGCGGTTGATCAGGTCTTTGATCACGCCGCCCTTGCCGTTGACCATCAGCTCGTTCTTGCCGGGCTTGAGGGTGGCGCTGGCGCTCATCAGGGCCGGGCGGTCATCGCAGCCGTCGTCGAGCAGGCCAAGGATTTGCCGCCAGATGGTTTCCTGGTCCAGGCGATACAGCGGGGAGAATTCCCAAATCAGGATCTTCGGCGGGTTCTTCTGGAATTCCTCGCTACCCAGGTACTGGATCATCGAACCTTCCAGGCCACCGCCAGGGAAGGCCACGTTGAGCACGTCGGCGCCGATGTACTGCTCGAGGAAGCCGGAGAAGTTGTAGTTCTTGCCACTGTGGCTGGTGCCGACCAGGGTGATCTGCGCGTTGCCGCCGTCACCGAACAGGTCGTCGCCGCCGCCGGTGGAGCCTTTCGGCTCGGTGGCGAACTGGTCCATGTACTGGACGGCGTAGCTGGTGCCGCACAGCTGGCCGGCCACGTTATGCAGGGTGCCGGTCTTGCCCATGCGCCCGGACTTTTTCGTTTCGAATTCCTTGCGCGGGATGCCTTCGAAGGCCGGCATCTTGTGCACGGTATCGGCCACGATCTTGGCCGCGCGCTCGGCGCCGTAAGGCGTCCAGTGCTGGTCGCCGCGGAAGTAGAAGTCCTTGCCCTGGTCGGCAGCGGCCAGCTGTTCGTTGGTCAGCGGCGACAGGTCGGGCACGTTGTAGCCCATGCTGGCAAAGCGCTTGAGCATGGCCTGGTAGTTGCCCAGGGCCTTCTGGTAGTCGAAGGCAGCCTTTTCCGCCGGGTTGAGCATGTTGCGGTTCACCAGGCCACGGGTCGGTTGATACACCACCACCAGTTCCACGCCGCGCTTCTTGAACGCGTCGTGCACTTGCTGCAGGCGCTTGTAGCCGGCCGGGGTGGTATTGAACTCGGTGCGCAGGTCTTCGCGGGTACGGAACAGCCAGTCGCCCTGGGCCTGCACCAGCGTGGTGAAGTTCTGCTGGTAACGGGTGGTGTAGCGGCTGGCGTCATGCGCTTCAGGGCACAGCTGGCAGCAAGGCTCGGCGCTGAAGGTAGGGGCCTTGACGTCTTCGGCGCGCACGCCCTGGCTGATCGCCAGGAGGGCAGCGGACAGGCCCAGCAGTTTCATCAGATGTGGAGTCATGGTCTGGGCTTCCTTAATCGATCATTTCGGTCTGGCGTTCGACCGGGTCGATCAGCACAGCCTTTTGCTGGCGTACCAGCAGGTCGAGGATTTCGTCCTGGCGTTCGCCCAGTACGCCGTTGAGGCTGATGCCGCTGGCCTTGCGCGGGGCGAGCATGGACACCTTGTACAGCTCGACCGACAGCGGCGAGTCGATCGACAGTGGCCCGGAGCCGTTGGCCGCCAGTTCGCCACCGACCAGGATCAGCGACACCTTGGTGTCGAACGGGTCGAGGGCGATGTCGCGGTCGGTGTTGGACAGGTCCTTGATGTGGCCGTATACGCCGACCAGGCCGTTGGCCATGGCCACGTTTTCGTATAGGCGGATGTTCACGCTGTTACGCACGCGGATGCCGTGGCGGCGGTTGTTGATCAGCTTGTTGCCCCAGATCAGGTTGTCGCCACTTTCGTACAGGGTGATGCCGTCGGTGTGGTTGCGGTAGATCTCGTTGTAGGCGATCAGGTTGTTGACGCTGTTACGGTCGATCACTACGCCCGAGAGCTTGTTGTCGAAGCTCTTGTTGTTGATGATCCAGCTGTCGTTTACCTCACGCGAAACGATGATGCCGTGCTTCTTCTTGGTGCCGTACACCGTGTTGCCGGCGATGATCAGCCGGTGCGAGCGGTCGTGCGGGTCGATGCCGTAGACGATGTTGTCGCGGTAGGTGCTGTCCTTGACCACGAAGTCCTGGGTCTCGTAGCAGTAGAAGCCGTACCACATGTCGCTGAACTCGGAGCCGATGATCCAGCCGGTGGGTTCCGGGCGGCCCATGCGCTTGGCCATGTTCGGCGTGTACTGCGAGATGCTCACGCCGTACGACTTGGACTTGGCGTAGCCGAAGCTGGCCATTTTCGTATTGACGATGTAGGTCTCGGTGCCGCCCCACGACAGCAGGAACGGGCGGAATTCCTTGGGCGAGCGGAAGGTCGCCGGGCCGTTTTCCTTTTCCCGCCAGCCGGTCACCTGGGTGTCGGTGACGAACAGCTTGCCGTCGTTGACCAGGAACGAACCGCCTTCCTGGGACAGGCGCAGCTGCTTGACCTTGCCGTCGATCTCGAGGATGCCCTTCTGCCCGACCACGATCGGCAGGCGCGCCAGGTACACACCCGGCTCGACTTCGCTGAGGTACTGCTTGGGTACCTTCTTGCTCAGCTCGACCAGGTCGACATGGCCGTCATCGACGAAGATCGCCTGCGGAATGCCATGCTGGCGCTGGACCCACTCGGCCGCCTTGTTGTCGCCGCCGACGAATTCCTTGAGGGTATCCTCCTGGAACATGCGGCGCAGGCTGACCTTGCCCTTGTGGCGGCGGTCGATTTTCTTCTGCACCGCTTCGGCGGTGTAGCCGGTCAGGTCGGGCAGCTTCGGCGGGTCCATGTGCAGCGGCTCGATCGGCGCGCTGGAGACCGTGTAGGTCTTGGCCTGCTGCAGTTCCTTGGCGATCACCTGGGGCTCTGCGGCAGCCACCAGGCCGCTGGCCAGCAGCAAGGCGCTGGCCAACAGGCTGTGACGTAAGTGCGGGTGAAGGTTCATAACGGTAAGTCCTCTACCGGCCTCAGAAGCGCCAGATCACATCGACGAAGGCGCGGTGCATGTACGAGTCCGCTTCCTTGCCGTAGGCATCGCCCGGTTTGAACACGCCGGCACGCAGGCGCACCAGGGCAGATGGCTCGTCGATTGCCTGGCTCATCGAAGCCGGCAGCAGGCCTTGCTTGAAGTACTTGGTCACGACCACGTCCATTTCCTGGCCAAGGTCTTTTTCGCCGTCGACCAGCGGGCGGTTCACACCGTTGTCGTTGACCACTGCGTTGATGCCGCTGGAACCGATGTTCTGGTTGCCATCGACACGCCAGAACTTGTGGTAGATGAAGCTGGCGTCGTAGTCGTCGCGCAGCTGCCAGGAGGCGAACAGGGTGGCCGCCTGCAGGTTGCCCAGCTCGCCACGGAAGGCTTCACCGAAGCGGTGCACGCGCGAACGGGTACCGGTGTAGTTGGAGCGGTTGCTCTCGAGGCCGGTCTGCTCGTAGTTGCTCGAACCGTCGTCGCCACCACCGCCGCTGCCACGGGCGTAGGCCGCACCGACCTGCCATTGCGGGTCGAGGCGCAGGCGGATGCCGAGGTCGGTGGCCCAGGCGTTGACATCACCGCTCTGCTTGCCGGTGGCCACGGTTTCGTCACCGACGACCTGGCTGCTGAGGGTGTCGCGATCACCGGTCAGCCAGGTGACGCTGCCCCAGTAGTTGACGGTGTGGTCGTTGCGCCAGTTGTAGGCGTCGCTGTTGGCTTCCAGGCCCAGCCAGGTGAGGTCGCCGGTGCGGGTCTTGTCCAGCGCATCGACGGCTTCGCCCGGGTTCTTCAGGCTGCCGCCGTCGTGGGTGTGGTGGGCGCGTACGCCGACCCAGTGGCCAGGGGTCCACTGCGTGGCGACGTTGCCGTAGAGGTGCGTGCGGTCCTTGTCTTCCGGGGCCAGCTCTGTGAGGTCGGTGCGGTATTCGCTGAAGCGCTGGGCCACGCCCAGGTCGGCCTTGAGCAGGGTGGTGTCGAAGGTCCAGTTCAGCGCTTCGATGTTGGTGTCACGCCACATGCCATCGTCGCTGCGCAGGCGCTGGCGACCGAAACGCAGCTGTTCGCCAGGGTAGGCGGTGAGGCCGCTGTAGCCGACCCAGAATTCGCGCATGGCCAGGTAGCTCTTGTCCTGTTCACGGCCGTCGGCAGCGGTGTCGGTGCTGGTGCCGTCGTCGTTCTGGCGCAGGGTGTCGGTTTCGATGGTGTCGGTCGCGGTGACGGCCTGGCCCATGGCATAGGCGCTCCAGTTGCCACGCTCTCCATATACCCAAGGGCGCAGATCAAGACCGAGGCCGTTGACGTCGCCGCCGGAGCGGGTGCCCAGGTCACGGTCGTCTTCCGACTGGCCGGTGATTTTCACATCCAGGCCGAAGTTCTTTTCAGCGGTCATTTCCGCCAGGGTCGGGCAGGACCACAGCAGGGCGAAGCTCAGGCCGATGCCAGCTTTCACGAAGGGATTGAGCGTCATAGCGAGTCCTCACCGGTTACTTCTTTTTCGTCGTCTTGCAGGGCTTCGATGGCCAGGGTGCTGTTGGCGCCCTGGCTCATGCTGCCGCGCGCCTGCTTTTCTTGTGCCAGCAGTTGCTGGGCCTGGCTGCGCTGGTCAGGCGTAAGTTGCTGGTCGAGTTGCTGCAGCAATTCAGCGGACTGCGGCGACGGGTTGGCCTGGGCCAGCTGGGCGAATACCCAGGCGTTGCCCGGTTGCGGGCGAATGCCGTGGCCTTCGCTGAACAGCTGGGCCAGGGCATAGTCGGCGCTGTTCTGCCCACCACGGGCGGCGGCCAGCAGGTGGTCGACGGCCTTTTGTGGCTCGACATTGCCCAGGTAGCCGCGGCGGTACAGCTGGCCCAGGTAGTAATGGGCGCTGACTTCGCCGGCGTCGGCGGCAGCCTGCAGGTGTTGTTCGGCTTTGGCCGCGTCCGCAGGCACGGTCTTGCCTTCGTAGTACAGGCGGCCCAGCAACAGTTCGGCGCGTGGCTGTTCGGCTTCGCGGCCCTTGTCGATGTAGGCCATCAGCTGGTCGGTATCGCCCAGCTCGGGGAAGTCGTACATCAGTTGCGCCAGGCTGACCCAGGACGCCGGGTTGGCTGGGGCTACCTGCTCGAGCAGGTCCTTGGCGGTTTTCTCGTCGGTCTGGCCGAGGCTGCGGTCAGCCAGTACCCGGGCAACGCTGTCGACCCGGGTGGCCGGTACTGCGCCGCGGGCGTAGGCAGCCTTGAGCTGGCCGAGCAGGGCAGCCTGCTGGTCCGCCTGGCCGCGCTTCTGGTACACGGTGGCCAGTTCGACGTAGCAGATGTCGGTGGTGTTCAGCGCGGCCTTGCAGATTTTCTCCACTTCGCCCAGGTGCTGGTCGTAGGTGCCCTGGGTGCGGTACAGCAGCACCTGGGCCAGGCCCGCTTCCGGGTTGCCGGCGGCGCGCCACTGGTCGATCTGCTGCTGCGCGTTGACCTTGGGGAAGCTCTGCGGGTAGCTCAGGTAGAGCATCGCCAGCGGGATCAGGGTGTTGCTTTCGCCCTGCTTGGCGGCTTGCTTGAGCAAGGTTTCGGCTTCTTCGCGCTCGGCCTGGGTGCTGTCGGGCTTGGCCACCAGCAGGCGGCCAAGGCGCGCCTGGGCACGCGGCGAGATGGCGGCCGCGGCACGGTAGGTGGCCTCGGCTTCCTTGATTTTCGCCGGGTCGCGGGTGGCGACCTTGATATCGGCCAGGCCCACTTGCGCTTCGCTGTAGCCCAGGTCGGCCAGCGCCTTGTAGTTGCGCTCGGCCAGTGCCGTGTCACCGCGCTTCATGGCTTCGTTGGCCAGGCGCTGGTCGGGCAGGCCCGCACAGCCGGCCAGGGTGATGGCAGCAGCCAGGGCACACAGGCCCAGGCTGGCGCTTTTCTTGTGGGGAATCATGTCGTGATCCTCTTACAGCCCACGGGCCATGGCTTTGTCGATCAGCCAGTTCAGCGATGGGCCACGGTCGCTGTTGACCGAAGCCGGGCGACCGGCGAGTTCGGCGGGCAGGGCGCTGTCGGGCTTGATCTGCACGCGGATGTCGGCGGCCAGGTCTTCGCTATTGAGGCTGGCGCTGCTGACGATCTGGCCGGTGCGTACTTCGTCTTCGCCGGCTACCTGGAAGTTGACCCGGGTACCTGGCTTGACCTCGTCGAACTGGCGGTAGGTGAAGCGCGCCTCGATCATCGGGTTGGTGGTGCGCGGGATCAGCTGGAAGATCGGCTGGCCCTTGGCGGCGTACTGGCCGTTGTCCACGAGCTGGCGGGCAACCACGCAATCACACGGGCTGGTGAGGGTGCCGGACAGCTGCTTGCCGAACAGTTCCTCGATCTTCGCCGGCTCCAGCTGTGCGTCTTCCAGGTTGCCCTTGAGCATGTCCAGCATGCTGGTGGTGAAGCTGGCCAGTGGCGCGCCCTTGGCGATCTGCCCACCGCTTTCGACCAGGCTGTTCACGGTGCCGTCACGCGGCATGGTGACGTTGGTGGTGGGTACCGCGACCACGCCGGCTTCGGCATGGCTGACGAAGTACATGCCGTACAGCGACTTGGCGATGAAACCGAAGGCGGCGACACCGACCACGAACACGCCGAGGGTGACGGTAACCGCCTTGAGGCGGCCGAAGGCGCTCAGGCCGGCACCGCCGTCCTTCTGCTTGCGCGCCTTGGTGAAGTTGTCGCGCTGCAAGGTGCTGAGCACATCGCCGGCAGTGATCAGCTCACCCGACAGGTGCGAGGTGATGATGTGGCGCAGCGTGGCGATATCGCGGGGCTCGAGGTTCTGGAACTGGGCGCCGGTACGGCCACTGCCCGGGTTGTAGGAGCGCACCTGGAACTCGATGTCCATCGACAGGCCGAGGTTGTCGACCGTGAACTGCAGCCGCCCGCGGAGCACGTCGCCAACCGACAGTGGTTGCTTGGTGTGGAAGCTCAGGCCACCGGCGGAGAGGTCGTCGACCTTCACATCGTGGGCCTGGCGCTGAGGGTCGAGGAACCGCAGCTTGGCGGGGATGCGTACCCGGGCATGCTGGCGCTGGGCTTCGGACTCATGCACGACGTTGACGTTCACGGCGGTATTCATGTGGTTTGTTCCTGTTAGTTCCGATCCGGGTTGGGCTCACACGACCATGAACAGCACAGCAACGAAGATGCTGGCAGCCGAGAAGGTCATGGTCCGCGAGGACCAGGTGTTGAACCATTGTTGAAAGCTGGCGAGGTCACGCTTGAGGGCAGTGGGCTGACGCGTCCAGGACTGCTTGTCGAGGCGGAAGAACACGTAGATCTTCATCAGCGCGCCGACGATCTGGTTGTAATAGAGAATCAGCGGGTAGGCCGGGCCGACGTTGTGGCCGGAGCACAGCAGCATGATGGTGAGGATCAGGCGGGTGATGCCGATCCACAGCAGGTACACCAGCAGGAAGCCCAGGCCGAACTTGAGGCTGGCGATCACCGCCACGGTCAGGCCCAGCAGGCTGGTCCACATCGACACGCGCTGGTCGAACAGCACGATGCTGGTGAACAGCCCCAGGCGGCGCAGGCCCAGGCCAAGCGCGCGGGAGTTCTGCCGCAGGTTGTTGCCGTACCAGCGGTACATCAGCTTGCGGCTGGCCTTGAGGAAACTCTTCTCCGGCGGGTGCTCGACCGTGTTGATGGCGGCGTCCGGCACGTAGAAGGTGTCGTAGCCCAGGCGCATCAGGCTGAACCAGCTGGACTTGTCGTCACCGGTGAGGAACTTGAAGCGGCCCAGGCGCCAGTGCATCAGCGAGTCGCTTTCGACGTCGGCGATGAACTCGGGGTTGGTCACCACGCTGGCGCGGAACATCGACATGCGCCCGGTCATGGTCAGCACGCGTTTGGACAGGGCCATCGAGCACATGTTGATGTGGCGCTGGGCAAAGCGCAGCTTGTGCCACTCGCTCATGATGTAGCCGCCACGCACTTCGCAGAACTCGTTGGTGGTCAGGCCGCCGACGTTGGGGAACAGCTTGAACCACGGCACGGTCTTGCGTACCACGCCATCGCCCAGCACGGTGTCGCCGTCGATCACCGCCACCACGGCGTTCTCGTCCGGCAGCATGCGCGAGATCGCACGGAAACCGTAGGCCAGGCCGTCACGCTTGCCGGTACCGGCGATGCGCACGATGTCCAGTTTCACGTGGGCTGGCGGGTTGTATTTGGCCCACAGGCTTTTCACCAGCAGTTCGTCCGACATCTCCACCAGCGAGCAGACCACGGTGGTGGGGAAGCCACAGTTGATCGCCTCGCGGATCACCGAGCTGTACACCTGGGCGGTGGTGAGTGCTTCGATGCGAAAGCTGGTCACCATCAGGTACACGTGGGACGGGTCGGCGTCCTTGCCCATCTTCTGCACCTTGCGGCGCAGGTACGGGTACACGCCGTAGAGGAAGATCATGCCGCGGATGAAATGGGTGGCGCCCATGGAATAGCGCCAGATGCCGACTGCGCCGACCAGGAAGATGAAGTGCTTCGACTGCGAGTCGAAGATATCGGCTGGCAGGGCCAGGGCGATCAGCATGAGCAGACTCATGTAGAGCAGCCAACCGGCGCACTGCAACAGCACTGTCTGGATCCTTTGCATGTTCAGCATCCGTCGAGAATTCGGGAAAAGGTGGGCAGCGGGGGTGGGGAGGCCCCCGCTGCCCGGCCAGCACTTACCAGCAGATGCCTTCGGTACGGCTGGTGGCGCAGGTCGGTTTGCTCATGAAGCCGACCAGGTCGATCACGTGCTTGCCGGCCGGCGCTTGCTGCGCCAGTGCACGGAACTGCTCGTCACGGTTGCCCAGGACGATGATGTCGGCGTTGTCGATCACCTTCTGGAAGTCGGCGTTGAGCAGCGACGACACGTGCGGGATCTTCGACTCGATGTAGTCCTTGTTGGCGCCGTGGACGCGGGCGTACTGGACGTTCTCGTCGTAGATGTCCAGCTGGTAGCCCTTGCCGATCAGGCGTTCGGCCAGTTCCACCAGCGGGCTTTCACGCAGGTCGTCGGTGCCGGCCTTGAAGCTCAGGCCGAGCAGGGCGACCTTGCGCTTGTCGTGGGCTTCGATCAGTTCGAAGGCGTTCTGCACCTGCGATTCGTTGCTGCGCATCAGCGAGTCGAGCAGCGGTGCGCGTACATCGAGGCTGGCGGCGCGATAGGTGAGGGCGCGTACGTCCTTGGGCAGGCACGAGCCGCCGAAGGCGAAGCCAGGGCGCATGTAGTACTGGGACAGGTTCAGCACTTTGTCCTGGCAGACCACGTCCATCACGTCACGGCCATCCACGCCTACGGCCTTGGCAATGTTGCCGATCTCGTTGGCGAAGGTGACCTTGGTGGCGTGCCACACGTTGCAGGTGTACTTGATCATCTCGGCCACTTCGATCGGCTTGCGGATGATCGGTGCGTCGAGCTCTTCGTACAGGGCCTGCAGGATGTCGCCGCTGGCGGTGTCCAATTCGCCGATGACGGTCATCGGTGGCTGGTCGTAGTCCTTGATCGCGGTGCTTTCACGCAGGAATTCGGGGTTGACCGCGACGCCGAAGTCGACGCCGGCTTTCTTGCCCGAGCAGTCTTCGAGGATCGGGATCACCACGTTCTTCACGGTACCCGGCAGCACTGTGCTGCGTACCACGATGGTGTGGCGGCGCTCGCTGTCACGCAGCACGTAGCCGATTTCGCGGCACACCGACTCGATGTACTCGAGGCCCAGGTCGCCGTTCTTCTTGCTTGGGGTACCCACGCAGATCATCGATACGTCGCTGGCACGGATGGCTTCGGCGAAATCGGTAGTACCGCGCAGGCGGCCGTTGGCGATGCCCTGTTGCAGCAGTGCTTCCAGGCCAGGCTCGACGATGGGCGACTTGCCCTGATTGATCAGGTCGATCTTGGTGCTGGACACGTCCACACCGATCACTTCATGGCCTCGCGCCGTCAGGCAGCCTGCACAGACTGCACCCACATAACCCAAACCAAAGATGCTGATACGCATCGCTATCACCTCATGTGTTTATCACGCCGGCGCCTCCGGAGAGAGCCGGACTGGGTTGATTAACAACAGTTTTCGGGCGCACGGATCCATGGCGAAATGCACACTTCGCCGAGCGCAGGCAAAATAAATCCGGAGCGCAAAAAGTTATGCACTCAAATGTGGCAGTAAAAAGCCATTAATTAAAAAACGTGCCCTGGAATGCAGCCGTCTTTACTGCAAGGCGCTACATGGCGCTTTGCTGTGCTTGTTTTTTCAAGTGGAAAAATCCTTTGAAATCAACCACTAGGACGAATTGAAAGGGACGCGTCTCTCCTGCATGGACAGGGTCTTCGGGGGTTGCCCGTCATACCTGTCGAAGTTGTTGGGGCTGGTAGTGGATACCTGCCGTTGTCATCTGTAAGTCATCTCTCACAGCCCGGGGGCAGGAAAATCGTTACGGCACTATGAGCGATTCGTCGTAGCAGAAGTTCCGGGGTGGGTTCGGCGTGGATGAAAGATTTCTAAATATTTTTTCAGTGGCAGACAATTTCAATCTGATAGCACGCGGGTGTTTTGCCCCTATATATAAAGGGCGAAACTGTTGCGAGATATTTTTATGCCAGCATCGAAAAATATTTTGAAAAATTCGTCAAAAAAGCTACGAACGGTCTTATGGCGTTTGGCTATAAGTCGCGGCCTGTCGATTTTTTGGCGTCGGATTTGTGGCGTGATGGCGATATGAAGTGTGCCCTGTTGCAGGGCAGGGGAGTGCATAATGGCTGCTGGCCTCTTCGCGGCTAAAGCCGCTCCCACAGGTTTTGCACTGATCTTGAGTTCAGTGGGGTACCTGTGGGAGCGGCTTTAGCCGCGAAGGGGGCGTGACAGGATCACTCGGAAGGATGATCCCGCAGGAACACCAGGTGGTCCGGCTTCGACTGTTCGGCACTGTAGTAGTACCCCTGCACATCGAACTGCTTGAGCTGCTCCGGGTCGCTGATGCGCTGCTGGATGACGAAGCGGCTCATCATGCCGCGGGCTTTCTTGGCGTAGAAGCTGATGATCTTGTACTGGCCGTTCTTCAGGTCCTTGAAGTCGACGTTGATCACCCGGGCCTTCAGCGCGCTGCGTTTCACCGCGCTGAAATACTCGTTGCTGGCCAGGTTCAGCAGCACGTCATCGCCCTGTTCGGCCAGGGCCTGGTTCAGCCATTCGCTGATGCGCGTGCCCCAGAAGGCGTACAGGTCCTTGCCGCGGGCGTTGGCCAGCTTGGTGCCCATTTCCAGGCGGTAGGGTTGCATCAGGTCGAGCGGGCGCAGCAGGCCATACAGGCCCGAAAGCATGCGCAAGTGCTGCTGGGCGTAGCTGAAATCGTCCTCGCCCAGGCTTTCGGCGTCGAGGCCGGTATACACGTCACCCTTGAACGCCAGCAGCGCCTGCTTGGCATTGGCCGGGGTGAAGTCCGGGGTCCAGCTGCCGAAGCGCGCGGCATTCAGGCCGGCGAGCTTGTCGGACAGGTGCATCAGTTCGCTGATCTGCGCCGGCGACAGGTCGCGCAGCTGCTGGATCAGCTCCTGGGAGTCGTCCAGGTACTGGGGCAGGGTGAAACGCTCGGTCACCGGCGGGGTGTCGTAGTCGAGGGTCTTGGCGGGGGAAATCACCGTCAGCATCGGGTCGGCTCCTGGCATCGTTGGCCGGGAATTCTACGGGCTGGACGGTGCAAGTCCAAACTATGGCGACGATAGTCACAGACCATGGCCGGTGCAGAGGCTATAGTGCGCGTTTCGCCGTTGCGGAGCCTTCAACCGTGCGTATTGCCTCTGCCTTGCTGGCCGCTCTGCTGAGCCTGGCCGTGCAAGCCGCCCCTTCACCCCAGGTGAGCCTGGATCGCAGCCTGTGGCCCGAACAGCTGGACAGCCCGGCGTTGTTCGATGTGGCCTCGCGGGCCGAGATCCTCTCGTTCGCCCAGGTGCTGCACGAAAGCGAACTGCTGGACGACGCGGCGCTGGCGGCACGCTTGGGGCTACGGCAGGTCAACCTGCAGAAGGTGCGCCTGGTGCGGGCGCGCATGTGGCAGCGGTTGTGGGAAGGTTATCAACAGGCGCAGCGCAGTTGCGAGCAGGATGCGTCGTTCTGCTACCCGGTGACGTCGATGGCGGAGTTGCGTACGCAAGCGGCGACGTTCGCTGCCGATGTCGGCACTTTCTACACCGATTGGATCGAGCCGAGCCACCAGTTCCATGTGCGCTACCTGGACGAACAGCTGCGCAAGGCGGCGTTGCTGCCGCAGACCAGCAGCGAGGTGGAGCGGCTGTCCTCACGCGAGCGCAATGGGGATGAACTGAACGACCGCATGTTCCTGCTGACCTTCGTCGGCGGGCCCGGGCCGGATGGCGGCAGTACCGACCTGCTGGCTGATTACCTGCGCCGGCAAAAGCTTGAAGGCACGTTCTTCGTGCTCGGCAACCGCCTGCAGCAACGGCGCGACGCCGGGGCGGCAGATGCCTTGCGCCAGCTCTATGGCGGGCAGTGCGTGGGAATACAGGGTTGGGAGTACCGCTCCCATGCGCAGTGGACAGGCTGGCAGGACTCGCTGCGGCGTAGCCAGGCGCGGGTGCAGGCCGACCTGCCGGAGCAGTATGTGCCGTTGTTCCGGCCGCCTTACGGGCAGCGTCGGGCCGATGGCGAGGCGTTCATGGCCAGCCAGCAGTTGCAGGTATCGTTGTGGGACATCGATGCCCAGGATGATGGCGCACTGAGCGCCGAGGCCTCTGCCCAGCGGGTGCTGACCTTGATGCTGCTGTGGCGCAAGGGGGTGATCCAGTTCCATGACAGCCTGCCCAAGGCGCAGCCGGCGGTGGAGTGGTTGTTGCGCAATACGGCGCAGAGCGGGATTGGTTGGGAAGATTGCCAAGCTTATGGCTTGAGGGGGTAGGGGGGCCGCTTTGCGGCCCATCGCGACGCAAGGCCGCTCCTACAAGGTCACGCGATGCCTGTAGGAGCGGCCTTGTGTCGCGATCGGGGTGCGAAGCGCCCCTCAGCAATGCCAGCCTGATTTTTGACTGTAGTCCTCACGCGCCCCCTCGCCAACCCCTGTTCGTCATTTGGAAAAATAAACTTCACCTGCACGTAAAAAGACTTTTTTTAGTCATCATTTTTGCGGTATGAAGAAACCAGACAGCCGATACCTGCAGCACAGGTGGCGTCATCCAGGCCCACCTAGCCAGGTTCGCTTCCCGCCCGTAACAACGCGGATACGGGGACAGCGGCAGTCACTCTGCGGCGTAACAGACCACGCCGTGTGGCTTCGACATAAGGTGACCGAGTATGGATGACCAAGGACGCAACCCTTCCTCCAGCAAGCCTATCCTGTATGTGCTCGATACCAACGTCCTGATTCACGACCCCAACGCGTTACTGAACTTCGAGGAGCACCATGTCGCCATCCCGATGACGGTGCTGGAGGAACTCGACAAGCTCAAGACCGGCAAACAGACCATCGCCGCCGAATGCCGCCAGGCCATTCGGCTGATCGACCAGACCCTTGGTGACGCCTCGCCCAGCGATGTCGAGCAGGGCGTGCCGATCCAGCGTGGCAAGAGCGGGCCCAAGGGCTTCCTGTCCATCCTGATGACTCCGCGCAACGAGCCGAACAAGCTGCTGCCGGAAAACCTCAACGACAACATCATCATCAACCAGTTGCTCGAAGTACGGGCCCGGCGCACCGACCTGGACGTTGTGCTGGTCACCAAAGACATCAACATGCGCCTGAAGGCGCGTGCCTGTGGCATCGCGGCCGAGGACTACAGCACCGACCAGCTGGTCGATGACGTGTCCTTGCTGTCCAAGGGCTACCATTCGGTCACCGGCTCGTTCTGGGACCGGGTGAGCAAGGTCGATACCCGCCAGGAGCGTGGCCGCACCTGGCACCGCGTGCAATTGATCGACAACCTGCCGGCGGTTCACGTCAATGAGTTCATCATCGATGAACAGGGCTTCGTCGGCTGGATCAAGGGTATCCGCAACGATGAGCTGCTGTTGCTCGACCTGCACCAGGAACCGCTGCTGCACCAGGAAGCCTGGGGCCTGAAGCCGCGTGACATCCACCAGAGCCTGGCGCTGTTCGCCCTGCTCGACCCGGATATCCACCTGGTCAACCTGACCGGCGCCGCCGGTTCCGGCAAGACCATCCTGGCCCTGGCCGCGGCCATCGAACAGACCATGGTCAGCAAGCGCTACCGGCGCATCATCGCCACCCGCAGCGTGCAGGGGCTGGACCAGGAGATCGGCTTCCTGCCGGGCACCGAGGCCGAGAAGATGGAACCCTGGCTGGGCGCCATCACCGACAACCTCGAAGCCTTGCACATGGATGACGAGAGCACCCATGGCAGCGTCGAGTACATCCTCGAGCGCGTGCCGTTGCAGTTCAAGTCGCTGAACTACATCCGTGGCCGTAGCTTCCAGCAGAGCCTGATCCTGATCGACGAGTGCCAGAACCTGACGCCGCACCAGATGAAAACCATCATCACCCGTGCCGGCTCGGGGTCCAAGGTGGTCTGCCTGGGCAACCTGGCGCAGATCGATACTCCCTACCTGTCCGCGACCAGCTCGGGCCTGACCTACCTGACCGAGCGCTTCAAGGACTTCCCCCATGGCGTGCACATCACCCTGCAGGGCGTGCCACGCTCGGTGCTGGCCGAGTACGCCGAGTCGCATCTGTAACCCTCTTCGCCGGGCGGTTCGCCGCCCGGCCTTCTCGCGGGCACGGTTGACGCACCCCTCTGCTCAAACCTGACTCACAGGTTTACACTGCAAGTTCCCTTCACAGGAGCAGAGCAGTGCTGACACATCTTGATTCCCAGGGGCGGGCCAACATGGTCGACGTCACTGAAAAGGCCGTGACCGAGCGCGAGGCCACCGCCGAGGCGCGGGTGCGCATGTTGCCGCAGACCTTGCAGATGATCGTCGACGGTGAACACCCCAAGGGCGACGTGTTCGCCGTGGCGCGCATTGCCGGGATCCAGGCGGCGAAGAAGACCAGCGACCTGATCCCGCTGTGCCACCCGTTGATGCTGACCAGCGTCAAGGTCGAGCTCAGCGCCGAGGGGCAGGACGCCGTGCGTATCGTCGCCCGCTGCAAGCTGGCCGGGCAGACCGGCGTGGAGATGGAGGCGCTGACCGCCGCCAGCGTTGCCGCGCTGACGATCTATGACATGTGCAAGGCTGTGGATAAAGGTATGGTCATCGAGCAGGTGCGCCTGCTGGAAAAACTCGGCGGCAAGAGCGGCCACTACAAGGTGGAGGCGTGATGAAGGTCAAGGTGATGTACTTCGCCCGTTACCGCGAACTGCTGGGCGTGGATGCCGAGCGGGTGGAGGGTGCGTTCAAGGTGCTCGACGATGTGCGCCAGGCCTTGGTGGCCAAGGGCGGGCAGTACGAAGTGCTGGCCGAGCAGAACCTGATGTGTGCGCGCAACGAAGAACTGTGCAAGCTCGATGAGCCGCTGGAAGAGGGCGATGAAGTGGCATTCTTCCCGCCGGTGACCGGAGGCTGAACATGGCTGTGCGAGTACAGGTAGGCGCGTTCGACCCGGGGGCCGAGACCAATGCCATGCACGCGGCGAATGTCGGCGTGGGCGCGGTGGTCGGTTTTGTCGGCTACGTGCGGGATTTCAACGATGGCCGCGAAGTGGCGGGGATGTTCCTCGAGCACTATCCGGGCATGACCGAAAAGGCCCTGGCCAAGATCGTGGTCGAGGCCGAGCAGCGCTGGCCGTTGCTCAAGGTGGAGGTGCTGCACCGCATCGGTGCGCTGGAACCGGGCGAGCCGATCGTGTTCGTCGGTGTGGCCAGTGCCCATCGGCAGGCGGCGTTCGATGCCTGCAACTTCATCATGGACTACCTGAAGACCCGGGCGCCGTTCTGGAAGAAGGAAAATACCCAGGAAGGGGTACGGTGGGTGGAAGGGAAGCAGAGTGACCAGGATGCCGCTGGGCGCTGGTAGATCCTTGTTTGATGGCCGGGGCGGAGCCCCGGTTCGCGGGTGAACCCGCTCCCACAGGTACTGCACAGGTTTCGGAAGCTGTGCAGTACCTGTGGGAGCGGGTTTACCCGCGAAGAGGCCGGCACAGGTCAATGGTGCTTGCGCGGCACTGGCTTCAGCAGCTCATCCGGCGGCATTTCACACTTGATCTTGCGCCCCAGCAGCTCTTCGATCGCGGGCAGCTGGTACGAGTCATCCTCACCGGCAAAGCTGATCGACACACCACTGGTGCCCGCACGGCCTGTCCGGCCAATGCGGTGCACGTAGTCGTCCGGGTCTTCCGGCAGGGTGAAGTTGATCACGTGGCTGATGCCATCGATGTGAATGCCACGCCCCGCCACGTCGGTGGCCACCAGCACGGTGATGCGCCCTTCGCGGAAGTTCTCCAGGGTACGGATACGCTTGTGCTGCGGCACGTCGCCCGACAACTGCGCGGCATTGATGCCGTCGCGCACGAGTTTTTCCTCGATGCGCCGCACTTCGTCCTTGCGGTTGGCGAACACCATCACCCGTTCCCACTTGTTCTGGGTCACCAGGTTGTACAGCAGCTTGTACTTGTCGCTGCCGGCCACCGCATAGACGTGCTGCTCCACCGTTTCGCTGGCAACGTTCTCCGGCTCGATCTCGACGATGGCCGGGTTGGTGGTCCATTGCTTGGCCAGGTTCATCACGTCGTCGGTGAAGGTGGCGGAGAACAGCAGGGTCTGGCGCTCGCTTTTCGGCGGCGTCTGGCGAATGATCTGGCGCACCTGGGGGATGAAACCCATGTCGAGCATGCGGTCGGCTTCGTCCAGCACCATCACCTCGACCATGTCCAGGTGCACCTCGCCGCGCTGGTTGAAGTCCAGCAGGCGGCCCGGAGTGGCCACCAGGATGTCGCAATGGCGCGCTTCCAGGGCCTTGAGCTGCTTGTCGAAGTCCATGCCGCCGACGAAGCTCATCACGTTCAGGCCGGTGTACTTGGTCAGGGCGATGGCATCCTTGGCGATCTGCACCACCAGCTCGCGGGTGGGCGCGATGATCAGCGCGCGTGGCTCGCCCATGTAGCGTTCCTTCGGCGGCGGCGTCTGCTGCAGCTGGGAAATGATCGAGATCAGGAACGCCGCAGTCTTGCCGGTACCGGTCTGGGCCCGGCCGATGGCGTCCTGGCCACGCAGGGTGTAACCCAGCACCTGTGCCTGGATCGGCGTGCAGTACGGGAAGCCCAGGTCGTGGATGGCGTGCATCACCTCGTTGGACAGCTTGAAGTCGTGGAAGCGGGTCTTGCCTTCCTGCGGCTCGACCACGAAGTCTTCCGGTTTCCACAGGCTGGCCTGCGGCTTGGGCTTGCGCTCGCGACGCGGTTTGTCCTTGGCCGGCTTGTCGGCGGCTGGCGTAACGGCGGCAGGCTGTTCTGCCTGTGGCGCTGGGGTGGCGCGTGGGGCGGCCGGTTTTGCCGCAGGCTGGGCCTCGCTGGCGGGTGCGGGCGCAGGCAGCGTCCCGCTGGCAGCAGGAGCGACGGCCTGTGGCGCGGCGTCTCCCTTGCCGAAAATTTTCTTGAGTGCCTTGAGCACGATCGTCTCGTCAACTGGTTAAGGAATGTACGCCGGGCAGTGTAAAGCAAGATTCAGGCGCGGCGTAGTGGAATAGCCTTACAACTACAGGCGGCCCTGGCTTATTGCAATTGCTTGCTCAGCCAGTCGTGGATGTCGCTCAACTCTTCCACCACCACTTCATGTTCCATCGGGTATTCGTGCCAGCGGGCGGCGACCCCCCAGGTATTCAGGTACTCGAAGGCGGTGCGGCCCATGGAAGGGATCACCACCGGGTCGTGCACGCCGTGCAGGCACAGGGCCGGGGTGCGTTGCTGGCAGGCGCTCAACTGATGCTGGTCGTTGAAGGTGGGGGCGTAGGTGGACAGGGCGATCACGCCACCCAGCGCTTCTTGCCACTTTATATAGGCAGTGTGCAGCACCACCGCGCCGCCCTGGGAGAAACCGGCCAGGAAGATCCGCGACAGGCTGATGCCTTTGGCCTGCTCGGCCTTGATCAGGGCAATGAGCTGCTCGGCCGATTCTTCCAGCTGCGCCTCGTCGATGGCACGGGCCGGGGTCATGGCCTTGATGTCGTACCAGCTGGGCATGGCGTAGCCGCCGTTGATGGTTACCGGGCGGGTTGGAGCCTGGGGCATGACGAAACGGGTGCTGAGCAGGCGCTCCTGCATGAATTCGGCCACTGGTAGGAAGTCGTAACGGTCGGCACCCAGGCCGTGCAACCAGATCACACAGGCATCGGCGGTTTTCTGCGGTTCGAGAATCAGCGGGTTGGTCATGACTGCTCCGAAAGTGTGCGGGTCTTGTTATGGCGTGCGTGAAAAGAAGGCGCTGGAAATGATTGTCGGAAAAAGAATGTCGCAACGATACAACTTTCCCTACTTGACGAGCGCTTAAACGCTACAGCCGTAAATTCTGGTACGCGCTTTGCAATTCAACCAATGATGCAAAGGGCAGGCCGTGACGGTAACACCCTTTGCACGCGAAGGCTGTCACAGAACAGTCCATTGCGCCATTGACCCAATAACAAGCCAATACGGGTCGGATACGCCTCAAAAGGGTGCGGTGCAATTCCGGCTCGATACAACAAGAGCGATTTGGAGGTTGTGAATGAAGATGTTGAAAACCACCCTGGCAGTCCTGACCGCTGCCGCCGCGCTGGGCGCCGTGAGCAACGCCCAGGCCGGCGCCACCCTCGATGCGGTAAAGAAGAAGGGCTTCGTCCAGTGTGGCGTGAGCGACGGTCTTCCAGGCTTCTCGGTACCTGATGCGCAGGGCAAGATCGTTGGTATCGACGCCGACGTGTGCCGCGCCGTGGCCGCCGCCGTGTTTGGCGACGCCAGCAAGGTCAAGTTCAGCCAGCTCAACGCCAAGGAACGCTTCACCGCCCTGCAGTCGGGCGAAGTCGATGTGCTGTCGCGCAACACCACCTGGACCAGCTCGCGTGATGCTGGCATGGGCTTGGTATTCGCCGGTGTTACCTACTATGACGGCGTCGGCTTCCTGGTCAACAAGAAGCTGGGTGTTTCCAGCGCCAAGGAGCTCGATGGCGCGACCATCTGCATCCAGGCGGGTACCACCACCGAGCTGAACGTGTCGGACTTCTTCCGCGCCAATGGCCTGAAATATACCCCGATCACCTTCGACACTTCCGACGAAAGCGCCAAGTCGCTGGAGTCCGGCCGTTGCGACGTGCTGACCTCGGACAAGTCGCAGCTGTTCGCCCAGCGCTCCAAGCTGGCCGCGCCGACCGACTACGTGGTACTGCCGGAAACCATCTCCAAGGAACCGCTGGGCCCGGTGGTGCGCAAAGGCGACGAGGAGTGGTTCAGCATCGTCAAGTGGACCCTGTTCGCCATGCTCAACGCCGAAGAGGCGGGCATCACCTCGAAGAACGTCGAGGCCGAGGCCAAAGGCACCAAGAACCCGGACGTCGCCCGCCTGCTGGGTGCGGACGGCGAGTACGGCAAGGACCTCAAGCTGCCCAAGGACTGGGTAGTGCAGATCGTCAAGCAAGTCGGCAACTATGGCGAAGTGTTCGAGAAGAACCTGGGCCAGGGCACCGACCTGAAGATCGACCGTGGCATGAACGCCCTGTGGAACAACGGCGGCATCCAGTACGCGCCACCTGTGCGCTGATGGCTGCACCCTGCGGCGGCATCCCGCCGCCGCAGGCTGTTCGAATCCCTACTGTCCGGGGCACTTCATGCAAAATCAAATCGGCGCACCCAAGGGCTTGTCCCTTAACGATCCGCGTGTGCGCGCGTGGCTGTTCCAGATTCTCACGATAGTCTTCGTGGTCGGTCTGGGCTGGTATCTGTTCCACAACACGCAAACCAACCTGCAACACCGGGGCATCACCTCGGGCTTCGACTTCCTCGACCGCAGTGCCGGCTTCGGCATCGCCCAGCATCTGATCCCCTACGTGGAATCCGACAGCTATGCGCGAGTGTTCGTCATCGGCCTGCTCAACACCCTGCTGGTGACCTTCATCGGCGTGGTGCTGGCGACAATCCTCGGCTTCATCATCGGTGTGGCGCGGTTGTCGCCGAACTGGATGATCAACAAGCTGGCGACCGTGTATGTGGAAACCTTCCGCAACATCCCGCCGTTGTTGCAGATCCTGTTCTGGTACTTTGCCGTGTTCCTGACCCTGCCGGGACCGCGGGGCAGCATCAATATCGACGACACCTTCTTCATCAGCAACCGTGGCCTGAACATGCCCGGCGCGTCCATGGCCGAAGGCTTCTGGCCGTTTGTCGTGGCCCTGGTCCTGGCGCTGCTGGCCATCGTGGCGATGGTGCGCTTTGCCAACAAGCGCTTCGACGAGACCGGCGTGCCGTTCCACAAGTTCTGGGTGGGGCTGGCGCTGTTCATCGCCATTCCGGGTGTTTGTGCACTGCTGTTCGGCAGCCCGGTGCACTGGGAAGTGCCGCAATTGAAAGGATTCAACTTCGTCGGTGGCTGGGTACTGATCCCCGAGCTGCTGGCGCTGACCCTGGCGTTGACCATCTACACCGCTGCGTTCATCGCCGAAATCGTGCGCTCCGGTATCCGTTCGGTCAGCCATGGCCAGACCGAGGCCGCGCGCTCGCTGGGCCTGCGCGAGGGGCCGACCCTGCGCAAGGTGATCATCCCCCAGGCCCTGCGGGTGATCATTCCGCCGCTGACCAGCCAGTACCTGAACCTGGCGAAGAACTCGTCGCTGGCGGCCGGTATCGGCTACCCGGAGATGGTCTCGCTGTTCGCCGGTACCGTGCTCAACCAGACCGGCCAGGCAATCGAGGTGATCGCCATCACCATGAGTGTCTATCTCGCCATCAGCATCAGCATTTCGCTGCTGATGAACTGGTACAACAAGCGCATTGCGCTGATCGAGCGGTGAGGATACGCCCGTGAATGCCCATGTTTTCAAACCCGACATGCCGCCACCGGTGAAAACCGTCGGCGTGCTCGCATGGATGCGTGCCAATCTGTTCTCCAGCTGGCTCAACACGCTGCTGACCCTGTTCGCCATCTACCTGGTGTGGCTGATCGTGCCACCGTTGCTGCAGTGGGCGTTGCTTGACGCCAACTGGGTCGGCACCACCCGCGCCGACTGCACCAAGGAGGGCGCCTGCTGGGTGTTCGTGCAGCAGCGCTTTGGCCAGTTCATGTATGGCTACTACCCGGCCGAGTTGCGCTGGCGCGTGGACCTGACCGTGTGGCTTGCCGTGCTCGGCGCCGCGCCGCTGTTCATCAAGCGTTTCCCGCGCAAGGCCTTCTACGGCCTGGGCTTCCTGGTGCTGTACCCGCTGCTGGCCTATGCCCTGCTGCACGGGGGCGTGCTGGGCCTGGAAAACGTACCGACCAGCCAGTGGGGCGGGCTGATGCTGACCCTGGTGATCGCCACCGTGGGCATTGTCGGCGCATTGCCGCTGGGCATCCTGCTGGCCCTGGGCCGGCGCTCGAAGATGCCGGCGGTGAAGGTGGTGTGCGTGACCTTCATCGAGTTCTGGCGCGGCGTGCCACTGATCACCGTGCTGTTCATGTCATCGGTGATGCTGCCGTTGTTCCTGCCTGAGGGCATGAGCTTCGACAAGCTGCTGCGGGCGATGATCGGCGTGATCCTGTTCCAGTCGGCGTACATCGCCGAGGTGGTGCGTGGTGGCCTGCAGGCCATCCCAAAGGGCCAGTACGAAGCTGCCGCTGCCATGGGCCTGGGCTACTGGCGGGCGATGGGCCTGGTGATTCTGCCGCAGGCGCTCAAGCTGGTGATCCCCGGCATCGTCAACACCTTCATTGCCCTGTTCAAGGACACCAGCCTGGTGATCATCATCGGCCTGTTCGACCTGCTGAACAGCGTCAAGCAAGCCGCCGCCGACCCGGCCTGGCTGGGCATGGCTACCGAGGGCTACGTGTTCGCCGCCCTGGTGTTCTGGATTTTCTGTTTCGGTATGTCCCGCTACTCCATGCATCTGGAGCGCAAGCTGGACACTGGCCACAAGCGTTAGGAGTTTCGAAATGAGTGAAGCGATCAAGCAGCCTGCCGGCCCCGAAGGCATCATCCAGATGCAGGGCGTGAACAAGTGGTACGGCCAGTTCCATGTGCTCAAGGACATCAACCTGAACGTGCGCCAGGGCGAGCGCATCGTGCTGTGCGGGCCGTCCGGCTCGGGCAAGTCCACTACCATCCGTTGCCTCAACCGCCTGGAGGAGCACCAGCAGGGGCGCATCGTGGTCGATGGTGTGGAGCTGACCAACGATCTCAAGCAGATCGAGGCCATCCGCCGCGAAGTGGGCATGGTGTTCCAGCACTTCAACCTGTTCCCGCACCTGAGCATCCTGGAAAACTGCACCCTGGCGCCGATGTGGGTGCGCAAGATGCCGCGGCGCAAGGCCGAGGAAATCGCCATGCACTACCTGGAGCGGGTGCGTATTCCGGAGCAGGCGCACAAGTACCCGGGGCAGTTGTCCGGTGGCCAGCAGCAGCGTGTGGCGATTGCTCGCGCGTTGTGCATGAAGCCGAAGATCATGCTGTTCGACGAACCGACCTCGGCGCTGGACCCTGAAATGGTCAAGGAGGTGCTCGATACCATGGTGGGCCTGGCCGAGGATGGCATGACCATGCTCTGCGTGACCCACGAGATGGGCTTTGCCCGGACCGTGGCGAACCGGGTGATCTTCATGGACAAGGGCGAGATCGTCGAGCAGGCGGCGCCGGATGACTTCTTCGACCGGCCACGCAGTGACCGGACCAAGTTGTTCCTTAGCCAGATCCTGCATTGATGCAAAAGGGGCCGCTTTGCGGCCCATCGCCGGCAAGCCAGCTCCCACAGTTATCACATCAGCCTCAAGCCCTGTGCAATACCTGTGGGAGCTGGTTTGCCGGCGATGGGCTGCAAAGCAGCCCCAGATCGAAGCCTTACTTCTCTTCCTTGGCGACTGCCGGCGCCGGTGGCGGCCGCAGCCCCACCTCGGCGATCAGCTTCAGCTGCTGCCCATTGCGCATCACCTCGATGGTGATCTTCTCGTTGGGCTTGATCCGCGCCACCTGGTTCATCGACTTGCGCCCGTCACCGGCCGGCTCGCCGTTGATGCTCAGGATCACGTCACCCAGCTGCAAACCGGCCTTTGCCGCCGGCCCTTCGCGGAAGATACCCGCCACCACGATGCCCGGGCGGTCCTTCATGCCGTACGATTCGGCCAGCTCCTGGCTCAGCGGCTGTACTTCGATACCCAGCCAGCCACGGATCACCTGGCCGTGCTCGATGATCGACTTCATCACCTCCAGCGCCAGTTTCACCGGGATGGCGAAGCCGATGCCCTGCGAACCGCCGGATTTGGAGAAGATCGCCGTGTTGATGCCGATCAGGTTGCCGTTGGCATCCACCAGCGCACCGCCGGAGTTGCCCGGGTTGATCGCGGCGTCGGTCTGGATGAAGTCTTCGTAGTTGTTCAGGCCCAGCTGGTTGCGGCCAGTGGCGCTGATGATGCCCATGGTCACGGTCTGGCCGACCCCGAACGGGTTACCGATGGCCAGCGAAACGTCGCCGATGTGAATGTTGTCGGAGCGGCCGATGGTGATCGCCGGCAGGCTCTTCAGGTCGATCTTCAGCACCGCCAGGTCGGTTTCCGGGTCGCTGCCGATGACCCGGGCCAGGGTCTCGCGGCCATCCTTCAGGGCCACGACGATCTGGTCGGCACCGCTGGTGACGTGGTTGTTGGTCAGCAGGTAGCCCTCGGGGCTCATGATCACCGCCGAGCCCAGGCTCGACTCCCAGCGGCGCTGCTTGGGCAGGTTGTCGCCGAAGAAACGGCGGAACTGCGGGTCTTCGAACAACGGGTGGGCGCTCTTGTTCACCACCTTGGTGGTGTACAGGTTGACCACCGTCGGGGCGGCCAGGGTCACGGCGTCGGCGTAGGAAACCGGGCCCTGCATGATCCGCGAGGTCTGCGGCGCCTGTTGCAGGTTGACGTCCTGACTGGGCAGGCCGACCCATTCCGGGAAGCGCTGGATGATCAGCATGGCGATCAGTACGCCGGTAAGCAGGGGCCAGCCAAAATAACGCAAAGCCTTGAACATGAATGAATCCTGGAAAGAGCCGGGGGACGGTGACCGTGCGGTGGGGCATGAGCGCGCGCGATCATACACCGGTTCCCCCAGTGCCGGCGACGGCCCATAATGGCCGGCATTATACGGGCGTTGCATGGGCGTTGTGCCCGAGAAAAACGCAGATTTCGAGGAGATTTTCATGGCCGTCGCTCTGAACACCCTGGTCGAGGAAGCCGAGCGTTACCTGGGCAGCGCGAAGATCCAGGATTATTGCCCCAACGGCCTGCAGGTCGAAGGCCGGCCGCAGGTCAGCCGCATCGTCAGCGGCGTTACCGCCAGCCAGGCGCTGCTGGATGCGGCGGTCGAGGCCGAGGCCGACCTGGTGCTGGTGCACCATGGCTACTTCTGGAAGGGTGAGAACCCGTGCGTCACCGGTATCCGGCAGCGCCGGCTGAAGACCCTGTTGAACAACGACATCAGCCTGCTGGCGTTCCACCTGCCGCTGGATGTGCACCCGGACGTGGGCAACAACGTGCAACTGGCGCGGCAGCTGGACATTACTGTCGAAGGGCCGCTGGACCCTGAGAACCCCAAGGTAGTCGGCATGGTCGGCTCGCTGGCCGAGCCGATGACCGCCCGCGACTTCGCCCGGCGGGTGCGGGAGGTGCTGGGGCGTGAGCCTTTGCTGGTCGAAGGTGAGCAGATGATCCGCCGGGTCGGCTGGTGCACCGGGGGCGGGCAGGGCTACATCGACACGGCGATCGCGGCCGGGGTGGACCTGTACCTGACCGGCGAGGCGTCGGAGCAGACCTACCATAGTGCCCGCGAGAATGGCGTCAGCTTCATTGCCGCCGGGCACCATGCCACAGAGCGGTATGGGGTACAGGCGCTGGGTGATTACCTGGCGCGGCGCTTTGCCGTGGAGCACCTGTTCATCGATTGCCCGAACCCGATCTGACATTGGCGTCGCCTTCTTCGCGGGTAAACCCGCTCCCACAGGGACAGTGTTGATCCCAGGCCTGCGGGATCCCTGTGGGAGCGGGTTTACCCGCGAATAGGCCAGGCCTGCTGGCCCAAACCCGCAGTCATATCGTTAGACTTTTTCGATCTAGCCTGCCTCCTAAATAGAAGCAGCCGCTGTGATAAAGTGGCTCGCTCGAACACGGCCCGCAGGCCGTCCATAAGATCGTTTTTCGTGAGTAGCCATGGTCGACAAACTGACGCACTTGAAACAGCTGGAGGCGGAGAGCATCCACATCATCCGCGAGGTGGCCGCCGAGTTCGACAACCCGGTGATGCTGTACTCGATCGGCAAGGATTCCGCCGTGATGCTGCACCTGGCGCGCAAGGCCTTCTTCCCGGGCAAGCTGCCGTTCCCGGTGATGCACGTCGACACCCAGTGGAAATTCCAGGAGATGTACAGCTTCCGCGACAAGATGGTCGAGGAAATGGGCCTGGAGCTGATCACCCACGTCAACCCCGAGGGTGTGGCGCAGGGCATCAACCCGTTCACCCATGGCAGCTCCAAGCACACCGACATCATGAAGACCCAGGGCCTGAAGCAGGCGCTGGACAAGCATGGTTTCGACGCCGCCTTCGGTGGTGCGCGCCGCGACGAAGAGAAATCGCGGGCCAAGGAGCGCGTGTACTCGTTCCGTGACAGCAAGCACCGCTGGGACCCGAAGAACCAGCGCCCGGAACTGTGGAACGTGTACAACGGCAAGGTCAACAAGGGCGAGTCGATCCGCGTCTTCCCGCTGTCGAACTGGACCGAGCTGGACATCTGGCAGTACATCTACCTCGAAGGCATCCCGATCGTGCCGCTGTACTTCGCCGCCGAGCGTGAAGTCATCGAGAAGAACGGCACCCTGATCATGATCGACGACGAACGCATCCTCGAACATCTCACCGATGAAGAGAAAGCGCGCATCGTCAAGAAGAAGGTGCGTTTCCGTACCCTTGGCTGCTACCCGTTGACGGGTGCTGTCGAGTCGGAAGCCGAGACCCTGACGGACATCATCCAGGAAATGCTCCTGACCCGTACGTCCGAACGCCAGGGCCGTGTCATCGACCACGATGGCGCCGGTTCCATGGAAGACAAGAAACGCCAAGGCTACTTCTAATTTCAGGGTTACTCCATGTCGCACCAATCTGATCTGATCAGCGAGGACATCCTCGCCTACCTGGCCCAGCACGAGCGCAAGGAACTGCTGCGCTTTCTGACCTGCGGCAACGTCGACGACGGCAAGAGCACCCTGATCGGGCGCCTGCTGCACGACTCGAAGATGATCTACGAGGACCACCTCGAGGCCATCACCCGTGATTCGAAGAAAGTCGGCACCACCGGCGAGGAAGTCGACCTGGCACTGCTGGTCGACGGCCTGCAGGCCGAGCGCGAGCAGGGCATCACCATCGATGTCGCCTACCGCTACTTCTCCACCGCCAAGCGCAAGTTCATCATTGCCGACACCCCGGGCCACGAGCAGTACACCCGCAACATGGCTACCGGCGCGTCCACCTGCGACCTGGCGATCATCCTGGTCGACGCCCGCTACGGCGTGCAGACCCAGACCCGCCGCCACAGCTACATTGCCTCGTTGCTGGGCATCAAGCACATCGTCGTCGCGGTCAACAAGATGGACCTCAAGGGCTTCGATCAGGACGTCTTCGAGTCGATCAAGGCCGACTACCTGAAGTTCGCCGAAGCCATCAACCTGACCCCGAGCAGCCTGCACTTCGTGCCGATGTCGGCGCTCAAGGGCGACAACGTGGTCAACCACAGCGAGCGTTCGCCGTGGTACGCCGGCCCGACGCTGATGGAAATCCTCGAAACCGTCGAAGTGTCGGCCGACCGCAACTTCACCGACCTGCGCTTCCCGGTGCAGTACGTCAACCGTCCGAACCTGAACTTCCGTGGCTTCGCCGGCACCATCGCCAGCGGCGTAGTGCACAAGGGCGACGAAATCGTCGTGCTGCCGTCGGGCAAGAGCAGCCGCGTCAAGTCCATCGTCACCTACGAAGGCGAGCTGGAAAACGCAGGCCCTGGCCAGGCCGTGACCCTGACCATGGAAGACGAGATCGACATCTCCCGTGGCGACCTGCTGGTGCATGCCGACAACGTCCCGCCGGTCACCGACCAGTTCGACGCCATGCTGGTGTGGATGGCCGAGGAGCCGATGCTCCCGGGCAAGAAATACGACATCAAGCGCGCCACGAGCTACGTGCCGGGCTCGATTGCCAGCATCACCCACAAGGTCGATGTGAACACCCTGGAGCAGGGCGCTGCCAGCGCGCTGCAGCTGAACGAGATCGGCCGCGTCAAGGTGTCCCTGGACGCCTCGATCGCCCTGGACGGTTACGACAGCAACCGCACCACCGGTGCGTTCATCGTCATCGACCGCCTGACCAACGGCACCGTCGGCGCCGGCATGATCATCGCCCCGCCAGTCCTGCCGCACGGCAGCACCGGCCATCATGGCAAGCTGTGCCATGTGGCCACCGAAGAGCGCGCCCTGCGCTTCGGCCAGCAGCCTGCGACCGTGCTGTTCAGCGGCCTGTCCGGCGCTGGCAAGAGCACCCTGGCCTACGCCGTGGAGCGCAAGCTGTTCGATATGGGCCGTGCGGTGTACGTGCTCGACGGCCAGAACCTGCGCCACGACCTGAACAAGGGCCTGCCACAGGACCGCGCTGGCCGTACCGAAAACTGGCGCCGCGCCGCCCACGTGGCGCGCCAGTTCAACGAAGCCGGCCTGCTGACCCTGGCTGCGTTCGTGGCCCCGGATGCCGAAGGCCGTGAACAGGCCAAGGCGTTGATCGGCAAGGAGCGCCTGGTGACCGTTTACGTCCAGGCCTCGCCGCTGGCCTGCCGTGAGCGTGACCCGCAAGGCTTGTACGCTGCTGGTGGCGATAACATCCCGGGCGAAAGCTTCCCGTACGATGTGCCGCTGGACGCCGACCTTGTGATCGACACCCAGGCCACCAGCGTGGACGAGGGTGTGAAACAGGTGCTGGACGTGCTGCGTCAGCGTGGTGCGATCTAAGCGCCAGGCTGCCTGCAAGAAAAACCCCGCTTCGGCGGGGTTTTTCGTTTCTATGCCCGCCATACATGCGCGTGTCTCCTGTGGGAGCGGCCTTGTGTCGCGAAAGGGCTGCACAGCAGCCCCCGGGTCTCAGCACTGATGCACAAATTGCTGGGGCTGCTGCGCAGCCCTTTCGCGACACAAGGCCGCTCCCACAAAGGATTGCGCGAGCTTTGGATTTTGAGCAAGGCAGTTGTTCCCGCATCGACTGTGCATGTCGTTCAGATGTGTTTTTCCGACACCGGTATCACCCGCCGCTCCTTCACTGCCTTGTAGGAAAAACTCGAGTAGATCTCCTTCACCCCCGGCAACCGCTGCAGCACTTCCCGGGTGAACTCGCCAAACGACTCCAGATCCCGCGCCAGAATCTCCAGCAAGAAGTCGTAGCGCCCGGAGATGTTGTGGCAGGCGACAATCTCGGGAATTTCCATCAGCCGCTGCTCGAACGCCAGCGCCATGTCCTTGGTGTGCGAGTCCATCATGATGCTGACGAACGCGGTCACGCCAAACCCCAGCGACTTGGGCGAGAGGATGGCCTGGTAGCCGGTGATGTAGCCGTTGTCCTCCAGCAACTTGACCCGCCGCCAGCACGGCGAAGTGGTCAGGGCTACCTGGTCGGCAAGTTCGGCAACGGTGAGGCGGGCGTTGTCCTGCAGGGCAGCGAGCAGGGCGCGGTCGGTGCGGTCGAGGCTTGAAGGCATGTTTTGCCCTCCTGGTCCGGTAATTATTGTTTTTGTTCCAGCAAGCACTTGGATGCGTGGGCTATTTTGGAAAAAATCGGGCAGCTCGGTGGCATAAGCTTATAGCAAACCACAAGAGGCTGTTGCCATGCGCGACTCCCATAACAACACCGGTTTTTCCACGCGGGCCATTCACCATGGCTACGACCCGCTTTCCCACGGTGGCGCCCTGGTGCCGCCGGTGTACCAGACCGCTACCTATGCCTTCCCCACCGTGGAATACGGCGCTGCCTGCTTCGCCGGGGAGGAGCCGGGGCATTTCTACAGCCGCATCTCCAACCCTACCCTGGCCCTGCTGGAACAGCGCATGGCCTCGCTGGAGGGCGGCGAGGCGGGGTTGGCATTGGCGTCGGGCATGGGGGCCATCACCTCGACGATCTGGACCCTGCTGCGCCCCGGCGATGAGCTGATCGTCGGGCGTACTTTGTACGGCTGCACCTTTGCTTTCCTGCACCATGGCATTGGCGAATTCGGGGTGAAGATCCGCCATGTCGACCTGAACGACGCCAAGGCCCTGAAAGCGGCGATCAACAGCAAAACGCGGATGATCTACTTCGAAACGCCGGCCAACCCCAACATGCAGCTGGTGGATATCGCCGCGGTGGCCGAGGCGGTGCGCGGGCATGATGTGCATGTGGTGGTCGACAACACCTACTGCACGCCCTACCTGCAGCGGCCGCTGGAGCTGGGGGCGGACCTGGTGGTGCATTCGGCGACCAAGTACCTCAGTGGCCACGGTGATATCACTGCCGGGCTGGTGGTGGGGCGCAAGGCGCTCGTCGACCGCATTCGCCTGGAAGGGCTGAAGGACATGACCGGGGCGGTGCTGTCGCCCCACGATGCGGCGCTGCTGATGCGCGGGATCAAGACCCTCGCCCTGCGCATGGACCGCCATTGCGCCAATGCCCTGCAGGTGGCGGAGTTTCTGGCCCGGCAGCCGCAGGTGGAGCTGATTCACTACCCGGGGTTGCCGTCGTTTGCCCAGTACGAGCTGGCGCAGCGGCAGATGCGTTTGCCGGGCGGGATGATCGCCTTCGAGCTCAAGGGTGGTATCGAGGCCGGGCGCAGGTTCATGAATGCCCTGCAACTGTTTGCCCGTGCGGTGAGCCTGGGCGATACCGAGTCGCTGGCGCAGCATCCGGCGAGCATGACGCACTCCAGCTATACCGCGAAGGAGCGGGCGCATCACGGGATATCGGAGGGGCTGGTGCGCCTGTCGGTGGGGCTGGAGGATGTGGAGGACCTGCTGGCGGATGTCGAGCAGGCATTGCAGGCTTGCAGCTAGGTTGCCTGGGCCGGCCTCTTCGCGGGTAAACCCGCTCCCACAGGTCAGGCGCAGTGTTTGAAACCTGCGCCGACCCTGTGGGAGCGGGTTCACCCGCGAAGAGGCCAGTGAATCCAGCCCACAAAAAAGGCCTCTTGCGAGGCCTTTTTCATGTTCGGCAGATCAGCGCTTGAGCCCGTAGCTCTCGTCAAGCATGCCCGGCGAGTTCGGCGCTTTCGGCGCGTAGTCGCGCGGTACTTCGGCAGTGTCCTTCGGCGGGGTCAGGCGGTCACGTGGGCCCTGGCTGCCTTCGGAATGCAGGGCGGCCAGCAGGCGCTGACGGGTCACGTCGTCGAGGGCCAGGGTATTGGCGCCGTCGGCCAGGTGATCCTGGACGTCCTGATAGCTCTGGGTCAGTTTCTTGACCAGCACGGCGGTGCTGTTGAAGTGGGTGACCACTTCGTTCTGGTAGCTGTCGAAACGCTTCTGGATGTCATCCAGCTGACGCTGGGTGCTGCTCGGCGCGGCATTGGGCAGCAGGCGAGCGACGACGAAACCAACCACCACGCCGATGACCAGGGCCAGGGTCGGCAACAACCAAACAAGGAGCGAGAGTTCCACGAGTCCTTCCTCTATAAACGGCTTTGCTTTACGTTAACGGCTCAGACCTGCGCTGTATACCGCGAGCGATCGCAAATCAGAACAGAATTCCTCACCTAGACGAATCGACCCCTCCCGAGGTCACGGAGTAGTGCCTTGCTTGTCCGCGAAACCCCCTTGTTCATCGATGGCCCCAGCGGCCAGCTGGAAGCCTTGTACCTGGACGTGGCCAATGCACGTGGCGCGGTGCTGATCTGCCACCCCAACCCGGTCCAGGGTGGCACCATGCTCAACAAGGTGGTCTCGACCCTGCAACGCACCGCCCGCGACGCCGGCTACGTGACCTTGCGGTTCAACTACCGTGGCGTCGGGCAGAGCGCCGGCACCCATGACATGGGCGCTGGCGAGGTAGCCGATGCCGAGGCCGCTGCGGCCTGGCTGCGCGAGAAGCATCTGGGCCTGCCGCTGGTGCTGATGGGCTTCTCGTTCGGTGGCTTCGTCGCCACCAGCCTGGCCGGCCGCCTGGAGGCCGCCGGGGTAGAGCTGCAGCAGTTGTTCATGATCGCCCCAGCGGTCATGCGCCTGACGGCGGATTTCCCGCTGCCGCAGCGCTGCCCGATCACCGTGGTGCAGCCGGACGCCGACGAAGTCGTCGCCCCGCAGCTGGTTTACGAATGGTCCGACAGCCTGTCGCGCCCCCATGAGCTGCTGAAAGTGGCAGAATGCGGACACTTCTTCCATGGCAAGCTGACCGATCTGAAGGATCTGCTGCTGCCGCGCCTTTCGAACTGAGCCAAGCCTGAATAAGCGAACACCCATGACCACGCGCATTCTTACCGGTATCACCACCACCGGCACTCCGCACCTGGGCAACTACGCCGGCGCCATCCGCCCGGCGATCCGTGCCAGCCAGCAGCCCGGTGTCGACTCGTTCTATTTCCTGGCCGACTACCACGCTCTGATCAAGTGCGACGACCCGCTGCGTATCCAGCGTTCGCGCCTGGAAATCGCCGCCACCTGGCTGGCCGGTGGCCTCGATCCGGACAAGGTGACCTTCTACCGCCAGTCCGATATCCCGGAAATCCCCGAGCTGACCTGGCTGCTGACCTGCGTCAGCGCCAAGGGCCTGCTCAACCGCGCGCACGCCTACAAGGCCTCGGTGGACAAGAACCTGGAAAACGGCGAAGACCCGGATGCCGGCGTGACCATGGGCCTGTACAGCTACCCGGTGCTGATGGCCGCGGACATCCTGATGTTCAACGCCAACAAGGTGCCGGTCGGCCGTGACCAGATCCAGCACGTGGAAATGGCCCGCGACATCGGCCAACGCTTCAACCACCTGTTCGGCCAGGGCAAGGACTTCTTCGCCCTGCCGGAAGCGGTGATCGAAGAGAGCGTGGCGACCCTGCCGGGCCTGGACGGGCGCAAGATGTCCAAGAGCTACGACAACACCATCCCGCTGTTCACCAGCGCCAAGGAGATGAAAGACGCCATCTCGCGCATCGTCACCGACTCGCGTGCGCCTGGCGAAGCGAAAGACCCGGACAACGCTCACCTGTTCACCCTGTTCCAGGCCTTCTCGACGCCGGCGCAGTGCGCCGAGTTCCGTGAAGAGCTGCTGCAGGGCCTGGGCTGGGGCGAGGCCAAGCAGCGCCTGTTCCAGCTGCTGGACGGCCAGTTGGCCGAGAAGCGCGAGTACTACCACCAGCTGATCGCCCGCCCGGCGGACCTGGAAGACATCCTGTTGGCCGGTGCCGCCAAGGCTCGCAAGATCGCCACGCCATTCCTCGAGCAACTGCGCGAGGCCGTTGGCCTGCGTTCGTTCCGCAGCAGCGTGCAGGCCAGCACCGAAGTGAAGAAGAAGGCCGCCAAGAGCGCGCGTTTCCTCAGCTTCCGCGATGAAGACGGCAGCTTCCGCTTCCGCCTGCTGGCCGCTGACGGCGAACAACTGCTGCTGTCGCGCAGCTTTGCCGACGGCAAGAGCGCCGGCGCCGTGAGTAAGCAGCTGCAGCAAGGTGGCGAGGCGGATGTGCGCGTCGAAGGCCTGGGCTTCGGCCTGTGGCTGAACGGCGAACAGGTTGCCGACGGGCCGCAGTTCGACAGCGCCGAAGCCCGTGATTCGGCCATTGAAAGCCTGCGTGCAGCGCTTGCGCCTCAACCGGACTGAGGCATTTCGCCTGTAGGAGCGGGTTTACCCGCGAACACCGGCAAAGCCGGTGCCATCCAGCACTTAGTTGGTCTGGATGAGGCATATTGACGCAAGTCGCATTGCCATTAAGCGGGCCTGTCGCTACAGTGACGGCCCGTTTTTTGTTGCCTCGCTAACGAATCATGACGCCCCTAGAACGATATCAAGCAGATCTGAAACGTCCCGACTTCTTCCATGACGCGGCGCAGGAAACTGCGGTGCGTCACCTGCAGCGCCTGTACGACGACCTGGTGCACGCGCAGAACAACAAGCCGGGCGTGTTCGGCAAGCTGTTCGGCAAGAAGGAGCAGACCCCGGTCAAGGGCCTGTACTTCTGGGGTGGGGTAGGGCGCGGCAAGACCTACCTGGTCGATACCTTCTTCGAGGCGCTGCCGTTCAAGCAGAAGATGCGCACGCACTTCCACCGCTTCATGAAGCGTGTGCACGAGGAAATGAAAACCCTCAAGGGCGAGAAGAACCCGCTGACCATCATTGCCAAGCGCTTCAGCGAAGAAGCCAAGGTCATCTGTTTCGACGAGTTCTTCGTATCGGACATTACCGACGCGATGATCCTCGGCACCCTGATGGAAGAGTTGTTCAAGAACGGCGTATCGCTGGTGGCTACTTCCAACATCGTGCCGGACGGCCTGTACAAGGACGGCCTGCAGCGCGCGCGCTTCCTGCCCGCCATCGCCATGATCAAGCAGTACACCGAGGTGGTGAACGTCGACAGCGGGGTCGACTACCGCCTGCGTCACCTGGAGCAGGCCGAGCTGTACCACTACCCGCTCGATGAGGCGGCGCACCAGAGCCTGCGCGCCAGCTTCAAGGCGCTGACCCCTGAATGCACCCAGGCGGTCGAGAACGACGTGCTGATGATCGAGAATCGCCCGATCAATGCCCTGCTTACCTGTGACGACGTGGCCTGGTTCGACTTCCGCGCCCTGTGCGACGGCCCCCGCAGCCAGAACGACTACATCGAACTGGGCAAGATCTTCCATGCCGTGCTGTTGAGCAACGTGGAGCAGATGGGTGTCACCACCGACGACATCGCCCGCCGCTTCATCAACATGGTGGACGAGTTCTACGACCGCAACGTCAAGCTGATCATCTCGGCCGAGGTGGAGCTGAAGGACTTGTATACCGGTGGGCGCTTGGCCTTCGAGTTCCAGCGTACCCTGAGCCGCTTGCTGGAGATGCAGTCGCACGAGTTTCTGGCGCGGGCGCACAAGCCCTGAGAATCCGGGGCCGCTTTGCGGCCCTTTCGCGACACAAGGCCGCTCCTACAGGATTACACGATTCCCTGTAGGAGCGGCCTTGTGTCGCGATGGGCTGCAAGGCAGCCCCATTGGCCTCAAGCCTCCTGCATGAACTGTTGCCGATACTGGTTCGGCGACAACTCGGTGTGCTGACGGAACAGCCGCGCAAAGAAACTGGCATCGTCATATCCGACCTCATAGCTGATGGTCTTGATGCTCTTGCGCGTACTCGACAACAACCCCTTGGCCGTCTCGATCCGTAGCCGTTGCAGGTAGTGCAGCGGCTTGTCACCCGTCGCGCCCTGGAAGCGGCGCATGAAATTGCGAATGCTCATGCCGTGGTTGCGGGCCACGTCCTCGAAGCGGAACTTGTCGGCGAAGTGTTCTTCCAGCCAGTGCTGGATCTGCAGGATGATCAGGTCCTGGTGCAGCTTCTGCCCGCCAAAGCCCATGCGCCCGGGGGTGTAGTTGCGCTGCACCTCGTAGAGGATGTCGCGGGACACGGCGCGGGCCACGTTGGCGCCACAGAAGCGTTCGATCAGGTAGATGTACAGGTCGCAGGCCGAGGTGGTGCCGCCGGCGCAGTACAGGTTGTCGGCGTCGGTCAGGTGCTTGTCCTGGTTCAGCCGGATCTTCGGGAAGCGTTCGGCAAAGCTGTTGAAGAAGCGCCAGTAGGTGGTCGCTTCCTTGCCGTCGAGCAGGCCGGACTCGGCCAGCCAGAACACGCCACTGGCCTCGGCGCACAGCACAGCGCCACGGGCATGCTGTTCACGCAGCCACGGCAGCACCTGTGGATAACGTTGCAGCAGGTTGTCGAAGTCGTCCCAGAAGGCCGGGAGGATGATCACATCGGCGTCGTCCAGGCCGCCTTCGACCGGCAGCTGCACATTGCTGAAGCTGTCCACGGGCTGGCCGTCCGGGCTCACCAGGCGGATCTCGAACATGGGCTGAAGGCCCAGGCCCAGCTGCTTGCTGTAGCGCAAGCTGGCGAGGTGGAAGAAATCCTTGGCCTGCATCAAGGTCGAAGCGAACACCTTGTCAATGGCCAGGATGCTGACGCGCCGCAGCGACGCGGAGGGTTGGGTAAACATCATTGTCATTGTTCTTATAGGGTAGAGTGGTCAATCACCGGCTGGATCGTCTTATTTTTTGGCGATTGTGTCTAGCCCGTGAAGCAGGGGCTGCTTTGCAGCCCAATCGCCGGCAAGCCAGCTCCCACAGGCACTCCACAGGCCTCAGGCTCGCGCCGGACCTTGTGGGAGCTGGCTTGCCGGCGATTGGGTCGCGAAGCGGCCCCTCTCGGCTCAAGGCGCCGGGTTCGGTTGCTCCTGGTGAATCGCCTCGATCGCCGCCAGCAGTTCATCACTCAGGCTCAGCTCGAGGCTGGCAAGGTTGCTGTCCAGCTGCTCGAGGCTGGTCGCGCCAATGATGTTGCTGGTCACGAACGGCTGCCGAGTGACGAATGCCAGGGCCATCTGCGCGGGGTCCAGGCCGTGCTCGCGGGCCAGCTGCACATAGCGGCTGCAGGCCGCCACGGTCTGTGGGTTGGAGTAGCGGGCAAAGCGGCTGAACAGGGTCAGGCGTGCGTTTTCCGGGCGTGCGCCGTTCTCGTATTTGCCGGAAAGCATGCCGAACGCCAGCGGCGAATAGGCCAGCAGGCCGCACTGCTCGCGGATGGCCACTTCCGCCAGGCCCACCTCGAAGCTGCGGTTGAGCAGGTTGTACGGGTTCTGGATCGACACCGCTCGCGGCCAGCCGCGGCTTTCGGCCAGTTGCAGGAACTTCATGGTGCCCCACGGCGTTTCGTTGGACAGGCCGACGTGGCGGATCTTGCCCGCGCGCACCTGCTCGTCGAGCACTTCGAGGGTTTCTTCCAGCGGGGTGAAGTGGTCCTGTGGCAGGTGCTGGTAGCCCAGCTTGCCGAAGAAGTTGGTGCTGCGCTCGGGCCAGTGCAGCTGGTACAGGTCGATGCGGTCGGTCTGCAGGCGCTTGAGGCTCTCGTCCAGCGCGGCGACGATGTGCTGGCGGTTGTGCTTGAGCTGGCCGTCGCGGATGTGGCTGATGCCGTTGCCGGGGCCGGCGACCTTGCTGGCCAGCACCCAGTCGTCGCGATCGCCATTGGCGCGGAACCAGTTGCCGATGATGCGCTCGGTGGCGGCGTAGGTTTCGGGGCGGGGCGGCACCGGGTACATCTCGGCGGTGTCGATGAAGTTGACCCCGGCGGCCTTGGCCCGGGCAATCTGCTCGAAGGCCTCGGCCTGGACGTTCTGCTCGCCCCAGGTCATGGTGCCCAGGCACAGGGCGCTGACATTGAGGTCGGTACGGCCGAGCTGGCGGTATTCCATCGGGTAGACACTCCTTGACAAAGAAGCCCATCAAAGCAGGTTGAAATTTTTCGCGCAATCTGGATAATTCGGCCCCTCTCCGTGTGGCGGAAGTGATGCACCACCACGCAGGAAGAACCCCGTCGAACATTGGCGTGCCTGACCCGAGCCCCCAAAAGCGTCAGCGTTCGGCTGCGCGCTTGCCCTTGGCAAGCTGTGCACTATCCAGTAAGATTCGCCGTCTATTTTTCGCTGGGCGGCCTCTGAGGCTTTAGAGAATGAAAACTTTTACTGCTAAACCGGAAACAGTAAAGCGCGAGTGGTTCGTAGTCGACGCCGCTGGCCAGACCCTGGGTCGTCTGGCTACCGAAATCGCTAGCCGTCTGCGTGGCAAACACAAACCAGAATACACCCCTCACGTTGACACCGGCGACTACATCGTCGTCATCAACGCCGAGCAGGTTCGTGTGACTGGTGCCAAGTCTTCCGACAAGATGTACTACTCCCACTCCGGTTTCCCGGGCGGTATCAAGGAAATCAACTTCGAGAAGTTGATCGCCAAGGCCCCTGAGCGTGTTATCGAAACTGCGGTCAAAGGCATGCTGCCGAAGAACCCGCTGGGTCGCGACATGTACCGCAAGCTGAAAGTGTACGCGGGTGCTGCTCACCCACACACTGCTCAGCAGCCTCAAGAACTGAAGATCTAACGGGATAGTTCATTATGTCGGCGACTCAAAACTACGGCACTGGCCGTCGCAAGACCGCAACCGCTCGCGTATTCCTGCGTCCGGGTACTGGTAACATTTCCATCAACAACCGTTCTCTGGACGTGTTCTTCGGTCGCGAAACCGCTCGCATGGTTGTTCGTCAGCCGCTCGAGCTGACCGAAACCGTCGAGAAGTTCGACATCTACGTCACCGTTTCCGGTGGTGGTGTCAGCGGTCAAGCCGGTGCGATCCGTCACGGTATCACCCGCGCTCTGATGGAATACGACGAAACCCTGCGTGGCGCTCTGCGTCGTGCTGGCTACGTCACCCGCGACGCTCGTGAAGTTGAGCGTAAGAAAGTGGGTCTGCGTAAAGCGCGTAAGCGTCCTCAGTACTCCAAGCGTTAATACCGCTTCGGCAGTCGAAAAAGCCCGGTTCCTTGGAACCGGGCTTTTTTTATGTCTTGAACTAACCTGTCAGCATGTCGGTGACGACTTGCCGCATAGACGCAGATCAAGCAAAGCGAGGGTTGTAGCCCGTTCCCCGGGTAATCACCTTGTCAGTGTGTGGATTTGTTTCTTACCATGGCGGCCAATTTTTAGTGCCACAGACATTACCTAAGTACAGGCCAGGTCCAACTGGCCAAGCAAGCTGATGGGAGAGGACTGAATGAGCAATGACGGCGTCAACGCAGGCCGGCGCCGCTTCCTCGTAGCCGCGACATCTGTAGTCGGGGCAGCGGGGGCAGTGGGGGCTGCGGTACCGTTCGTGGGGTCATGGTTTCCCAGTGCCAAGGCGAAAGCCGCGGGTGCACCGGTGAAGGTCAATATCGCCAAGGTCGAGGCCGGGCAGCAGATGGTGGCCGAGTGGCGTGGCCAGCCGGTGTTCATCGTGCGGCGAACGGACGAGATCCTCGGTAACCTGAAAAAGGTCGTCGGTGACCTGGCTGACCCCGAGTCCAAGGCCTCGGTACAGCCCACCTACGTCGACCCGCAGGTTCGTTCGATCAAGCCGGAAATCCTCATCCTTGTCGGCCTGTGCACACACCTGGGCTGCTCGCCCACCTTCCGTCCGGAAGTCGCGCCCGCCGACCTTGGCCCGAAATGGGTCGGTGGCTATTTCTGCCCGTGCCACGGCTCCCACTACGACCTGGCCGGCCGTGTCTACAAGTCGCAGCCGGCACCTCTCAACCTGCCCGTGCCACCGCACTCTTACGAGTCGGACGAGATCGTCGTCATCGGCGTTGACCAGGAGAACGCATGATGAGCAAGTTCATGGACTGGATTGATGCTCGCTTCCCCGCCACCAAGATGTGGGAAGACCACCTGAGCAAGTATTACGCGCCCAAGAACTTCAACTTCCTGTACTTCTTCGGCTCCCTGGCGCTGCTGGTGCTGGTCAACCAGATCGTCACCGGTGTGTGGCTGACCATGAGCTTCACGCCCTCGGCGGAAGAGGCGTTCGCCTCGGTCGAGTACATCATGCGTGACGTGGAATACGGCTGGATCCTGCGCTATCTGCACTCCACCGGTGCATCGGCGTTCTTCATCGTGGTCTACCTGCACATGTTCCGCGGCCTGCTCTACGGCTCCTACCAGAAGCCGCGTGAACTGGTGTGGCTGTTCGGCATGCTGATCTACCTGGCGCTGATGGCCGAAGCCTTCATGGGCTATCTGCTGCCGTGGGGTCAGATGTCGTACTGGGGTGCCCAGGTGATCATCTCGCTGTTCGGTGCCATTCCGGTGATCGGTGGCGACCTCACCCAGTGGATCCGCGGTGACTACCTGATCTCGGGTATCACCCTGAACCGCTTCTTCGCCCTGCACGTGGTCGCCCTGCCGATCGTGATTCTCGGCCTGGTGGTGCTGCACATCCTCGCCCTTCACGAAGTGGGTTCGAACAACCCCGATGGCGTCGACATCAAGAAGAAAAAGGACGAGAACGGTATCCCGCTGGATGGTATCCCGTTCCACCCGTACTACACCGTCAAGGACATTGTCGGCGTGGTGGTGTTCCTGTTCGTGTTCTGCGCCGTGGTGTTCTTCTTCCCGGAAATGGGCGGTTACTTCCTGGAGAAACCTAACTTCGAGCAGGCGAACGCCTTCAAGACCCCCGAGCACATTGCGCCTGTGTGGTACTTCACGCCGTTCTACGCGATCCTGCGTGCGGTGCCTGACAAACTGATGGGCGTCATCGCCATGGGTGCGGCCATTGCCGTGCTGTTCGTGCTGCCCTGGCTCGACCGCAGCCCGGTGCGCTCCATGCGCTACAAGGGCTGGATCAGCAAGCTCTTCCTGCTGGTGTTCTGCGTGGCCTTCGTCATCCTCGGCGTGCTGGGCGTACTGGCGCCGACACCTGGGCGTACCTTGCTGTCGCAGGTGTGCACGGTGTTGTACTTCGCCTACTTCCTGCTGATGCCGTTCTACACAAGGCTCGAGAAGACCAAACCGGTTCCGGAAAGGGTGACTGGCTGATGAAAAAGTTGATTGCAGTATTTTTGCTGGCAGTGATGCCTGCCTTTTCCTTCGCGGCCGAAACGGGCCTGGAGCTGGACAAGGTCGACATCGACCTGGGCGACAAGGCCGCCATGCAGGACGGTGCGCGTACCTTTGCCAACTATTGCATGGGTTGCCACAGTGCCAAGTTCCAGCGTTACGAGCGGGTGGCCGATGACCTTGGCATCCCCCACGAGCTGATGCTCGAGAAGCTGGTGTTCACCGGTGCCAAGATCGGTGACCACATGCAGATCGGCATGAAGCCCAGTGACGCCAAGACCTGGTTCGGCGCCGCACCGCCAGACCTGACCCTGGTGGCGCGGGTGCGTGGCACCGACTGGCTGTACACCTACCTGCGCAGCTTCTATGAAGACCCGTCGCGGCCTTATGGGGTGAACAACAAGGTGTTCCCGAACGTTGGCATGCCAAACGTGCTGGTTGGCCTGCAGGGCAACCAGTACGTCGGCTGCAAACAGGTGCAGACCGTGACCGATGGCAAGAAGCAATTCGACCCGTTGACCGGCGCCCCGATCACCCATGAAGCCTGCGACCAGCTGACCATTACGCCGAATTCCGGTACCCTGACGACCGAGCAGTTCGACGAGAAGGTCAAGAACCTGGTGACCTTCCTGGCCTATTCGGCCAACCCGGTCAAACTGGAAAGCCAGCGCATCGGTACCTACGTGTTGCTGTACCTGGCTTTCTTCTTCGTATTCGCCTACTTGCTCAAGCGTGAATACTGGAAGGACGTGCACTGATCACGCAGTAGTTTCTGGTTGTTGAACGCGCCCGTGGTGGCCTGGCAGATCTGCCAGGTCACCACGGGCGCGTTTTCATTTACAGTTTCACAAGCATCCCGTGCGAGGAGGCGCTACATGGGCGCAACCAACAGGTTAGCCTGCTATTCCGACCCCGCTGATCACTATTCTCATCGGGTACGCCTCGTGCTGGCCGAGAAGGGTATCAGCGTGCAGGTCATCGATGTCGACCCCGGCCGCCTGCCGCCCAAGCTGGTCGAGGTGAACCCTTACGGCAGCGTGCCGACCCTGGTCGACCGTGACCTGGCGCTGTATGAATCGACCGTGGTGATGGAATACCTCGAGGAGCGTTATCCGCATCCGCCGCTGATGCCGGTGTACCCGGTTGCGCGGGGCAACAGCCGCTTGCTGATGCATCGCATCCAGCGCGACTGGTGCTCCCTGGCCGATACCGTGCTCGACCCGCGCAGCAGCGAGGCTGCCCGAGCCGAAGCGCGCAAGGCGTTGCGTGAAAGCCTGACCGGAGTCTCGCCGTTGTTCGGCGAGTTCGCCTGCTTCATGAGTGAGGAGCAAAGCCTGGTCGATTGTTGTCTACTGCCCATACTCTGGCGTCTGCCGGTGTTGGGTATCGAGTTGCCGCGGCAAGCCAAGCCGCTGCTGGATTACATGGAGCGGCAGTTCGCCCGCGAGCCTTTCCAGGCGAGCCTGTCCTCTGTAGAACGTGAAATGCGCAAGCTTTAAGGAGCCGTTGATGAACTCCAGTCGCCCCTATCTGGTTCGAGCACTGTACGAGTGGATCGTCGACAACGATTGCACGCCCCATATGCTGGTCAATGCCGAATTTCCGAAGGTCCAGGTGCCGGATGGTTTCGCCAGTGATGGCCAGATCGTGTTGAACATCTCGCCAAGTGCCGTGCGCAGCCTGCACATGGACAACGACGCGGTCAGCTTCGAGGGCCGCTTCGGTGGCGTGGCTCACTCGCTGTACGTGCCGGTTGGCGCCATCCTGGGTATCTATGCCCGCGAAAATGGCCAGGGTATGGTCTTCGAGCTGGAGCCGCCCGTGATGGATGACGATGAGCCGGAAGATGATGATGTACAGCCGGATGACAATGGCCCACCAGAAGGTGGTGGCCAGCCGCCACGCCCGACTGGCCGGCCAAGCCTGAAAGTGGTCAAGTAACAAAAAAGGCGATCCAACCGGATCGCCTTTTTCTTTACCAGCCCTGGCTTACAGGTCGCTGATGGTGCGTACCTGGTCCTTGTTGATGCGGGTACGCTTGCCGTCGAGTTGCTGGAACTCGTAGAAGCCGGCGTCGCGGTCGAATTCCGGTGCGTCGACTGCCTGGATTTCACGACCATCGTTTAGGGTGATCAGGCTTGGTGTGGAGCAGCCGGCCAAGGTGGCGAAAGTGCCGAACAGCAGGGCAGGCAGCAGAAGCTTTTTCATGCGGTGTTTCCTGGATTTCTGAAAGGTGGGGCAGTGTTGTCGCCTGTGCTGGCCTTTTCGCGGGTAAACCCGCTCCCACAGGAACACAACAAGCCTCGAAGGCTGTGAGATCCCTGTGGGAGCGGGTTTACCCGCGAAGAGGCCGGCGCAGACAATCAGTGAATCAGTCGATGTACTCGAACAGTTTGACGATCTTCTGCACACCCGAAACGCCCTGTACCACGGCAGTGGCCGAGTTGGCCTCCTGCTGGGTCACCAGGCCGAGCAGGTAGACGATGCCGTTCTCGGTAATCACCTTGATGCGCGAGCTGGGCACGGCATTGTCGGTCAGCATCTGGGTCTTGATCTTGGTGGTCAGCCAGGCGTCGTTGTTGCGCGCCAGGATGGAGGAGGGCTGCATCACCTGCAGCTCGTTGTGCACTTTCTTGACCCGCTGTACCTGGCTGGCAGTCTGCTCGGCAAGGCTCTTGAGGTCGGCGCGCGGGGTCTGGCCGGCCAGCAGGACGATGCCGTTGTAGCTGCTGACAACGATGTGCGAACCTTTGTCCAGGTCAGGGCTGGCCTTGGCAATGTTGACCGAGGCCTTGGTTTCGATCAGCGAATCGTCGATCTTGCTGCCGATGGTGCGCGTGCCGCGATCGTCCTCGATCGGCGAATTGCGGGTAGAGGTCAGTACCGAGCTGCAACCAGTGACGCTCAGGCACAGGGTCAGGGCCATAAGGCCGAGGCGCATAGGGGTCATTCTTCACTCCCGAACAGTTGGCTGTCGATCAGATCACACAGGCAGTGGATCGCCAGCAGGTGGACTTCCTGGATGCGCGCGGTAACCGTCGAAGGTACGCGGATTTCCACGTCTTCGGGCAGCAGCAACGAAGCCATGCCGCCGCCATCGCGACCCGTCAATGCTACGACAATCATTTCGCGGTCATGTGCGGCCTGGATCGCCTGGATCACGTTGGCCGAGTTGCCGCTGGTGGAGATCGCCAGCAGAACGTCACCGGGCTGGCCCAGCGCGCGGATCTGCTTGGAAAAGACTTCGTTGTAGCTGTAGTCGTTGGCGATCGAGGTCAGGGTCGAGCTGTCGGTGGTCAGCGCGATGGCCGGCAGGCTCGGGCGTTCGCGCTCGAAGCGGTTGAGCAGCTCCGAGGAAAAGTGCTGGGCATCGCCGGCCGAGCCGCCGTTGCCGCAGGCGAGCATCTTGCCCTCGTTGAGCAGTGCATTGACCATGACCAGGCTGGCCTGCTCGATGTGCGGTGCCAGGATGTCCATTGCCTGTTGCTTGGTATCGATGCTGGCCTGGAACAGCCGGCGAATTCGGGATTGCATGTCCATCTGGTGACCTTAAGTGGGGCGGTGGCCTTTGCTACGCGCAACAACGACCAGCCCGCGAAACATAGAGCAAAAAAATCGGAGTGGGTTCAGCATTCGAAGGCGTTTTTCAGCCATTGAAGCGGTCTGCCTGCATGGTGGCTGCCCTGCAGGGCGACTACGTCGAAGCGGCAGGGGTGGTTGCCCCAGCGGGGCTCCTTCTGCAGGAACAGGCTGGCGGCGAGCACCAACCGTTTCTGCTTGCGCCCGTCGATACTGCCGAGGGCGCCACCGAAGCCCGCGTGCAACCGGTAGCGGACTTCGACGAATACTACTGTATCGGCGTCGAGCATGACCAGATCAAGCTCACCGCCTTTGCATCGCCAGTTGCGCGCCAGCAGTTGCAGGCCCTGCCCTTGAAGGTATTCAAGGGCCTGGGTTTCCGCTGCCTGCCCGGCGCTGGTGGGTGACGCTGCTGCCATCAGCGGGCGGTGTCAGGCAGGCGCTGGACCTGGCCGCCGACGAACTCGGCCCAAGGCAGCTGGCGCTCGACACGCTGGTTGGCGTTCATGCTCAGGCTGCCCGAAAGGCCCAGTACGCGGTTGTCCGGCAGCGCTTTCAGTTGGCCCAGGCGCGGCGCCAGGCTGTAGGCGTCGACGCCCATGGCATACAGGCGGCCCAGGCTGCCGGCGGCTTGCGGCCACTGCTGCACGACCTGCTGGCGCAGGCTGTTGCTGGTATCGAGCAGCCACGGGGTTTCGCAGAAGCGGATACCGTTCATGTCGTTGTACTGGTTGACGTCACCACTGGCGCTGTACAGGTTCGAGGTGGCGTAGACCGGTACGTCACCGGCGTACTGGAAGTTCAGGGTCGGCTTGATCTGCTGGGCCTGTTGCGGGGTCGAGGCGAGGAAGATGAAGTCGATGTCCTGGCGGCGCGACGGCTGCGCGGCGATGCTGCCACCTACCGTGCTCTGCAGGCTCTTGGCGCGGCCTTCGCTCTGGCGCAGCTGGAACAGGTCGGCAATCTGCTGGGCCAGTGCGACCGGCTGGGCGATGCGCTCGGCGGCGAGCAGGGTGCCACCGTTGCCTTCCCAGTCCTGGCGGAAGGCGGCAAGCACGCGGTCGCCCCATTCGCCGCTCGGCACCAGGGCCACGGCGCGGACCATGCCATCGGCGCGGGCGCGGCGGGCCACTTCACGGGCTTCGTCTTCGGCAGCCAGGCCGAACTGGAACAGCTGCGGCGGCGATTTCTGGCCGGCGTCGGCGTAGTTCAGGGCCAGGGTGGTGATCGGCAGTTGTGGCTTGGCAGCCAGTTGCTTGACCAGCGGTTTTTCCAGCGGGCCGATGACCAGCTGTACGCCTGCGGCCTGGGCCTGACGATAGAAGTCGTCGAGCGAACCGATGCGCGAGCTGTCGAATACCTGCACGGCTGGCGCCTGCTGGCCGGCTTGCTGGGCCTGGAAGTGCGCAGCCATGAAGCCGTCACGCAGGGCGCGGGCAACACCGGCCAGCGGGCCTTCCTGAGGCAGCAGCAGGGCAATCTTGGTCAGCGGCTGGCTGGCCAGCTCCTTGAGCTTGGTCAGTGCCAGCGGCAGTTGCTGGGCAGCCGGGTGGTCCGGGTGCTGCTTGACCCAGGCGTCGATAGCCGCTTGCTGCTGTTCCAGGGTGCCGGCGCTTTTTACCGCGAAGGCCAGGCTGGTCCAGCCGGCCAGGGTCTGGTCGTTGCCAGGCTGCTGCAGTTGCTCTGCCGGCAGCGAGGCGACCAGTGCCCAGATGGCGTCATTGTTGGCGCTGGCGGCCTGGCCGCTGAGCAGCGGGGTCAGCAGCACGCGCTGTTGCGCGGCGGCCAGGGCCTGGCCATCGGCTTCGAGGGCGGCCGCGTGCACGCTGTAGGTGCGCGCTTGCTGTTCTTCCGGCAGTTCGGCGACGCGCTGCAGGCTCGGGTGGGCCAGGGCGGTCAGGGCAGCCTTGGGCTGGTTGCGGCTCATGGCCAGCTCGGCACCGAGGGTGCTGGCGAACACTTGCTGCGCCGGCTTGAGGGTGTCCAGCGGCACCTGCTCGAGGATGCGTGCGGCGCGTGGGAAATCCTTCTGCTTGTAGGCCAGGTCGGCTGCGCTCAGGCGCAGCAGGGCGGCGTCTTCCGCGGACTTGCTGGAAGCAGCCTTCTCGAGCAGTTGCTCGATGCTGGCGTCCGGGGTGCGTGGCAGTTCGCCCAGGCTGGATGAGGGCGAGCTGGCGCAGGCTGCCAGCAAGGCAGCAAGGCAGAGGGCTGTGAACAGCCGCAGGCAAGCGATCATGTAAAGGTCCTGTTACTCGATCAAGGTGGCCGGCAATTGTACCCAAGCGCTGGCCGGGGCGCGATGTTGCCGTATCGATCCTTCACTATAGGAGGCCTGCCATCGGTCGTCGGCGAAGTTCTTTGCGCCCTGTTGCAGGCGCTCGGGCTACAATGGCGCCTTTGATCCGAACGACAGGTGTGCGCAGTGACTGATGTGGCAGGGGCTTCGAAATCCACCGTGGGGACGCTGTATGTGGTCGCAACCCCCATCGGCAACCTCGACGACATGAGCGCCCGGGCGCTGAAGGTGCTGGCGGACGTGGCCCTGATCGCGGCGGAAGATACCCGTCATTCGATCCGCCTGCTGCAGCACTTCGGCATCGACACGCCGCTGGCGGCCTGCCATGAGCACAACGAGCGTGACGAGGGCGGGCGTTTTCTCACCAAGCTGCTGGCGGGTGAGAATGTGGCGTTGGTCTCCGATGCCGGCACGCCGCTGATTTCCGACCCGGGGTACCACCTGGTGCGCCAGGCGCGGGCTGCGGGTGTGAACGTGGTGCCGGTGCCGGGCGCCTGCGCTCTGATCGCCGCGCTGTCGGCGGCCGGCCTGCCTTCGGACCGCTTCATCTTCGAAGGCTTCCTGCCGGCCAAGGCAGCGGGGCGCCGGGCGCGCCTGGAGCAGGTAAAGGAAGAGCCGCGCACGCTGATCTTCTATGAGGCCCCGCACCGTATCCTGGAATGCCTCGAGGACATGGAGGCGGTGTTCGGTGGCGAGCGCCCGGCGCTTTTGGCGCGCGAGCTGACCAAGACCTTCGAGACCCTCAAGGGCCTGCCCCTGGCCGAGCTGCGCGCGTTCGTTGCCGGCGACAGCAACCAGCAGCGCGGTGAGTGCGTGGTGCTGGTCGGTGGCTGGAGTGCGCCGGAGGGCGAGCAGGCGATCAGTGCCGAGGCGCAGCGGGTGCTCGACCTGCTGCTGGCCGAGTTGCCACTCAAGCGGGCGGCGGCGCTGGCCGCGGAAATTACCGGGGTGCGCAAGAACCTGCTGTACCAACTGGCCCTGGAAAAGCAGAAAGCCGAGTAGTGGCAAATTGATATAGATGTCGGTATTGCTTGTTCTCGGGCGCGCGTGCCGTTAATCTTGGCGGCGGAGAGTCGATCGGACAGTCGCTGCCTGCTTTTGTTCCGCAACAGCAGGGGGAGGAAAGTCCGGGCTCCATAGGGCAGAGTGCCAGGTAACGCCTGGGAGGCGCGAGCCTACGGAAAGTGCCACAGAAAATAACCGCCTAAGCACTTCGGTGCCGGTAAGGGTGAAAAGGTGCGGTAAGAGCGCACCGCACGGCTGGCAACAGTTCGTGGCTAGGTAAACCCCACTCGGAGCAAGACCAAATAGGGTTCCATCAGGCGTGGCCCGCGTCGGAACCGGGTAGGTTGCTAGAGGCGTCCAGCGATGGCCGTCGTAGAGGAATGACTGTCCTCGACAAAACCCGGCTTACAGATCGACTCTCCACCTTTCCCTCCCTGCTTTATTCGATAGCAGATGCCCTCTGGTAATACCGAAAAAATCTTACTCTTAATAAATCACTTTAACTTCGAACTCCATTCGCCTGCGTGGGTTTGATTTTTCTCGTGTTTTTTTCTCCTCGGTAGTCCTTCCGCATTCCTTTATTGCGCTAAATCTCGGTCCTGTAAGGCTTTTCCTTCCGAACGTGCCTTGACGGTGCTGCGGGCGGATTCCTATAGTGTGCGCAAGTGGCAGAAAGTGGGATGAAGTGGGTTTTCTGGCACAAAAAAGCTAACATTGTGGGGAATCGCAGCCGTGTTCCGCGGAGCCAACGCCGTCAGCCTCGATGCCAAGGGCCGTCTCGCCATGCCGAGCCGGTACCGTGACGAGCTCGATTCGCGTTGCAATGGTCAACTGATCGTGACCATCGACGCCGTTGACCCCTGCTTGTGTGTTTATCCCCTCGATGAGTGGGAACAGATAGAAGCCAAGTTGCGTGCCTTGCCATCGTTGCGTGAGGAAAACCGCCGCCTGCAGCGTTTGCTGATCGGTAATGCGGTTGACCTGGAGCTCGATGGCAGCGGGCGTTTCCTGGTACCGCCCCGTCTGCGTGAGTACGCCAAGCTCGACAAGAAGGCGATGCTGGTGGGGCAACTGAACAAATTCCAGCTGTGGGATGAAGATGCCTGGAACGCGGTTTCGGCAGCCGACCTTGCAGCTATTCAACAACCGGGCGCCATGCCCGACGAATTGCGTGACCTGATCCTGTGACCATAGATAGCGGCTTCAACCACATTACCGTCCTGCTCGACGAAGCTGTCGAGGCATTGGCCTTGCGCGCCGACGGTTGCTATCTGGACGGCACTTTCGGCCGTGGCGGGCACAGCCGGCTGATTCTCAGCAAGCTCGGGCCGCAAGGGCGGCTGCTGGGTTTCGACAAAGATCCACAGGCGATTGCCACGGGGCAAGCGCTGGCGGCCGAAGACGGCCGCTTTGTCATTGTGCAGCGCAGCTTTGCCGAGCTGGGCGCGGAAGTGGCCGAGCGCGGCCTGGATGGCAAGGTCAGCGGCGTATTGCTGGACCTGGGCGTTTCCTCGCCGCAGCTGGATGACCCCGAGCGTGGCTTCAGCTTCCTCAATGATGGCCCGCTGGACATGCGCATGAACCCGGACCAGGGCATCAGCGCCGCCGAGTTCATCGCCACTGCGCCGGTGGAAGAGATCGCCCGCGTATTCAAGGAATACGGCGAGGAGCGCTTTGCCGGGCGCATGGCGCGTGCTGTGGTGGAGCGCCGCGAAAAGCAGCCGTTCACCCGTACCGCCGATCTGGCGGAAGTGCTCAAGGTGGCCAACCCGGCTTGGGAAAAGGGCAAGAACCCGGCTACCCGTGCCTTCCAGGGCCTGCGCATCCACGTCAACAACGAACTGGGCGACCTAGAGAGCGGTCTGGAGGCAGCGCTCGAAGCGCTTGAAGTCGGCGGTCGCCTGGCAGTCATCAGTTTCCACTCGCTGGAAGACCGTATCGTCAAGCTGTTCATGCGCAAGCTGGTCAAGGGCGAGGCCGACAACCTGCCACGCAACCTGCCGGTTCAGCACAAGGCCTTCGAGCCGAAAATCAAGCTCATCGGCAAGGCCCAGTTCGCCTCCGAAGCCGAGCTCAAGGCCAACCCGCGGGCGCGCAGCGCCGTGATGCGGGTGGCGGAGAAGCTGCGGTGAGCAGGCTGTTTGCCAAACCCTTGCCAGGCGGAAGCTTCCTGATGCTTCTGCTGTTCGTTGCCGTGCTGATTTCGGCCATCGCCGTGTCCTACAGCGCGCACTGGAACCGTCAGTTGCTCAACACCCTGTACGGCGAGTTGAACGAACGCGACAAGGCCCAGGCCGAGTGGGGCCGGCTGATCCTCGAGCAAAGCACCTGGACCGCCGCCAGCCGCATCGAAAACCTGGCTTCCGAGCAACTGAAGATGCGCGTACCTTCGGCTGACGAAGTACGGATGGTGGCGCCATGATGAAGCTCGAAGGCGCACTCTACCCATGGCGCTTCCGCGTGGTGATCGGCTTGCTGGCGCTGATGGTCGGTGCCATCTGCTGGCGCATCATCGACCTGCAGGTGGTCGACCGTGACTTCCTCAAGGGCCAGGGCGATGCGCGCAGCCTGCGTCACATCCCTATCCCGGCTCACCGCGGCCTGATCACCGACCGTAACGGTGAACCGCTGGCGGTCAGTACCCCGGTCACCACCCTGTGGGCCAACCCCAAGGAAATGCAGGCCTCCAAGGACCGCTGGCCACAGCTGGCGGCAGCGCTGGGGCAGAACCCGCAGCAACTGACTGAGCGCCTGACCCAGCAGGCCAGCAAAGAGTTCATCTATCTGGTCCGCGGCCTTACCCCGGAGCAGGGCCAGCATGTACTCGACCTGAAAGTGCCGGGCGTTTACGGCCTGGAAGAATTCCGCCGCTTCTACCCGGCCGGTGATGTCACCGCGCACATGGTCGGCTTCACCGACCTCGACGACCACGGTCGCGAAGGGGTGGAACTGGCCTATGACGAGTGGCTGGCCGGCGTACCCGGCAAACGGCAGGTGATCAAGGACCGGCGCGGCCGGCTGATCAAGGACATTCAGGTAACCAAAAACGCCAAGGCCGGGAAGACCTTGGCGTTGTCGATAGACCTGCGCCTGCAGTACCTGGCTACCCGCGAGCTGCGCAACGCCATTGCCGAACAGGACGCCAAGGCCGGCAGCCTGGTGATCATGGACGTCAAGACCGGTGAGGTCCTGGCCATGGTCAACCAGCCGACCTACAACCCCAACAACCGCCGCAGCATGTTCCCGGCCGCCATGCGTAACCGCGCGATCATCGACGTGTTCGAGCCGGGCTCCACGGTCAAGCCGATCTCCATGAGCGCGGCACTGGAAAGTGGCCGCTGGAAGCCGACCGACAAGGTCGAGGTGTACCCGGGCAGCCTGCAGATCGGCCGCTACACCATCAAGGACGTGTCCAGGAGCGAGGGCCCGATCCTCGACCTGACCGGCATCCTGATCAACTCCAGTAACGTCGGCATGAGCAAGATCGCCTTCGACATCGGCGGCGAGGCCATCTACCGGGTCATGTCCCAGGTCGGCCTGGGCCAGTACACCGGCCTTGGCTTCCCCGGCGAGCGCGTCGGCAACCTGCCCAACCACCGCGAGTGGCGCAAGGCAGAGACCGCGACCCTGTCCTATGGCTATGGCGTGTCGGTCACCGCCCTGCAACTGGTGCATGCCTACGCGGCGCTGGCCAACGACGGCAAGATGGTGCCGCTGTCGATCCTCAAGGTCGACAAGGCCCCGGAAGCCGTGCAGGCCATTCCGAAGGAAACCGCCGAAACCGTTCAGGGCATGCTGCAGCAGGTGATTGAAGCACCGCGCGGCGTGTTCCGCGCCCAGGTGCCGTTCTACCACGTGGCCGGCAAGTCCGGTACCGCGCGTAAAGCCACCGTGGGCTCCAAGGGCTACACCGAAAACGCCTACCGCTCGCTGTTCGCTGGCTTCGGTCCGATGAGCGACCCGCGCTACGCCATCGTCGTGGTCATCGACGAACCAGGCAAGGGCGGCTACTTCGGCGGCCTGGTTTCGGCGCCGGTGTTCAGCAAGGTCATGTCCGGCACCCTGCGCCTGATGAACGTGCCGCCAGACAACCTGCCGCCGCCAGCACCCGTCGAACAATCGCAAGTCAATGCAGCAGCAACCGCCAAGGGAGGGCGTGGATGATGACAATGCCATTGAGCAAGCTTTTCGCTCACGCCAGCCGTGACCCGCTGATCCGTGAACTGACCCTGGACAGCCGCAATGTGCGCCCGGGCGATCTGTTCCTGGCCGTGCCGGGCGCCAAGGTCGATGGCCGCGAGCATATCGCCGATGCCCTGGCGCGTGGCGCTGCCGCCGTGGCCTATGAAGAGCAGGGCGCGAACGTCCTGCCAATCACCGACGCGCCACTCATCCCGGTCAAGGGCCTGATCGCCCAGCTTTCGGATATCGCAGGGCGCTTCTATGGCGAACCGAGCCGCCAGCTGAACCTGGTGGGTGTGACCGGTACCAACGGCAAGACCAGCGTCACCCAGCTGGTGGCCCAGGCGCTGGACTTGCTTGGCCAGCGTTGCGGCCTGATCGGCACCCTGGGTACCGGCTTCTATGGTGAGCTGCAGAGTGGCCGCCTGACCACGCCCGACCCGATCGCCGTGCAGTCGACCCTCAACGACCTCAAGAAAGGTGGCGCCAAGGCCGTGGCCATGGAGGTTTCCTCCCACGCCCTGGAGCAGGGCCGGGTCGCCGCGCTGGAATTCGACATCGCGGTCATGACCAACCTGTCCCGCGACCACCTGGACTATCACGGCAGCATGGAGGCCTACGAGGCCGCCAAGGCCAAGCTGTTCGCCTGGCCGAGCCTGCGCTGCCAGGTGGTCAACCTGGATGACGACTTCGGCCGTCGCCTGGCCGCCGATTTTGCCCGCCGCCCGAGTGTCGACCATATCGAGACCCGGTTGCTCAGCTACAGCCTGGAGAAGCCGGAGGCCTCGCTGTTCTGCCGCGAAGCCGTGTTCAATGACGATGGCGTGCGCGCCACCCTGGTCACCGCCCAGGGCGAACGTACCCTGCGCAGCCAGTTGCTGGGCCGCTTCAACCTGAGCAACATGCTCGCCGCCGTGGCGACCCTGTTGGCGCTGGACTATGCGCTGGACGAAATCCTCGAGGTCACCCCGCAGCTGCAGGGGCCGATCGGCCGCATGCAGCGCCTGGGCGGGGGCGACAAGCCGCTGGTGGTGGTCGACTACGCACACACCCCGGACGCCCTGGAGAAAGTGCTCGAAGCCCTGCGCCCGCACGCGCACGGCAAGCTGCTGTGCCTGTTCGGCTGCGGCGGCGACCGAGACCGCGGCAAGCGTCCGCTGATGGCCGAAGTGGCCGAACGCCTGGCAGACCGCGTGCTGGTCACCGACGACAACCCGCGTACTGAAGACCCGCTGCGCATTTTCGATGACATCCGCCCCGGTTTCGCCAGTGCTGCCGAGGTCGAGTTCGTTGCCGGTCGTGGCGAAGCCATCGCACACCTGATCGCCACTGCCGCTGCCGACGATGTGATCGTGCTGGCCGGCAAGGGGCACGAGGATTACCAGGAGATCAATGGCGAGCGCCATGATTTCTCCGATTTGACCGAGGCCGAAAAGGCACTTGCAGCCTGGGAGGCTCCACATGCTTAAGCCGATGTCACTCAGCCAGCTGACCACAGCACTGAGTGGTCAACAAATCGGTGCCGACGCCACCTTCACCGGCGTCAGCATCGACAGCCGCAGTGTTGGCGCCGGGCAACTGTTCGTCGCCCTGGCCGGCCCGCGCTTCGATGGCCACGACTACCTGGCCGATGTGAAGGCCAAAGGCGCTGTCGCGGCCCTGGTCGAGCGTGAAGTAGCCGATGTCGACCTGCCGCAGCTGCTGGTCGCCGATTGCCGCCTGGCCCTCGGCCAGCTTGGCGCGCTGAACCGTGCTCCCTTCGACAAACCGGTGGTGGCCATCACCGGTTCCAGCGGCAAGACCACGGTCAAGGAGATGCTGGCCAGCATCCTGCGCACCCGTGGCCTGGTGCACGCCACCCGCGGCAACCTGAACAACGACCTCGGCGCGCCGCTGACCCTGCTGGAGATCGCCCCCGAGCACAGTGCCGCGGTAATCGAACTGGGCGCCTCGCGCATTGGCGAGATCCGCTACACCGTCGGCCTGACCCAGCCCCAGGTGGTCATCATCAACAACGCCGGTACCGCCCACGTTGGCGAGTTCGGCGGCCCGGAAAAGATCGTCGAAGCCAAGGGCGAGATCCTCGAAGGCCTGGGCGAGGGCGGTATCGCCATCCTCAACCTGGACGACAAGGCCTTTGATATCTGGAAGGCACGCGCCGGCGCGCACAAGGTCTTCAGCTTCGCCCGCAGCAATGCAAAGGCCGATTTCCATGCCACGGACATCGGTCGTGATGCCCGTGGTTGCCCGTCGTTCAAGCTGCACGGCGCTGGTGACGTGGTAGACGTGCAACTCAATGTGCTTGGTGAGCACAACGTCAGCAACGCCCTGGCCGCCGCCGCCGCTGCCCATGCCGTTGGTCTGAGCCTGAGCGGCATCGCCGCCGGCCTGGCTGCCGTGCAGCCGGTCAAGGGCCGTACCGTGGCGCAGATCGCGCCGAACGGTGTGCGCGTGATCGACGACAGTTACAACGCAAATCCCACCTCCATGTGCGCGGCCATTGATATACTCGCCGGCTTTTCCGGACGCACCGTCCTGGTGCTTGGAGATATCGGCGAACTGGGGCAATGGGCGGAAGAAGGCCACCGTCAGGTGGGTGACTACGCGCGTGGCAAGGTCAACGCCCTGTACGCAGTGGGTTCCAACATGACACACGCGGTCAAGGCGTTCGGCGCCAATGGCCGCCATTTCGCTACTCAAGCTGAGCTGATCGACGCGGTTGGCGCCGAGAATGCCAGCGACACCACTATCTTGATCAAGGGCTCGCGCAGCGCTGCGATGGAAAACGTCGTGGCGGCATTGTGCGGTGCCAGCGGGGAGAAACATTAATGCTGCTGCTGTTGGCCGAGTATCTGCAACAGTTCCACAAAGGCTTCGCGGTCTTCCAGTACCTGTCCCTGCGCGGGATTCTGGGTGTGCTGACCGCGTTGTCCCTGGCGCTGTGGCTGGGGCCGTGGATGATCCGTACCCTGCAAATCCGCCAGATCGGCCAGGCCGTGCGTAACGACGGCCCGCAATCGCACCTGTCCAAGTCCGGCACCCCGACCATGGGTGGGGCGCTGATCCTGTCCGCCATCGCCGTCAGCACCCTGCTGTGGGCCGACCTGACCAACCGCTACGTGTGGGTGGTGCTGATCGTTACCCTGGCATTCGGTGCCATCGGCTGGGTCGACGACTACCGCAAGGTGATCGAAAAGAACTCGCGTGGCCTGCCAAGCCGCTGGAAGTACTTCTGGCAGTCGGTGTTCGGCCTGGCTGCCGCCATCTTCCTGTACAAGACCGCGCCGACCAGCGTCGAAACCACGCTGATCCTGCCGTTCATCAAGGATGTCACCATTCCGCTGGGCATCGGCTTCGTCGTGCTGACCTACTTCGTCATTGTCGGTTCGAGCAACGCGGTCAACCTCACCGACGGCCTCGACGGCCTGGCGATCATGCCGACGGTGATGGTCGGCGGTGCCCTGGGCATCTTCTGCTACCTGTCGGGCAACGTGAAGTTCGCCGAATACCTGCTGATCCCCTACGTGCCGGGCTCGGGCGAGCTGATCGTGTTCTGCGGCGCGCTGATCGGTGCCGGCCTGGGCTTCCTGTGGTTCAACACCTACCCGGCGCAGGTCTTCATGGGTGACGTCGGCGCGCTGGCGCTGGGCGCCGCGCTGGGCACCATCGCCGTGATCGTCCGCCAGGAAATCGTGCTGTTCATCATGGGCGGCGTGTTCGTCATGGAAACCCTGTCGGTGGTGATCCAGGTTGCCTCCTTCAAGCTGACCGGCAAGCGCGTGTTCCGCATGGCGCCGATCCACCACCACTTTGAACTCAAGGGCTGGCCAGAGCCACGGGTGATCGTCCGCTTCTGGATCATCACCGTGATCCTGGTGCTGGTCGGCCTTGCAACCCTGAAACTGAGGTAGATGAGCGTGTCCCTGATCGCTTCCGACCAATTCCGCATCGTTGTCGGCCTCGGCAAGAGCGGCATGTCCCTGGTTCGCTTCCTGGCGAGCCGGGGCATTGCCTTTGCGGTCGCCGACACCCGCGAGCAACCGCCGGAACTGGACACCCTGCGCCGTGATTACCCGCAGGTGGAAGTGCGCTGTGGTGAGCTGGACGTGGACTTCCTGTGCCGCGCCAACGAGCTGTACGTCAGCCCCGGCCTGGCCCTGGCCACCCCGGCCCTGCAGCAGGCGGCCGCGCGTGGCGTGAAGCTGTCCGGTGACATCGAACTGTTCGCCCGCCACGCCAAGGCCCCGATCATTGCCATCAGCGGCTCCAACGCCAAGAGCACCGTCACCACCCTGGTCGGCGAAATGGCCGCCAAGGCGGGCAAGCGCGTGGCGGTGGGCGGCAACCTCGGTACCCCGGCGCTGGACCTGCTGGCCGATGACGTCGAGCTGTACGTGCTGGAACTGTCCAGCTTCCAGCTGGAAACCACCGACCAGCTCAACGCCGAAGTGGCCACCGTGCTGAACATCAGCGAAGACCACATGGACCGCTACAGCGGCCTGCCGGCCTATCACCTGGCCAAGCACCGGATCTTCCGTGGTGCCCGCCAGGTCGTGGTCAACCGCCAGGACGCCCTGAGCCGGCCGCTGCCGGTGGAAGGCCGCCCATGCTGGACCTTCGGCCTCAACCAGCCGGATTTCAAGGCCTTCGGCCTGCGCGAAGTGGACGGCGAGAAATACCTGGCTTTCGAATTCCAGGCACTGATGCCGGCGCGTGAGCTGAAGATTCGCGGCGCCCACAACCAGAGCAACGCCCTGGCGGCACTGGCCCTGGGGCATGCTGCCGGCCTGCCGTTCGAACCGATGCTCGAGGCACTGCGCGAGTTCGGCGGCCTGGCCCACCGTTGCCAGTGGGTGCGCGAGCGCAACGGCGTTAACTGGTACGACGATTCCAAGGCCACCAACGTCGGTGCTGCCCTGGCCGCCATCGAAGGCCTGGGTGCCGACATCGAAGGCAAGCTGGTGCTGATCGCCGGTGGCGATGGCAAGGGCGCCGACTTCGCCGCGCTGCGCGAGCCGGTCAAGCGCTTCTGCCGTGCCGTGGTACTGCTTGGCCGTGATGCCGAGCGGCTGGCCGAAGCCCTGGGCGATGGCGTGCAACTGGTCCGCGTCAAGACCCTCGACGACGCCGTGCAGCAATGCGCCGAACTGGCCCAGGCGGGTGATGCCGTGCTGCTGTCGCCGGCGTGCGCCAGCCTCGACATGTTCAAGAACTTCGAAGAACGCGGGCGCCTGTTCGCCCAGGCAGCGGGAGGCCTTGCATGATCTTCGGCATCCTCAAGCCCTATCCGTCGCCGCTGATCAGCGGCCGTGGCATCGACCTGGACTTCGCGATGCTCGCCGGCTGCCTGGCATTGCTGGGCCTGGGCCTGGTGATGATCACCTCGGCGTCCTCGGAAGTGGCTGCGGTGCAGTCGGGCAACCCGCTTTACCACATGTTCCGCCACCTGGTGTACGTGTTCCTCGGCCTGGTCGCCTGTGGCGCCACCATGCTGGTACCGATCGCCACCTGGCAACGCATGGGCTTCCTGATGCTGCTGGGTGCCTTCGGCCTGCTGGTACTGGTGCTGGTGCCGGGTATCGGCCGCGAAGTGAACGGCTCCATGCGCTGGATCGGCTTCAGCTTCTTCAACGTGCAGCCTTCGGAAATTGCCAAGGTGTTCGTGGTCGTCTATCTGGCCGGCTACCTGGTGCGCCGGCAGACCGAGGTACGCGAAACCTGGATGGGCTTCTTCAAGCCGTTCATCGTGCTGCTGCCCATGGCTGCCCTGCTGCTGATGGAGCCGGACTTCGGCGCCACCGTGGTGATGATGGGCGCGGCGGCGGCCATGCTGTTCCTCGGCGGGGTGGGGCTGTTCCGCTTCAGCCTGATGGTGGTGTTGGCGGTGGTCGCGGTGTTCGTACTGGTACAGGCGCAGCCTTACCGGATGGCGCGCCTGATTACCTTTACCGACCCGTGGTCCGACCAGTTCGGCTCGGGCTACCAGCTGACCCAGGCGCTGATTGCCTTCGGCCGTGGCGAGTGGCTGGGCGTTGGCCTGGGCAACAGCGTGCAGAAGCAGTTCTACCTGCCTGAAGCGCACACCGACTTCGTGTTCTCGGTACTGGCCGAAGAACTCGGCGTGGTCGGCTCGCTGCTGACTATCGCGCTGTTCGTATTCGTGACTGTGCGTGCCCTGTATATCGGCCTGTGGGCGGAAAAAGCCAAGCAGTTCTTTGCCGCTTATGTTGCCTTCGGCCTGGCCTTCCTGTGGATCGGCCAGTTCCTGATCAACATCGGTGTGAACGTCGGCCTGCTGCCGACCAAGGGCCTGACCCTGCCGTTCCTCAGTTACGGGGGCAGTTCGCTGGTGATCTGCTGTGCCTGTGTGGGCCTGTTGCTGCGTATCGAGTGGGAAAGCCGCACGCACCTGGGCAGTGAGGAACACGAATTCAGCGAAAGCGATTTTGCCGAGGAGACCAATCATGGCCGCTGACGGCAAGAACGTACTGATCATGGCGGGCGGCACCGGGGGCCACGTGTTCCCGGCCCTGGCCTGCGCCCGTGAATTCCAGGCGCGCGGCTACAGCGTGCACTGGCTGGGCACCCCGCGTGGCATCGAGAACGAACTGGTGCCCCAGGCCGGCCTGCCGCTGCACCTGATCCAGGTCAGTGGCCTGCGCGGCAAGAGCAAGCTGTCGTTGCTCAAGGCGCCGTTCACCCTGGTCAAGGCCGTGCTGCAGGCGCGGCGTATCGTGCGCGAGCTCAAGCCGGTATGCGTGGTCGGCTTCGGTGGTTATGTGACTGGCCCCGGCGGCGTGGCCGCACGCCTGTGCGGCGTACCGCTGGTGATCCACGAGCAGAACGCCCGCGCCGGTACCACCAACCGCCTGCTGCTGCCGCTGGCTGCGCGTGTTTGCGAAGCCTTCCCGGCCACCTTCGCGGCCAGCGACAAACTGCGCACCACCGGCAACCCGGTGCGCCCGGAACTGTTCATGGACGCCCTGCGCGCGCCCCTGACCGAGCGCCGTGCGCGCCTGCTGGTGATGGGCGGCAGCCTGGGTGCGGAACCATTGAACAAATTGTTGCCTAAGGCCCTGTCCGAAGTGCCCGCTGCACTGCGGCCAGAGGTATTCCACCAGGCCGGCAAGCAACACGCGCCGGCCACCGCCGAGCGTTATCACGAGGCGGGTGTCGAGGCTCAGGTAGAGCCCTTCATCAAGGACATGGCCCAAGCCTATGGCTGGGCCGACATTGTGGTGTGCCGGGCCGGCGCCCTGACCGTCAGCGAGCTGGCGGCAGCGGGCCTGCCTTCGATGCTGGTGCCATTGCCCCATGCGATCGACGACCACCAGACCCACAACGCCCAATATCTGGCCCGGGAAGGCGCAGCCTTCCTGATGCCACAAGCGACAACTGGCGCAGCGCAGCTCGCTGAACGCCTGAACGAGGTGCTGATGCAACCCGAGAAACTCAACGTCATGGCAGGCACCGCACGGCGCCTGGCCAAACCTGCCGCAACCAGCACCGTGGTCGATATCTGCCTGGAGGTGGCCCATGGTTGAGAGCCAGAAAGCCATGCCCCAGCCGAAGATGGGCCGTATCCGCCGTATCCACTTCGTCGGTATCGGCGGCGTGGGCATGTGCGGCATTGCCGAAGTGTTGCTGAACCTGGGCTATGAAGTGTCCGGTTCCGACCTGAAGGCCTCGCCGGTCACCGAACGCCTGGAATCGTTCGGCGCCGAGATCTTCGTCGGCCACCGCGCCGAGAACGCCGCCACCGCCGATGTGCTGGTGGTGTCCAGCGCCATCAACCCGGCCAACCCGGAAGTCGCCACCGCCCTCGAGCGGCGCATTCCGGTGGTGCCGCGTGCCGAGATGCTCGCCGAGCTGATGCGCTATCGCCATGGCGTGGCCGTTGCCGGCACCCACGGCAAGACCACCACTACCAGCCTGCTGGCCTCGGTGTTCGCCGCTGGCGGCCTGGACCCGACCTTCGTCATCGGTGGCCGCCTGACCGCGGCCGGCACCAATGCCCAGCTGGGTACCAGCCGCTACCTGATTGCCGAAGCTGACGAGAGCGATGCCAGCTTCCTGCACCTGCAGCCAATGGTTGCCGTGGTCACCAACATCGACGCCGACCACATGGCGACCTACGAAGGTGACTTCAACAAACTGAAGAAAACCTTCGTCGAGTTCCTGCACAACCTGCCGTTCTACGGCCTGGCCGTGATGTGCCTGGACGACCCGGTAGTGCGCGAGATCCTGCCACAGGTCAAGCGCCCGACCGTGACCTATGGCTTCAGCGACGAGGCCGACATCCGCGCCATCAACGTGCGCCAGATGGGCATGCAGACCCACTTCACCGTGCTGCGCCGCGACCGCGAGCCGCTGGAGGTGTCGGTGAACATGCCCGGCAACCACAACGTGCTCAACGCCTTGGCCACCATCGCCATCGCCACCGACGAAGGCATCACCGACGAAGCCATCGTCCAGGGCCTGTCCGGCTTCCAGGGCGTCGGCCGCCGCTTCCAGGTGTACGGCGAACTGCCGGTCGAAGGCGGCAGCGTGATGCTGGTCGACGACTACGGCCACCACCCGACCGAAGTGGCTGCGGTGATCCAGGCCGTGCGCGGCGGTTGGCCAAGCCGTCGCCTGGTGATCGTCTACCAGCCGCACCGCTACAGCCGTACCCGCGACCTGTACGACGATTTCGTCCAGGTGCTGGGCGATGCCAACGTGCTGCTGCTGATGGAGGTCTACCCGGCCGGCGAAGAGCCGATCCCCGGCGCTGACAGCCGCCAGCTGTGCCACAGCATCCGCCAGCGCGGCAAGCTGGACCCGATCTACATCGAGCGTGGCGTCGACCTGGCGCCGCTGGTCAAGCCACTGCTGCGCGCTGGCGACATCCTGATCTGCCAGGGTGCCGGTGATGTCGGCGGCCTGGCCCCTCAATTGATGAAAAGCCCGCTGTTCGCTGGCGCCAAGCAGGAGAAGTCGAAATGACCAGCGCCTACGACAAGCTGCACTCGACCCTGGACGTCAAGGCGTTCGGCCGCGTCGCGGTGCTGTACGGTGGCAAGAGCGCCGAGCGCGAAGTGTCGCTCAAGTCCGGTGCCGCAGTGATCGACGCGCTGACCACTGCCGGTGTCGACGTGGTCGCCATCGACGTGGGTGACGACCTGCTCGACCGCCTGCAAAGCGAGAAGATCGACCGCGCCTTCATCATCCTCCACGGTCGTGGCGGTGAAGACGGCAGCATGCAAGGCCTGCTCGAGTGCCTGGGCATCCCCTACACCGGTAGTGGCATCCTTGCCTCGGCACTGGCGATGGACAAGCTGCGCACCAAGCAGGTGTGGCAGAGCCTGGGTATTCCGACCCCGCGCCATGCGGTGCTGGCGAGCGAAAGCGATTGTTTGCAGGCCAGCACGGAACTGGGCTTCCCGCTTATCGTCAAACCCGCCCATGAAGGTTCCAGCATCGGCATGGCCAAGGTGAACAGCGCCCAGGAACTGGTCGCCGCCTGGCAGGATGCCGCCCGATACGATTCCCAGGTACTGGTGGAGCAGTGGATCCACGGGCCGGAGTTCACCGTTGCGGTATTGCGCGGCCAGGTGCTGCCGCCGATCGCCCTGGGTACGCCGCACGTGTTCTACGACTACGACGCCAAGTACATCGCCAACGATACCCAGTACCGCATTCCGTGCGGCCTGGACAGCGTCAAGGAACAGGAACTGATCGACCTGACCGCACGTGCCTGCGATGCCATCGGCATCGAAGGCTGGGGGCGGCTGGACGTGATGCAGGACGAGCAGGGCCGGTTCTGGCTGCTCGAAGTCAACACCGCACCCGGCATGACCGACCATAGCCTGGTGCCCATGGCGGCCCGCGCGGCCGGCCTGGACTTCCAGCAACTGGTGCTGGCGATCCTGGCCGAAAGCGTGGCGACGCGAGGTTAACAACCATGCAAGGCGCGATGATACGTCAGCAGCAACCCGTTACCGGCCGTAGCAAGCCGGTGCCGCGTGGTGCCAGCCGGCTGGTGGCCGACGAGCCCGTATCGGCGCGCCTGCCTCGGCCAAGCCTGGGTGGTCTCAAGCGCCTGCTGTGGCCGGTGCTGCTTGTGGCGGCCGGTTTTGGCGCCTACGAGGGCGCCATTCGCCTGATGCCGTACGCCGACCGGCCGATCACCAAGATCGACGTGCAGGGCGACCTCAGCTACATCAGCCAGCAGTCGGTGCAGCAGCGTATCGCGCCCTACGTGGCAGCGAGCTTCTTCAGCGTCGACCTGCCGGCGATGCGCGCAGAGCTCGAGCAGATGCCGTGGATCGCCCACGCCGAAGTGCGCCGGGTGTGGCCCGACGAGGTGGTGATCCGCCTGGAAGAACAGTTGCCGGTGGCGCGCTGGGGTGACGAAGCCTTGCTCAACAACCAGGGCCAGGCCTTCACCCCGCGCGAACTGGCCAACTACGAGCACCTGCCGCAGCTGGCCGGGCCGCAGCGTGCTCAGCAACAAGTGATGCAGCAGTATCAGGTATTGAGCCAGATGCTGCGCCCCCTGGGCTTTTCCATCGCTCGCCTGGAGCTGCGCGAGCGAGGCAGCTGGTTCCTGACCACGGGCGCGAGCAGCGCCGGGCCGGGCATCGAGCTGCTGTTGGGGCGCGACCATCTGGTGGAGAAGATGCGCCGTTTCATTGCCATTTACGACAAGACACTCAAAGACCAGATCAGCACTATCGCCCGCATTGATCTGCGTTACTCCAACGGACTTGCCGTTGGTTGGCGGGAACCGATTGCACCGACGACGGCCCAACCCGCCGTTGCGAAGAATTAGAGAGAGGCAGGACCATGGCAAACGCGCATAGCGGCAAAATGATCGTCGGGCTGGACATCGGCACCTCCAAGGTGGTGGCGCTGGTGGGTGAAGTGGGCGAGGACGGCACCCTGGAAATCGTCGGGATCGGTACCCATCCGTCCCGCGGCCTGAAAAAAGGCGTGGTGGTGAACATCGAGTCCACCGTGCAGTCGATCCAGCGCGCCGTGGAAGAAGCGCAGCTGATGGCCGGCTGCCGCATCCACTCGGCCTTCGTCGGCGTGGCCGGCAACCACATCCGCAGCCTGAATTCCCACGGCATCGTCGCCATCCGCGACCGCGAGGTCAGCCTGGCCGACCTGGAGCGCGTACTCGACGCCGCCCAGGCCGTTGCCATCCCGGCCGACCAGCGCGTGCTGCACACCCTGCCGCAGGACTACGTGATCGACAACCAGGAAGGCGTGCGCGAGCCGCTGGGCATGTCTGGCGTACGTCTGGAAGCCAAGGTCCACGTGGTCACCTGCGCGGTCAACGCGGCGCAGAACATCGAAAAATGCGTACGCCGCTGCGGCCTGGAAATCGACGACATCATCCTCGAGCAGTTGGCCTCGGCCTACTCGGTGCTGACCGACGATGAAAAAGAGCTGGGCGTGTGCCTGGTGGACATCGGTGGTGGCACCACCGACATCGCCATCTTCACCGAGGGCGCGATCCGTCACACTGCGGTGATCCCGATTGCCGGCGACCAGGTGACCAACGACATCGCCATGGCCCTGCGTACCCCGACCCAGTACGCCGAAGAAATCAAGATCCGCTACGCCTGCGCCCTGGCCAAACTGGCTGGCGCTGGCGAGACCATCAAGGTGCCAAGCGTGGGTGATCGCCCACCGCGCGAGCTGTCGCGCCAGGCCCTGGCCGAGGTGGTGGAGCCACGTTACGACGAGCTCTTCACCCTGATCCAGGCCGAACTGCGCCGCAGCGGCTACGAGGACCTGGTGCCGGCCGGCATCGTCCTCACCGGCGGCACCGCGAAGATGGAAGGCGCCGTGGAACTGGCCGAGGAAATCTTCCACATGCCGGTACGCCTGGGCGTGCCGCACAGCGTTCGGGGGCTTAGCGACGTGGTTCGCAACCCGATCTATTCCACCGGCGTGGGCTTGCTCACCTACGGCCTGCAGAAGCAGACCGAAGACCTGCCCCTGACCGGTAACAGCAGCAACAACAGCTATGGCGATGAACCGAAGGCTCCAGTGCTTGAACGCTTCAAGCGCTGGGTCCAGGGCAATTTCTAAGTTTCAAAGCAGTAGTGGTAGGCGCGACAACTAGAGAACTGTAAGGAGAGGGAAAATGTTCGAGCTCGTAGACAACGTCCCGCAAAGCCCGGTCATCAAAGTGATCGGTGTTGGCGGTGGTGGCGGCAACGCCGTCAACCACATGGTCAAGAGCAGCATCGAAGGCGTGGAGTTCATCTGCGCCAACACCGATGCTCAGGCGCTGAAGAACATCGGCGCGCGCACCATCCTGCAATTGGGCACTGGCGTGACCAAGGGCCTGGGTGCCGGTGCCAATCCGGAAGTCGGCCGCCAGGCCGCGCTGGAAGACCGTGAGCGCATCGCTGAAGTGCTGCAGGGCACCAACATGGTGTTCATCACCACTGGCATGGGCGGCGGTACCGGTACCGGTGCAGCGCCGATCATCGCCGAAGTGGCCAAGGAAATGGGCATTCTCACCGTTGCCGTGGTGACCCGTCCGTTCCCGTTCGAAGGCCGCAAGCGCATGCAGATCGCCGATGAAGGCATCCGCATGCTGGCCGAAAGCGTCGACTCGTTGATCACCATCCCCAACGAGAAGCTGCTGACCATCCTGGGCAAGGATGCCAGCCTGCTGTCCGCCTTCGCCAAGGCTGACGACGTACTGGCCGGTGCCGTGCGCGGTATCTCCGATATCATCAAGCGCCCGGGCATGATCAACGTCGACTTCGCCGACGTGCGTACCGTGATGGGTGAAATGGGCATGGCCATGATGGGTACTGGCTGCGCCAGCGGCCCGAACCGTGCGCGTGAAGCCACCGAGGCAGCGATCCGCAACCCGCTGCTGGAAGACGTCAACCTGCAGGGCGCCCGCGGCATCCTGGTGAACATCACCGCAGGCCCTGACCTGTCGCTGGGCGAGTACTCCGACGTGGGTAGCATCATCGAAGCCTTCGCCTCCGACCACGCCATGGTCAAGGTTGGCACCGTGATCGACCCGGACATGCGCGACGAACTGCACGTGACCGTAGTGGCCACCGGCCTGGGCGCGCGCATCGAGAAGCCTGTGAAGGTGGTCGACAACACCCTGCAGACTGCCCAGCAGGTGTACGAGGCTTCCAACCCGGCGCCGGTTCGCCAGGAGCAGCCTGCGGTCAACTACCGTGACCTGGAGCGCCCGACCGTAATGCGCAACCAGGCCCATGCAGGTGCTGCTGCAGCCGCTAAACTGAACCCTCAGGATGACCTGGACTACCTCGATATCCCGGCATTCCTGCGTCGTCAGGCTGATTAATGGAATTTATCAGGGGTATAAAGGTGATTGGTATTCATCAAAGGTTGGGTCTGTTATCATCCCCAGCCTTTGTTGATACCTGTTCGCAATTTGCGCTGAAGCGGCCAATGCCATGATTAAACAACGCACCCTGAAGAATACCATCCGTGCCACAGGTGTCGGTCTGCACTCCGGGGAGAAGGTTTACCTGACCCTCAAGCCTGCACCTGTTGACACCGGCATCGTCTTCCGCCGCGCCGACCTCGACCCTGTGGTCGAAATCCCGGCGCGCGCGGCCAACGTCGGCGAGACAACCATGTCGACGACGCTGGTCAACGGTGACGTCAAGGTCGATACGGTCGAGCACCTGCTCTCCGCCATGGCGGGCCTGGGCATCGATAACGCCTACGTCGAGCTCTCCGCCTCGGAAGTGCCGATCATGGATGGCAGCGCCGGACCCTTTGTATTTCTGATTCAGTCTGCCGGCCTGGAAGAACAGGACGCAGCCAAGAAGTTCATCCGCATCCTGCGTGAGGTAACCGTGGAAGAGGGCGACAAGCGCGCCACTTTCCTGCCTTTCGACGGTTTCAAGGTGAGCTTCGAGATCGACTTCGATCATCCGGTCCTCAAGGGCCAGACCCAGAGTGCGGTCGTCGACTTCTCCAGCACCTCGTTCGTGAAGGAAGTCAGCCGCGCCCGTACCTTCGGTTTCATGCGTGACATCGAGTACCTGCGCAAGCACAACCTTGCGCTGGGTGGCAGTGTCGAGAACGCCATCGTGGTCGACGAGACCGGTGTGCTCAACGAAGACGGCCTTCGTTCCGATGACGAATTCGTCAAGCACAAGATCCTCGACGCCATTGGCGACCTTTACCTGCTGGGCAACAGCCTGATCGGCGAGTTCAAGGGCTACAAGTCCGGCCACGCGCTGAACAACCAGCTGTTGCGCAAGCTGATTGCCGAAACCGATGCCTGGGAAGTGGTCACCTTCGAAGATGCCAGCACGGCACCGATCTCGTACATGCGCCCTGTTGCGGCCGTGTAAGTTCGAACACTCTCTAGTTCATTAAGGCCACCTTCGGGTGGCCTTTTTTATGGCTGACGCATTTTGCCGGGCAGGTCCGGCCATTCGCGGGCACGCCCGCTCCCACAAGGTGCTCACTGCCTCTGGAGCGGCGCAGTACCTGTGGGAGCGGGCGTGCCCGCGAATGGACTGCGTAGCAGTCCCGAAGGTGTCAGCGCTTGTCCTGGGCGTGAGCTGCCAGCCTTTCCAGTGCTGCGCGCAGCTTGGGGTCAGTGATGCCCTCGGCGGTATCGCGCAGGCTCTCGGCTGCGTTATTGGACAGTTCCGCAGCATGGCCACCACGCTTGGCTGGCACCAGCGGGGGCTGGACCTTGTACAGGATGCGCCTGAGGTTGGCGAACGCCTCCATGGCCTGTAATGCCGACATCAGGCGTTTCTGCTGATAGCGCAGGCGGGTTGCCCAGTGGCCGTCGGTTACCACCAGCAACAATGTGCCATCGCGCCACGACGCCACATGGCAATGCTCACGGGCGGCTGGTTGCAGCTGGCTTTCCAGCAGGCGCTGCAGGTGCTCCAGGCGTTCGGCCTGGTTCAGCAGCAGGCGTAGCGGGCGGACCTGGCGGAGCAGGGCCGAGGGCGGCTGGGCGGGGGAGGGTTTGTAGGCCATGGGTATGTGCATGAGGTTACAAGATCGGCAGTTTAACACCTCTTGTAGCCTGCACCGGCCTCTTCGCGGGCTTGCCCGCTCCCACAGGATCACCACAGGTCTCAAGTGTTGCGAAATACCTGTGGGAGCGGGCAAGCCCGCGAAGAGGCCCGTGCAGGCAACCAAGGACAAGACTCATTCTCGATACGTTTCATCTTCCCGAACCTTGAACTCAGGGAAAATGCCCCTATCTAAAACAAGCCCCCGCCAAAACGCTGTACAAGCATCGTGGAAATCCACCACTTTCCTCACCATCGTTTCCGGGTAGAATGCTCGTTCGCATGCGGCCTCAGGGCTGCACGGGCGACTCATGGGGCCGCCCTCCATCCCTACGTGTGGAAGATCCTGCCGATATGTTTGCGCCTTTGTTAAAGAAACTTTTTGGAAGCAAGAACGAGCGTGAAGTCAAACGCATGCTCAAGACGGTGAACATCGTCAATGCTCTCGAAGAGAAGATGGTGGCCCTCTCCGACGAGCAACTGCGGGGCAAGACCGCAGAGTTCAAGGAGCGCCTGGCCAAAGGCGAGACACTGGACCAGTTGCTGCCTGAAGCCTTCGCCGTGGCCCGTGAGGCCGGCAAGCGCGTGATGGGCATGCGCCACTTCGACGTGCAGCTGATCGGTGGCATGACCCTGCACGAGGGCATGATCGCAGAAATGCGTACCGGTGAAGGCAAGACCTTGGTCGGTACCCTGGCCGTGTACCTCAACGCATTGTCCGGCAAGGGCGTGCACGTGGTCACCGTCAACGACTACCTGGCCCGCCGCGACGCCAACTGGATGCGCCCGCTGTACGAGTTCCTCGGCCTGTCGGTCGGCATCGTCTCGGCCTTCCAGCCGCCGGAAGAAAAGCGCGCCGCCTACGCGTCCGACATCACCTACGGCACCAACAACGAATTCGGTTTCGACTACCTGCGCGACAACATGGCGTTCAGCCAGGACGAGAAGTTCCAGCGTGAACTGAACTTCGCCGTTATCGACGAAGTCGACTCCATCCTCATCGACGAAGCGCGTACCCCGCTGATCATCTCCGGTCAGGCCGAGGACAGCTCCAAGCTGTACATCGAGATCAACCGTCTGATCCCGCGCCTTACCCAGCACATCGAAGAGGTCGAAGGCCAGGTCACCCAGGAAGGCCACTTCACCATCGACGAGAAGAGCCGTCAGGTCGAGCTGAACGAAGCCGGTCACCAGTTCATCGAAGAGATGCTCACCCAGTCCGGCCTGCTGGCCGAGGGCGAGAGCCTGTACTCGGCGCATAACCTGAGCCTGCTGACCCACGTCTACGCCGGCCTGCGTGCGCACAAGCTGTTCCACCGCAACATCGAATACATCGTCCAGGACGGCCAGGTCCTGCTGATCGACGAGCACACCGGCCGTACCATGCCGGGCCGTCGTCTGTCCGAAGGCCTGCACCAGGCCATCGAAGCCAAAGAGAACCTGAACATCCAGGCCGAGAGCCAGACCCTGGCTTCGACCACCTTCCAGAACTACTTCCGCCTCTACACCAAGCTGTCCGGCATGACCGGTACCGCCGACACCGAAGCGTTCGAGTTCCAGTCGATCTACGGGCTCAACGTGATGGTCATTCCGCCGAACAAGCCGTTGGCGCGTAAAGACTTCAACGACCTGGTGTACCTGACCGCCGACGAGAAATACGCCGCGATCATCGCCGACATCAAGGAAAGCATGAAGCAGGGCCGCCCGGTGCTGGTGGGTACTGCGACCATCGAAACCTCCGAGCACATGTCCAACCTCCTGAAGAAGGAAGGTATCGACCACAAGGTGCTCAACGCCAAGTACCACGAGAAGGAAGCCGAGATCATCGCGCAAGCAGGTGCGCCAGGTGCCCTGACCATCGCCACCAACATGGCCGGCCGTGGTACCGACATCCTGCTGGGCGGTAACTGGGAAGCCGAAGTGGCTGCCCTGGAAAACCCGACCGCCGAGCAGATCGCCCAGATCAAGGCCGACTGGCAGAAGCGTCACCAGCAGGTGATCGAGACGGGTGGCCTGCACGTGATCGCTTCCGAGCGCCACGAATCGCGCCGTATCGACAACCAGCTGCGTGGCCGTTCCGGCCGTCAGGGCGACCCGGGCTCCAGCCGCTTCTACCTGTCGTTGGAAGACAGCCTGATGCGTATCTTCGCCTCTGACCGGGTGAAGAACTTCATGAAGGCGCTGGGCATGCAGTCCGGCGAGGCCATCGAGCACCGCATGGTCACCAACGCCATCGAGAAGGCCCAGCGCAAGGTCGAAGGCCGCAACTTCGACATCCGCAAGCAGTTGCTGGAATACGACGACGTGGCCAACGAGCAGCGCAAGGTGATCTACCACATGCGCAACAGCCTGCTGGCCGCCGAGAACATTGGCGACACCATCGTCGAATTCCGCAAGGAAGTACTGGACGCTACCATCAGCCAGCACATTCCGCCGCAGTCGCTGCCAGAGCAGTGGGACGTGGCCGGTCTGGAAGCTTCGCTTGCCAGCGATTTCGCCATGAAGCTGCCGATCCAGCAGTGGCTCGACGAGGACGATCACCTCTACGAAGAGACCCTGCGCGAGAAGCTGCTGAACGAAATCACCACCGCGTACACCGAGAAGGAAGACCAGGCCGGTATGGAAGCCCTGCGTACCTTCGAGAAGCAGATCCTGCTGCGCGTGCTGGATGACCTGTGGAAAGACCACCTGTCGACCATGGACCACCTGCGTCACGGTATTCACCTTCGTGGTTATGCGCAGAAGAACCCGAAGCAGGAGTACAAGCGCGAATCCTTCAGCCTGTTCCAGGAGCTGCTCGAGTCGATCAAGCGCGACACCATCCGTGTGCTGTCGCACGTTCAGGTACGCCGCGAAGACCCGGTCGAAGAGGAAGCCCGCCTGCGCCGCGAGGCCGAGGAACTGGCCAGCCGCATGCAGTTCCAGCATGCCGCTGCCCCGGGCCTGGAAAGCGAGCAACTGAACGAGGAGGGCGCCGAAGTGGCCGTTGCCTCGGCACCGGTGCGCAACGAGCAGAAGCTGGGCCGCAACGAGCCGTGCTGGTGTGGTTCGGGCAAGAAGTTCAAGCATTGCCACGGGCAGATCGAGTGATCTGACCTGAATTGGGGCCGCGGTGCGGCCCTATCGCGACACAAGGCCGCTCCCACAGGGATAGCGCACAGCCGCAACGCTGCGCCGTCCTATGTGGGAGCGGCCTTGTGTCGCGATGGGGCGCGAAGCGGCCCCGTTTTTCGATATCAACCGTATTTTCTAGGAGCGCTCTAATGGCTGTTGGTCTTGGTCCTTTGCCCACCCTGCACCCGGTTCCGGGTTTTGAACTCGGCATCGCTTCTGCCGGCATCAAGCGCCCGGGGCGCAAGGATGTGGTGGTCATGCGCTGCGCCGAAGGCTCCAGCGTGGCTGGCGTGTTCACCCTCAACGCCTTCTGCGCAGCGCCGGTGATCCTGTCCAAGCAGCGTGTGCAGGGCACCGTGCGCTACCTGCTGACCAACACCGGTAACGCCAACGCCGGCACCGGCGCGCCAGGCCTGGCCGCCGCCGAACGCACCTGCGCCAAGCTGGCCGAGCTGGCCGGCGTACCGGCCGAGTCGGTACTGCCGTTCTCCACCGGCGTAATCGGCGAGCCGCTGCCGGTCGAGAAGATCGAAGGCGCGCTGCAGGCTGCCCTCGACAACCTGTCGGAAAACCACTGGGCCGAAGCCGCCACCGGCATCATGACCACCGACACCCTGCCCAAGGGTGCCAGCCGCCAGTTCCAGCACGATGGCGTGACCGTTACCGTCACCGGCATCAGCAAGGGGGCAGGCATGATTCGCCCGAACATGGCCACCATGCTCGGCTACATCGCCACCGACGCCAAGGTTGCCCCGGCGGTACTAAAGGACCTGATGCTGGACGGCGCCAACAAGTCGTTCAACCGCATCACCATCGATGGCGACACCTCGACCAACGACTGCTGCATGCTGATCGCCACCGGCAAGGCCAACCTGCCGGAAGTCACCGAAGCCAGCGGCGCATTGTTCGAAGCGCTGAAGAAGGCGGTGTTCGAAGTGTGCATGGAAGTGGCCCAGGCCATCGTCCGTGACGGCGAAGGCGCCACCAAGTTCGTTACCGTGCAGGTCAACGGCGGTGGCAACCACCAGGAGTGCCTGGACGTCGGCTACGCCGTGGCCCACTCGCCGCTGATCAAGACTGCGCTGTTCGCTTCCGACCCCAACTGGGGCCGTATCCTCGCTGCCGTTGGCCGTGCCGGTGTACCGGAGCTGGATGTGAGCCTGATCGATGTGTACCTGGACAGCGTGTGCATTGCCAGCAAAGGCGGCCGCAGCCCGAGCTACACCGAAGACCAGGGCGCCAAGGTAATGGCCCAGGAAGAGATCACCATCCGCATCGAGCTGGGCCGTGGCCAGTGCAGCGAAACCATCTGGACCACCGACCTGTCCCACGAGTACGTGAAGATCAACGCCGAGTACCGTACCTGATGTAGTTGGGGCCGCGTTGCGGCCCATCGCGACACAAGGCCGCTCCCACAAGGACCTGCGTACACCGCCCCATGTGGGAGCGGCCTTGTGTCGCGAAAGGGCTGCAGAGCAGCCCCAAAATTCCCAAACGATGGAGCCGAACCATGAGCTATCACCTGATCATCGGCGACAAGCTGTATTCCTCCTGGTCGCTGCGTGGCGCCCTGGCCCTCGAGCTGGCTGGCGTGCCTTACGAAGAAACACTGATCAAACTCAACCAGCCTGACACCCGTCAGCGCATCCTCGCCTTCTCTGCTACCGGCAAGGTTCCGCTGCTCAAGACCGAGCACGGTGTCATCGCCGACTCGCTGGCCATTGCCGAATACCTCAACGAACGCCACCCCGACGCCCAGCTGTGGCCTGCCGACGTGGCGGCCCGGGCCCAGGCCCGTTCGGCCTGCGCGCAGATGCACAGCGGCTTCTTCGCCCTGCGCGGTGCCATGCCGTTCGACCTGTCGCGCGACCAGGCGCTGGACAGCGTGCCGCTGGAGGTTCAAATCGATATCGACCGTATCGTTGCACTGTGGTCCGAATGCCGCCTGGTGGCCAAGGACAGCGGCCCGTTCCTGTTCGGCAAGCCGAGCCTGGCCGATGCCTTCTTCGCCCCGGTGGCCGTACGCCTGCGCACCTACCGCGTGGAAGTGCCTGCGGAGGCGGCGGCCTATATCGAAACCATTTACCAGTGGCCGGCCTTCCAGGCCTGGCAGCAGGCTGGCCTGGCGGAGCGTGAAGGGTGAAACGGATTCATGTTGTAGCCGCTGTCATTCGTGGTACTGACGGCCGCATTCTGATCGCACGGCGTGCCGATACCCAGCACCAGGGCGGCCTGTGGGAATTCCCGGGCGGCAAGGTGGAAGAGGGTGAGGGCGTCGAGGCGGCGCTGGCCCGCGAGCTGCGCGAGGAGCTGGGCATCGAGGTAAGCCGTTCGCGCGCGCTGATCAAGGTCAGCCACGACTACCCGGACAAGCAGGTGCTGCTGGACGTGCGCGAAGTCGAGGCGTTCACCGGCGAGCCGCATGGCGCCGAGGGTCAGCCGCTGGAATGGGTTGCCCCACGTGATTTGCCCCAGTACGAATTCCCCGAGGCCAATAAACCGATCGTTGCAGCCGCGCGCCTGCCGGACCAGTACCTGATCACCCCCGATGGCCTGGAAGTGCCGCAGATGCTCAAGGGCATCCAGAAGGCGGTGGCCAGCGGCATTCGCCTGATCCAGTTGCGTGCCCCGGACATGTACGACCCCAAGTACCGCGATGTGGCGGTGGATGCGGTCGGCCTGTGCGCGGGCAAGGCGCAGTTGATGCTCAAGGGGCCGCTGGAGTGGCTGGGTGACTTCCCAGCCGCGGGTTGGCACCTGACGGCTGCACAACTGCGCAAGTATGCCGCCAACGGCCGGCCGTTCCCCAAGGAGCGCTGGCTGGCGGCGTCCTGCCACAGTGCCGAAGAGCTGGCGCTGGCAGAGCAGATGGGCGTGGACTTCGTCACCTTGTCGCCGGTGCAGGCAACCCGGACACACCCTGAGGCGGTGCCGCTGGGCTGGGACGAGGCACAGCGGTTGATTGCCGGGTTCAACAAGCCGGTCTACCTGCTGGGTGGGGTAGGGCCGGGTGAGCGTGAGCAGGCCTGGGAAGCGGGGGCACAGGGTGTGGCCGGGATCCGGGCGTTCTGGCCTGAGATCTGAGTCGCCTGTAATTGGGGCCGCTTTGCGGCCCATCGCGACACAAGGCCGCTCCCACAAGGATCTGCGTACACCGCCCCATGTGGGAGCGGCCTTGTGTCGCGATGGGCTGCGCAGCAGCCCCAAAAATATCAGCCCTGCGGCTTTTCAGCAGGCTGCCACAAAACCTCAGCCACCCCCTGCCGCCGCCCAATGATCCGCGCCGCCACGAACAGCAGATCCGAAAGCCGGTTGATATACGCCAACCCAACCCCCGCCAACGGCTCCAGCGCATTCAGCTGCTGGCACCGCCGCTCCGCACTGCGCGCCAGGCTCCGGCACACATGCGCCTGCGCCACCAGCGCCGAGCCACTGGGCAAGATGAAGTTCTTCAACGGCCCCAGCTCTTCATTCCACACATCGATCGCCGCCTCCAGGCGTTCCACTTCCGCCAGGTTCAACGCCTGATAACTGGGCATCGCCAACTCACCGCCCAGGTCGAACAGGCGGTGCTGACATGGCGCCAACACCGCGCTCACTTCATCCAACCCTTGTTCGGCCAGCCCCGCCAGCAGCAAACCCAGTTGGCTGTTCAGGCTGTCCACCTCGCCAATCGCTTCGATCCGTGGGTGGTCCTTGGGCACCCGGCGCCCGTCGCCCAGGCCGGTTTCGCCTTTGTCGCCGGTGCGGGTGTAGATCTTCGACAGGCGGTAACCCATGTCATTTCTCCGTTTTGGCCGGCGCCGCCGCTGCCGGCTGGCCGAGGGGCAGGCGCAGGGTGAAGCAGGTACCCTGGCCGGGCGTGGATTGCACTTCCATCTGCCCCTTGTGGTTGTTGGTGATGATGAAGTACGAGACCGACAGGCCCAGCCCGGTGCCCTGGCCGATTTCCTTGGTGGTGAAGAACGGCTCGAAGGTGCGTTTGCGCACCCCCTCGGGCATGCCGACGCCGTTGTCCTCGACCTGGATTTCCGCCCATGGCGGGCTCAAGCGGGTGCGCAGGGTGATGCGCCCGGGCTCGCTCGGCTGCGGCCGCTGGTGGATGGCCTGGGCGGCGTTTTTCAGCAGGTTCAGCAGCACCTGTTCCAATTCGTTGGCGGTGCACGGCACCTGCCCCAGTTCGGGGTCGAACTGGCGCACGATGGCCTGGCCCTTGAAGTCGAAGCCGATCGCCAGGTCGAAGTCGTTGCCGGCAATCTCCACCGCCTGATCGATCAGCGCCGGCAGGTCGCACGGCGCCAACTGGCGGTTGCTGCGGCGGCTGAAACTGAGCATGTGGGTGACGATCTTCGCCGCCCGCGCACCGGCCTGCTGGATGCCGTCGAGCAATAGCGGCACTTCGCGGCTCTCCAGGTAACGGTTGACCGTGGGCAGGTCGATGCCCAGTTCCTCGGCCTGCTCCTGGTTGCGCGGCAGCTCGGGTGACAGGCGCCGGCGGATGTTCTGCACGTTATGCAGGATCGCGCCTAGCGGGTTGTTGATCTCGTGGGCCATGCCGGCGGCCAGGCCGCCGACCGAAAGCATCTTCTCCGATTGCACCATCATTTCCTCCAGCGACAGGCGCTGGGTGATGTCGTCGATACGGATGACTACGCCACGGCCGCCGCCACCGGTCAGCGGGTAGAAGGTCAGGGCGTAGTGGCGCAGGTCGTCGCCCTTGGGCCAGGTGACTCGCTCGATCTTCGCCACCCGGTGCTTTTCCACGGTTTCCTTCAGCTGTGGCAGGAACGGCTTGAGCGGTTCGAAGGCGATGAAGATCGGCTGGTTCAGCGCTTCGTCCAATGGCGTGCCGGAAAGCACCGTGGCTTCGTGATTCCACTGGGTCACGTAGAGCTGTTCGTCGAGGGCGATCAGCGCCGAAGGCATCGAGTCGATGATGCTGTTGAGGTAATTCTGGAAGCCGGTGAGTTTCTTCTCGATCTTGCTGCGCACCTGGACTTCCAGCTCCAGCTTGCGGTTGGTATGGCGGGTTTCCTCGGCCAGGCCCTGGGCCTGGTCATAGGCCTCCTGGAACTCGTCGCGGGTGCGCTTGAGCTGCTGTTCGCGGGCCTCGATGCGCGAAAGCATGGTGTTGAACGCTTCGGCCAGGCTGCCGATTTCGTCGTCGTTGCCGCGATGCGCACGCAGGGCATAGCTTTCTTCGCGGGTGACCTGGCGGCTGAGCTCTTCGAGCTGGTTGATCGGCTGGGTGATCAGGCGCTTGATCTGCCGGGCGATGACGATCCACAGCAGGATGCTGAACACCAGGATGCCCAGGCTGGCGCTGAGGGTGCCGGTGTAGAAAGCCGTGGGCAGTTCGCTGCTGGCTACCAGCAGCAGGTGCGCGGGCGGGTTGGCGTCACGTGGCATGCGGATCAGCTGGGTGCTGCGAAACTCCATCAGGCGCCAGCCGTCGATGTCGCGAAAACGCCTGGGCAACGCCAGCGGCTCGCCGTGCTGCAGTTGCGCCAGTATGCGGCCATCGCCACCGTAGACAGCGGCGGCGCGCAGCGGCGTGTAGCTGTCCAGTTCCTTGAGCAGGGCGCTGGCGGTGTCCGGGCTGTCGCCGGCGCGGGCCGCCAGTTGCGGGTTGGCCACCAGCCGGCCGATGGTGTGCAGCGCCTGTGGCGCCATGCTTTCCTGGGTGATCCAGTAGGCGGCGCTGATGAAGGTGAGGTTGGCCACCAGCAGGATGGTCACCAGCAACACCAGCAGGGCCGCCAGCAGCTTCTGCCCGACCGGGAGGTTTTCCAGGCGTTGGCGCAAGGTCATGGGCTAGGCAATGTCCATATCCGGTTGAAAGGGTCGCGTCAGTCGCAGGGCAAACCACGCACGCGCAAATTATCGACCAGGCGCTGCCGCAGGTGTTCCAGCTCTTTCAGATGCAGGCCATGACGGCCAGCGACGCGGCAGGCGTGGCCAAGCAGGTAGTGCACCTCGGTGCGCCGGCCAGCGCGTACATCCTGGTACATGGAAGAGTAGTTGGCTGCGGTGGCGAGGATCACCCGCTGTACTTCTTCGTCCAGCCCGTTTGCCGCTTCTGGCTGACCACAGTGGCGCAGTAGCTGGGCCAGCTCGACGCACAGGGCGTCCACTTCGCCCAGGTGCCCCAGCAGCCCGCCGTTCTGGCAGTCGTGCAGCACGGTCAGCGGGTTGATGGCGCAATTGAGCGCCAGCTTGCGCCACAGGCGGGTGAGGATATCCACCGTCCACTCGGCGGGGATGCCGGCCTCGTGCAGGTCATCGAACCAGGTCGGGATCGTCGGGTTGCGTGGGTCGCCCAGCCAGTTGAAGCCGTGGCCGGCAAAGCGTACCTGCCAGTCACCCTCGCGGAACGCCCCTTCGGTACTGGAGGCGAAGATGCAGCGCGCGTGGGGCACCAGGTCGGCGACTTCGTCCTGGCTGCCCAGGCCGTTCTGCAGCAGCACCACTTCGGCGCCCTCGGCCAGGCGCGCTGCCACGCCGGCAATGGCCGGGGCAGCGTCGTAGGCCTTGCAGGCCACCAGCAGACGGTGGATCGGGCCGCGTGCCTGCGCGGTTTCGGCGGGGATGGCGTAGTGGCGGGGCTGGTCCTGTTCGACCAGGGTAAGGCCGCCGGCCTGCTGGTAGGCCTGCAGCCGTTGCCCGTCACGCAGGATCAGGCGTACTGCCTTGCCCGCGCGCGCCAGGCGGCAAGCCCACAGGCTGCCCAGGCTACCGGCGCCGAGAATATGCCAGGTGCTGCTCATATGCGTTTCGCAACCCGTTATAATGAGCCCGCATTTTAACCGTCAAACCCAGCGCGCTCCATCTTCAGCCTGAGCGCGCTTTTATTTTGGGAGAACAACCATGCCTTCGTTCGACGTGGTATCGGAACTGGACAAGCACGAAGTGCAGAACGCGGTCGACAACGCCATCAAGGACCTGGACCGCCGCTACGACCTCAAGGGCAAGGGTACCTTCGAGTTCAAGGACAAAGAGCAGACCGTGATGCTTACCGCCGAGGAAGAGTTCCAGCTCGAAGCGATGCTGGAAATCCTGCGCCTGGCGCTGGTCAAGCGCAAGATCGACGTGAAGTGCCTGGAAACCAAGGACCCGTACGCCTCGGGCAAGGAAAAGAAACAGGAAGCCAAGTTCCGCGAAGGCATCGACAAGGACCTGGCGAAGAAGATCGTCGCCACCATCAAGGATGGCAAGCTGAAAGTGCAGGCCGCCATCCAGGGCGAACAGGTACGCGTTACCGGCAAAAAGCGTGACGACCTGCAGGAAGCCATTGCCCTGCTGCGTACCAAGGAATTCGACATGCCGTTGCAGTTCAACAACTTCCGCGACTGATGTGGGCACCACCCGGAACCCCGATGGCCAAATGATGTCCATGGGGGCCGGGGCTGCGCAATCGCGCGCGGCCTGTTCTACCGTGTACTTGCCGCTCGGCATCAGGAGATGAATATGGATTTGAACGCTGAAGTCGATCAGCTGGTCCGCCAATCCCAGACCTGGATTCCCTTGATCATGGAATACGGCAGCCGTGTGCTGCTGGCGCTGCTGACCCTGGCGGTCGGCTGGTGGATCATCAACAAGGTCAGCGCCCGCCTGGGCAGGCTGGTTGGCCTGCGCAACGCCGACCTGGCGCTGCAAGGCTTCATCAGCACCCTGTCGAATATCGTGCTGAAGGTGCTGCTGTTCGTCAGCGTGGCATCGATGATCGGTATCGAGACCACCTCGTTCGTTGCCGCCATCGGTGCCGCGGGCCTGGCCATCGGCCTGGCCTTGCAGGGCAGCCTGGCGAACTTCGCCGGCGGTGTGCTGATCCTGATGTTCCGCCCGTTCCGCATCGGTGACTGGATCGAGGCGCAAGGCGTGGCTGGCACCGTCGACAGCATCCAGATCTTCCACACCGTGCTGCGCACCGGTGACAACAAGACCGTGATCATGCCCAACGGCAGCCTGTCCAACGGCATCATCACCAACACCAACCGCCAGCCGACGCGCAAGGTGGTGTTCGATGTGGGCGTGGACTACGACGCCGACCTGCAGAAGGCCCGCAACGTGCTGCTGGAGCTGGCGCAGGACCCGCGTGTGCTGCCCGACCCGGCGCCGCAGGCGGTGGTCGCGACCCTGGGCGACAGCTCGATCACCGTGTCGTTGCGCTTGTGGACCAAGACTGCCGATTACTGGGATGTGATGTTCATGCTCAACGAGCATGCGCGCGACCGGTTGAAGGCTGAAGGGATCGACATTCCGTTCCCGCAGCGGGTGATTCGCGTGGTGCAGGAGACTGCAGCGCAGTAATACCGCGTTGTCATCGGTTGGGGCCGCTTCGCGCCCCTTCGCGACACAAGGCCGCTCCTACAGGGAATCGCGTAACCCTTGTAGGAGCGGCCTTGTGTCGCGATGGGGCGCGAAGCGGCCCCGGCTTTTTACACTTGTTCACAGCAATACCCCGCCATTTCTGGCATATAGCCTGACCCCACCTGCCACACCCGATACGCCATCATGAAACCACTGCTGTACATCACCCCCCTGCGCGCCTTGCTGTTCGGCCTGACCCTGGCGCTGTTCGAGCTGCTCACCTACCTGGCCAGCGACGCCGTCATGCCGGCCATGCCGGTGGTGGTCGGCGACCTGAACGCCAGCCCCGAATACATTCCCCACGCCCTCAACCTGTACCTGCTGGGTGGCGTGGTGCTGCAATGGCTGATCGGCCCGCTGGCCGACCGTTATGGCCGGCGCCCGTTGCTGCTGATCGGCTGCGCGTTCTTCGGCCTGGCCTGCCTGGCTACCTTCTGGGTCCACGACATCGGCCTGTTCAACTTGCTGCGCCTGCTGCAGGGCATCGGCCTGGGCTTTGTGGTCACGGTCAGCTACCCGGCCCTGAACGAAGCCTTCAGCGAAGCGGACGCCGTGCGCATGATGGCCCTGCTGGCCAACATCGCCTTGCTCTCGCCACTGCTCGGGCCGCTGGTGGGCACCTTGCTGCTGCAGTGGCTGGACTGGCGCTGGCTGTTCGTGGCCTTTGCCATCGGCGCGGTTCTGGCCTGGCTACTGTTGCACCGGCTGATGCCGGAAACCCTTGGCGTGGAGCGCCGTGATGGCTCGCGCCTGGCATTCACGCCGATCCACCTGCTGCCGCTGCTGGCCGGTTACGGCCAGTTGCTGGCCAACCGCCGCTTTGTCGCTGGTAGCGCGGCTCTGGGCCTGGTCGGTCTGCCGCTGATTGGCTGGATCGGCCTGTCGCCGGTGCTGCTGATCCACGACGAGGGGCTGAGCACCATGGAGTACGCCTTGTGGCAGTTGCCGGTGTTTGGCGGGCTGATCCTGGGCAACCTGATCATCAACCGCATCGCCGACCGCTATCCGCTGCCGGCGCTGGTGCGGGGTGCGTTGTGGCCATACCTGGCCGGCCTGTGCCTGATGGTGCTGGCGACCTGGTACTGGCCGAGCGTGACCAGCGTGGTGGCGGGCATGTCGCTGTACGCGTTGGGGTTGGGCGTGGCCAACGCGGTGCTGTATCGCATGACGCTGTTCGCCAGCGAGCAGAGCAAGGGCCTGGTATCGGCCATGCTGGGGATGATCACCATCGCCTTGCTGGGGTTGGGTGGGGCGGTGCTGGCGATGATTGGCGCCGGGGCCAGCTTGCTGCACTTTGCCCTGGCGGCGGGTGTGGCGGGGGCCTTGGCGCTGTGGCCACTGTGGTTTGTGGTGGGTGGGCGGCCTGGTGAGGGGGCTGTTGCTCAGTAAACTTTATTGCCTGTACCGGCCTCTTCGCGGGTAAACCCGCTCCCACAGGTACAGCACTGCCCTCGAGAGCTGTGCTGTACCTGTGGGAGCGGGTTTACCCGCGAAGAGGCCAGTACAGGCAATACAAATCTGTCAGGGCCGCTCGGCCGCCGAACCTTCCTCTGCCACCGGTTTGCCCGGCCCGGCCTCCTGGCGCCATTGCAGGGCAATCAGGATCAAGGTCGGCACGCCCAGCAGGGCAGTGATCAGGAAGAAGTCGTGGTAACCGAACTTCTCCACCATCACCCCCGAATAACCCCCGATCAGCCTTGGCAACAGCAGCATGATCGAACTGAGCAACGCGTACTGGGTAGCCGAGAACTTCAGGTTGGTCAGGCTCGACAGGTAGGCGACGAAGGCCGAGGTGGCCATGCCGGAGCTGAAGTTGTCCAGCGAGATGGTCACCACCAGCATCTGCAGGTTCGGGCCCATGTCGGCCAGCATCAGGAACAGGATGTTGGTGCCCGCCGAGGCCACACCGCCGATGAACAGGATCGGCATGATGCCGAAGCGCACGATCAGCAGGCCCCCAACCCCGGCGCCGACCAGGGTCATGATCAGGCCGAAGATCTTGCTGACGCTGGCGATCTGGTCCTTGGTGAAGCCCATGTCGATGTAGAACACGTTGGCCATCACGCCCATCACCGTGTCCGACATGCGATAGGTGGCGATCAGGCCGAGCAGCAGCAGGGCCTGCCAGCGGTAGCGGGCGATGAAGTCGTTGACCGGGGTCAGCACCGGGGCCAGGCCACGACGGCCCAGGCTCGACAGGCACGCCCAGGTCAGCAGCACGTAGAGGATCAGGCGCAGGAAGGCGCGGTCTTCCAGCAGCAGGTCCAGTGGCGTGGCATCACCGGAGATGACGCTGGACCAGCCGGTATTGAACATCTGGGTGAAGCTCGCCGGTACCGAAACCAGCAGGATGATCAATACGAACACCGAGGCCAGCTGGTGCACCAGCCCATAGCGCGCTGCCGACAGCTGGGTACGCATGGGTACGGGCGGTTCGCGCATGATCAGGGTGGTGAACACGGCGGGCAGCATCATCACCGCGAACATGACGTAGGTGCCGGCCCAGGCCTTGTGCAGGTAGCTGAAACCGGTGGAGCCGAACCACTCGGCGAAGAACAGTGCACCAGCCGTGGCCAGCAGGGCCGCCACGCGGTAGCCGGCCATGTAGCTGGCAGCGAGCGCAGCCTGGCGCTGGTCGTCGGCGATTTCCAGGCGGTAGGCATCGACGGCGATGTCCTGGGTAGCGGAGGCGAAGGCCACCAGCACTGCCAGGGCGATCAGCCATGACAGGTGCTGCTGCGGATCGCACAGGCTCATGCCGACCAGCCCGACCACCACCAGCGCCTGCGACAGCAGCAGCCACGAACGCCGACGCCCCAGGCTGCCGAGCAGTGGCAGGCGCCATTGGTCGAGCAGCGGCGACCACACCCACTTGAAGGCGTAGGCCAGGCCGATCAGGCTGGCGTAGCCAATGGTCTCGCGGGCCACGCCGGCTTCGCGCAACCACACCGAAAGGGTGGAGAACACCAGCATGTAAGGCAGACCGGCAGCGAAGCCGAGCAGCAAAAGTACCAAGGTTGACGGGCTGGCATAGGCAGCAAGCGCAGCGCGCCAGGTTTTACGGGGCATGGGCCAACATCTGCCTCAAGTTTGCGAAAACAAAGCGCGCACTCTAACCGCTGTGCTCCATCGGGCGCCAGCCATGGCGCGTCATATCCACACGATTGTTGGTTACATTCACACCCTCCGCACGCAGTCGCGCCCGTTGTTCATCCCCAGACGGGGTACCCAGTGCCAGGCTCAGCCGGCCACCTGCGCCAAGCACCCGGTGCCAGGGCAGGCGAGTGTCCGCGGGCAGTTGCCCGAGGGTACGCCCGACCCAGCGTGCCGCCCGCCCAAGCCCCGCCAGTTCGGCCAACTGGCCATAGCTGACCACCTTGCCGGCCGGCACTTGGCCGAGTACCGAATACAGCGCCGTTCGTCGGCCCTCGGCGGAGTCCAGGGCGTGCTCATATCCGTCAGACATCAGGCCCCCACTGGGCTGCAGATGAAACCGGACCGGCGGTCTGGCAAATGAGAGTTGAACTCAACGGCATGCTCCCGGTCTTTCCTTGCTCTGGTCGTGGTTATCTGGATAATGCCCGGCTTTTTTCGTCAAATCGAACCCGTAGTCCGCAAATCATAGCCCGCTTATGTATTCTAGATCCTTGTTGTGCCTGCTTGCTGTTTCCCTGTGCGCCTCCCCGGTGTTCGCCGACACCGTGTGGATGAAGAACGGCGACCGGCTCAGCGGCAAGATCAAAGTCTTCGACGGCGGCAAGCTGCTGCTGGAAACCCCCTATGGCGGTTCCATCGCCCTGGACTGGAAAGAAGTCCAGACCCTGGAGAGCGACCAGGAGATGCTGGTCAAGCAGGACGCCTACAGCGGTGAGCGCGCCAAGTCGCTGAAGGCCGCCGAGCCCGGCAAGGTGACCTTGGCCAATGGCGAGGCGCCGAAGACCGTGGAGCTGGCCAGCATCGAGCAGATCATGAAGCCCAAGCCACTGGTCGAGGACTTCGTGTGGAAGGGCAACGTCGACGTGGCGCTGGACTACAAGCGCGCCGAGAACGACACCGACGACTACGACATCGGCTTCAAGACCAGCGCCCGCCATGGCCGCTGGCGGCACAACGCCGAAGGCGAATACAACCGCGAGACCAAGGACGACGTCACCACCACCGACAACTGGAGTGCCGAGTACGCCCTGGACCGCTTCCTTACCGAGAAGTGGTTCTGGCAGGGGCGCGCAGAGTACAAGCGCGACCGCATCGAAGACCTCGCCCGCCAGCGCACCGTGGGTACTGGCCCGGGTTACCAGTTCTGGGACGACGAACTGGGCGCATTCTCGCTGGGTTCGCTGATCAACCGTACCGACTTCGAATACCAGGATGGCGCCAAGGACAACTTCTATTCCGCGGCGGTGAAGTGGGACTACACCCGCTACCTGATTGGCAAGAACGTGCAGCTGTTCACCAACGGCGAGTTCGCCAAGCCGCTGGGTGGCGTGGCCGATTACGCGCTGGATGCCGAGATTGGCCTGCGCTACAAGGTCACCGAGTGGGCCTCGCTCAACCTCAAGGCGGAGAAGGACGTCATCACCGGTACGCGTGAAAGTGACCTGAACAAGACCCGCTATACCGCAGGCTTCGGCGTTACCTGGTAAATCTTTGCGGCCTATCGCGACACAGGATGTACGCGATCCCTTGTAGGAGCGGCCTTATGTCGCGATGGGCTGCAAAGCAGCCCCATTGGCACTGGATCTGATAATGCTTATCTTGTCCCATCCAGCCCGATATCAGGAGCCGCCCCCAAGTGAGTACCAATGCCATCCGCCCCGCCCGGGAGCTGCTGCTCAAGGAATACCGCGGCGTGCTCTCGACCCATTCCAAGTCGATGCCCGGCTTCCCCTTCGGCTCGGTCGTGCCGTACTGCCTGGACGCTCAGGGCAACCCGCTGATCCTCATCAGCCGCATCGCCCAGCACACCCACAACCTGCAGAAAGACCCCAAGTGCTCGCTGCTGGTGGGCGAACGCGAAGCCGAGGACGTGCAGGCCGTGGGGCGCCTGACGGTGATGGCCGAGGCGCACAAGCTGGTGGAGGAGGCCGCCATCGAGGCCGCCGCCGAGCGCTACTACCGTTATTTCCCGGACGCGGCCAACTACCACAAAGCCCACGACTTCGACTTCTGGGTGCTGCAGCCGGTGCGCCACCGCTACATCGGCGGCTTCGGCGCGATCCACTGGCTTGACCAGGTAACCCTGGCCAACCCGTTCGCCGGTAAAGCCGAGGCGAGCATGGTCGAGCACATGAACAACGACCACGCCAACGCCATCGCCCACTATGTGCAACTGACCGAGCTGCCAAACCATGCGCCAGCGCAGATGGTCGGGGTAGACAGCGAAGGCATGCACCTGCGTATCGGCCAGGCGGTGCACTGGTTGCCTTTCCCAAGTACTTGCAATACGCCGACACAAGTCCGCGAAGCCCTGGTTTTGCTGGCGCGCGCCGACCAGTGGCCGGTTGCGACGGAAGTCGAGGGTTGAAAAGCCGAGCGCCCGCATCCATTTGTTGGTCTTACAGGAAGGGTCTCTTCCGACGAGGAATGCTTTGATGCGTGCTTTTCTACTGTTGTTTCTACTGTTTCCCGTGCTGGAGCTGTTCGTCTTCGTGAAGGTCAGTGCCGCCATCGGTTTCTTCCCGGCGCTGCTGCTGATCATCGCCGGCTCCGCCCTGGGTGTGCTGGTGATGCGCGTGGCCGGTCTGGCCACCGCACTGCGCGCCCGTGAAAGCCTGCAGCGTGGCGAACTGCCCGCCGAGGACATGTTCCAGGGCATGATGCTGGCCGTTGGTGGTGGCCTGCTGTTGCTGCCAGGTTTCATCAGCGACGTGCTGGGCCTGCTGTGCCTGCTGCCATTCACCCGTCACCTGGCCGCGCGCAAGATGCGCGAGCGTGCCGAGGCCCAGGCCATGCGCCAGCGCGCCTTCCAGGACGACCCGTTCCAGGCCCGGCCGCAGGATGGCGGGCATCGGCCGAATGTGATCGAAGGCGAGTACGAGCGCCGCGACAAGTAATAGCCGGGGGCCGCTTCGCGCCCCTATCGCGACACAAGGCCGCTCCTACAGAGTACGCGAACCCCTGTAGGAGCGGCTTGTGTCGCGATAGGGCTGCGAAGCGGCCCCAAGCTTTTCAGGCTAATGAAAAATTTTCTGAAACAAGCCTTGTAATTGAATATGGCGGCCTCATGTATGTGGTCACCGCAAGGTTTCTGGTGGCGACACCAGACATTACACAGGTGCTTCGCCCATTGCGGATCACCCCCGGCAACGCCGGACTGCATCAAACCGCCGGTGTCGACACCGGCCGATGAAAACCACTATTTGGGAGAGATCGACAATGAAGCTTCGTCCTCTGCATGACCGCGTCGTTATCCGTCGCAGCGAAGAAGAATCGAAAACCGCTGGCGGTATCGTCCTGCCGGGTTCGGCCGCTGAAAAACCAAACCGCGGCGAAGTCGTCGCCGTCGGCACCGGTCGCATCCTGGACAACGGCGAAGTTCGCGCGCTGGCCGTGAAAGTGGGTGACAAAGTGGTTTTCGGCCCTTACTCGGGCAGCAACACCGTGAAAGTCGATGGCGAAGACCTGCTGGTCATGGCCGAGAACGAAATCCTCGCCGTTATCGAAGGCTGATTTCCCCGACTTCCCGTTACTCCAAAGAATTCCAAGGATTAAACGATCATGGCTGCTAAAGACGTAAAATTCGGCGACTCCGCTCGTAAGAAAATGCTGGTTGGTGTCAACGTTCTGGCTGACGCGGTAAAAGCGACCCTGGGCCCGAAAGGCCGTAACGTGGTGCTGGCCAAGAGCTTCGGCGCGCCGACCATCACCAAGGACGGCGTTTCCGTCGCCAAGGAAATCGAGCTGAAAGACGCCTTCGAGAACATGGGCGCCCAGCTGGTCAAGGAAGTTGCTTCCAAGGCCAACGACGCTGCCGGTGACGGCACCACCACCGCTACCGTCCTGGCTCAGGCCATCGTCAACGAAGGCCTGAAAGCCGTCGCTGCCGGCATGAACCCGATGGACCTGAAGCGCGGCATCGACAAGGCCACCGCTGCCGTCGTCGCCGAGCTGAAGAACCTGTCCAAGCCATGCGCCGACTCCAAGGCCATCGCCCAGGTAGGTACCATCTCCGCCAACTCCGACAACTCCATCGGTGAAATCATCGCCGAAGCCATGGAAAAAGTCGGTAAAGAAGGCGTGATCACCGTTGAAGAAGGCTCGGGCCTGGAAAACGAACTGTCTGTCGTGGAAGGCATGCAGTTCGACCGTGGCTACCTGTCGCCGTACTTCGTCAACAAGCCGGACACCATGGTTGCCGAGCTGGAAGGCCCGCTGCTGCTGCTGGTCGACAAGAAGATCTCCAACATCCGTGAGCTGCTGCCAGTTCTGGAAGCCGTTGCCAAGGCCGGCCGCCCACTGCTGATCGTTGCCGAAGACGTTGAAGGCGAAGCCCTGGCTACCCTGGTAGTCAACAACATGCGCGGCATCGTCAAGGTTGCTGCGGTCAAGGCTCCGGGCTTCGGCGACCGCCGCAAGGCCATGCTGCAGGACATCGCCGTCCTGACTGGCGGCCAGGTCATCTCCGAAGAAATCGGCCTGTCCCTGGAAACAGCTACCCTGGAGCACCTGGGTAACGCCAAGCGCGTCATCCTGTCCAAGGAAAACACCACCATCATCGACGGCGCTGGCGCCGACACCGAGATCGAAGCACGCGTCAAGCAGATCCGTGCCCAGATCGAAGAGACTTCCTCGGACTATGACCGCGAGAAGCTGCAAGAGCGTCTGGCCAAGCTGGCTGGCGGTGTTGCCGTGATCAAGGTCGGTGCCGGCACCGAAGTTGAAATGAAAGAGAAGAAAGCCCGCGTTGAAGACGCCCTGCACGCTACCCGTGCAGCCGTTGAAGAAGGCGTGGTGCCTGGCGGTGGTGTGGCCCTGGTTCGCTCCCTGGCTGCCATTGCCGACCTCAAAGGCGACAACGAAGACCAGAACGTCGGTATCGCCCTGCTGCGTCGCGCCGTTGAAGCGCCGCTGCGCCAGATCACTGCCAACGCCGGCGACGAGCCAAGCGTTGTCGCTGACAAGGTCAAGCAAGGTTCGGGTAACTTCGGTTACAACGCTGCTACCGGCGAATACGGCGACATGATCGAGATGGGCATCCTGGACCCAGCCAAGGTCACCCGTTCGGCGCTGCAAGCTGCTGCTTCGATCGGCGGTCTGATGATCACCACCGAAGCCATGGTTGCCGACCTGCCGGAAGACAAGCCAGCTGCTGGCATGCCTGACATGGGCGGCATGGGTGGCATGGGCGGCATGATGTAAGCCAGCCTTACCCCCTGCACCATGAAAAGCCCCGGTTCGCGAGAACCGGGGCTTTTTTGTTTTTCCTGTTGGGGCCATTGGGGCTGCTTTGCAGCCCATCGCGACTCAAGGCCGCTCCTACAGGATTGCGCCAACACTGGGACTTGCGCTGTACCTGGAGCTGGCTTGCCGGCGAAAGGGCCGCAAAGCGGCCCCTGGGTCAGGCGACGCTACGCTCGGCAGCAGGCACCTCAGCCATTCCCCGACGATACAGAACCAGGTAATACGACCCCAAGCCGATCAACCAGCAGAACACCGCCGTCCACACGTTGTGCGACAGGAAGTGCGCCCCCTGCATCATCCGCCCCAGCGATAGCACCGACCCGGCCACTAAGGCCACCGTCAACGCCACCCGCGCCAGCCTCGGCTTGCGATCACGCAACATGAAGAACAGCCCGAACAGGCAGAACCCGGTGGCGGCATGCCCGCCCGGCCAGCACAGCCCGGGCTTGTCGGTCGCCGGCCGCGGCTCCAGCAGCTTGCTGTAGGTTTCCTTGCCGCCAAACTGGGTCAGGCTCCACGGGCATTGCACCTGAGTCACTTTCTTCAGCGGTGTGACAAACGCCGTGGACAGGCCCAGTGCCAGTACCAGGCAGCCCAGCTCACGGCGCCAGCCGAACAGGCGCTTCCAGAAGAAGCTGGCAGCAAAGGTCACCAGCGACATCACGCCCAGCAGGATCACCCCCTGTTTGACCCGGTCATGCAGGATGTTCTCCAGCAAATAGCTGTGGCGGCCGATGAATTGCCCGGCAGCAGGGTCGAAGAACAGGTTGGCAATGTCCATGTCGACCGAGGTCAGTTCCAGCAGGATCAGGCCAAGCGCGGTCGCCAGGGGTAGCCCAAGGTACAGCCAGAAATTGATCGGGCGAGGGCGGGTTGGTTGCTGCATGACGGCTCCAGGGCGCGAAAAAGATCGGGCATTGTCGGCCGCCCGCTATCCTGTGTCCGTGAAGGATCAGTGAAAAAACCGTCAAGTGCGCTGAATTTTCCCTGGGGCTGGCACCCTGCAGGCATAGGCCTTAAGCTGCGCCTGCCGCGCACCACAGCGAGAAGCGCCGCACAGGAGAAACCGATGCGCATTCTTTTGGTTGAAGACAACCGCGATATCCTGGCCAACCTGGCCGATTACCTGGGCATGAAGGGCTACACCGTCGACTGCGCCCAGGATGGCCTGTCCGGCCTGCACCTGGCAGCCACCGAGCACTACGACCTGATCGTGCTCGACATCATGTTGCCGGGCATCGACGGCTACACCCTGTGCAAGCGCCTGCGCGAAGACGCCCGCCGCGATACGCCGGTGATCATGCTCACCGCCCGCGACCAACTGGACGATCGCCTGCAAGGCTTCCGCTCCGGTGCCGACGATTACCTGCTCAAGCCCTTCGCCCTGTCGGAGCTGGCCGCTCGCATAGAGGCGGTGCTGCGCCGGGCCCAGGGTGGCGGGCGCCGCACCTTGCAGGTGGCCGACCTCAGCTATGACCTCGACACCCTCGAAGTCACCCGCCAGGGCCGCTTGCTCAAGCTCAACCCGGTCGGCCTCAAGCTGCTGGCGGTGCTGATGCAGAAGAGCCCGCACGTATTGCGTCGCGAAGTGCTGGAAGAAGCCCTGTGGGGCGATGACTGCCCTGACAGCGACAGCCTGCGCAGCCACGTGCACCAGCTGCGCCAGGTGATCGACAAGCCGTTTGAAAAACCGCTGCTGCATACCGTCCATGGCGTCGGCTATCGCCTCGCCGAGGGCCGTGATGGAGTTTAAGCAAAGCCTTGCCCAGCGCATCATCATCGCCTTTGCCCTGATGAGCGCGCTGGTGGCCGGGGCCTTCGCCTTCGGCATCGTCGGCACCGTGCACCTGGTCGAAGAGCGGCTGATTTCCTCGGTGCTGGGTGGTGACCTGCAACGCCTGCTGCGCATGGACAGCGTCAGCGACTGGAGCCACCGGCCACGTCCCGACCAGCTGTTCTACTTCAGCGGCGGGCGTGACGACTTCGAGCTGCCCAAGGACCTGCGCCACCTCGACCGCGGCTTCCACGAGGTATTCCGCGATCAGCTGTCGTACCACGCCATGGTCGAGATCGTCGATGGCCGCCGCTATGTGCTGCTGCAGGACCAGAGCGACTTCGAGGAACGCGAGCGCGTGCTGTTTGCGGTGGTGGTGGTGGGCTTCCTGCTCAGCCTGGTGCTGGCGGTCATCCTCGGCTGGCTGGTGGCGCGCCGAGTGATGGCGCCGGTGATCCGCCTGGCGCGCCAGGTACGCCACCGTGACCAGTTGCTGGGCCTGGCCCCGCCGCTGGCGCCGGACTATGCCGCGGACGAAGTCGGCCAGCTGGCGGTAGCCTTCGACGATACCCTGGGCCGCCTGCGCGATGCGCTGACCCGCGAACGGTTGTTCACCAGCGACGTCAGCCATGAACTGCGCACGCCCTTGATGGTGCTGGCCACCTCGTGCGAACTGCTGATGGAAAACCCGACGCTGGACGCCCGCTCGCGCAGCCAGGTGGAGCGTGTGGCGCGGGCCACGGAAGAAATGCGCGAACTGGTCAAGACCTTCCTGATGCTGGCCCGGGCACAGCGCGACGAGGGCGCCGTGGCTTCGCGGGCCACCCTGCGGGAAGTGGCGGACGAACTGGTCGGGGTCTGGCGCGACACCATCGAACAGAAGGGCCTGGCCCTGTATTTCGATGGTCGCGTCAGTGCCAGCCCGGTGCTGTACAACGCCACCTTCCTGCAATCGGTGATGGGCAACTTGCTGCGCAATGCCGCGCACTACACCGACAGTGGCTACATCCGCCTGAGCCTGGAAGCCAACGGCTTCAGCGTGGAGGACAGCGGCGTAGGTATCCCGGAGGAGCAGCGCGAGGCGATGTTCCGGCCGTTCGTGCGCGGCGACGAGCGGCGCGGCGAGGGCCTGGGCCTGGGCCTGTCGTTGGTACAGCGGATCTGCGACGACCAGGGCTGGCATGTCACCCTGACCTCGACCTTGCCGCACGGCTGCCGTTTCATGGTGGACCTGAGCAATACCGCGGCCAAGGGCGACCCGGAGGCTTTGGTCGAGTAATCTGTTGTAACAGGTCATTCGGCGCTCAACATATTTTTCACATCAGCATGACCTGATTCCTACGCTTGCTTACCTAATGTGGGCGGAATGGAGTCAGGAGATGCCCAATGCGTAGCCCCATCAAGCTTGAATTTTCCGAGAAGTACGACAAAGAACATGCGCGCGAGTACTTTCTCAAGCACCAGGATGGCCTGGCGCGACGCCTTTCCCACAAGCGTGATGAGCAACTGGCGCGTCGCGCCTTGGCATTGGCTGGTGAGCCTGGGCTAGTCCTCGACCTGCCATGCGGTGCCGGCCGCTTCTGGCCGTTGCTGGCAGAAAAGCCCAACCGGGTGATCATCGGCGCCGACAACTCCGAAGCGATGATCGAGACAGCCTGTACCGCGCAAGCGCCAGAGGTGGTGGCACGGGTACGGCCTTTGCAGACTTCGGCATTTGCCATCGACTTGCCGGACAACTCGGTGGACAGCATTTTCTGCATGCGCTTGTTCCACCACATTGGCGAAGCGGCGCACAGAAAGACCATTCTTTCGGAATTTCAACGGGTTAGCCGTGATAGTGTGATCCTGTCATTGTGGGTGGATGGTAACTTCAAGGCCTGGCGCCGGAAAAAACTGGAACAGCGTCGCAGCGCCAGGAAGGGCGACCAGGACAATTACCAGAACCGTTTTGTGTTACCGGCCGACACGGTCGAAGAAGAATTCCGAGCCGCCGGCTTCAGAATCCAGGAACGCCTCGACTTCCTGCCGTTCTATGCCATGTGGCGGGTCTATGTATTGCGTAAGGGGTAGTGTTTGATGGCTGTAGCCCAGAGAGGGGAGTCGCGGTTCGATTTTTACTGGCGCCAGCAAGGCGAGTGGGTCGAGGAGCCTAACCAGCGCCGTGGTGGCGAGAGTGGTGTGCAACGCCTCGACGATGGCAATGGCAAGCTGCTGTATGCCAAGCGCCAGGTCGGGCATATCTACCGTAGCCTGCTGCACCCTTTCGGCCGGCCGACCGTATTGCGTGAACTCGATGCGTTGAACAGCTTCGAGCAACTGGGCGTGCGTGTACCGCGCATCGTCTTCTGTGGCGCCGAGCGTGGTGCCGACCAGCAGTGGCGTGCGTTGCTGGTGAGCGAAGCACTCGACGGCTTCGTCGAACTCGACACCTGGCATGCCGAAGGTGCCCGCGAGCGTTACCCGCAGGTGGTGCATGAGCGCATGCTCAAGGACCTGGCGGACAACCTGGCGCGCATGCACCTGGGGCACTGGCAGCACGGCTGCCTGTATGGCAAGCACGTGTTCATCAAGGTGATTGGCGAGGGCGAGCAGGCCCGGGTCGAAGTCGCCCTGCTGGACCTGGAAAAATGCCGGCGGCGCATCAGCTGCCAGCGCGCGGCGGGCAATGACCTGCGCCAGTTGCGCCGCCATTCGTCGATCAATGACGCGGAATGGCAAACACTGCTCTACTTTTACCAGATGGCGTTTGGCAGCGCTGTCAAAGGGTTAGGGCAATGAAACTAGAAATAGCTCGAGCTTTGTTCCTGGTAGCTGGCCTGGCGGTGACCACCGCGGCGGTGGCTGCGTGGGAAGAGCCGAGGCCGACAGTGTTCAGCAAGGCCGAGCTGGCCGACCAGTGCGCGTTGCCGCGGGATGTGAAACCGCAGCAACAGGCCGAGGCCGCGCCGGATCAGGACCTGTTGCTGTTCCTGTTCGGCATGCGCCAGGGGTTGCGGCCGTTCGGTTGAACCCGGTGGTAGATGGAAATGCCAGAGGCCTCGCGATTGCGGGGCCTCTGGCATTTTTGCATCTGCCTTGCCGGCCTCTTCGCGGGTGAACCCGCTCCCACAGGTACTGCACCCATTCCGGATCCGGTGCCGTACCTGTGGGAGCGGGTTTACCCGCGAAGAGGCCGGTTCAGGCAACCGATGTCGCTCTGGCCACCTCTTTGTGCGCCAGCAACGTGTAGATACAAGGCAACACAAACAGGGTAAACAGCGTGCCGATCGACATCCCGGTGGCAATCACCGTCCCGATGTCGAAGCGGCTGACCGCCCCCGCCCCGGTCGCCAGGATCAGCGGCACCATGCCGAACACCATCGCCGCCGTGGTCATCAGCACCGGCCGCAGGCGAATCGCCGCGGCTTCCTCGATCGCCTCGCGCACGCTCAGGCCGCGCTCCTCACGCAACTGGTTGGCAAACTCGACAATGAGGATGCCGTGCTTGCTGATCAGCCCGATCAGCGTCACCAGCCCGACCTGGGTGTAGATGTTCATGCTCGATACGCCCAGGAACAGCGGCAGCAGCGCGCCACAGATCGACAACGGTACCGTCACCAGAATCACCAGCGGGTCGCGGAAGCTTTCGAACTGCGCCGCCAGCACCAGGAAGATGATCGCCAACGCCAGGCCGAAGGTCACCCACAGCGCGCTGCCTTCCTGCACGTACTGGCGCGCCACGCCGGCATAGTCGAAGGCGAAGCCTTCCGGAGCCTCTTCGCGGGCGATGCCCTGCACGGTCTGCAGCGCCTCGCCCAGGCTGACCATGGGCACGCCCTGGATGATCGCCGAGTTCAGCTGCTGGAACTGGTTGAGCTGGCGCGGGCGGGCGCGGTCGGTGAGGGTGATCAGGGTGGATAGTGGCAGCAGTTGGCCCTGGTCGTTCTTCACGTAGTAGTTGTTCAGCCAGCCGGGGTTGTCGCGGTACGGCCGCTCGACCTGGGCAATCACCTTGTAGCTGCGGCCTTCGAGGGTGAAGCGGTTGATTTCCGCCTCGCCCAGCAAGGTAGCAAGGGTGCTGCCCAAGGTGTCCATCGACACCCCCATCTGCGCCGCCTTGGCCCGGTCGATATCCACCACCACCTCGGGCTTGTCGAAGGCCAGGTCGATGTCGAGGAAGGCGAACTTGCCGGATTCCTGGGCGCGGGCCTTGATGCGCTGGGCCACATCCAGCAGTGCCGGGTAGTCGCCAGCGCTGTTGATGACGAACTGGAATGGCAGGCCCTCGCCGGTGCCGGGCAGCGACGGCAGGTTGAAGCCGAAGATCTGCAGGCCACTGATTTCCTCGAGCTTGCTCTGCACCAGCGGCAGCAGCTCCATCTGCGTGCGCTCGCGCTCGTTCCAGGGCTTGAGCAGGAAGCCGCCGATGCCGGTCTGCACGCCATTGAAACCGTTGATCTGGAACGACGAGTAATACTCGGGGAAAGCCTTGAACAGCGGGGTGAATTCGTCGGTATAGGCGTTGAGGTAATCAAGGTTGGCCGGCTGCGGCGAACTGCTCATCATGAAGATCACCCCCTGGTCCTCGTTCGGCGCCAGTTCGTTCTGGGTGAACTTCAGCAGTACCGGAATCAGGCACAGGATGATCACGGCAAACACCAGCACGACAGGCCGGCTGTCGAGGGTGGTGTGCAGCAGGCGCTGGTAGCGCACCTTCAGGCGTTCGAACAGCATGTCCAGGCGGTGGGCCAGGCCGCTGGGGTTCTGTTCCTGGCGCAGCAGCAGGGCGCACATCATCGGTGACAGGGTGAGGGCAACGATGCCGGAGATGATCACCGCACCGGCCAGGGTCAGGGCAAACTCCTTGAACAGCGCGCCGGTGAGCCCGGTAAGGAAGCCGATCGGTGCATACACCGCTGCCAGGGTGATGGTCATCGACACCACCGGCATGGCGATTTCGCGGGCGCCCTCGAGGGCGGCGTCGAACGGTGACTTGCCTTCTTCCATGTGCCGGTGGATGTTCTCCACCACGACAATCGCGTCGTCCACCACCAGCCCGATGGCCAGCACCATGGCCAGCAGGGTCAGCAGGTTGAGCGAGTAGCCCATCATCTGCATGAAGAACAGCACGCCGATCATCGACAGCGGAATGGTTACCACCGGGATCAGCACCGAACGCAGGGCACCGAGGAACAGGAACACCACCACGATGACGATCAGTACCGCTTCGCCGAGGGTCTTGATCACTTCATCGATGGAGGCCTGGATGAACAGCGTGGCGTCGTAGGCGATCGATACCTTCAGCGCCGAGGGTAGCTGGCTTTCCAGCTCGGGCATGATGCGCCGCACTTCCTTGATGACGTCCAGCGGGTTGGCGGCCGGTGTGGCCTTGATGCCGATGTACACCGATGGGGTGCCGTCGAACGAGCTGACCGTGTCGTAGTTTTCCGCCCCCATCTCGACCCGTGCCACATCGCCCAGCAGCACGCGGCTGTCGCCACTGGTCTTGACCGGCAGGGCGGCGAACGCTTCGGCCGACTTCAGCTCGGTGCTGGCGTTGATGCTGGTGACCACGTATTCGCCCTTCACCTCGCCGGCCGCGGAAAGGAAGTTGTAGCGGCGCACGGCATTGGTCACGTCGGTGGCCGACAGGCCATAGCCTGCCAGTTTCACCGGGTCGATCCAGATGCGCATGGCGAACACCTGGTTGCCGAGGATTTCCGCTTCGGCCATGCCCGGCAGGGTCGCCAGCTTGGGCTGGATCACCCGTGACAGATAGTCGGTGATTTGCGGGTTGCTCATCTCCTTGCTGTAGAAACTGATGTACATCAGCGCCGAGGCATCGGCGGCTTCCTTGCTCAGTACCGGGTCTTCCGAGTCCTGGGGCAGCTTGTTGCGCACTTCGTTGGCCTTGGCCAGCAGTTCGGTGAACAACCGGTCGCTGTCGGCGCCGATGCGGGCGTAGATGGAAATGATCGAGAAGTTCTGCCGGCTCACCGAGGTCATGTAGTCGATACCTTCGGCGCTGGCCAGGCTTTGCTGCAGCGGCTGGGTGATATAGCCCTGGATGGTCTCGGCGTTGGCGCCGGGGTAGGCGGTGGTCACTGTGATCAGGGCGTTTTCCATTTGCGGGTACTGGCGGATCTGCAGCTTGTTCCAGGCCTGGAAGCCCAGCAGCAGGATCAGCAGACTGACCACGCTGGCCAGCACCGGGCGGCGAATGAACGGGTCGGTGAACGCCATGTCAGCCTCCTGTCAGTCCTTGCCCGGCGCGCCCTGTGCGGGCTTGAGGGCTTTGTCCTGGCCGATGCGGATCGCGGCGCCGGGGGTGAGCTTCAACTGGCCGGCGGTGACCACCTGTTCCCCGGCCTGCAGGCCCTTGCTGACCACCACCACGCCGTCACGGCGCTCGCCGGTCTGCACCGTGCGCTGCTCGGCGGTGAGCTGCGGCTGGCCCTTGTCGTCGTTTTCCGGCTTGCCGTCCTTGCCCTTTTTCGGCGTGGCGACGTATACCGAGTTGCCATACAGGGTGTAGGTGATGGCGCTTTCCGGCACTACCACTTGTGGCTGCGGGTTGGGTAGCAGGATCAGCAGGCTGGCGAACATGCCAGGCAGCAGCTTGCCGTCCGGGTTGGCCATGGTCGCGCGCACCAGCAGGTTGCGCGTGGTTTCCTCGACCTTGGGGTTGATGGCGCTGAGGCTGGCTGGGAAGGTCTGGCCCGGGTAGGCGGCCACCTGCACCAGCACCTGCTGGCCCAGGCTGAGGTGCGGCAGGGCCTGTTCCGGTACGTTGAAGTCGACGTAGAGGCTGGATGTGTCCTGCAGGGTGGCGATCACCGTGCCGGCGGCCAGGTAGTCGCCGACGTCCACCTGGCGAATGCCGATGGTGCCGCTGAACGGGGCGCTGATGCTCTTCTTGGTCTTCGATGCCTTGAGCTGGTCGACCACCGCCTGGTTGCGCCGGTACTGGGCGGTGAGGCGGTCGAACTCGCCGCGGGAGATGGCCGAGTCGCCGACCAGCTGGCTGCCACGGCCGAAATCTACCTTGGCCAGGCCCAGGTCGGCCTGGGCGGTGCCGAGCAGGGCGGTTTCCTGGTCGTCGTTGAGTTGCAGCAACAGTTGCCCGGCCTTGACCTGCTGGCCCGAGTCGAAATGCAGGGCCTTGACGATGCCTTCCACCTCCAGGCTCAGCTCCACGCCCTGTAGCGCCTTGAGGCTGCCGACGGCGGGCAGGCGCTCTTGCCACGGGCGCTGTTCGGCCAAGGCGGCCGCCACGGTGATGGGCGGCTTGGGGGCAGTGAACATCTGGATCTGCTGGTAGATCGAAAAGGCTTTGTAGCCCCCCAGGGCCAGCACGATCAGCAGAACCACGGCCAACATGATGAGCATGCGGCGGCGCAGCATAGGTCCGGTTCCTTGGATGCGGTTGTTATTCGCTTAGACACGACAACGGGCGATCCTGCCCACGTGTGGATGGGGCAAGTATTGACTGTTTTTGGGGGGAAGGGGAGTGGAATGCCTGGGCCGGCCCCTTCGCGGCTGAAGCCGCTCCCACAGGGACCGCGCAGTCAGCGGGTTGCGCTATTCCTGTGGGAGCGGCTTTAGCCGCGAAGGGGCCAGTACAGCCAACCCGAAAATCAGACGAGATGCAGGTGGTTGTCCCAGAAACCGGACGGCAGGTTCATCGGTTGCCCGACCAGCTCGGCCTTGCGGCAATCATAGAACCGGCAACGGCCCTGCCCGGAGGTGACGACAAAGCCGTCCTGTACCGCGCCCACCCCCGCGCAATCGGGCATTGGCGCATCCAGCCGCACCGCGCCGCTGTCCAGGTCCCAGACGAACAGGCGGTTGGCCCGTGGCGCGGTCAGCGCCACCAGCCGCAGCTCGCTGTGGATAGCCACGCTGGCGGTGTACTGGGCCATGGCCTGCAACTGCCGTTCCGGCACCGGGAAGGCCTTGAACGGCTCGCCCGGGCGCTTGATCGCCAGCAGCTCTGCGGTTTCATCGGCATCACCCATGAACTGTTGGCAGGCGGCGATGGTGCCATCGCTGCCTACCGCCAGGTGGCGCACGCTGTTCATCTGCTGGGCCAGGGTTTCCTTGCTCAGCAGGGTACCGTCGCGCTGCAGCAGCACCAGGCTCGGCTCCATGGCGTCGAGGTTCATCTCCACCCGGCTTTCGGCTTCGGTGCGGATACCGCCGTTGGCCACGATCAGCGTTTCGCCGTCCGGTAGCCAGGCCACTTCGTGCGGGCCGATGCCGTGGGTCGGAATCTCCCCGCTGTGCACCAGGCGCTCGCCTTCGAAACGGTACACACCGAGTACGCCACGCCCCGGGTCGGTGGTGTCGTTCTCGGTGGCATACAGCCATTCGCCACTTTTGTGAATGACCGCGTGGCCGTAGAAGTGCCGGTTCGGCTGCGAGGTGACGGTCTGCAGCAGGCGCCCGTCGCGCAGGTCGACCAGGTAGCTTTCGGTGCCGGGGCGGCGGGCGACGAACAGGGCGATCGGCAGGTCCGGGTGATGGATGATGGCATGGCAGCGTTGGGCGACCTGGGTGCTGAACACCTGGGTGCCGTCCAGGCGGAACCCGACCGCATAGTGCTTGCCGTCGCCGTCGTCACGCGCCGACAGCAGCAGGGGCTCGCTGCCTTTGTTGCGGAACAGGCTCCAGCCGCCCAGGGTTAGGGCGCTGAGCAATACGCTACCGAGTTTGAGGGCCTGGCGTCGCAGCATGATCAGTCACCGTCGTTGGCATTGAAGCCCAGCTGGATGTTCAATGCCTTGGCCAGCTCGCCTTCGTGCAGGCGGTGGACGGCGTTGAGGCTGTCGTAGATCTGGTTCAGGGTTTGCTGGCCGGCGTCGTCGGCCAGCAGCTCGCCCAGGGTCTTCTGGTTGGCGGCCAGCAGTTTGAGCGAGGCAGCGTAGGCGGCGTCGATCTTGTCCGCCAGGGCTTTCTGATCGCTGGACAGCAAGCCGCGCAGGCCTTGGTTGTCGACCCCGACCCAGACCGCTTCGGCGGCCTTGAGGCTGGCCTCCAGGCTCTTGAGCGAGCTGTGGCTGCGCCAGGCTTCGGCCTGCAGTGGCTGCGGGATACCCTTGCTCTGGCGGCCCATCGGCGCACCGAGCTTTTTCTTCAGGCTGTCCAGGGCGGTGACCTGGGCGCGCAGCAGGTCGGCGATGGCCTCGTGGGAGTCGGCGTAGCGCTGGTTGGGGAACTTGGTCATCTGCGAGAGCATGCCGTCGGTGCTGTTCCAGCCCTTGAGGATCTCTTCGGCCAGGGCCTTCTGGTGTTCACCAATGGCGACCAGCAACGGGCAGTAGCGGGCTTTCTGCTCGGCTGTGGCGATGTCCGGCTTGCTGTCGAACAGGATGTACTCGTAGGCCGACAGGCCACGTACCACCACGCTGGCCTTGCCCAGGGCCGCGGCATCGACCGGTTGGTCGGCGTTGACCAGTTGCTCGACCTGGCGGCCGACCAGGTTCTTCTTGTCGGGCCAGAACTGTACCTGCCAGGCGCGGTTGCCTTCGGCCAGCGGGCCGACGAGCAGCGGTTGCAGTTCGGCCCAGGCCTTTTGCGCGTTGAGGAAGTCGGCACGGGCCTTGTCCAGGGTTTCCTTGCCTTCGCAGTAGGCCAGGGCGCTGGCGGCCAGCGTGCGGTCGGCTTCGACCCAGCGGCTGTAGGTGGGCAGGATCACCTGCTTGGCGATGGCAGCGGAGGTCACGGCTTGCGGGTCCTGCGGCGAGCAGGCGCCGAGGGCGAGTGCGGCGAGGCTGGTGAACAACAGTTTGGGTCGGAACATGCCCGGCTCCTTTGCGCTTTTTAAAGTGAGTTCAGGAACGCCAGCAACGCGGCACGCTGCTCGGCATTGAAAGTGAGTACGAAATTGCGTGCCGCCTCGGCCTCGCCACCGTGCCAGAGCACGGCTTCGAGCAGGTTGCGGGCGCGGCCGTCGTGCAGGAACTGGCTGTGGCCACTGACCGTTTCGCTCAGGCCGATGCCCCACAGTGGCGGGGTGCGCCAGTCCTGGCCGTTGGCGGCAAATTCGGTGCGTTCGTCGGCCAGGCCCGGGCCCATGTCATGCAGCAGCAGGTCGCTGTAGGGACGGATCAGCTGGTTGGCCAGCTCCGGCTCGGCGGCATTGGCGGCGGTGGTGAACTGCGGTGTATGGCAGCCCTGGCAGCCGGCCTGGTAGAACAGGTTCTTGCCTGCCAGCACCTGCGGCGAGCCCACGTCGCGGCGGGCCGGCACGGCCAGGTTGCGTGTGTAGAAGGTGACCAGGCGCAGGATGTTGTCGCTGACTTCCTTCTCGCCATTGGCACCGTCGCCGTTGGGCGCGGCCAGGCAGTCGGCCTGCGCCGGGGTACAGTCATCGTTGGGCTGCAGGGAGGTGGTCAGGCCCATGTCGCCGGCAAAGGCGTGCACGTTCTGCTGGTTGACGTTGGGCTGCCCGGCCTTCCAGCCGAAGCGGCCGACCACGGTCTTGCCCTGGGCGTCGTCCCACACCCGGTTGGCCCGGCCGCGGATGCCGTCGCGGTTGCGGTCATCCGGGTCTTCGTTGGCCAGCAGGTCGGCTTCGGGGATGGCTTCGAGCAGGCCCAGGCCGATCATTGGCGGCGCCACCCGCGCCGAAAAGCGCGTGTCGGGGTGCATCACGCCATAGCCGAGCTGGGTGATCTGCAGGGCCGGCTTGCGCAGCTCGACCTGGTGGCCGTCCTCGAACGACACCGTTTCGCTGGTGTAGCTCACCCGCACCTTGCCTTCCGGCGTCACGCCGGGGATGGCCATGTCCTGCAGCTGGGTGCCATAGACCGGCTCCGGCACCACGCCGAGGCGTTCGACCACCTTGGCCAGGTAGGGCTGGTCGGGGATCGACAGGCGTACCAGCATCGATACGGCGTTGCTGTCGCCCGGCTCTGGCGGGTGGCCGCGGCCGTCGCGCACGTGGCAGTTCTGGCAGGCATTGGTGTTGAACAGCGGGCCCAGGCCGTCACGGGCGGTGGTGGTGGACGGGGCGATCACCCAGGGGTTGCGGAAGAAGCTGTTGCCTACGGCGAAGTCCAGGCGCCGCTCGGGCGAGAGGTTGGCCGAGGGCAGGGAATAGGCATTGCGGTCAGTGCGCTGCACGGTGGCTTTGCCGCCCGACAACGCTTCGCCGGGCTCGGCCTGGGTGAAACGCGGGGCGTCGTCACAGGCGGCGAGGGCAAAGGCCAGCAGCAGGGGGGAGAGTCGGGACAGCGACAAGGACATCGAGAATCCTGGGCGTGAGCGAAAAACCGGCGTGCAAGCTTAGCAGGGTGAGGGAGTTTGAATAAGAGCAATTTGCAATTGCTGGATGAAATCGGTGTCAGTTGGCCATGGTCTGTGGTTGCCTGGTCGGGCCCTATCGCCGGCAAGCCAGCTCCCACAGGTACTTCACAGCCCTTGAGCCCTGTGGGGTACCTGTGGGAGCTGGCTTGCCGGCGATAGGGCCGGAAGCAAAAAAGGCGACCCGAAGGCCGCCTCTTTCAGAACCGCTACAGCAGGATCAGAACTCGTGATCCGCGGTATCCGGGTTCAGGTTGGCAATGCCCAGCTTGCCCGCGGCCTGCTCGATCGCACCGGTCTGCTTGACCAGGGAGGCGATGGCGTCACGCACGATCTGGTTGCCGGCTGCGTTGTCGGCAGCGATCAGCTGGTCGTAGTGCTCGCCCTTGAGGGCGTGGTCGACGATCACCTGGATCTTGGCTTCGGTGGCTTCCAGGTCGGCCTTGAGGGTGGCGTCGGCGGCCGGGTCTACCTTGGCCACCAGCGACGACAGGCTCGGGCCGGTCACCTTGCTGCCGTCCGGGCGGGTGTACTCGCCCAGGTAGACGTTGCGGATGCCCTTGGCGTCGTAGAAGTGCGAGTAGTGAGTGTTGTCGCTGAAGCAGTCGTGCTCGTCTTCCGGCGAGTTGGCTTCCAGCGAAACCTTCATGCGTTCGCCAGCCAGTTCGCCCAGCGACAGGCTGCCCATGCCGAACAGCATCTTGCGCAGGCCGTCGTTGACCGACTCGGCTTCCAGCTTGGCGCGGTAGTTGTCGGCGACGTTCGGTGCCCAGTTGCCGACCATCTCTTCGAGGTCCTTGACCAGCAGGTCGGTGACCGCTTTCAGGTAGGCACGGCGGCGGTCGTTGTGGCCACCGGTGGCGCCCTTGCCTTCGAGGTAATCCGACGCCGGACGGTTGCCCGCGCCCGGGCCGGTGCCGTTCAGGTCCTGGCCCCAGAGCAGGAACTCGATGGCGTGGTAGCCGGTGGCGACGTTGGCCTCGGAGCCGCCCAGTTCGTTCAGGCTGGCAAGCTTCTCGGGGGTGATGTCCTTGACGTCGATCTTCTCTTCGCCCACCTGGATCTCGGTGTTGGCGATGATGTTGGCGTTGGCCGCCGGGTTGCCCAGGGCGTGCTCATAGCTCTTGTCGACGTAGTCGATCAGGCCTTCGTCCAGCGGCCAGGCGTTCACCTGGCCTTCCCAGTCGTCGATGATGGTGTTGCCGAAGCGGAAGGCTTCGCTCTGCAGGTACGGTACGCGCGAGGCGACCCAGGCTTCTTTGGCTGCCTTCAGGGTTTCGTCGTTGGGCTTGGCCAGGAACGCGTCGACTGCGGTCTGCAGGGTCTTGGCGGTGCTCAGCGAATCGCTGTACACGGCGTAGACCAGCTCGGCGTAATGCTTGACCACGGCTTTGCCGGCGGCTTCGTCGACAGCCCCGGGCGCCGCAGCGGTGGTGCTGGCGGCAGCAGGTGCCTGGGCTTGCGGCGCGGCGGCCTTGTCGTCCTTGCCTTCACCGCAACCGGCGAGAGCGATGGCAATGGCCAGCAGACTGGCGGAGGCCAGAGGCATTCGAATCATTATTGGTTTTCCTGCGTCGTGTGGTTGGACCAAGGGGTGGACCGTGCGCCGTGGCACGCGAAACCGCAACATCATGCGAAAGATTTGCATTTGCTGTAAAGGGGGCGGGCATGCAATTCGTGTAAATGCCGGTCACGGCCTGTAACCGGGCAGGCGACTCAGAACATCGAAACCTGGTTTCGCTGCGCCTGCTTGAGGAAGTTGGTCAGCTCACGGGCCGACAGCGGCTTGCTGTAGTGGTAGCCCTGGCCCTCGTGGCAGCCCTGGGCGACGATGTAGGTTTCCTGTTCGGCGGTTTCCACGCCTTCGGCGATCACCTGCATCCCCAGGCTCTTGCCGAGCTGGATGATGGCGCGAACGATGGTGGCGTCGTCATCGTCGTCCAGCAGGTCCTGGACGAAGCTCTTGTCGATCTTGATCTTGTCCAGCGGCAGCGATTTCAGGTAGCTGAGCGACGAGTAGCCGGTGCCGAAGTCGTCGATGGCAATCAGTGCTCCGGAGCGGCGCAGGCTCAGCAGGTGCTGGGCGGCGGTGCTGATGTCTTCCATCAGGCCGGTCTCGGTGACTTCCAGCTCCAGGCTGCGCGGCGGCAGGCGATAGGCCTGCAGCAGGTTGTTGACCACCCGCGGCAGTTCGTTGTGGTGCAGCTGCACAGTCGACAGGTTGACCGCCATGCGCAGCTCGCTGAAGCCCATGTCGTGCCATTCGCGCAATTGCCGGCAGGCCTGGTCGAGCACCCATTCGCCGATGCTGATGATGCTGCCGTTCTGTTCGGCCAGGGGGATGAACTGGTCTGGCGGCACCATGCCCAGCTCCGGGTGCTGCCAGCGCAGCAATGCCTCGACACCGACCACGCGGTGGTCGCGGTAGCTGATCTGTGGCTGGTACACCAGGTACAGCTGGTTGCGCGGCAGGGCTTCGCGCAGGTCCTTTTCCAGCTCGCGACGGCGGCGCATCTCGCTGTCGACGCTGGCGATGTAGAACTGGTAGCGGTTGCGCGAACGGGCCTTGGCCAGGGTCATGGTCTGTTCGGCTTTCTGCAGCAGCTTCTCGGTGCTGTCGCCGTCTTCCGGGAACAGGGTGATGCCGATGGTAGCGCGCAGGCGGATCTGCTGGTGGTGGTCGAGGTCGAACGGCACTTCCAGGTCGTCGAGGATACTCTGCGCCAGTTCGGCCGCCTCGTAGGGCTGCTCGATATTGGCCTGCACCAGGGCGAACTGGTCACCACCCAGGCGTGCCAGGGCGCCCAGGCGGCCACTGTGGGCGCGCAGGCGGTCGGCCAGGGCCAGCAGCAGCTGGTCGCCGACCTGGTAGCTGAACTGCTCGTTGATGCCCTTGAAGTCGTCCAGGCCTACGCACAGTACCGCCACGCGGTGTTGCAGGCGGCCGCCGTCGACGAGGATCTTGTCCAGTTGCTGCTGCAGCTGCTGGCGGTTGGGCAGGCCGGTGAGGAAGTCGTACTGGGCCATGCGTTGCAGGCTGTTTTCCGCCTCGTGGCGCAGATGGGTGTTGCGCTCGATCGAGGCCAGCAGCTGGTTGGCGGTATTTACCCACAGGCCCAGCTCGTTCTTCTCGTGGCCCTTGAGCAGCGGCAGCTGGTGCTGGCTTGGGCGGTCGGGGTTGATCTGGGTGAGGTGCTCGATGATCTTCGACAGCGGTTTGGTCAGCAGCCAGTGGTAGACCAGGTACAGCACCAGGCCCATGGCCAGGGCCCGCAGCACACCGGAGATGAAGATGATCACGGCGTTGATCAGGAAGTCTTCGCCGTAGGACGAGGTGTCCAGGGTGATGCTCAGGTCGCCGTAGTATTCGCTGTAGGGGCCGCGGCCGACCAGTTGCGTGGTGTAGGTACGTTCCTGGCCGAGGATCAGGTCGGTCAGCCAGCGCATGGACATGTCCTGCAGCGGGCGGGACTTTTCCGCCAGCATGGTTTCGTTGGGGTGGCCGATGGAGGCCATGCGTACCGATTCGTCCTGGAACAGGCCTTCCATCACCTGCATGCCCATTTCGCGGTCGAGGCTGTATACCGCCTGGGTCGAGGGGTCGCGGAACATGTCGAGGATGCGCTGGGCATCGTTGTTCACGGCCTGGCGGGTCTTGTAGGTGTCGTAGACGATTTGCGCACAGCTGAGCACGACACCGACCGCTAGCGCCGACAGCAGCACGACCCTGAGCAACTTGACCGACAAGCTGTTCCGCAATTCCAGCTTCAATGGGGTTTCCTTAATCCATGCGCATGGCATCATTTTGCCATCAACGATGACGATACACTATCGGCCGACCATCAATAGTGTATCGGTTGCCTGACCCCGCAACTTGAATGCGCTGTAACAATCTTCCAGAGGTTTGATGTTAGCGTGCTATGCGGGCTGAGCAAGCAAAACCGTGCTGGCTTTTTCGCGGGTAAACCCGCTCCCACAGGGATAGCATCAAGTCCACAAGCTGCGCCGTACCTGTGGGAGCGGGTTCACCCGCGAAGAGGCCGGTACAGGCATAAAAAAACCCGGCACCGGGCCGGGTTTTTCGTTCAGGGCTGAATGACTCAGGCCTTGAAGGTCTTGCCTTCGAACTGTTCGGCAACGAAGGCCCAGTTGACCAGGTTCCAGAACGCCTCGACGTACTTCGGACGCAGGTTGCGGTAGTCGATGTAGTAGGCGTGTTCCCAGACGTCGCAGGTCAGCAGCGGGGTGTCGCCGCTGGTCAGCGGGCAGCCGGCGCCGATGGTGCTGGCCAGGGCCAGGGAACCGTCAGCCTTCTTCACCAGCCAGCCCCAGCCGGAACCGAAGGTGCCAACCGAAGTCTTGGTGAACTCTTCCTTGAACTTGTCGAAGGAACCGAAAGCGGCGTTGATGGCGTCAGCCAGGGCACCGGTCGGCTGGCCACCGGCGTTTGGTGCCAGGCAGTTCCAGTAGAAGGTGTGGTTCCAGACTTGAGCGGCGTTGTTGAAGATGCCGCCCGAAGAGCTCTTGACGATCTCTTCCAGGGTCTTGCCTTCGAATTCGGTGCCTGGGACCAGGTTGTTCAGGTTCACGACATAGGTGTTGTGGTGCTTGTCGTGGTGATACTCCAGGGTTTCCTTGGAGATGTGCGGCTGCAGGGCATCGTGGGCGTACGGCAGCGGCGGCAATTCAAAAGCCATGGTGGATCTCCTGATTCAGGTCTGTTTGCGGTTTGCGCAAGGCCGATCACGGGCGGCCCGATGAGCGTCGGCGAGTTTGTACTCTTTGCGACGCAAGGGCTGGATCATAGCACCGGGCCCGGCGCATAACCACGCAACAAAGATAGGGAATAGAGGTTCCAGAGCGGTCGGGGCGTGCCGACCGGTGGTGTTCGGCTTATCCCTTGTGGCGCCTGTGAGATCGAGCGCCGCGCGGGCGGCGCTCGATCTCACAGGCGCTAAAATGTTGTGACAAGCCCAGCTCAGTTGAAGATCAACTGCGCCGCCACCGCGAACATCATCACCGCCACCATCAGGTCGAGCATGCGCCAGGTCGCCGGCCTGGCCAGCCACGGTGCCAGCCAGGCCGCACCGATCGCCAGGGTCGAGAACCACAGCAGCGAGGCGCTGGCAGCGCCGGCCACGTAGGCGCCAGGCGCAGCCTGCTGGGCGCCCAGTGAGCCGATCAGCAGCACCGTGTCGAGGTACACGTGCGGGTTCAGCAGGGTCACCGCCAGGGCGCTGAGCAGTACCGCGCGGCGTGAGCGTGCACCCTGGCCTTGCTGGTGTTGCAGGCTCTGCCTGGAGCAGGCGCTGCGCAAAGCCTTGGCGCCGTACCAGATCAGGAACACCGCACCGCCCCAGCGGGCGACCGCCAGCAACGTCGGGTTGTGCGCCAGCACGGTGGCCAGGCCGAACACTCCGGCCGCCACCAGGATGGCGTCACAGACGATACACAGTGCCGCCACCGGCAAATGATGCTCGCGGCGCAAGCTCTGGGCGAGGACGAAGGCGTTCTGTGCACCGATGGCCATGATCAGGCCGAAGGCCACGAGCATGCCGTTGAGATAGCTTTGCCACATGGCGTGCTCTCCAATGAGTCCAAAAGATGCTGGTCATTGTGATGAACCACGCTGTATAAGAAAAACAAATAGAGCTGATCCGTCATTAGGAAAATCGATGTTCGACTACAAGCTGCTGGCCGCCCTTGCCGCGGTGATCGAGCAGGGCGGTTTCGAACGCGCGGCGCAGGTGCTGGGCTTGTCGCAGTCGGCCATCTCCCAGCGCATCAAGCTGCTCGAGGCGCGGGTCGGCCAGCCGGTGCTGGTGCGTGCCACACCGCCCAGCCCGACCGAAGTCGGCCGCCAGTTGCTCAACCATGTGCAGCAGGTGCGCCTGCTCGAACGCGACCTGCAGCGCCAGGTGCCGGCGCTGGACGAGGAGGGCATGCCGGAGCGCCTGCGCATCGCCCTCAACGCCGACAGCCTGGCTACCTGGTGGGCCGGCGCAGTGGGCAACTTCTGCGCACAGCAGAACGTGCTGACCGACCTGGTGGTGGAAGACCAGGAAGTGGGCCTGAAACGCATGCGTGCGGGCGAAGTGGCGGCCTGCCTGTGTGGCAGCGAGCGGCCGGTGGCCGGCGCGCGCAGCCTGCCGCTGGGCGCCATGCGCTACCGGGCGCTGGCCAGCCCCGGGTTCATGGCGCGGCATTTTCCGCAGGGCTTCGCTGCCAGCCGCCTGGCCCGTACCCCGGCGATCGTGTACGGCCCGGACGACTTCCTGCAACACCGCTACCTGGCATCGCTGGGCATCGAGGATGGCTTCCTGCACCACTTGTGCCCGTCGTCCGAAGGCTTCCTGCGCATGACCGAAGCCGGCCTGGGCTGGGGCCTGGTGCCGGAACTGCAGGCTCGCGAGCAACTGGTCAGCGGCCAGTTGGTGGAAATCTGCAGCGATACCCCCATCGATGTGCCGCTGTACTGGCATCATTGGCGCAATGGCGGGCAACTGCTCGCGCAACTGACCGACCACCTGCGGCACACCGCACGGCAATGGCTGGTGCCCTTGTAGCCACGGCTGGCGTCAGTTGCATCTGAAATCTGGCAAGACGGAGTCTTACATGCGAATTCTGGTCACCGGCGCGAGTGGCTTCATTGGCGGGCGCTTTGCGCGCTTTGCCCTGGAGCAGGGCCTGGACGTGCGGGTCAGCGGCCGTCGAGCCGAAGGGGTCGAGCACCTGGTCAAGCGCGGCGCCCAGTTCATCCCCGGCGACCTGGGTGATGCCGAGCTGGCCCGCCGCCTGTGCCAAGGCGTCGAGGCGGTGGTGCACTGCGCCGGCGCAGTGGGCAACTGGGGGCGCTACCAGGACTTCTATCAAGGCAATGTGGTGGTCACCGAAAACGTGGTCGAGGGCTGCTTGAAGGAGCACGTACGGCGGCTGGTACACCTGTCGTCGCCGTCGATCTACTTCAATGGCCGCTCGCGCCTGGACATCCGGGAAGAGCAGGTGCCGCGCCGCTTCCATGACCACTACGGGCAGACCAAGCACATGGCCGAGCAGAAAGTGTTCGGTGCCCAGGAGTTCGGCCTCGAGGTGCTGGCGCTGCGCCCGCGCTTCGTCACCGGCGCCGGCGATGCCAGTATCTTCCCGCGGCTGATGCAGATGCAGCGCAAGGGGCGTGTGGCGATCATCGGCAACGGCCTGAACAAAGTCGATTTCACCAGCGTGCACAACCTCAACGAAGCGCTGCTCAGTGCCCTGTTCGCTGACGACCGGGCGCTGGGCCAGGCCTATAACATCAGCAACGGCCAGCCGCTGCCGCTGTGGGATGTGGTCAACTACGTGATGCGCCAGATGCAGTTGCCGCAGGTTACCCGGTACCGCTCCTACGGCCTGGCCTACAGCCTGGCCGCGCTGAACGAGGCGGCCTGCATGTTGTGGCCGGGGCGCCCGCAACCGACCCTGTCGCGCCTGGGGATGCAGGTGATGAGCCGCGATTTCACCCTGGATATCAGCCGCGCCCGGCAGTACCTGGACTACCAGCCCAAGGTCAGCCTGTGGACGGCGCTGGATGAATTCTGTGCCTGGTGGAAGCACCAGCCGCCGGGGCAGTGAAGCCGCTCGGCTGACAATGGTCATCAACGCGCTGCGCTGGCGGTTTATACTCGTGCCTCTTTGCGACTACCGCGGTTGAATGTATCCATGCGTAACCATGCTCACGATGACTACGATGACGTGCCTACCCTGCGGGCCGGCACCCATGACGATGACGAACTGATGCCGGCGCACGTGGTGCGCAGCCGCCAGAAAGCCGCTCGCGGTGCAAGCACGGCGCCGCTATGGGCATTGCTCGGGGCCTCGTTCATCGCCTTGGCGGGCCTTGGCTGGTGGAGCTTCCAGCAGATCTCGCTGATGGAGCAGCAACTGGTGGCGACCCAGGAAAGCTTCGCCCGCATCAGCGAAGAGGCTGCCGGGCGCCTGCAGGCGATCAGCGGCAAGGTGGCGGCCAGCGAATCCGGCGCCACTACCAACAGCGAGGCGTTGAAGCTGCAGCTGCGCCAGTTGCAGAAGGGTGTGGCCGGGCAGACCGGTGACCTGGGCAAGCGCCTGGAGCAGGTGCTGGCCGATACCCGTGAACAGCAGAAGGCCGTGACCGAGCTGCAGAGCCAGTTGCAGGCGCAACTGAAGGCAGTGAATGGCGAGCTGGCCGCGTTGCGCTCGGGGCAGGTCGATGGTGGCAAGCTGGATACGCAGTTCAAGGGCCTGAACGAACAGGTTGCTGCGCTGAAGGCCGCGCAGGCTGATGGCGCCAAGCTGGACGGGCAGCTCAAGAGCCTGGGCAACGAGGTGGCAGCGCTGAAGAAGCAGGGTAACCCGAGCGCGGCCATCCAGGACCTGGAGCAGGACATCCTGGTGCTCAAGAGCCAGATCGACAACCGCCCGGCCGCGGCGGCGTCCAGTGGTGCTTCGGTGCAGGAATTCGACGCCTTCCGGGCGCAGACGACCCGCAACCTGAATACCTTGCAGAGCCAGATCCAGAACCTGCAGCAGCAGATCAACGCCCGCCCGTGACATTGTAGGGGAGGGCTTTGCCCTCCTATCGCGACACAAGGCCGCTCCTACAGGAAATCGCGTTCCCCTGTAGGAGCGGCCTTGTGTCGCGAAAGGGCCGCAAAGCGGCCCCGGCGATTTCAGTTACAACCGCGGATAATCGATGTACCCCACCGGCCCCTTGCCATAGAAAGTCTCCGGCCGCGCCTCGTTCAACGGCGCATCCGCCGCCAGCCGCGCCGGCAGGTCAGGGTTGGCAATGAACGGCACGCCAAACGCCACGGCGTCGGCCTTGCCATTGGCCAGGGCTGCATTGGCACTGGCCTTGTCAAACCGCTCATTGACGATGTACGGGCCACCGAACGCCTCTTTGATCAGCGGGCCGATACTGTCATCGGCTTCCTTTTCCCGCGAGCAGATGAAGGCAATACCCCGCTTGCCCAGCTCACGGGCCACGTAGGTAAAGGTTTCGGCACGGTCGGCATCGCCCATGTCATGGGCATCGGCACGCGGCGCCAGGTGCACGCCCACGCGGTTTGCGCCCCACACCTCGATGGCCGCATCGGTCACTTCCAGCAGCAGCCGCGCACGGTTTTCCAGCGAGCCGCCGTAGCGGTCGGTGCGCTGGTTGGTGCTGCTCTGCAGGAACTGGTCGAGCAGGTAGCCGTTGGCACCGTGGATCTCCACGCCATCGAAACCGGCAGCCTTGGCATTCTCGGCACCGCTGCGGTAGGCCTCGACGATGTCGATGATTTCTTCTGTTTCCAGCGCGCGTGGGGTGGGGTAGTCACTGAGCGGGCGCACCAGGCTTACATGGCCCTTGGGCTGGATCGCGCTGGGGGCTACCGGCAGCTCGCCGTTCAGGTAGCTGGGGTGGGAGATGCGGCCAACGTGCCACAGCTGCAGGAAGATGCGCCCGCCAGCGGCATGCACGGCCTTGGTCACATTGTTCCAGCCACGCACTTGCTCGTCGTTCCAGATACCAGGGGTATCCGGGTAGCCGACGCCCATGGCACTGACCGAGGTCGCCTCGCTGAGGATCAGCCCGGCGCTGGCGCGCTGCACGTAGTACTCGGCCATCAGCGCATTGGGCACGCGGCCTTCGTCGGCCCGGCAGCGGGTGAGCGGGGCCATGATGATGCGGTTGGGCAGTTGCAGGTCGCCCAGGGTGATCGGATCGAAAAGCGTGGTCATGACGGTTACCTGCCTGTTCAGAGTGCTTGGCGCAGTTGTTCGAGAAACGCCTGGATAGTGGCTTCGTTGCGTTTGAAGAAGTGCCATTGGCCGATCTTCTGGCTGCTGATCAGCCCGGCGCGCTGCAGGGTGGCCAGGTGGGCGGAGACGGTCGACTGCGACAGGCCGCAGCGTTGGTCGATCTGCCCGGCACACACACCGTTCTCGGTGCTGTGGTACTGGTCGGGGAATTGCGTTGCCGGGTCCTTCAGCCAGCTGAGGATTTCTCGCCTGACCGGGTGGGCCAGCGCTTTTATGATTTCGTCGAGATCGAGAGGCATGGGTTGAGGCTCGTTGTAGCGGTATATCGCGATAGGGCGAAATGTAAATCGTGGATTCCCGATATACAAATATGAAGAGGTTCTGAGCTGAGCACGAATCGCTATATCGCGTTATAACGATATAGGCGGCGGCGGTGCTAGACTGCGCTCATGAACTACCTCGCACACCTGCACCTTGGCGGCCCGGCGCCGCAACAACTGCTTGGCAGCCTGTATGGCGACTTCGTCAAAGGCTCGCTGGAAGGGCGCTTCCCGCCTGCGCTGGAGGCGGCCATCCGGCTGCACCGGCATATCGACAGCTATACCGACCAGCACCCGTTGGTGCTGGCGGCACTGGCGCGCTTTCCGCGGGAGCGGCGGCGCTTTGCCGGCATTGTTCTGGATGTGTTTTTCGACCATTGCCTGGCCCGGCATTGGCGGGATTATGCCGAGCAGCCGCTGGCGCAGTTCACCGGGGACTTTTATCGGGTGTTGCTGGCGGAGCCCGAGTTGCCGGGGCGGCTTGCGCGGATTGCGCCGTTCATGGCGGCGGATGACTGGCTGGGGGCGTATGGCGACTTTGCCACGCTGGAGCAGGTGTTCAACGGTATTGCCCGGCGCTTGTCGCGGCCGGAGGGGATGGTTGGGGTGATGGGGGAGCTGGAGCGGCTGTATGAGCCATTGCTGGCGGACTTCAGGGAGTTTTATCCACAGTTGCAGGCGTTTGCAGCGGCTGGCCGGTTGTCTGGCAGTTAGTCCTGCGCTGGCGTTGCCGGCCTCTTCGCGGGTAAACCCGCTCCCACAGGTACACCACAGAACCCAGGATGAGTGCCATCCCTGTGGCTCCCACAGGTACACCACAGAACCCAGGATGAGTGCCATCCCTGTGGCTCCCACAGGTACACCACAGAACCCAGGATGAGTGCCATCCCTGTGGCTCCCACAGGTACACCACAGAACCCAGGATGAGTGCCATCCCTGTGGCTCCCACAGGTACACCACAGAACCCAGGATGAGTGCCATCCCTGTGGCTCCCACAGGTACACCACAGAACCCAGGATGAGTGCCATCCCTGTGGCTCCCACAGGTACACCACAGAACTCAGGATGAGTACCATCCCTGTGGCTCCCACAGGTACACCACAGAACCCAGGATGAGTGCCATCCCTGTGGCTCCCACAGGTACACCACAGAACTCAGGATGAGTGCGGTCCCTGTGGGAGCGGGTTCACCCGCGAAGGGGCCAGAACAGGCAATGCATAAACTCAGGCGGCCCGCGCCTGCCGCCGTGGCGCCAGCTCAACGTCTTCAACCCCGAACAACGCCAGGTGAATCGCCTGCTGCGCCTGCAACGCCAGCACCGCTCGCTCCTTGCCCACGCTGCCGATCGGCTGCAGCAGGTGAATGCATACCTCGCCCCGCGGCAGGGCAAACAGGCGCATCAGGTGCGACACCAGGTCATCGTCACCAATGAACGGTGCAATCGGGTCGATCTGGCCATCGCGCAGGTACTGGATGGCGACGGGCTGCACCGCCACGCCACGGTCGATGGCGCCTGCCAGCAGGCGGCCATGGAAGGTGCGCAGGGTACGGCCGCTGGTGGTGGTGCCTTCCGGGAAGATCAGCAGCGGCCGGGCAAGGCCCAGCTGCCCGGCGATCTGTTCACGCAGGCGCTGGCTGTCGCCCCCGCCACGGCGGATGAACAGGGTGCCGGCCTTTTCCGCCAGCCAGCCGGCCACCGGCCAGTGGCGCACTTCGGCCTTGGACAGGAACGACAGCGGCAGCAGCATGCCGAGCAGCGGAATATCGGTCCAGGACACGTGGTTGCTGACCCACAGCATGGGCCGCTGCGGCAGCTCGCCGACCACCTGCACATCGAAGGGCAGGGCCGCGACCAGGCGCTTCATGAACAGGCAGGTCCAGCGCTGGCGGCGCTCGATGGGCGCCTTGAACCCCAGGCGTTCGCCCAGGGCGATCACGCTGGCCATCAGCATGCCCAGCAGCAGTACCAGCAGCAGTCGAGTCAGGCGGGCTATTACCCGCAGCTTCGGCATCAGACCGCTGCCTTGAAGTGGCGGGCGTAGCGTGGGCACAGTTCGTCGCGCTTGAGCAGGATGAACACGTCGGCCACCTGGAAGTCTTCGTCCCAGCACGGCTCGCCGCAGATCTTCGCGCCCAGGCGCATGTACGCCTTGAGCAGCGGTGGCATTTCGGCAATGACGTTGTTCGGCAGGGCCAGGTTGGGCAACGGGTTCTTCGGCTCGGCGCGCAGGTGCTCGGTGCACAGGTAGCGGTCACGCAGGCGCTGCATTACCGCGTGGGCCTGCACCCCGCCATCCTGCATGGGGATGCTGGCGCAGCCCATCAGGTAGCTGTAGCGGCCTTCGTTGAGCACTTCGGCCAGTTCGCCCCAGAGCACGGCGATGGTGCCGCCGTTGCGGTAATCGGGGGCTACACAGGTGCGGCCCAGCTCCAGGATCGGGCCCTGCAGCTGCAACAGGCCGTGCAGGCTGAATTCCTCTTCGCTATAGAAGCGGCCCAGGCTGCTGGCGGCCTGATGGTCGAGCAGGCGGGTGGTGGCAACCAGCTCGCCGGTGCTCAGGTCGCGTACGCCAATGTGGCGGCAGTGCACGTCGTAGTCGTCCATGTCCAGGCCTTGCTCGGCTCCTTTGAGCTTGGCCTTGAATTCGGCGCTGAACACTTTGTAGCGCAGGGCCTGGGCTTCCTGCAGGGCCGCAGCGCCAACCAGGCGTTCGGCTTGCAGACGGCGTTCGGTGCTGTTGTCGCCAGCGTGAGCGATCCGAGTCATTACGAGTCTCCATAAGCCAGCCATGAAGGGTTGCGGCCGGTCGGCTTTGTTGTGCAAAGTCAGCCTAGGTAGATGGGGTGTCACCCCTGTGAATCTTTGGTGATGCTTGCGTGACACCCCCTGAGCCTCAACTGAAAGCCCTTCAGCAAGGAGCCGACCGATGGCCTGGTTGCAACGACTCAACGACCCGCTTCGCCAAGCGCTGGCGGGCACCCTGGGCGAAACCTATGCCGCGCTGCTCGAGCGCCTTGGTCCGGTTGCCCCGTTCGAACTGGCGGTGCTCGGCGGGCGCGCGATGGCCACCCCGGGCCTGGCCTTCCTGGTCGGCTACCAGGCCGCCTTGCGCGTGCTGTGGCCCAGTGCTCCACCGAGCCTCGGTGCCCTGTGCGCCACCGAACGGCGCAGCGTGCGGCCGGCGGAGATGCGCACGCGCCTGGACGGCTTGCGGCTGACCGGCAGCAAGGACTTCGTCACTGCCGGCCTGGAGGCGGAATGGCTGCTGGTGGCGGCGCGCTGCGAGGCGACGGGCGCGGCGCCGCAGTTGAACCTGGCGGTGGTCTACCCCGGGGAGCCTGGTGTGACGCTGGAAGCGCTGCCGACCCTGCCGCTGATGCCGGAGGTGGGCCATGGGCGACTGGTGCTGGACCAGGCGGCGTGCGAGTTGCTGGCCGGTGATGGTTGGGATGCCTATGTGAAGCCGTTCCGTTCGCTGGAAGACTTGTATGTGCTTACGGCGTTGACGGCCTGGCTGTATGGCGTGGGGCAGGAGTGCGCCTGGCCGCAGGCCCTGCGCCTGCAGCTGCTTGGGCTGCTGGCCGGGTGTGCCGAAGGTAGCCGGCAGTGCGCCGATAGCGTTGGCTGCCATTTGTTGCTGGGGGGATTTTTTGCACAGTTCCAGGCGCTGCGAGGGGAGATCGATGCTGCGTTGGCGGCGGGGCCGGCGCAGTGGGCGCAGATCTGGCAGCGTGACCAGGGGGTGATGGCGCTGGCGGCGGCGGCGCGGGAGAAGCGGCTGAACAAGGCTTGGGCTGCTGCGGGATTGTCATGAATGCCTGATAGGCTTGTGTGATCCGATGAATCCTGGGGCCGCTTTGCGGCCCTTTCGCGACACAAGGCCGCTCCCACAAAAGCGAGAGCAGCGCTGTTCCCTGTGGGAGCGGCCTTGTGTCGCGAAAGGGCTGCGCAGCAGCCCCAAAATTGCGAGCCTGAAACGGGATGCTGAAAAGTCTGCTGCTGCTTTTTTGCATGGCTACGGGAACCGCCAAAGCCGAGGTCTGGCCAACGCCGGACTGGCCAATCGACAACACCCCCCTCGACTGGCAAGCCGTCGACGCCTACGCCTTCCCCGCACACACCACCCCCGAACGCAGCGGCATCCGCACCGACGCCTTGCTGATCATCCGCGACGGCCGCATCCTCCACGAACGCTACGCCGCCCCCAGCACCGCCGCCACCGCCCACCTGACCTGGTCGATCAGCAAGAGCGTACTCGCCACGCTATTGGGCGTAGCCCAGGGCGAAGGCCGCTTCCAGCTGCAGGACCCGGTCACCCGCTTCTACCCGGCCATGCACGCCCATCCCGGCGTGCGCATGGCCGATCTGCTGCATTGGGCCAGCGGCCTGGACTGGCAGGAAGACTACGAGTACGCCCCGCTCAAGTCCTCGGTGGTGGCCATGCTGTATACCCGTGGTCGCGAGGACATGGCGGCCTATGCGGCGGCGCGGGAAGCGGTGGCCAGCCCGGGCCAGCGGTTTCTCTATTCCAGTGGCGACAGCAACCTGCTGGCCGCCGCGTTGCGCGGCATGCTCGATGCCGGTCAGTACCCCGACTACCCCTGGCATGCGCTGTTCACTCCGTTGGGGATCGACAGCGCGGTATGGGAGCGTGACCGCGCAGGTACCTATGTGGGTTCGTCCTACCTGTACCTCAGCGCTCGCGACCTGGCGCGCATCGGCCTGCTGATGCAGCGCGACGGGCGCTGGCAGGATCGGCAATTGCTGCCCAAGCCCTGGGTGGCTTTCAACCGCACGCCGTTTGCCGCGGCCCAAGCGCTGCCCGGCGAGGCCAACCCCGGTGGCCACTGGTGGCTCAACCAGCCGCTGGCCGGTGCTGCCCGGCCTTGGCCGAGTGCGCCCGCAGACACCTACGCAGCCCTTGGCCACTGGGGCCAGGCGCTGTACGTGCTGCCCGCGCGAAAGCTGGTGATCGTGCGTTACGCCGATGACCGCGACGGCAGCTACCAGCACGACGAACTGCTCAAGCGGATACTCGCGGCGCTGGCCGGGGAGGGGGCATGAAGCGGGTGCTGCTGGTGGTGTTGCTGGGGCTGGTGTACTGGGCCTGGCACGAGCGCCAGGCCTTGGCGGACTTCCCCGGTATCCTTTCGGCCTACTCGGCCAAGGAATATTGCTCGTGCCGCTTCGTCATGGGGTTCGAGCCGGCGTATTGCCAAGGCTACGTGAAGCAATGGCTGCCGCTGAGCCTGCTGGAGGAAGACAGCCAACAGCGGCAGATCACCGCTGAAGGCCTGGGCCGTCGCAATCAGGCCGCCTGGCAAGGCCCGCGCGAGGGCTGCCGCTTGCTGCCGTGAAGGCGGGCGGGTAAGGTTGGCGGCCTGGTTTCACGAGATCTGTCATGTTCAAGCTGCCCCGCCTGCTGCCCGCCTTGTTGCTGGCTTTTTGCCTGCCCGCCCATGCCAACTGGCACCTCGATGGCGAGTCTTCGCGCCTTTCGTTCATTACCGGCAAGAACGGTAACACCGCCGAAGTGCACCGCTTCCTGGTGCTGCATGGCACGGTCGACCGCAAGGGTGTGGCCGGGTTGAGCATCGAGATGGACTCGGTGAGCAGCGGTATTCCGCTGCGTGATGAACGCATGCGCGAGGACCTGTTCGAGGTCGAGCGCTTTGCCGAAGCCAAGGTGCAGGCGCAACTGGACCTGCGGCCGATCAACGACCTGGCCAACGGTGCCCAGATCGAATTGCGCCTGCCATTGACCGTGACCCTGCATGGCCAGTCGCACAGCTACAACGCCCTGCTGCTGGCCACCCGCCTGGACGAGCGACGCTTCCAGGTGGTGACCCTTGAGCCCCTGGTGCTGCGCGCCGAGGATTTCGGCCTGTTGCCGGGGCTGCAACGCCTGCGCAAGCTCGCCGGGCTCAAGTCCATCAACCCGTCGGTGCCGGTTAGCGCGGTGCTGATCTTCACCGCCCGCTGACATGCCGGGGCCGGTCTTTCCCTGGCGGGATGGCAACCAGTTCGAACTGCTGATCGACGGCCCCGAGTTTTTTCCGCGCATGCTCCTGGCGATCATGCGCGCCGAGTTCCAGGTCGACCTGGAGCTGTACCTGGTCGAAGCCGGTGACTGCGCGGATGCGGTGGTCGAAGCGCTGGAGCAGGCTGCCCGACGTGGCGTGCGGGTGCGCTGCCTGTTCGACGACTATGGCTCGCTGGCTTTCAACAGCCAGTTGCGTCAGCGCCTGCTGGACGCAGGTGTGTACCTGCGCTGGTACAACCGCCTGCGCTGGAAGCGTGGCCTGCGCAACCTGTACCGCGATCACCGCAAGTTGCTGCTGGTGGACGAGCGCTGGGCAGTGGTGGGCGGCACGGGCGTCACCGACGAGTTCTGGACACCGGGCGAGGCGACCAGTGAATGGCACGAGGTGATGGTGCAGATGCAGGGGCCGGTGGTAAGCGACTGGCAGTTGCTGTTCGACCGCCAGTGGCACGCCAACAACCGTCGCACTGCCTGGCGCCCCGCCGAGGGCTTTGGCCTGCCGCGCCTGCCCAAGGTGCCTGCGCAGGGGCAGGGCATGGGCCGGGTGGCCTATGCCGACGCCCGCCAGCACCAGGACATCCTGCATTCGCTGGTGCGGGCGATCAACAGCGGCAAGCAGCGAGTGTGGCTGGCCACGCCTTACTTCCTGCCGACCTGGAGCGTGCGCCGGTCGCTGCGCCGGGCTGCCGGCAAGGGGGTCGATGTGCGGCTGCTGCTGACCGGGCCGCGCACCGATCACCCCTCGGTACGTTACGCCGGGCACCGCTATTACCCGCGTCTGCTGCGCGCCGGGGTGCGCATCTACGAGTACCAGCCGTGTTTCCTGCACCTGAAGATGGTGCTGATCGACGACTGGGTCAGTATCGGCTCATGCAACTTCGATCACTGGAACCTGCGCTTCAACCTCGAGGCCAATGTCGAGGCACTCGACCCGCCGCTGACGGCTGCCGTGCAGGCCAGTTTCGAGCGTGATTTCGCCTTGAGCGAGGTGGTCGACCTGGGCCACTGGAATGCCCGGCCGCTGTGGCGCCGGGTCAAGCAGCGGTTGTGGGGTTGGCTGGACCGGTTGGTGGTCAACTTGCTCGACCGTCGCGACTGAGACCGGCTATCGTGCAGTGACTGTCTCAAGGCAATCGAAGGAGTGGGTGCGATGACGGCGAAGAAAATTCTCATGTTGGTCGGCGACTACGTCGAAGATTACGAAGTCATGGTGCCGTTCCAGGCGCTGAGCATGGTCGGGCACACGGTGCATGCGGTATGCCCGGAAAAGGTCGCGGGGCAGACCGTGCGTACCGCGATTCATGATTTCGAGGGCGAACAGACCTACAGCGAAAAGCCGGGGCACAACTTTGCCCTGAACTACGATTTCGTGCGGGTGCGTGCCGAGGGTTACGACGCGTTGCTGATCCCGGGTGGACGTGCACCGGAGTACCTGCGCCTGGATGAAAAGGTCCTGGAGCTGGTGCGCGCATTCAACCAGGCCGGCAAGCCGATCGCGGCGGTATGCCATGGTGCCCAGTTGCTGGCGGCGGCCGGCGTGCTGGAAGGGCGCGAATGCAGTGCGTACCCGGCGTGCGCCCCGGAAGTGCGCTTGGCGGGCGGGACATTCATCGATATCGCGGTGGACCAGGCGCATGTGGACGGCAACCTGGTGACGGCACCGGCATGGCCGGCGCATCCGGCGTGGCTGGCGGCATTCCTCAAGGTGCTTGGTACCCGTATTGCCTGACAGGGCCTCTTCGCGGGCATGCCCGCTCCCACATGTACCTCACTGCGCTCAAGTCGTGTGGGATCCCTGTGGGAGCGGGCGTGCCCGCGAAGAGGCCAGTACAGGCAATACACTCTAATCAGGCCACCTGCTCAACCCAGTCATTGAGGTTGTAGTAGTTGGTCACCCGGGCAATCTTCCCGCAATGGATATAGAAAAACGCCCCCGCCGGCAGTACATAGGTCTGCCCGTTGGCCGCCGGCAACCCTTCGTCATCGGCCAGATATTCCCCATGCACGGTGAACTCCGCCGCCGCGCGGCTGCCGTCGGCGTTCTGCATCACCACGATATCGGCCAGGCGCTCGCGGTAGCAGCGGTTCATCTTGTCCATGAACGCTGCAAACCGGGCCTTGCCCATCTGCCGCTCGCCCTGGTTGATGTCGTGGATCACATCCTCGCTGAGCAGGGCGAGAAAGGCCGGCATGTCGCCAGCGTTGAAGGCGGCGTAGTAAGCATTTACCAGTTCGGTAGCGGTCATGGAACAATACCTGTCGTGGAGGGAAAAGGCGGGTCGTTGCTCCGGATGATAGGGTTTCCCCTCAAGCCCGGCTTAGCCGAGCGCGTCATCCACATCGACAAAACGACCGCCAAGCATGGAAATACGCCTGTTGCACGGCGCTGCTATCGCGCCTTACATCGATGACCTCGCTCGCCTGCGCCTTACCGTGTTCCGCGAGTTTCCCTACCTTTACGACGGCACCCCGGAGTACGAGGCCGATTACCTGGCCACCTATGCCCGCTCCGGGCGCAGCCTGGTAGTGCTGGCACTGGACGACGGCAAGGTCGTTGGTGCCTCCACCGGCCTGCCGCTGGTGGATGTCGCCCCCGAGTTCCAGCAGCCGTTCCTGGCTCAGGGGCGCGACCCGGCCAGCGTGTACTACTTCGGTGAATCGGTGGTACTGCCCGAGTACCGTGGCCAGGGCCTGGGGGTGCGCTTTTTCATCGAGCGCGAGTCCTACGCACACAAGCTGGCCGAGTTCGACTACTGCGCGTTCTGTGCGGTCGAGCGGCCAGGCGTGCATCCACGGCGGCCAGCGGACTACAAACCATTGCATGGCTTCTGGCGTAACCGCGGCTTCCTGCACGACCCGTCGCTGCGCACCAGCTACGCCTGGCGCGACCTGGACGAGCAGGAAAGCTCCGACAAGCTGATGTCGTTCTGGCTCAAGGAACTGCCGATATGATCCGCCTGGCGGCCTGCCAGTACGCCATTGAGCTGCATGAAACCTGGGAGGCCTACGCCGACCACCTGCAAGGCCTGTGTGCCGAAGCGGTGGAGGCGGGGGCCCGCCTGCTGCTGTTGCCGGAGTACGCCGGGCTGGTGCTCAGCGGGCAGCTGAGTGCCGAGCAGCGGGGTGACCTTAAGGCCTCCATCGCCGGTATCCAGCCGCTGATCGAGCCCTGGAAGGCCTTGTGCGAGAGCCTTGCCCGGCGCTGGGGAATCTACCTGCAACCGGGTAGCGTACCGGTGCTGGACAGCGATGGGCGCTACCGCAACCGTGCCTGGTTGTTCGGCCCCAAGGGCGTGCTGGGTTATCAGGACAAGCTGATGATGACCCGTTTCGAACGGGAGCAATGGGATATAGCCGCAGGCCAGGGGTTGCAGGTGTTCGACACCGAACTGGGGCGCCTGGGCATCCTGATCTGCTACGACAACGAATTCCCGATGCTGGCACGGCGTCTGGCCGAGGGTGGTGCCGACCTGATCCTCGCCCCGAGCTGTACCGATACCGAGGCGGGCTACCACCGGGTGCGTATCGGTGCCCAGGCGCGGGCGCTGGAGAACCAGATTGCGGTGTTGCAGAGCCCTACGGTCGGGCTGGCGCCCTGGTCGCCGGCGTTGGACGAGAATATCGGCCGGGCAGGGCTGTTCGTGCCGCCGGATCATGGGATGCCGGGGGATGGGGTGGTGGCCTTGAGTGAAGAATCGAGCCCTGCAACCAGTCAGTGGCTGGTCTGTGAGGTGGACCTTGAGGAAGTACGGCGGGTGAGGCGGGAAGGGCAGGTGTTTACCCGAAGGGATTGGCCGGAGCAGTTCGAAAGAATTGTGTAGAACAGGGGCGGCCTCTTCGCGGGTGAACCCGCTCCCACAGGTAGCGCGTAGCCCCAGGCTTGCGCTGTCCCTGTGGGAGCGGGTTTACCCGCGAAGAAGGCGACACTGTTACATCAGGCTTACTTCACTTCGACTGCCAGGCTCTGGGCAATCTTGCTCTGCCACAGGGCAGGGCCAGTGATGTGTACCGACTCACCGTTGCTGTCCACGGCGACGGTCACCGGCATGTCCTTGACCTCGAACTCGTAGATCGCTTCCATGCCCAGCTCGGCAAAGGCCAGGACCTTCGACTTGCGGATGGCCTGGGCCACCAGGTAGGCAGCGCCGCCGACGGCCATCAGGTACACGGCCTTGTTGTCCTTGATCGCTTCGATGGCGGCAGGGCCGCGCTCGGACTTGCCGATCATGCCCAGCAGACCGGTCTGCTCGAGGATCTGGCGGGTGAACTTGTCCATGCGGGTGGCGGTGGTCGGGCCGGCTGGGCCTACCACTTCGTCACCGACCGGGTCGACCGGGCCAACGTAGTAGATGAAGCGGCCTTTCAGGTCCACCGGCAGCTCTTCGCCACGGTTGAGCATTTCGACCATGCGCTTGTGCGCGGCATCGCGGCCGGTCAGCATCTTGCCGTTGAGCAGGATGGTTTCGCCCGGCTTCCAGCTGGCGACCTCTTCCGGGGTGATGGCGTCGAGGTTGACGCGACGGGCGCTCGGGCCGGCTTCCCAGACGATTTCCGGGTAGGCGTCCAGCGACGGCGCTTCCAGCTCGGCCGGGCCGGAGCCATCGAGCGCGAAGTGGGCGTGGCGGGTGGCGGCGCAGTTGGGGATCATGCACACCGGCAGCGAAGCGGCGTGAGTCGGGTAGTCCATGATCTTGACGTCGAGCACGGTGGTCAGGCCACCCAGGCCCTGGGCGCCAATGCCCAGCTGGTTGACCTTCTCGAACAGCTCCAGGCGGATTTCTTCCAGGCGGTTCTGCGGGCCACGGGCTTTCAGTTCGTGGATGTCGATGGACTCCATCAACACTTCCTTGGCCATCACGGCGGCCTTCTCGGCGGTACCGCCGATGCCAATGCCGAGCATGCCAGGCGGGCACCAGCCAGCGCCCATGGTCGGGACGGTCTTCAGTACCCAGTCGACGATCGAGTCGGACGGGTTGAGCATGGCCATCTTCGACTTGTTCTCCGAGCCGCCGCCCTTGGCAGCGACATCGACCTCGACCTTGTCGCCGGGGACGATGGAGTAGTGGATCACTGCCGGGGTGTTGTCCTTGGTGTTCTTGCGGGCACCGGCCGGGTCGGCCAGGATCGAAGCGCGCAGGACGTTTTCTGGCAGGTTGTAGGCGCGACGCACACCTTCGTTGATCATGTCGTCGACGCTCAGGGTGGCGCCGTCCCAGCGCACGTCCATGCCCACGCGCACGAACACGGTGACGATACCGGTGTCCTGGCAGATCGGGCGGTGGCCGGTGGCGCACATGCGCGAGTTGATCAGGATCTGGGCGATGGAATCGCGCGCAGCAGGCGACTCTTCACGCAGATAGGCCTCGTGCATGGCCTGGATGAAATCGACGGGGTGGTAGTACGAGATGAATTGCAGGGCGTCGGCGACGCTCTGAATCAGGTCGTCTTGCTTGATCACGGTCATGCAGCGCGCTCCTCTTAAAGACGGGAACATTCATTACGGCGCTCGACGGTGCCGACCAGCGTGTCGAAGCGCCTTGCAAGGCGCCGGCAGGTCAGGCCGACGGAAAAAGGCGCGGCAGTATAGCGCGCATCCGTGCCGGGCACACCTGCGGCCGGTCTGGACCATGGTCGGCAGGTGGCAGGCATTGTTCTTGCTGACTTGTTGTAGAGATAGGATGCTTGGAGGGGGCCGCAAAGCGGCCCCAGAAACTCAAGAGCTGGAAGAGATAGCTGAAAATGCCCGAACTTTGCGTGGGCGAGCGCCGCTGGGCGGTGCCGACCGGCAGCAACCTGCTCGATGCCTTGAACGAGGCCGGGCTGAATGTGCCCTACAGTTGCCGTGCCGGCAGTTGCCATGCCTGCCTGGTGCACTGCCTGGGCGGGCAACCGCTGGATGCCATGCCCGAGGCCCTGGCACCGTACAAGCATGCCCAGGGCTGGCGCCTGGCCTGCCAGTGCCGGGTAGTCGAGGACCTGCGCGTGGCGCTGTTCGACCCGCAGCAGGATGGCGTGCCGGCGCAGGTCTGTGCCCTGGACTGGTTCGGCGATGTGCTGCGCGTGCGGCTGCGGCCCGAACGGGCAATGCGTTACCAGGCGGGGCAGCATGTGGTGCTGTGGAATGGCGCGGTGGCGCGGCCTTACTCCTTGGCCAGCCTGCCGGGCGAAGATGATTTCCTCGAGTTTCATATCGACTGCCAGCACCCCGGCGCCTTTTGTGACAAGGCCCGTGGCTTGCAGCTGGGTGATGTGCTGCGCCTGGGCGAGCTAAGGGGTGGGGCCTTGCATTACGACCCGGACTGGCAGCAGCGGCCGCTGTGGTTGCTGGCGGCGGGGACCGGGCTGGCGCCGTTGTGGGGCATCTTGCGCGAGGCTCTGCGGCAGGGGCACCAAGGGGAAATCAGGGTCATGCATGTGGCGCGCGAGGGCGTTGGGCATTATCTGGCCGAGCCGTTGCGGGAGATGGCGGATGTGAATGTCGAGTTGGTACTGGCAGAGCAACTGGATGAGGCGTTGGCAGGGTTGCGGCCGTCATCGCGGCAGACGGTGGCGCTGGTGTGCGGGGCGCCGGGGAGTGTCGAGCGGTTTGCCCGGCGGCTGTTCATTGCCGGGGTGCCGCGGGGGCAGGTGTTTGCCGATGTGTTTGTCGAGCATGTCTGAGTGAGCAGGGGAGGGCTTTGCCCTCCTTTCGCGACACAAGGCCGCTCCTACAGGGGAATGCGTATCCCTTGTAGGAGCGGCCTTGCGTCGCGAAGGGCCGCAGAGCGGCCCCCTCTGAAGCACATCAACCGACCAGCGGATCACCGACATGCAGGATCTTCATGCCATTGGTGCCACCGATGGTGTGGTAGCTGTCACCCTTGGTCAGGATTACCCAATCACCTTGCTCCACCAGGCCACGCTTGAGCAGTTCGTCGACCGCTGCCTGGCTCACCTTGTCGGCCGGCAGCGAGGCCGGGTCGAAGGCGATCGGGTACACGCCGCGGAACATGTTGGCACGGGCCTGGGTAGCACGGTGCGGCGACAGGGCGAAGATCGGCACGTGCGAACGCAGGCGCGACATGATCAACGGGGTGTAGCCACTCTCGGTCAGGGCGATGATCGCCTTCACGCCCGGGAAGTGGTTGGCGGTGTACATGGCCGCCAGCGCGATGCTCTCGTCGCAGCGCTCGAAGGTGGTATGCAGGCGGTGGCTGGACTTCTGGCTGGTCGGGTGCTTTTCGGCACCCAGGCAGATGCGGGCCATGGCCTGGACGGCTTCGATCGGGTAGGCACCGGCGGCACTCTCGGCCGACAGCATCACCGCGTCGGTGTTGTCCAGCACGGCGTTGGCCACGTCGGACACTTCGGCACGGGTCGGCATCGGGTTCTGGATCATCGACTCCATCATCTGGGTCGCCACGATCACCGCCTTGTTGTTGCGGCGGGCGTGCTGAATGATCTTCTTCTGGATGGCGATCAGCTCGGCGTCGCCGATTTCCACGCCCAGGTCGCCACGGGCGACCATGACGGCGTCGGAGGCGAGGATCAGCTTGTCGAGGGTTTCGTCGTCGGCCACCGCTTCGGCGCGTTCGATCTTGGCCACCAGCCAGGCGCTGCCACCGGCTTCGTCACGCAGCTTGCGCGCGTATTCCATGTCGCTGGCGTCACGCGGGAAGGACACGGCCAGGTAGTCCAGGTCCATTTCCGCGGCCAGCTTGATGTCGGCCTTGTCTTTCTCGGTCAGGGCCGGTGCGGTCAGGCCGCCACCTTTACGGTTGATGCCTTTGTGGTCCGACAGCGGGCCACCGATGATCACCACGCAGTGCAGGGCATCTGCGGTGGCGGTCTCGACGCGCATCACCACGCGGCCATCGTCGAGCAGCAACTCGTCACCAACGCCGCAGTCCTTGACCAGGTCGGGGTAGTCGATACCGACGATGTCCTGGTTGCCTTCGGTCAGCGGGTGGGCGGTGGAGAAGGTGAACTTGTCACCGATCTTCAATTCGATGCGCTTGTTGGCGAACTTGGCGATGCGGATCTTCGGACCCTGCAGGTCGCCCAGCAGTGCAACATGGCGGCCGTTCTTGGCGGCGATGTCACGGATCAGGCGCGCGCGGGCCTTGTGCTCGTCCGGAGTGCCGTGGGAGAAGTTCAGGCGTGCCACGTCCAGGCCGGCGAGGATCAGCTGTTCGATCACTTCCGGCGAGTTGCTGGCGGGGCCAAGGGTGGCGACGATTTTGGTACGGCGGATGCTCATGCACAGACTCCTATAGTGAAGCGCAGCGAAAGGCTACTCCTGAATCTCGCTGTAGTCATTGTTCCGTTGCACTACCTGCGACCAAGGCAGGGTGGCATTTGAACGGGCAGGGTATCCTTGCAAAAGGGTGTGAAGATTTGCCGGCAAAGGCCGATACACTGGCATCAAAGGAGACCCCCATGCGAGCCCTGATCGTTTTAGCCCTGGCGGCCAGCGCCGTCGGCTGCACCCGCTGGTCCATGGACCACCACCTGAACAATGCCTACCGCGCCTACGACCGTGGTGATTGCGCACGGGTCATGCTCGAGCTGTCGCAGGTCGACCGCACCAGCCGTGCGCGACCGTTCATCCACCCCGAGGTGTCGCTGCTGCGCGGCCAGTGCCTGGAGCGCCAGGCCTTGTACGTGGATGCGGCGCAGACCTACCAGTACCTGATCCAGCAGTACCCGGGCAATGAATACACCTATCGCGCCCAGGCACGCCTGCAGACCCTAGAGAAACTCGGCCATTTGCGCGGCGCCGAAGCCGCTGTGGCAAACCCGGTGACCGCCGCACCTTGGCGTTAACACCAAGGTGTGATTTATTTCACGGGATTTGCCGCGCGTGCTGCGCTAATCTGTAACTCAGCTGTTACAACAACCGCCAGTTCCACGTATTCCTGGCATCGGATACGGACTGCACTTGCGATCATGTTCAACAAGCGCCACATCGAACGCCATCAGCTGCCTTGTGTTCTCAAGGTGTTCAACCGCATTACCGGCCAGGCCATCGGCCAGCTGGGCAACGCCTCCGAAGACGGGCTGATGCTGATAAGCCAGCTACCTGTGCTGGTCGGGCCCGACTACGATCTGCAATTACGCCTGCCGCTGGTTGGTGGCGGGCATCAATTCGTCAACCTTACCGCCAGCTGCCTGTGGTGCCGCGAAGACCAGACGCCCGGGCACTACGATTCGGGCTTCATGCTGCTGCAGGCGCCCCGCGAGTACGACGAATTCGTCCGCTCGTTGCGCGACTATTTCAGTTTCCACCCCGCCAACGCCTCTGCCTGAGCCTCGGGCCCAGGCTCGCTGGAGTCGCGCCAGAATCGCGCTAGAATCGGGTCGACCTCGATACAGGACGACCCCGTGACCTCCAGCATTTTCTGGCACGACTACGAAACCACCGGCATCAACCCGCGCTGCGACCGGCCGCTGCAGGTGGCCGGCGTGCGCACCGACTTCGACCTCAACGAAATCGACGAGCCGATCAGCCTTTATTGCCGGCCCTCCGACGATATCCTGCCGCACCCGGCCGCCTGCCTGGTGACCGGCATCACCCCGCAACTGCTGGCCGAGCAGGGCCTGTGCGAAGCCGAGTTCATGACCCGGGTGCATGCGCAGCTGGCGCACCCTGGTACCTGTGGCGCCGGCTACAACACCCTGCGCTTCGACGACGAAGTGACCCGCTACAGCCTGTACCGCAACTTTTTCGACCCTTATGCCCGAGAGTGGCAGGGTGGCAACAGCCGCTGGGACCTGATCGACATCGTACGCACGGCCTATGCATTGCGCCCGGAGGGCATCGAGTGGCCGCAGCAGGACGGGCGCACCAGCCTGCGCCTGGAGCTGCTGAGCAAGGCCAATGGCATCGACCATGGGCATGCCCACGAAGCGCTTTCCGACGTGCGGGCAACCATCGCCCTGGCCCGCTTGATCCGGCAGAAACAGCCCAAGTTGTATGACTGGCTGTTCCAGTTGCGCAGCAAGCATAAAGTGATGGAGCAGATTCGTTTGTTGCAGCCACTGGTGCATATATCCGGGCGCTTCTCGGCGGCACGCAATTACCTTGGTGTCGTATTGCCACTGGCCTGGCACCCGCGTAATCGCAATGCACTGATTGTGTGCGACCTGCATCAGGAAACCCTACCGTTACTACGGGAAAGTGCTGAAGTTCTACGCCAGCGTTTGTATACCCGCCATGAAGAACTGGCTGAAGGCGAATTACCCGTGCCGCTCAAATTGGTGCAGATCAATCGCTGCCCGGTACTGGCGCCACTTTCGGTATTGCGCCCGGCTGATCAACAACGGTTGGGCCTGGACTTGACGTTGTTACAATTGCGCGGCGAAGAATTGGCCAAGCAACAGGCGCAATGGCAAGACAAGCTGGAACACATCTACGGCAAGGAAGACTTCACCCCGAGTGAAGACCCGGAACAACAGTTGTATGACGGTTTTCTGGGGGATCGTGACCGCCGCTTATGTGAGCAAGTTCGTGCACTGGAACCGGCGCAGTTGGGCCGTGGGCAGTGGATGTTCGATGACCCGCGCCTGCCTGAGCTGTTGTTCCGCTATCGGGCGCGCAACTTCCCCGAGACCCTGACAGGCGAAGAGCGGCAACGCTGGTTCAGCTTCTGCCAGCAGCGCCTTAGCGACCCGCATTGGGGCGCGCCGAATACGCTGGGCGACTTCGAACAGGCGCGGCAGCAGGCCTGGGAGGGCGCCGACGAGGCGGGGCGGCGTGTGCTGGACGCGTGGCAGGTACATGCCCGGCAATTGCAGGCACAGTTTGCAATTGGCTGAGCGCCGACACAAAACGCGGACAAACAAAAACGCCGGCAATATGCCGGCGTTCTTGTTGCGATAAGCAGCAGGCGTGTGCGGACAATCAGTCCAGCAGGGTCGCCCAGCTTTCAACCACATCGCCACCCCACTTGGCTTTCCATTCTTTCAGGGTCTTGTGGTTGCCGCCTTTGGTTTCGATCACTTCATTGTTGTGCGGGTTCTTGTATTGCTTGACCTTGCGTGCACGCTTGGTGGCGGTAGTCTTGACCGCACCACGAGGTGCCTTGCTCAGTTTCGACTCTGGGTCGAGCAGGGCAATCACGTCGCGCAGCGACTTGGAGTACTCGCCCATCAGTGTGCGCAGTTTGCCTTCGAACTCCAGTTCTTTCTTCAGCTTGTCATCCTGCGACAGGTTGGCCAGGCGGGCCTGAAGTTCCTTGATGGCTTCTTCGGTAGCGCGGTACTCGTTGATCAGGGACATGGAGTGTTCCTTAATGCGTGTTCAGAAATGTGTGGGGCAATAATAGACAGGCAATACTCGCAAGTAAACATATTGTTGGGCAATTAACTGTTAACTAAGCTGTGACAACCATTTCTCTACGTGAACAAAAATTTACAATTAACCCTGCATTTCGTCATGTCTGTCAGAGAATGCCAGCAGTGCATCTCTTCAGGAACACAGGCCACGGCCGCTGCGATCAATACTGCGTTTTTCCTGGCGGGCCGCTAGAATGAGCGCCTTTGCGAAGTTCTGGAGTCTCATTCATGCGCACCTATCGTCTGGTGATCGCCTGCCCCGACCGTGTTGGCATCGTGGCGAAAGTCAGTAATTTCCTGGCCTTGTACAATGGCTGGATCAACGAAGCCAGCCACCACTCCGATGAGCAGAGCGGTTGGTTCTTCATGCGCCATGAAATCCGCGCCGAATCGCTGCCATTCGGTATCGAAGCCTTCCGCGAGGCGTTTGCGCCGATCGCCGAAGAGTTCTCCATGACCTGGCGCATTACCGACTCGGCGCAGAAAAAGCGCGTGGTGCTGATGGCCAGCCGCGAGTCGCACTGCCTGGCTGACCTGCTGCACCGCTGGCACACCGATGAACTGGACTGCGAGATCCCTTGCGTGATCTCCAACCACAACGACCTGCGCAGCATGGTCGAGTGGCACGGTATTCCGTTCTTCCATGTACCGGTCGACCCCAAGGACAAGGCCCCGGCCTTTGCCGAAGTGTCGCGCCTGGTGCAGGAGCACGCCGCCGACGTGGTGGTGCTGGCCCGCTACATGCAGATCCTGCCGCCGCAACTGTGCCAGGACTATGCTGAAAAGGTGATCAACATCCACCACAGCTTCCTGCCGTCGTTCGTCGGCGCCAAGCCGTATCACCAGGCCGCTCTGCGTGGTGTGAAGCTGATCGGCGCGACTTGCCACTACGTCACCGAAGAACTGGACGCCGGCCCGATCATCGAGCAGGACGTGGTGCGTGTCAGCCATGCCGACAGCATCGATGACATGGTCCGCTTTGGCCGTGATGTGGAGAAGATGGTGCTGGCCCGTGGCCTGCGTTATCACCTGGAAGACCGGGTGCTGGTGCATGGCAACAAGACTGTGGTGTTTGACTGATACAGACTGGTTGCCTGTGAGGTTCTGGGGCTGCTTTGCAGCCCATCGCGACACAAGGCCGCTCCTACAAGGGATCGCGTACCGGCACTGCGTCGCGTAACTCCTGTAGGAGCGGCCTTGTGTCGCGAAAGGGGCGCGAAGCGCCCCCAGCAATCTGAGGGATAAGCCGATGGCCAAGCAGCGCAACCAACCCACCGCCTCACCCCCACCCACCCTCGGTGAAGGCTGCCTGGCCCGCTACGACCCCGAAGCCCTGGCCGACACCGATGGCACCGATTTCCCCGGCGCCGCCGAACTTTGGCAGCAGCTCAACCCGCCTGACGCCGCCAACGCTCCAGCAGCGGGCGCGCCAGCAGGCACACAAATACCGGCCCACCCGCCAGCAGATAAAAGTAGTAAGTGACCGCCCGCCATATCAGGATCGCCGCAGCCGCGGTCGAACTGCCCACCAGTGGCGTCAGCAGGCTGGCCGAAGTCAGCTCGGCGGCACCGGCACCGCCAGGCAGCAGGCTGAACTGGCCGGCACTGAGCGAGAGCATCTGCACCAAAAAGCTGGGGATCCACGCCAGGTCTACCCCCAACCCCCTCAATACCAGATACAACACGCTGTAGCGCAGGCCCCAGTGGGCGCAGGTCAGGGTGAACACCAGGGTCAGCGTGCGCTTGGGCAGGCGCCAGGTCTGCGCCAGTGCGTCGATGAAGCGCAGCAGCTTGCGCGCCCAGCGCCGCTTGCGCTGGCGGCTCATGCCCAGGCGGCGCAGCAACCTGCCGTTCACGCGCATCACCGTGCGCCGGTAGCGCAGCAGGCCGATCACCCCGGCCAGTGCCGTGCACAACAGCAACGCGCTGCCCAGCAACATGCTTTCCTGGCTGCGGCCCAGGCTGTGGAACAGTGCATAGCCGGCAATCGCCAGCATCGCGCAGAAAAAGAACACCAGGTCGTTCAGCTGGTCCATGGCAAACACCGCGCCGCTGCGCGCCGGGCCGATCCGGTCGCGTGCCAGCAGGGCCATCAGGGTCAATGGGCCGCCGCTGCCGCCGGGGGTGGTACAGATGGCGAACTCGGTAGCCATCACCACACCCAGGCTACGCAGGCGCCCAAGCCTTGCTCCTTGCTGGCCGAGCAACAGGCGCAAGCGGATGGCGTTGATGACCCAGCACAGCAGGATCATGCCCAGCAGGGTCAGCATCAGGCTGGGGGCGAAGCGCTGCAGCCTCGGCAGCAACTCGCTGCCACCGAGCAGGGCCGGCACCAGCACGGCGCCGAGCAGTGCCAGGGCCAGCCAGGCCAGGCGGTTCATGCGTTGGCCTGGCGGTCGAGCCAGGTGGACTTGGTCAGGGGCTCGCGGCCCTGTGCCAGTAGCGTGTGCAAGGTGTTCAGCCAATAGTCGCGGGACGCGCGATGGCGCATGTCCACCGGGTGCAGGCCCAGGCGCAGGGTCTGGGCGTCGTGCCAGCGCCGGCATTGCCAGTCGCACAGCACCCGTGACAGGCCGCGACGCCAGGCGCTGCGGGCACTCCAGACCAGCCCCGGGGCCTTGATCGCGGTAAAGTCTGGTAAACGGTACAAGTGCTGTGGCGTGCTGGTGTAGCGCAGTGGCAGGCGGCGCAGTGCCTGGCGGGTGCCTTCGCTCATCAGCCAGGCAGGCGCGACGAAGCCGGCCACCGGCCAGCCCTGCTGGGCGAACAGGGCCAGGCCATGCTCCAGGCGTTGCAGGGCCTGCTGCTGGTCCAGGGCGTAGAACTCGCCTTCATGGGTATAGATACGGCGCATGAAGTATTCGCCGGGCGTGCGTGGTGGCGGGCCGTTGTCGGCATGGTAGAAGCCGTGCAGGGCAAGCTCGTCGCCCTGGGCCAGGCGCCGTTCGAGCAAGCGGCAGAAGGTGGGCGAGCGCTGCAGCGGGTTGCGGTGGTGAAAGTCCGGCACCACCAGCCAGGTCATGGGGATGCCGCCGATGGCGTCGACGGCCTGGACGAAGGGTTGATAGTCGGGCCAGGTCTCGGGCGCGACATCGTGCAGCACCAGCATCAGGCTGCGCGCTGGCGGCAGTGGCTCAGCCATGGGCACGGACCTGCGGCTGGTGGCCAAGTACGGCCTGGTAGTGCTGCAGCAGGCCGGCGACCACGTGGTCCCACGAATACTGCTGCTCGGCATGGCGACGGGCCTGAGCCCCGAGCTTGCGCACGCCGGCCTCGAACGCCTCCTGCACGGCCGTCGCCATGGCCTTGCTATCGTTGGGGCGGCACAGGCGCCCGCACTGTTCGTTGACGATTTCGCCGAAAGCACCGGCGCGCACGGCCACCACCGGCGTGGCGCTGGCCATCGCTTCGAGAATGACCAGACCGAAGGTTTCCTGGTCGCCGGCGTGCACCAGCAGGTCGGCGCTGGCCATCAGCCGGGCGACTTCCGGAGCCGGGCAGAAGTGATCGATCACACTGACGTTCTGCGGCACGTTGGCCGGCATGTTCGAACCCACCAGCAGCAAGTGGTAGGGATGGCCCAGGTGCTGCATGCACTCGAGCAGCACCGGCAGGTTCTTTTCCCGCGAGCCACGGCCGGCGTAGATCAGCAGGCGACTGGTGTCGGCAATGCCCAGTTCGGCACGCAGCTGCGGGTCGCGCTGGCTGGGGTGGAAGGTGGCCAGGTCGACGCCCAGGCGCTGCACGTGCACATCGCGCACTCCCAGGCGGCGCAACTTGTCGGCCATGACCTGGCTGGGGGCCAGGACCCGGTCGAAATTGCCGTACAGCTTGCTGACATAGGCCTCGACATTGGGGGTGAACCAGTTGCCCATGCGGTTGCTGACCAGTAGCGGCAGGTCGGAATGGTAGAAGCCGATCACCGGCACATCGAGCTTGCGCCGCGCTTCCAGCGCAGCCCAGGCGGTTAGGTAGGGGTCGCCGACTTCGATCAGGTCGGGCTTGAGCCTGCGCAGCACATTGCACCAGGGGGCCAGGCGCACCGGGAAGCGGTAGCCATTGCCGAACGGCAGCGGCGGTGCGGGCACCTGGTAGATGCCATCGGCGTGCTGGGCACTGGCACCGGGTATCAGCAAGCTGTGGCGGACGCCCTGGATGGCGTCGAGGCGGTGGTGTTTGGCATCAAGATAGGTACGTACGCCGCCGCTGGCGGGGGCGTAGAACATGGTGATGTCGGCGATGTGCACGATCAGCATCCCTCCGGGATCGTCTTCGGGTCTGTCATCCGGCGCTAACGGGCCGGCGATGACGCGCCTAAAGGTTGACCTATCAGAAGGATAGTTTGTTCGATCGGGGTTGGGCGGGGCGGGGGATCGGTGTGGGCTTCTTCGCGGGCTTGCCTGCTCCCACAGGGATCACCACGCATTCAAGAGCGGCGGAGATCCTGTGGGAGCGGGTTTACCCGCGAAGCAGGCGACGCGGTTTGCGATCAGATACGGAAGCTGCCCACCAGGTGCTTCAGGCGGCCGGCCTGCTGCTCCAGGTCGGAGCAGGCGCGCAGGGTGGCCTGCAGGTTTTCCACGCCTTCCTGGTTGAGCATGTTGATCTCGTTGATGTCCATGTTGATCGCCTCGACCACGGCGGTCTGCTCTTCGGTGGCGGTGGCCACCGACTGGTTCATGCCGTCGATCTCGCCGATGCGCACGGTAACGCTGTCCAGCCGCTCACCGGCCTGGTTGGCGATCTGCATGCTGTCCTGGCTGTGGCGCTGGCTCTGGTCCATGGTCTCGACCGATTCGCGCGCGCCGACCTGCAGTTCTTCGATCATGGTCTGCACCTGTTGCGCCGACTCCTGGGTGCGGTGCGCCAGGTTGCGTACTTCATCGGCGACAACCGCAAAACCACGCCCGGCTTCACCGGCGCGGGCCGCTTCGATGGCCGCGTTCAGCGCCAGCAGGTTGGTCTGCTGGGAAATGCTGGTGATCACCTCGAGAATCTGGCCGATGTTGACGGTCTTGCTGTTCAGCGTCTCGATGTGCGCGCTGGAAGTGACGATCAGGTCGGACAGGCGGTTCATTGCCGCAATGTTGCGTTCCACCACTTGCTGCCCTTCTTCGGCCAGCAACCGCGCCGAACTGGCGTGCTGCGAAGCCTGGGCGGCGTTGCCGGCAATTTCCTGGGCGGCGGCGCCCAGTTCGTTGATGGCGGCGGCCACGCTGTTGGTGCGGTTGGACTGTTCGTCGGAGTTGGTCATCGACGAGTTCGAGGCACTGATGACCCGCAGGGCTACTTCGTTGACCTGCTCGGTGGCCGAGGACACTTCGCGGATCGAGCTGTGAATACGCTCGACGAAACGGTTGAAGGCGCTGCCCAGGATGCCGAATTCGTCGTGGTTGTGAATACGCAGGCGCTTGGTCAGGTCGCCTTCACCTTCGGCGATGTCTTCCATGGCGCGGGTCATGGTGTGCAGCGGCTGCATCAGCACACGGATCAGCAGGCCGAGCAGGCCGATGATGATCACCACCGCCACCAGCGTGGCGATCACCGCCGAGGTGCGGAAGGTGCTGAGCATCGAGAAGGCCTTGTCCTTGTCCACCGACAGGCCGATGTACCAGTTGGCCGAAGGCAGGCCGGTGATCGGGGTGAAGGTCAGCAGGCGGGCCTGGCCTTCGCTCTGCACTTCGGTCAGCTCACCGGTCAGTTTCGGCGTGTGCTGCGGGAACAGGTCCGACAGCGACTTCATCACCAGGTCTTTGTCCGGGTGCACCAGGATCTTGCCCTGGTCGTTGACCAGGAAGGCGTAGCCCATGCCGCCGAAGTTCAGCGAGTTGATGATCTGCACCAGGCCGTCCAGGGCCAGGTCGCCACCGACCACGCCGACACTGGCGGAAACCTTGCTGAGGATGCCGATGACCATCTTGTTGGTGGTCATGTCGATGTACGGCTCGGTCAGGGTCGCGCCGGCGGCATTCATGCCGTCTTTGTACCAAGGGCGGGTGCGTGGGTCGTAGCCGTCGGGCATTTTCGAATCAGGGCGCACGCTGAAGCCACCGTCGACCTTGCCCAGGTAGACGGTGAGGAAGCTGGAAACCAGCGCATTCTGGCCCATCAGGGTTTCGGCGTTGGTCGGGTCCTGGGCTATGTTCTGTGCCAGGTTTTCCACCAGCTTGATACGGCCTTCGAACAGGTTGCGGATATTGGTCGAAGTGGAAGCGCCCATTTCAGCCAGATAGTTTTCGAGGTCCTCGCGGATCGCATTACGCTGGAGGTAATCGTTGTAGAGCGTGAAAAGGCTGAAGGCGAGTATCACGATCAGTGACGCTGCCAAAAGAATCTTGTGGCTGAAACGAAGGCTTTTGTTCATGGCGTAATCGGTTCCGCTAAGGTTTCATATCAGGCGTTTGCACGCGTGGAGTCGCAAAGCAGTGCAACATCCCGAAAAGTCCCTTTTCGGTTGTTCCTCTCTATTAAGGCGAATATCACCCACAGGTATCGGCCGAATTACGGTAAAGCTTAAGCAGAGGATTAAAGAGATGTCGGAAATTTCGACCATCGTTGTAGGTGCTGGCCCGGATGGCCAGCCAGTTGGGCAAGCGATGAGGCTGGCTAACCGCCATGGCCTGGTGGCGGGCGCGACGGGTACTGGCAAGACCGTCACCCTGCAGCATCTGGCGGAAGCGTTCAGTGACGCGGGGGTTGCGGTGTTCGCCGCCGATGTCAAAGGTGACCTTTGCGGCCTGGGCGCTGCTGGTGCGCCGCAGGGCAAGGTGGCCGAGCGCATCGCCGGCATGCCCTGGCTGGGGCACAGGCCCCAGGCTTACCCGGTGAGCCTGTGGGACATTGCCGGGCAGTCCGGCCACCCGCTGCGCACCACCCTCAGTGAAATGGGGCCGCTGCTGCTGGGCAACCTGCTTGAACTGACCGACAGCCAACAGGCGGCGCTGTATGCGGCGTTCAAGGTGGCCGACCGTGAAGGCCTGCTGCTGCTCGACCTCAAGGACCTCAAGGCGCTGCTCGCGCACCTGAAGGACAACCCGAAACTGCTGGGTGAGGACAGCGCGCTGATGACCACGGCCTCCACCCAGGCGCTGTTGCGCCGGTTGGCGACCCTGGAGCAGCAGGGCGCCGAGGCGTTGTTCGGTGAACCGGGGCTGCAGCTCGAGGACCTCCTGCGGCCAGACCCGGATGGCCGTGGGCGTATCCACCTGCTGGACGCCAGCCGGTTGGTTCACGATGCACCGAAGGTGTACGCGACCTTCCTGTTGTGGCTGCTGGCCGAGTTGTTCGAGCAACTGCCTGAGCGCGGTGATGCCGACAAGCCGGTGCTGGCGTTGTTCTTCGATGAAGCGCACTTGTTGTTCAACGATACGCCCAAGGCATTGCAGGATCGCCTGGAGCAGGTGGTGCGGCTGATTCGTTCCAAGGGTGTGGGGGTGTACTTCGTTACCCAGTCGCCGGGGGATTTGCCGGATGCGGTGCTGGCCCAGTTGGGCTTGCGCATTCAGCATGGCTTGCGGGCGTTTACCGCCAAGGAGCAGAAGTCGCTGCGCGCCGTGGCCGATGGCTTCCGCCCCAACCCGGCGTTCGACACCCTGGCGGTGCTGACCGAACTGGGCATTGGCGAGGCGCTGGTGGGGACGCTGGAAGAAAAGGGCACGCCTGCGATGGTGCAACGGGTGCTGATTGCCCCGCCGCAGTCGCGTATCGGGCCGTTGAGTGCGGCTGAGCGCAGTGCGCTGATTGCCGATTCGCCGCTGGCGGGGCGTTACGACAAGCCGGTGGACCGTGAGTCGGCGTATGAGATGCTGACCCAGCGCAAGGGCGAGCCGGTGGAGCCCGTGCCGCAACCCAAGGCGGATGAAGAGAGCTTTGCCGACAAGGCTGGTGAGTTCTTGCAGAGTGCGGCAGGGCAGGCCATCAAGTCGGCGGTGCGCCAGGCGGCCAACCAGTTGGGTCGGCAGTTGGTGCGTGGGTTGATGGGGTCGTTGCTGGGGGGCAAGAAAAGGTAGTTTGCCTGTACCTGCCCCCATCCACAGGCCTGCGCTGTACCTGTAGGAGCGGCCTTGTGTCGCGAAAGGGCTGCGAAGCAGCCCCCGGATTTCAGCGCAGATGCACAAATTGCTGGGGCTGCTCTGCAGCCCTTTCGCGACACAAGGCCGCTCCTACAGGAGGCGTGTGCGTTTGCGGATACGAAAAAGGCGCCAGAGGGCGCCTTTATCTATTGCGGTATCACTCAGCCAATGGCTTTGGACGCCAGCCAGAACAGGCCGGCCGCCAGGCCCATCGACGCAGGCAGGGTGAGTACCCAGGCCAGCAGGATGGTCTTAACGGTGCCGCCTTGCAGGCCGCTCTTGTTGGCGACCATGGTGCCGGCCACACCGGACGACAACACGTGGGTGGTCGATACCGGCAGGGCGAAGATGTTGGCCATGCCGATGGCGCAAGCCGCGGTGATCTGCGCCGACATGCCCTGGGCATAGGTCATGCCCTGCTTGCCGATCTTCTCGCCAACGGTCAGTACCACACGCTTCCAGCCGACCATGGTACCCAGGCCAAGGGCCAGAGCGACGGCCACGATCACCCAGAACGGGGCGTACTCGGTGGTGGCAGTCAGGTCTTTGCGCAGTTTTTCCAGGTCGGCCTTTTCACGGGCTTCCAGGCCTGGCAGCTTGCCGACCTTCTTCGCCGTGTCGTCCAGGCACAGCAGGTAGCGGCGCACTTCGACACGCTTGTCGGCACTCAGGCTGTGGTAGTCGGTCACGCCCTGCAGCGAGGACTGCAGCGCGGCAATGGTCGGCTCGGTCTGCTGCGGGTTGCAGCTGAACTGCTCCGGCAGGTCGCTGGACTTGGCCTTGCCCAGTGCCAGGAACTCGCCCAGGGTGGCGGCGTTGCGCTGGTAGAACTGGCTCATGTGCAGGGTGGCGTCGCGGGTACGCTCGATCTGATAGGTGGTGCTGTTCAGGTCGAGGACGAACTTGGCCGGGACGATACCGATCAGCACCAGCATGATCAGGCCGATGCCTTTCTGGCCGTCGTTGGAGCCGTGCACGAAGCTCACGCCCATGGCCGAAACCACCAGTACCAGGCGGTTCCAGAACGGCGGGTGCTTCTTGTCGTCGAGCTTGCGGCGCTGCTCGGGGGTCTTGTGCATCTTCGACAGCGGGCGCCACCACTTCAGGCCGATCAGTACCAGAGCGGCAACGGCGAAGCCGGCCATCGGCGAGACCACCAGCGACATGGCGATGTCGATCGCCTTCTGCCAGTTGACGCCGTCGCCCAGCGGGATGTCGTTGATCAGGGCATTGGCCAGGCCGACGCCGAGGATGGAGCCGATCAGCGTGTGCGAGCTGGAGGCGGGGATACCGAAGTACCAGGTGCCCAGGTTCCAGGTGATGGCCGCAGCCAGCAGCGAGAAGACCATGGCCAGGCCGTGTCCGGTGTTCACATTGATCAGCAGCTCTACCGGCAGCAGGTGCACGATGGCATAGGCCACCCCGACACCGCCGAGCAGAACGCCAAGGAAGTTGAACACGCCGGAGAAGAACACGGCGAGGTGCGGCGGCATGGCTTTGGTATAGATGACGGTAGCTACCGCGTTGGCGGTGTCATGAAAGCCATTGATGAACTCGAAGGCGAGCACGAAGGTCAAGGCGAGCAGCAGGCTCACCAACACCCAGGCATCCAGTCCGCTGAATAATTCGATCATGAAGGTTGTCTGGCGGTCTTAGGGGGGCGGGATTATGCCAGAAAACCTTGGCAATCGATGCATCTGCGACAGACCGATGGCAATCTTCCTGTCGGGAGCGTGATGTGCACGGCGCGACGTGGAGGCAGGGAAATGTCCGCTAAAACGCGCAAAACCTGGCGAAAACCGGCAAAAAGCTGGAGAAAAAGCCGGTTCGCTTCTGTTCAAACGGCCGTATGAAATTTGTGTAATTCCATTTCACCTTCGGCCGGACAGTAAAGATCGACCGCGCCCGGGCTGGCCGGGCGACGACGCGCTGGCGTGGTCCCGGGGGTCAGGGAGCGTCGCTGCGCAGTTCCTTTTCCATACGTTCCAGTTCCTGGCTGAAGGCCTGGTCGCGCACGCTGGCGCGCTTGCGCCAAGGTTTGCGTTCCGGATCCGGTTGTGCGGCGTAAGTGGTGACTTCGCCACCGTAAACATCCTTGTAACGTTCAGCCTGGCGCTCGAGTTCCGCGCGCAGTTCATCTTTCGTCACAGTAGTACCTGAATTAAGTTTGATGAGTGTTGTTATGCGCTGTGCAGCGTGCACATGCCTTGCTGGCCGCAACGGCTAGATACAGCGGAAGGTTCCATTGCCACGGCATCGTCGAGGCCTGCGCAATCGATTATAGCAACCGATATTTCGCCGAACATCGTTATTTACCCAACCCTGACATCACCAGACGCAAGTAACGGAATGCATCCGACAACAGTTTGGGCCTTTCGTACAAGTTTGAAAGGCAAGACGGACAAAAGTTCGTTGCAATGCAGCAGCGGGACCGTTGACCGGGAGGGTAATGAAAAACGGCCTCGCCAAAAGGCGAGGCCGTTGCCTGGGGACTTCTACGGTGGGTACCTGACCAGTCTCTCCAAAGAAGCCACAAGTGGCATGAGAAAGGTATAAGTAAAAGTGTCAGCGGTCAATTGCGATTATCGGCCGTTTGTTCGATAATCGCACGAGTGGGCGTTTTTTTTGAGGTGTGCGATGAGTGACGAAACCCTGGCCAACGATTCCGTCAATCCAGAGTCGGGCAACCCGGAGCACGGGCGATCTGCCTCGGCAGCCCTGGCACCGCCGATCGTGGCTTCCCCGGCAAAACGCATCCAGGCCTTTACCGGCGACCCGGACTTCATGACCTCCCTGGCGCGAGGCCTGGCAGTCATCCAGGCCTTTCAGGAACGCAAGCGTCACCTGACCATCGCCCAGATCAGCCACCGCACCGAAATCCCCCGTGCGGCGGTACGCCGTTGCCTGCACACGTTGATCAAGCTGGGTTACGCCACCACCGACGGGCGCACCTATTCGCTGTTGCCCAAAGTGCTGACGCTGGGGCATGCGTACCTGTCGTCGACGCCGCTGGCGATTTCCGCCCAGCCTTACCTGGACCGCATCAGCGACCAGCTGCACGAGGCGGCCAACATGGCCACGCTCGAAGGTGACGACATTCTTTATATAGCCCGTTCGGCCACCGTGGAGCGGCTGATTTCGGTCGACCTGTCGGTGGGCGGGCGCCTGCCGGCCTATTGCACATCGATGGGGCGCATTCTGTTGGCGGCCATGGACGACACCAGCCTGCGGGAATACCTGGAACGTGCCGACCTGAAGGCGCGAACCAGCCGTACCTTGCATGACCCCGAGTCGCTGTTCGCCTGTATCCAGCAGGTGCGCGCCCAGGGCTGGTGCGTGGTAGACCAGGAGCTGGAGCAGGGGCTGCGTTCGATTGCGGTGCCGGTGTATGACGCCTCGGGGCAGGTGTTGGCGGCGTTGAATGTGAGTACCCATGTCGGGCGGGTGACGCGCAGTGAGCTGGAGCAGCGGTTCTTGCCGATCCTGCTGGCGGCCAGCCGGGACCTTTGCCATCAGTTGTTTGGCTGAAGTGTCCCGGGGGCGCGTTGCACCCCTTTCGCGACACAAGGCCGCTCCTACAGGTAGATCGCGTAACCCTGTAGGAGCGGCCTTGTGTCGCGATGGGCCGCAAAGCGGCCCCAAAATAAAACAGTAAAAACCGTTTCCTGTGCGATAAACGCACAGTGTCGTTCGCGGTCAATTGCGCCACCACCGCCCGCTGATTAATGTCTCTCGCAACGGTCGGCTGTGCCGACCGAACAAGAAAAACATAATAAGAGGCACTTACATGAATACTGTCCCCTCGCTGCCGCGGCCGCACCCGCGCGCAGTACCGTTATATCCAGGCTGACGCCGGCCGCATTCCCTCAAACTACCGTCCTCTGTACCGGTTTATCGCGTGCAGTGGCCTGGCTGTGCCCCTCATTCTGGATAACAACAATGAACCAAGCGCAAACCAACGTCGGCAAAAGCCTCGACGTCCAGTCGTTCATCAATCAGCAGCCGCTGTCCCGCTACCAATGGCGGGTGGTGTTGCTGTGCTTCCTGATCGTCTTCCTCGATGGCCTGGACACCGCCGCCATGGGCTTCATCGCCCCGGCCCTGTCGCAGGAGTGGGGGATTGACCGCGCCAGCCTCGGCCCAGTCATGAGTGCTGCATTGATCGGCATGGTTTTCGGTGCCCTCGGCTCCGGCCCGCTGGCGGACCGGTTTGGCCGCAAGGGCGTGCTGGTGGGGGCGGTGCTGGTATTTGGCGGCTTCAGCCTGGCCTCGGCCTATGCCACCAACGTCGACCAGTTGCTGGTGTTGCGCTTCCTGACCGGCCTGGGCCTTGGCGCAGGCATGCCCAACGCCACCACGCTGTTGTCTGAATACACCCCCGAGCGCCTCAAGTCGTTGCTGGTGACCAGCATGTTCTGCGGCTTCAACCTGGGCATGGCCGGTGGTGGTTTCATTTCCGCCAAGATGATCCCGGCTTACGGCTGGCACAGCCTGCTGGTGATCGGTGGCGTGCTGCCGTTGCTGCTGGCGCTGGTGCTGATGGTATGGCTGCCGGAGTCGGCGCGGTTCCTGGTGGTACGCAATCGGGGCACCGACAAGGTGCGCCAGACCTTGTCCCCCATCGCGCCACAGGTGGTGGCCGAGGCGGGCAGCTTCAGCGTGCCGGAACAGAAGGCGGTGGCCGCGCGCAACGTGTTCGCGCTGATCTTCTCCGGTACCTACGGCATGGGCACCATGCTGTTGTGGCTGACCTACTTCATGGGCTTGGTGATCGTCTATCTGCTGACCAGCTGGCTGCCAACCTTGATGCGCGACAGCGGCGCGAGCATGGAGCAGGCTGCCTTCATCGGCGCACTGTTCCAGTTCGGTGGCGTGCTGAGTGCCGTCGGCGTGGGCTGGGCCATGGACCGCTTCAATCCGCACAAGGTGATCGGCATTTTCTACCTGCTGGCCGGGGTGTTCGCGTACGCCGTGGGGCAGAGCCTGGGCAACATCACCGTATTGGCCACGCTGGTGCTGGTTGCCGGCATGTGCGTGAACGGCGCCCAGTCGGCGATGCCTTCGCTGGCGGCGCGCTTCTATCCGACACAGGGCCGCGCCACAGGGGTATCGTGGATGCTGGGTATCGGCCGCTTCGGGGCGATTCTCGGGGCCTGGAGTGGCGCGACGCTGCTGGGGCTGGGCTGGAACTTCGAACAGGTGCTGACGGCGTTGCTGGTGCCGGCGGGGCTGGCGACCGTGGGTGTGATCGTGAAAGGGCTGGTGAGCCACGCTGACGCGACCTGACGCAATGGCCTCATCGCCGGCAAGCCAGCTCCCACAGGAATGCATCAGGCCCCGAGCCGGTGCGGTACCTGTGGGAGCTGGCTTGCCGGCGATGAGGCCATTACAGGCAGTGAGGGGAGATAGGTAGGGATGCAATAATCGGTTCGATAATCGCACAAATAGTCGATTATCGGATTGTAAGCCACCCACCAGTCTCCTTAATCTGAGCTCACCGAAGCACCCTGACCAGGAGTCTCCAAATGGCTGCAATTCTCCCGCTTCACGAAGCCGTGAAGCAGTTCATCCAGGATGGCGATACCGTCGCCCTCGAAGGTTTCACCCACCTGATCCCGACTGCCGCCGGCCACGAGATCATCCGTCAGGGCAAGCGCGACCTGACCCTGGTGCGCATGACTCCGGACCTGATCTACGACCAGCTGATCGGCGCCGGTTGCGCCAGCAAGCTGATCTTCTCCTGGGGTGGTAACCCGGGTGTCGGTTCGCTGCACCGCCTGCGTGATGCCGTCGAGAAGCAATGGCCACACGCCATCGAAATCGAAGAACACAGCCACGCCGACCTGGCCAACGCCTATGTCGCCGGTGCTTCTGGCCTGCCGTTCGCCGTGCTGCGTGCCTACGCCGGCTCCGACCTGCCGAAGGTCAACCCACTGATCAAGAGCGTCACCTGCCCGTTCACCGGTGAAGTGCTGGCAGCCGTGCCGTCGGTGCGCCCGGACGTGACCGTGATCCACGCGCAAAAGGCCGACCGCAAGGGCAACGTGCTGCTGTGGGGCATCCTCGGTGTGCAGAAGGAAGCCGCCCTGGCCGCCAAGCGCTGCATCGTCACCGTCGAGGAAATCGTCGACGACCTGCAGGCGCCGATGAACGCCTGCGTGCTGCCGACCTGGGCGCTGAGCGCGGTATGCCTGGTACCTGGTGGTGCGCACCCGTCCTATGCCCACGGCTACTACGAGCGTGACAACCGCTTCTACCAGGCCTGGGACCCGATCGCGCGTAGCCGCGAATCGTTCACCGCCTGGATCGACACCTACATCCGTGGCACTGCCGATTTCAACGAATTCAAGGCCAAGCTGGCCAGCACTGCGGAGGCCGCACAATGAGCTACTCCACTTCCGAAATGATGACCGTCGCCGCAGCCCGTCGCCTGCGCAACGGTGCTGTGTGCTTCGTCGGCATCGGCCTGCCATCCAAGGCTGCCAACCTGGCGCGCCTGACCTCGTCGCCAGACGTGGTGCTGATCTACGAATCCGGCCCGATCGGCGCCAAGCCAAGCGTGCTGCCGCTGTCGATCGGCGACGGCGAGCTGGCCGAAACCGCTGACACCGTGGTGCCGACCGGCGAGATCTTCCGCTACTGGCTGCAAGGTGGGCGCATCGACGTCGGCTTCCTCGGCGCCGCCCAGGTCGACCGCTTCGGCAACATCAACACGACTGTGGTTGGTGACTACCACGCCCCGAAAACCCGCCTGCCGGGTGCCGGTGGCGCACCGGAAATCGCCGGTTCCGCCAAGCAGGTGCTGATCATCCTCAAGCAGTCGCCGCGTGCCTTCGTCGACAAGCTGGACTTCATCACCTCGGTTGGCCACGGTGAAGGCGGCGACTCGCGCAAACGCCTTGGCCTGCCAGGCGATGGCCCGGTCGGCATCATCACCGACCTGTGCATCATGGAGCCGGAAGCCGGCACCCACGAATTCGTCGTCACCGCGATCCACCCGGGTGTGACCCGCGAGCAGATCATCGCCGCCACTGGCTGGGCGATCCGCTTTGCCGACGATGTGCAGACCACTGCCGAACCTACCGAAGTCGAGCTGTCCGCCCTGCGTGACCTCGAAGCCCGTACCGCCGCGGCCCATGGCCAGGTGGCAGGAGAAGCCTGATGCGCGACGTATTCATCTGTGACGCCATCCGTACCCCGATCGGCCGCTTCGGCGGCGCCCTGGCCGGTGTGCGGGCCGACGACCTGGCCGCCGTGCCGCTGAAGGCGCTGATCGAGCGCAACCCGAGCGTGCAGTGGGATCAGGTTGACGAAGTGTTCTTCGGCTGCGCCAACCAGGCCGGTGAAGACAACCGCAACGTGGCGCGCATGGCGCTGCTGCTGGCCGGCCTGCCGCAGAGCATCCCGGGCGTCACCCTGAACCGCCTGTGCGCGTCGGGCATGGATGCCATCGGCACTGCCTTCCGCGCCATTGCCAGCGGCGAAATGGAGCTGGCGATTGCCGGCGGCGTCGAGTCGATGTCGCGTGCCCCGTTCGTCATGGGCAAGGCCGAAAGCGGCTATTCGCGCAACATGAAGCTCGAAGATACGACCATCGGCTGGCGTTTCATCAACCCACTGATGAAGAGCCAGTACGGTGTGGATTCCATGCCGGAAACCGCCGACAACGTGGCCGACGATTACCAGGTTTCGCGTGCTGACCAGGATGCTTTCGCCCTGCGCAGCCAGCAGAAGGCAGCTGCCGCCCAGGCCGCCGGTTTCTTCGCCGAAGAAATCGTGCCGGTGCGTATCGCGCACAAGAAGGGCGAGACCGTCGTCGAGCATGACGAGCACCTGCGCCCGGAAACCACACTGGAAGCCCTGACCAAGCTCAAACCGGTCAACGGCCCGGACAAGACCGTCACCGCCGGCAACGCCTCGGGCGTGAACGACGGTGCCGCGGCGTTGATCCTGGCCTCGGCCGAGGCGGTGAAGAAACACGGCCTGACCCCACGTGCCCGGGTACTGGGCATGGCCAGCGCCGGTGTTGCACCGCGGGTGATGGGCATTGGCCCGGTGCCGGCAGTGCGCAAGCTGACCGAGCGCCTGGGTGTGGCGGTGAATGATTTCGATGTGATCGAGCTTAACGAAGCCTTTGCCAGCCAAGGTCTGGCGGTGCTGCGTGAGCTGGGTGTGGCCGACGATGCACCGCAGGTGAACCCCAACGGCGGTGCCATCGCCCTGGGCCACCCGCTGGGCATGAGCGGTGCGCGCCTGGTGCTGACTGCGCTTCACCAGCTGGAGAAGAGCGGTGGGCGTAAAGGCCTGGCGACCATGTGTGTGGGCGTAGGCCAAGGTTTGGCGCTGGCCATCGAGCGGGTTTGACCTGTACCGGCCTCTTCGCGGGTAAACCCGCTCCCACAGGGAACCACGCATCCCCTGTGGGAGCGGGTTTACCCGCGAAGAGGCCGGCACATGCGACTCAAGGCTAATTGCCAGCCAGATAGCGGAACGAGTGTGTTACCAGGTGTGTCTAGAATTACCTGCGACCCTCCAGGAGTAAACTCACCATGACCTCAGCCTATTACACCGGCGAAGAACGCAGTAAACGCATCTTCGCTATCGTTGGTGCCTCTTCAGGCAACCTGGTGGAATGGTTCGACTTCTACGTCTATGCCTTCTGCGCGATCTACTTTGCCCCGGCTTTCTTCCCCTCCGACGACCCCACCGTGCAGTTGTTGAACACGGCAGGCGTGTTCGCCGCAGGCTTTCTGATGCGCCCCATCGGTGGCTGGATCTTCGGCCGCCTCGCTGACCGCCATGGTCGCAAGAATTCCCTGATGATCTCGGTGCTGATGATGTGCTTCGGCTCCCTGATGATCGCCTGCCTGCCCACCTATGCCAGCATCGGCACCTGGGCCCCGGCGCTGCTGTTGCTGGCCCGGCTGATCCAGGGCCTGTCGGTAGGCGGCGAATACGGCACCACTGCCACTTACATGAGTGAAGTGGCGCTGCGCGGCCAGCGCGGCTTCTTCGCCTCGTTCCAGTACGTGACTCTGATCGGCGGCCAGTTGCTGGCGGTGCTGGTGGTGGTGATTCTGCAGCAGCTGCTCACTGAAGATGAACTGCGCGCCTGGGGCTGGCGCATTCCGTTCGTGGTCGGCGCCATTGCCGCGCTGATCTCGCTGATGCTGCGCCGCTCGCTGCATGAGACCAGCAGCGCCGAAACCCGCCAGGACAAGGACGCCGGTACCATCAAGGGCCTGTTCCGCAACCACGCGGCGGCTTTCATCACCGTGCTCGGCTATACCGCGGGCGGTTCGCTGATCTTCTACACCTTCACCACCTACATGCAGAAGTACCTGGTCAACACCGCCGGCATGACTGCGAAAAACGCCAGCTACGTGATGACCGGCGCGCTGTTCCTGTTCATGGTGCTGCAGCCGTTCTTCGGCATGCTCTCCGACCGCATCGGCCGGCGTAATTCGATGATGCTGTTCGGCGCCCTGGGTACGCTGTTCACCGTGCCGCTGCTGATGGCGCTGAAAACCGTGAGCAGCCCGTTCATGGCCTTCGTGCTGATTACCCTGGCGTTGTGTATCGTCAGTTTCTACACCTCGATCAGCGGCCTGGTGAAGGCCGAGATGTTCCCGCCGCAGGTGCGTGCGCTGGGTGTGGGCCTGGCCTATGCAGTGGCCAACGCGGCGTTCGGTGGTTCGGCCGAATACGTTGCCCTGGGCCTGAAGACCTTGGGCATGGAAAACACTTTCTACTGGTACGTGACAGCGATGATGGCGATTGCCTTCCTGTTCAGCCTGCGCTTGCCGAAGCAGGCCGCGTACCTGCACCACGATGATTAAGGACGTGGCATGACCAACCAACTGTTCGACGCCTACTTCACCGCACCGGCCATGCGCGAGATCTTCTCAGACCGTGGCCGCCTGCAGGGCATGCTCGATTTCGAAGCGGCGCTGGCGCGGGCCGAGGCGGCTGCCGGGTTGGTTCCGCATAGCGCGGTAGCGGCCATCGAGGCGGCGTGCCACGCCGAGCGCTATGACGTTGGCGCGCTGGCCAATGCCATCGCCACTGCTGGCAACTCGGCGATTCCGCTGGTGAAGGCGTTGGGCAAGGTGATTGCCAGTGGCGTGCCCGAAGCCGAGCGCTATGTGCACCTGGGCGCCACCAGCCAGGACGCGATGGACACCGGGCTGGTCCTGCAGCTGCGTGCTGCCCTCGACCTGATCGAAGCCGACCTCGGCAAGCTGGCCGATACCTTGTCGCGCCAGGCCTTGCAGCACGCCGACACGCCGTTGGTGGGGCGCACCTGGCTGCAGCATGCCACCCCGGTGACCCTGGGCATGAAACTGGCCGGTGTGCTGGGCGCCTTGACCCGTCACCGCCAGCGCCTGCAGGAGCTGCGCCCACGCTTGCTGGTGCTGCAGTTCGGCGGTGCCTCGGGCAGCCTGGCGGCCTTGGGCAGCAAGGCGATGCCGGTGGCTGAAGCCCTGGCCGAGCAGCTCAAGCTGACCCTGCCCGAGCAGCCCTGGCACACCCAGCGCGACCGCCTGGTGGAATTTGCCTCGGTGCTGGGCCTGGTCGCCGGTAGCCTGGGCAAGTTCGGCCGTGATGTCAGCCTGCTGATGCAGACCGAGGCGGGGGAACTGTTCGAGCCTTCCGCGCCGGGCAAGGGTGGGTCTTCGACCATGCCGCACAAGCGCAACCCTGTCGGCGCCGCGGTGCTGATCGGCGCCGCGACCCGCGTGCCGGGGCTGGTTTCGACGCTGTTCGCCGCCATGCCCCAGGAGCATGAGCGCAGCCTCGGCCTGTGGCATGCCGAATGGGAAACCCTGCCGGACATCTGCTGCCTGGTATCTGGTGCGCTGCGCCAGGCCCAGGTGATTGCCGAGGGCATGGAAGTGGATGCCGCGCGCATGCGCCGTAACCTCGACCTGACCCAGGGCCTGGTGCTGGCCGAAGCGGTGAGCATCGTCCTTGCCCAGCGCCTGGGCCGCGACCACGCCCACCACCTGCTGGAGCAGTGCTGCCTGCGCGCGGTGTCCGAGCAGCGCCACCTGCGCACCGTGCTGGGTGAAGAGCCGCAGGTCAGCGCCGAGCTGTCCGCCGAAGAACTCGATCGCTTGCTCGACCCTGCCCATTACCTGGGCCAGGCCCGCGTCTGGGTGGCGCGCGCCGTGTCCGAACATCAACGTTTCACTGCCTGAAGGAGACCGCTGTGGCGCACTTGCAACTGGCCGATGGCGTTTTGAATTACCAGATCGATGGCCCGGAAAACGCCCCGGTGCTGGTCCTGTCCAACTCGCTCGGTACCGACCTGGGCATGTGGGACACGCAGATTCCACTGTGGAGCCAGCACTTGCGCGTGTTGCGCTACGACACCCGTGGCCACGGTGGGTCGCTGGTCACTGAAGGCCCCTACAGCATCGAACAGCTGGGCCGTGACGTGCTGGCCCTGCTCGATGGGCTGGATATTGCCAAGGCGCACTTCGTCGGCCTGTCGATGGGTGGCCTGATCGGCCAGTGGCTGGGCATCAATGCCGGCGAGCGCCTGCACAGCCTGACCCTGTGCAATACCGCCGCCAAGATCGCCAACGACGAGGTGTGGAACACCCGTATCGACACCGTGCTCAAGGGCGGCCAGCAGGCCATGGTCGACCTGCGCGATGCCTCCATCGCCCGCTGGTTCACCCCGGGCTTCGCCCAGGCCCAGCCAGCGCAGGCCCAGCGCATCTGCCAGATGCTGGCGCAAACCAGCCCGCAAGGTTATGCCGGCAACTGCGCGGCGGTGCGTGATGCCGATTACCGCGAGCAACTGGGCCGTATCCAGGTGCCGGCGCTGATCGTTGCCGGTACCGAGGACGTGGTGACCACTCCGGAGCACGGCCGCTTCATGCAGGCCGGTATCGCGGGTGCCGAGTACGTCGACTTCCCGGCGGCGCACCTGTCCAACGTCGAGATCGGCGAGGCGTTCAGCCGCCGCGTGCTCGACTTCCTGCTGGCTCACTGAGGGATACCACCATGGACGAGAAACAACGTTACGACGCCGGCATGCAGGTACGCCGCGCAGTGCTTGGCGATGCCCACGTGGACCGCAGCCTGGAGAAGCTCAACGACTTCAACGGCGAGTTCCAGGAGATGATCACCCGCCACGCCTGGGGTGACATCTGGACTCGCCCGGGCCTGCCGCGCCATACCCGTAGCCTGATCACCATCGCCATGCTGATTGGCATGAACCGCAACGACGAGCTGAAACTGCACCTGCGCGCGGCGGCCAACAACGGCGTGACCCGCGACGAGATCAAGGAAGTGCTGATGCAGAGCGCGATCTATTGCGGCATTCCGGCGGCCAATGCCACCTTCCACATGGCTGAGTCGGTGTGGGATGAGCTGGGCGTGGAGTCGCGACAGCAGTAATGCCTGTACCGGCCCTATCGCCGGCAAGCCAGCTCCCACAGGGATTGCATCAGGCTTGAGGGCAGTGCAGTCCCTGTGGGAGCTGGCTTGCCGGCGATAGGGCCATGGAATGTTTACATGGCCGCATTCTTCTGCCGCATGGCAACTGGGCCGGCGTTGTTTTCCACGGCTTGCTTCAGGGCCGGGCACAGGCCGAGCATGAATGCCGCTTCTGCCACCACGAACAACGGCCCGATGATCAATCCGCTGACATCGTCGACAAACGCCGGCTTGCGGCCTTCGTAGTAATGGCCGACGAACTGGATGATCCAGCCCACCACGAACGCCCCCAGCCCGGCACCGAGCCACAGCGCTGTCGTCTGCATCGCCAGCACCTGGCCGACCCACAGGCATAGCCCAAGCAACAACCCCATCACCAGGCCGAAGCGCAGGTCCAGGCGCAGGTAGAACCAGACCGAGGCTGCCGCCGCCGGCAGGGCAGGGGACAGCCACATGCTGGCTACCTCCCAGCCAGGGCGCGACAGCAGGATGGTGACCGCCAGCACGATCATCGGGATGCCGACGAAGTGGGTGGCGATGTTGCGTGGGTCGCGGTGGTAGCTGGCGTATTGGCTCAGGTGGTCGACGAGGGTTTTCATTGTTGTGCCTCCCTGGTTGCCTGATCGAGGTGTATTGCCTGTTCTGGCCTCTTCGCGGGTAAACCCGCTCCCACAGGGGGCACCACAACTCCTGAGGGCTGCGCTGTGCCTGTGGGAGCGGGTTCACCCGCGAAAGGGCCGGTACAGGCGACCGATATAGCTCAGGATAGCCCGCCCCTGCCACCATCATCAGCTCAGCGAATGGCAGCAGCCCGCACTGGCATATCCAGCCCCACCAGCGTCTCGATCATCGCTCGCGCCGCCGGCGACAGCCGGTAACCGCTGCGGCTGACCACGCCACAGCGCACGCTCAGCACTTCCAGCGCCGGTGGCAGGTTGCGCCAGTGCAGGCGCACCAGGCGGCCGCTGGCCAGGTCTTCGGCCACGGCTTCCTCGCTGGCGGTGCCGATGGCATCGCTGGCTTCCACCACGCTGCGCAGCACGGCCAGGTGCTCGGTTTGCAGGTGCGGGGTGAAATCGCTGCGCCCGCTCAGGTTGGCCAGGCGCTTGCGCACGCCGGGGGCGAGCAGGGCGCTGGCCAGCGGGTAGCTGAACAGATCGTTGGTCGACAGGCTGTCCTTGGCCAGCAATGGGTGCCCCGGGCGGCAGAAGAACAGGCCGGGGCGCGGTGAAAGGGGCTCGGTGTGGAAGTTGGGGTCGGCCTCGAACGGGCGGATATCGTCGACGAAAAACTCGATCTGCTCGCGGCGCAGGGCCTGGCCGAGGCGTTCGGCGTTGTCCACCAGCAGCGAGGTGCGGATGCCCGGGTGGCGTTCGAGAAAGTGGCGCAGGGCGTCGGGCACCAGGCGCACAGCCAGCGCCGGGCCGCTGCCGAAATGCAGCTCGCCGGCGTCGAGCTTGGTCATCTGCAGCACTTCGTTGCTCAGCTGCGCGGCACCTTGTACCAGGCGCCGGGCATGTTGCAGCACCACCAGGCCTTCGGGGGTGGGCGGCAGGGCTTTGCTGGCGCGGTCGACCAGTGGGCAGCCGAAGCTGTGTTCCAGGCTCTGGATGGCACGGCTGAAGGCGGGTTGGGTGATGCCCATGGCCTCGGCGGCACGGACGAAGCTGCGGTATTCGGTGAGGGCGATGAAGTAGCGCAGCTGACGGAGGTCCATGTCACGGCTCTGGGGCGGGGATCAGGGGCCTATTCAAGCGGTTGCTGCATATGTCGTCAAAGAAGGTTTATTGATTTGTTTATAGCTTATGGTTATTTGCTGTGGCTTCTGGCCTCTTCGCGGGTAAACCCGCTCCCACAGGTTCACCACAGATTCTGAAACTGTGGTGAACCTGAAGAATTCAGAGGAGATTCAGCGGGTAACTCACGATCAACCGGTTCTCATCGAACGAGTTGGTGCTGAAGTCCCGGCGCATGGTGGAGTTGCGCCACTTCACCGACAGGTCCTTGAAGCTTCCCGACTGCACCACATAGGCCAATTCGGTTTCCCGCGCCCATTCCTTGCCATCGTCCACGCCGCCTGCGGTGACGTTGTCACCCTTGATGTAGCGGTTCATCAGGGTCAGGCCTGGCACGCCGACGGTGGCGAAGTTGAAGTCATGGCGCACCTGCCAGGAGCGCTCCTTGGCGTTGTCGAAGCTGGAGTTGTAGCTGTCGTTTGCCAGGGTGCCGCCGCTGGTGCCGTTGACCCGCATCCAGGCGTCGTCGCCGCTGACTTTCTGCAGACCGACGTAGAAGGTGTGGCCCTGATAGCGCGCCGAGAGCATGGCCGAGGCGGTGCGGTTGTCCAGTTCGCCAGCGCGTTCGGCGCCGTCTTCCTTGCCGATGAAGTAGCCCAGGTTGGCGCCCAGGGTCCAGTCGCCCAGGGGTTGGCTGTGCACCAGGTTGAGGTACTGCTGGCGGTAGATGTCCTTGAGCTGGGCATCCCACAGGCCGATCATGGTGCGCTTGTCGTTGAAGGTGTACTCGCCGCCGCCAAAGTTGAAACGGTCGGAGGTGAATGCGGCCTTACCGTTCAGCGACATGTCTTCCATGCTGGCGTCGTTGCGCGGGCTGTTGCCGCGGAACTGGCCGGCGTACAGGGTCAAACCGGCGATTTCCTTCGAGGTCAGCTGGCCACCGCGGAAGGTCTGCGGCAGCGAGCGGCCATCGTCCGAGCGCAGGATCGGCAGTACCGGCATCCATTCACCCACTTTCAGCTCGGTTTCGGACAGCTTGGCTTTCAGTGCCACGCCCAGGCGGCCGAAGTCATCGGCCGGGCGGCCATCGTCGTGCACCGGCAGCAGGTGGGTGTTGGTGGTGCCTTTGCCGCCGTCGAGCTTGACCGAGTACAGGCCCAGTACATCCACGCCGAAACCGACGGTGCCTTGGGTAAAGCCGGAGCGGGCGTCGAGGATGAAGCTCTGCGTCCACTCCTCGGCCTTGGCCTGCGGATGGGCCGGGTCGACGAAGTTGCGGTTGATGTAGAAGTTGCGCAGATTGAGGGTGGCCTTGGCGTCCTCCAGGAAACCACCTTGGTCGGCGGCGAACACGGGGAGTGCGCAGGACATGGCCAACAGGCCGGGCAGCAGCTGGCGTGCGGGTTGCAAAGTGCTCATCTGTCGTGGATCTCTTGTTTTTATGGGCGAGCCGGTACGCTGCAGGATGCGGCCTGCAGGTGCGGGTCTTTTGGGATGAACCGGGGCAACGTTGCGTGGGGAGGATGGTGCGGCGTAGGGCTGGGGTGAGGCAATTCGCCACAAACGGAAGCGGGCGATAATCGAACAGAATGTTCTGGTTGGTTAATTGTTCTCCTGCACTGGCCTCTTCGCGGGTAAACCCGCTCCCACAGGTACTGCACAGCCTTCAGCATTTATGCAAAACATTGTGGGAGCGGGTTCACCCGCGAAGAGGCCGGTTCAGGCAACACAAAACAAAAAGCCCACCGCGAGGGTGGGCTTGATGCTTTGACAGCTCCAATCAGCTCTTCGGTGCTTCCACCGCTGCCTGCTGGTTGTTGGCCTGCCCGGTCTGCTCGTACCAGCCACCGCCAAGCGCCTTGTACAGGTTGACTTCGCTGGTCAGCTGCGACAAGCGGTCGCCGATCAGTGCCTGCTGGGCGCTGAACAGGTTGCGCTGGGCGTCGAGGAAGGTCAGGTTGCTGTCGATACCGATGCGATAGCGGCGTTCGGCCAGGCGGTAGTAGTCCTGGTTCGCCTGCACCAGGTCGCGTTGCGCCTGCAACTGCTCTTCGAAGGTCTTGCGCGCCGCCAGGCCATCGGAGACTTCCTGGAAGGCGGTCTGGATGGTCTTTTCGTACTTGGCGACGTTGATGTCCTTCTGGATCTTCGAGTAGTCCAGGCTGGCCTTCAGGCTGCCGGCGTTGAAGATCGGCAGGTTGATCTGCGGCTGGAACAGCCAGGTGCCCTGGCCGCCCGAGAACAGGTGGCCCATGTCGGGGCTCAGGCTGCCGGCATTGGCGGTCAGGCTGATGCTCGGGAAGAACGCTGCGCGGGCCGCGCCAATGTTGGCATTGGCGGCCTTGAGCAGGTGCTCGGCTTCCTGGATGTCCGGGCGACGCTGGAGAATGTCCGACGGCAGGCCGGCCGGTACTTCGGCCAGCTGGTCGGCATTGAGCTCCAGAGGCTTGGCCAGGTCGGCGGGAATGCCGGTGCCCAGCAGCACGGTCAGGCTGTTGACGTCCTGGGCGACCAGGCGCTGGTACTGCGAGTACTTGACCCGGGCGCCTTCCACGGCGGTACGCGCCTGGCTGACGTCGAGTGCCGAGGCTACGCCGACTTCGTTGCTGCGACGGGTGAGGTTGTAGCTTTCCTCGTAGGTCTTCAGCGTTTCTTCGGTCAGCTTGAACAGCGCCTGGTCGGCCTGCCAGGTGTAGTAGGCGTTGGCCACGCTGGCCACCAGGCTGATCTGCGTGGAGCGACGCGCCTGCTCGCTGGACAGGTAGGTTTCCAGGGCCTGCTCGGTCAGGCTGCGTACGCGGCCGAACAGGTCCAGCTCATAGGCGCTGACGCCCAGGGTGGCCGAGTACTGGCTGGTGATGCCCGCTTCGCCCGTCTGCGACATGTTCGCCGGTACGCGCTGGCGGCTGCCGCTGCCGGTGGCCGAAACCGCCGGGAACAGGTCGGCACGCTGGATGCGGTACTGCGCACGGTAGGCGTCGATGTTCAACGCGGCAACGCGCAGGTCGCGGTTGTTGACCAGCGAAGTCTGGATCAGCTGCTGCAGTGCCGGGTCGTGGAAGAACTGGCGCCAGCCCTGCTCGGCGGCGGCAACTTCCGCCGATTGCGTCGGCGAGTACGCAGGGCCCTGCGGCCACTGCGCAGCCACCGGCGATTCCGGGGTCTGGTAGTCAGGGATCAGCGAGCAGCCGCCAAGAATGAAAGCGGTTACTGCCAGGGACAACAAAGACTTGGTCATTGCCCAGCCTCATAACGTGGAGTTTCAGGGGTGACGTCTTTTTCCGGCTCTTTGCTGCCGAACAGTGACGACACTGCGACGAAGAACAGTGGTACCCAGAAGATAGCCAGCACGGTCGCACTGATCATGCCGCCGATCACGCCAGTACCGATGGCGTGCTGGCTGCCGGCGCCGGCGCCGCTGGCGATAGTCAACGGTACCACGCCGAGGATGAACGCCAGCGAGGTCATGATGATCGGGCGCAGACGCATGCGGCACGCCTCGATCGCCGCGTCGTACAGGCTGCGGCCTTGCTCGTGCAGTTCCTTGGCGAATTCGACGATCAGGATGGCGTTTTTCGCCGCCAGGCCGATGGTGGTCAACAGGCCGACCAGGAAGTACACGTCGTTGGACAACCCGCGCAGGCTGGTGGCGATCAGGGCACCGATGATACCCAGCGGTACTACCAGTACCACGGCGATCGGGATCGACCAGCTTTCGTACAGGGCTGCCAGGCACAGGAACACGAACAGTACCGAGAGGGCGAACAGTGCCGGCATCTGCGAACCGGAGAGTTTTTCCTCGTAGGACATGCCGGTCCAGGAGAAGCCGATGCCGCTTGGCAGTTCGCCAGCAATGCGCTCGACCTCGGCCATGGCTTCACCGGTACTGTAGCCCGGGGCCGGAGCACCGAGGATTTCCATTGCCTCGACGCCGTTGTAACGCGACAGCTTCGGCGAACCGTAGGTCCATTCGCCCTTGGCGAAGGAGGAGAACGGCACCATTTCGCCGGCGCCATTGCGCACGTACCACTTCTGCAGGTCTTCCGGGCTCATCCGCGCGTTCGGCTCGCCCTGGATGTACACCTTCTTGACCCGGCCACGGTCGATGAAGTCGTTGACGTAGCTGGCACCCAGGGCAATCGACAGGGTGTTGTTGATGTCGGCGATGGTCACGCCCAGGGCGCTGGCACGCTCGTCATCGATGGTCAGCTGGTACTGCGGCTCGTCGTTCAGGCCGTTCGGGCGCACGGCGCTGAGGATCTTGCTCTGCGCGGCCTTGGCCAGGAACTGGTTGCGCGCTTCCATCAGCTTGGCATGGCCGACACCGCCGCGGTCCTGCAGGAACACGTCGAAGCCGGTGGCGTTACCCAGTTCGAGCACCGCAGGCGGGGCAAAGGCGAACACCATCGCATCGCGGAAGGTGAAGAAGTGCTGCTGGGCGCGCTGGGCAAGGGCAAACACGCTGTTTTCCTTGGAGCGCTCATCCCACGGCTTGAGCATGATGAACGCCATACCCGAGCTCTGGCCACGGCCGGCGAAGTTGAAGCCGTTGACGGTGAACACCGAAGCCACGGTGTCGGCCTCTTCGCTGAGCAGGTACTCACGCATCTGGTCGACCACCACCTGGGTGCGCTCGGCACTGGAGCCGGCCGGGGTCTGTACCTGGGCGAACAATACGCCCTGGTCTTCTTCCGGCAGGAACGCGGTAGGGATGCGGGCGAACAGCCAGATCATGCCGACCACGATCAGCGCGTAGGCCAGCAGGAACGGTACCTTGTTGCGCAGGATGGTACCCACGCTGCGCTCGTAGCCGGTTACGCTGCGGTCGAAGTTGCGGTTGAACCAGCCAAAGAAGCCACGCTTGGCCACATGGTGCTCGCCCTTCTTCAGCGGCTTGAGCATGGTGGCGCACAGGGCCGGGGTGAAGATGAGCGCCACCAGCACCGACAGGCCCATGGCCGAGACGATGGTGATGGAGAACTGCCGGTAGATCACACCCGTGGAGCCGCCGAAGAACGCCATGGGCAGCAGTACCGCCGACAGCACCAGGGCGATACCCACCAGGGCACCCTGGATCTGCTCCATCGAGCGCTTGGTCGCTTCCTTGGGCGGCAAGCCTTCCTCGGACATCACCCGCTCGACGTTCTCCACCACGACGATGGCGTCGTCCACCAGCAAGCCGATGGCCAGGACCATGGCGAACATGGTCAGGGTGTTGATGCTGAAGCCGGCAGCGGCAAGGATGCCGAAGGTACCCAGCAACACAACCGGTACGGTCATGGTGGTGATGATGGTGGCGCGGAAGTTCTGCAGGAACAGGTACATCACCAGGAACACCAGGACCACGGCTTCGATCAGGGTGTGGATAACGCCACTGATCGATTCGGTGACCACCGGGGTGGTGTCATACGGGAATACCGCTTTCACCCCAGGCGGGAAGAACGGTTCCAGGTCGGCGATGGTCTGGCGCAGGGCCTTGGCGGTGTCCAGGGCGTTGGCACCGGTAGCCAGTTTAACTGCCAGACCGGAGGCCGGCTTGCCGTTGAACTGGGCGCTGACGGCATAGTTTTCACCACCCAGGCCAACCTGGGCGACATCACCCAGACGCACCTGCGAACCGTCGCTGTTGACCTTGAGCAGGATCTTCTCGAACTGCTCGGCAGTCTGCAGGCGGGTCTTGCCGATGATGGTGGCGTTCAGCTGGGTACCCGGCATGGCCGGCAGGCCGCCGAGCTGGCCGGAGGACACCTGCACGTTCTGCGCGGCCACGGCGGTCTTGACGTCGACCGGGGTCAGCTGGAACTTGTTCAGCTTGGCCGGATCGAGCCAGATACGCATGGCGTACTGCGCACCGAACACCTGGAAGTCACCCACACCCGCGGTACGCGAGATCGGGTCCTGCATGTTGGAGACGATGTAGTTGGCCAGGTCGTCCTTGGTCATGCTGCCGTCTTCGGACACCAGGCCGATCACCAGCAGGAAGTTCTTCACTGCCTTGGTGACGCGGATACCTTGCTGCTGCACTTCCTGCGGCAGCAGCGGGGTGGCCAGGTTCAGCTTGTTCTGCACCTGCACCTGCGCGGTGTCTGGGTTGGTGCCCTGCTCGAAGGTGGCGGTAATGGTCATGCTGCCGTCGGAGTTACTTTCCGACGACACATAACGCAGGTTGTCGATACCGTTGAGCTGCTGCTCGATCACCTGTACCACGGTGTCCTGCACGGTTTGCGCCGAGGCGCCCGGGTAGGTCACGGCGATGGCGATGGCCGGCGGCGCGATGCTGGGGTACTGGTTGATCGGCAGCTTCAGGATCGACAAGGCGCCGACCAGCATGATCACCAAGGCGATCACCCAGGCGAAGATCGGGCGATCGATAAAGAACTTCGACATGGTTTACTCCGCTTTGGCGTCTGCTTTCGCCGCGTTGGCCTGAACAGGGCTGGCCGGCTTCTTGACGTTGGTGGCTTCGCTGACCTTGACCTCGACGCCCGGGCGCACGTACTGCAGCCCTTCGGTGATCAGGCGGTCGCCCGGGTTCAGGCCTTCCTCGATCAGCCAGTCGCTGCCCAGGGTACGGTTGGCCTTGAGCTGGCGCAGTTCGACCTTGTTCTCCTGGTTGACCACCAGCGCGGTCGGCGCGCCTTTCAGGTCGCGGGTCACGCCCTGTTGCGGGGCCAGGATGGCGTTGGCGTTGACCCCGGCCTTGAGCCGCGCATGCACGAACATGCCTGGCAGCAGGGTGTGATCGGGGTTGGGGAACAGGGCGCGCAGGGTGACCGAGCCGGTGGTCTCGTCGACCGCGACTTCGGAGAACTCCAGGCGGCCTTCCTGCTTGAACAGGCTGCCGTCTTCCAGCACCAGCTGCACCGAGGCGGCGTTGTCGCCGGCCTTTTGCAGCTGGCCGCTTTCCAGGTCACGGCGCAGCTTGAGCAGCTCGGCGGTGGACTGGGTGACGTCGACGTAGATCGGGTCGAGTTGCTGGATGGTGGCCATGGCGTTGGCCTGGCCATTGCTCACCAGTGCACCTTCGGTGAACGAAGAACGGCCGATACGGCCGCTGATCGGTGCCAGGACCTTGGTGTAGCGCAGGTCGATCTGCGCGCTTTTGAGCGAAGCCTCGGCCTGCAATCGTTTGGCATTGGCGTCGTCGTATTCCTGCTTGGAGACAGCCTGTTCGTCGATCAGCTGCTTGTAGCGCTCGGCCAGCGAGCGGGTGGCCTGCAGGTTGGCCTGGGCATTGGCCAGGGTGGCTTCGTACACGGCAGGGTCGATCTGGTACAGCTGCTGGCCTTCCTTGACCTCACTGCCTTCCTTGAACAGGCGCTTGAGGATGATGCCGTTGACCTGCGGGCGCACTTCGGCGACGCGGTAGGCACTGGTACGCCCCGGCAATTCCGAGGTCAGGGTGAAGGCTTGGGGCTGGATGGTCACGACGCCGACCTGAGGAGCCTGCGCCGCTGGCGCTGCTTCTTCTTTCTTACAGCCACTGAGCAGGGTTGCCAGGGCGACGGCGGAAACCAGAGCGGTAACGGCTGGCTTGAATTGCATGAGGATCCTCGGGTCGCTGGAGCTGGGAGACGCTCAAGAGTAATGGAAGAGTCTTGATCTGGAAAAATTGCTATCCGGTGGATAAATAGCTTGCTAAGGAATATACTTACATTCATGGTTGTTTGTAAATACCGCTGGGTTGTACTCGGGTACTGCCACAGCCCTTGATTAGCTCCTCCGCGAGGCACCCTGCAGAGGTGCCCCCGGAGTGTTCCCCGCACGCGCCGCGCGTTCGGGGCAGATGAGGTTTGTACTGCCATGGTCCGTCGAACCAAAGAAGAAGCCCAGGAAACCCGCGCCCAGATCATCGAGGCGGCGGAAAAGGCCTTCTACAAGCGCGGGGTTGCGCGAACCACCCTGGCCGACATCGCCGAACTGGCGGGTGTGACGCGGGGGGCGATCTACTGGCACTTCAACAACAAGGCCGAGTTGGTGCAGGCGCTGCTCGACAGCCTGCATGAAACCCATGACCACCTGGCGCGGGCGAGCGAAAGCGAGGACGAAGTGGACCCGCTTGGCTGCATGCGCAAGCTGTTGCTGCAAGTGTTCAACGAGCTGGTGCTCGATGCCCGAACCCGGCGTATCAATGAAATCCTGCATCACAAGTGCGAGTTCACCGATGACATGTGTGAAATTCGCCAGCAGCGCCAGGGTGCGGTGCTGGATTGCCACAAGGGCATCACCCTGGCGTTGGCCAATGCCGTGCGCCGGGGCCAGTTGCCAGGCGAGCTGGATGTCGAGCGCGCGGCGGTGGCCATGTTTGCCTATGTCGATGGCCTGATCGGGCGCTGGCTGTTGCTGCCTGACAGTGTCGATCTGTTGAAGGATGTCGAAAAGTGGGTCGACACCGGGCTGGATATGCTGCGCTTGAGCCCGGCTCTGCGCAAATGACACTTTGTTAAGGATTGTGAGGGAGTGTTACCCCTTTGTGTTAAGGGGGGATTAATGCTTTCGGATGACTGGCATAAGGTGCAAATCCTGTAGGAGCGGCCTTGTGTCGCGATAGGGCTGCAGAGCAGCCCCAGGATTTCAGCATCAATGCATGAATTGCTGGGGCTGCTCTGCAGCCCTATCGCGACACAAGGCCGCTCCTACAAAAATCGCGCAGCTCTTAGCGTCCGCGCAGTTGCCGATCCGGCAATGCCACCGCCGCCAGTAGCCCAAGCAGTGCAACCAGCGCACTCCCCATCAACAGTTGCTGGAACGTCTCGAGCAACCGCCCCTGTGTCACCAGGTCCACTTCACCGGCCTTCAGGCTCCCCAGCAACGGATTACCCAGCGACTCGAACCCGCCCTGGTGCAGCAGCGCCAGCAGCAGGCTGGACATGCACGCCACCCCCATGGCCCCGCCCAGCGAGCGGAACAGGTTGGTGGTGCTGGTGGCCACGCCGATGTCCTTGCTGTCCACCGCGCTTTGCGTGCCTACCAGCGAGGTCGGGAACTGCAGCCCACACGCGATGCCGGTCAGCAGCATGAACAGCGCACTGAGCAAGGCCGACTGCGGCGGGGTCAGCGCCATGGCGAAAATGGCCAGCGGCATCAGCAGTGCACCGGCCAGGATCTGTGGCTTGTAGCGCCCGGTCAGGCTGGTCATGCGCCCGCCGGTGAAGGCACCCATGGGCAGCCCCATCACCAGCGGCAGGAGGTGCAAGGCCGCGCTGTCGGCACCGGCGCCGGTGATGCCCTGGTAGCGCAACGGCATGAGCATGGTCAGGGAGATCGACTGGAAACTGGCGAAGAAGATCACGCCCCAGCACAGCACCGCCACGCGGTTGCCGAACAGGCCGAGTGGCAGCAGTGGCTCCGGGCAGCGGCGCTCATGGGCGATGAACAGCACCAGGCCCAGCGCGGCGCAGGCGAACAGGGCCAGCACGGCCGGGTCGGCCCAGGCGTGGCCCTGGCCGACCAGGGTAATGCCCAGCAACAGGCTACCCAGGCCGAGAATCAGCAGCACGGCGCCAAGGTAGTCCACCTGCGCCTCGCGGCGCTGCGCCGGCATGCCGCCGAGGGCGCGGCGGATCGCCCACAGTGCAACCAGCCCCAGCGGCAGGTTGATCCAGAACACCCAGCGCCATGACAGGTATTCGGTCAGCCAGCCGCCCAGCACCGGCCCGGCGACGCTGGCCACCGCGTACATGCTGCTGAAATAGCCCTGGTAGCGGCCGCGCTCTCGCGGGGGCACGAAGTCGCCGATGATCGCCTGGCTCACCGAGACCATGCCACCGGCGCCAATGCCCTGCAGTACCCGGGCCAGCACCAGTTGCTGCATGTCCTGGGCCAGGGCGCAGGCGATCGAGGCCAGGGTGAACAGGCTGATGCCGGTGAGGATCATCCTGCGCCGCCCGTACAGGTCGCCCAGCTTGCCGTAGATCGGCACGGCCACGGTCATCGCCACCATGTAGCCGGAGATGACCCAGGCCAGCAGGCCGACATCGTTGAACTGCGCCGAGATCGCCGGCAGCGAGACGGCAACGATGGTCTGGTCCAGGGCGCCGAGGAAGATCGCCAGCATCAGGGCGGTGAGCACGTTGCGCAGGGTGGTGGGGGGCAGGGCGGCGGTCACGGGGATACCTTGTATGACGGTGGCGGCCTTCTTCGCGGGTAAACCCGCTCCCACAGGTCCGGTGTCGCTCCTGAGGACGGCGCGGTCCCTGTGGGAGCGGGTTTACCCGCGAAGAGGCCAGCATGAAGTCCCCGGATTGTAACCTGAGTTAGGTAGCTTCCTATGTACTATCTGCATCCCCTATGCAAGATCGGCATTGGCGCATTCATCCAGTGCTGCATGGCTGCGTGATATCGTTGGTATGCCACAGAGGCTGAAAACCGGGGGCTTGCACCAGCTTGGTGCAACATTATGCCGCAGGTTTTCGCGCCGCTGTCTCCCACACCTTTTATTCCTCTGCCTGCATGTCGAGCATGACCGCCCAGATGGCGACGGTTGGAACAGGCCAGGTAGACCCGATTACAGGGGTCGGTAGTTACCGTTCGAATTTCAACTTATTTTGCGGAGTGATCATGCCCAAGGCTTCCCATCAAGATCTGCGTTTTGCCTTCCGCGAGCTGCTCGCTTCAGGTTCCTGTTATCACACCGCATCGGTGTTCGACCCGATGTCGGCACGCATTGCCGCAGACCTGGGCTTCGAGGTCGGCATCCTCGGTGGTTCGGTCGCTTCGTTGCAGGTACTGGCTGCACCGGACTTCGCCCTGATCACCCTCAGCGAGTTCGTCGAGCAGGCCACCCGTATTGGTCGCGTGGCGCAACTGCCGGTGCTGGCTGACGCCGACCACGGCTATGGCAACGCGCTGAATGTCATGCGCACGGTCATCGAACTGGAGCGCGCCGGCGTGGCTGCGCTGACCATCGAGGACACCCTGCTGCCTGCCCAGTTCGGGCGCAAGTCCACCGACCTGATCCCGGTTGAAGAGGGCGTCGGCAAGATCCGTGCGGCGCTGGAGGCGCGGGTCGATTCGTCGCTGTCGATAATTGCCCGGACCAACGCTGGCGTGCTCACCACCGAAGAAATCATCGTGCGTACCCAGAGCTACCAGAAGGCCGGAGCCGACGGTATCTGCATGGTTGGGGTGAAGGACTTCGAGCAACTCGAGCAGATTGCCGAGCACCTGACGGTGCCGCTGATGCTGGTGACCTACGGCAACCCGAGCCTGCGCGACGACGAGCGCCTGGCACGCCTGGGCGTGCGCATCGTGGTCGATGGTCACGCCGCCTACTTTGCCGCGATCAAGGCCACCTACGATTGCCTGCGGCTGCAGCGCGGCCAGCAGAACAAGTCGGAAAACCTCAGCGCCACCGAACTCTCGCACACCTACACCCAGCCCGAGGACTACATCCGCTGGGCCAAGGAATACATGAGCGTCGAGGAGTGACAACGCCATCCCCGTAGGAGCGGCCTTGTGTCGCGAAAGGGCTGCGTAGCAGCCCCGACAATATTTGATGTGGCCAAGATCCCGGGACCGCTGCGCGGTCCTTTCGCGACGCAAGGCCGCTCCCACATGGGCCTTACAAGTCCTGATCCCACTCCGGTTCGTCCTTGAACCGCTGCACCAGAAAATCCAGCATGCTGCGCAAGGTCGCCGGCATGTGCTTGCGCGAGGTGTACACCGCATTCAGGTTCAGCTCGCGTGGGCTGGCTTCGGGCAGCAGGCGCACCAGTTCACCCCGGCGCAGGGCCTCCGCGGCCTGGTAGGTCGGCAGCATGGCGATACCTGCGCCGGCCAGCGCCGCCTTCTGCAGTGTCATCGCCTCGTTGGCACTGATGTTCCCCGCCACTGGCACGGCGACTTGCTGGCCGGCCACCTCGAAATGCCACAGGCTGTGGCCGAAGTAGGCATGGGTCAGGCAGTTGTGCCGGCTCAGATCCTCGACCCGTTGCGGCGTGCCGTGCTCGCGCAGGTAGGCCGGTGCCGCACACACTGCCGAGCGGCACACGCTCAGGCGCCGGGCGATCAGGTTGGGGTCCAGGTCATTGCTGGTGCGGATGGCCAGGTCGATGCGCTCGTCCACCAGGTTGACCGTGCGATCGAGCATCTGCAGTTCCACCTTCACCCCGGGGTAGCGCCGGACGTAGGCGGCCACTGCATCCACCAGCTGGGCCTGGCCGAACGAGGTGCTGACGCTGATGCGCAGTGCGCCCCTGGGCGCGTCATCCGGCTGCTGCACCGCGGCCTGCAGGTCGCCGGCCAGTTCCAGCAGTTGCCGGCAGCGGGGCAGGGTTTCCTGGCCGGCGGCGGTGAGGCTGAGCTTGCGTGTGGTGCGCTGCATCAGCCGTGCGCCAACCCAGTCTTCCAGCTCTGCCAGGTAGCGCGACACCACCGGCCGCGACAGTTGCAGATGATCCGCCGCCGCCGACTGGCTGCCCAGGTCGACGACGGTGACGAAAACGCGCATGGCGTTGAGACGGTCCATGATTTGCCCGGTTTCAGAAACAAACTATGTTCGAGCATCGCATTTTTTGGCACGGATTGGGCAACTAAGCTGTTGGGCATTGTTCATCTGACGGGCGTTTGCGATGTCTCTTTTCACTCCCTTGCGTGGCCTGCTGCTGGCCTGTGTGACCCTGGCCGGCCCGGCGCTGGCTGCCGACCCCTTGCGGCTGGAGGTTTACAACCCCGGGCATGAGGCGATCTTCCCGGTCAGTTCGGTGATCGTCAGCGGCGAGCACGACGCCATCCTCGTCGATGCCCAGTTCGGCAAGGCCCAGGCCGAGCAGCTGGTGCAGCGCCTGCGGGCGGGTGGCAAGCAGCTGACCAGCATCTACATCAGCCATGGCGACCCGGACTACTACTTCGGCCTGGATACCCTGACCCAGGCCTTCCCCGAGGCCAAGGTGCTGGCATCGGCCGCCACGGTTGCCCATATCCGCCAGACCATGGATGCCAAGCTGGCCTACTGGGGCCCGCAGATGGGCGCGGACAAGCCGGCGCGACTGGTGCTGCCGCAGGTGCTCGAAGGCAACCGCCTGACGCTGGAAGGGCAGGCCCTCGAAGTGGTCGGCCTGGACGGCCCGCAACCTGACCGCAGTTTTGTGTGGATCCCGTCGATCAAGGCGGTGGTCGGTGGCGTGGTGGTGTCGGAGAACATTCATGTGTGGATGGCCGACACGCAAACGGCCAAGTCCCACGCCGACTGGCTCGGCACCCTGGCGCACATCGAAGCGCTGGCGCCGCGCACGGTCATCCCCGGGCATTACCTGGAAGACAGCAGCCGATCGCTGCAGGCCGTGCGTTTCACGGCGAACTACATTCGTGATTTCGATGCCGAGACCGCCAAGGCGAAAGACGCCGGTGCGTTGATCGCGGCGATGAAGCGACGTTACCCAGGGCTGGCCGATGAAAGCTCGCTGGAGCTGGGGGCCAAGGTCGCCAAGGGCGAGATGAAGTGGTAATTCCGTTCAACTGATGGAGAGTATCCCATGAGCAAGATTGCAATCATCGGTGCCACTGGCCGCGCTGGCAGCCAGTTGCTGGAAGAGGCCCTGCGCCGTGGCCACAGTGTGCTGGCCATCGCCCGCGACCCGTCGCGGTTGCAGGGGCGGGACGGGGTGACGGTCAAGGCGCTGGATGCCAAGGACAGCGCGGCGCTGCAAGCGGCAGTCGCGGGTGTGGATGCGGTGCTGAGTGCGGCGCATTTCTCGACCATCGAGCCACACGCCATCATCGAGCCGGTCAAGCGGGCCGGGGTCAGGCGCCTGCTGGTGGTGGGTGGGGCCGGTAGCCTGTTGCTGCCGTCTGGGCATCGGGTGATCGACAGCCCGGACTTCCCCGAGGCATACAAGGCCGAGGCCACTGCCGGGGTGCATTTTCTGGAAGCGTTGCAACGGGAACCGAACCTGGACTGGACCTTCCTGTCGCCGTCGGCGGAGTTCGTTGAAGGTGAGCGCAGCGGGCATTACAAGCTGGGCAAGGATCATCTGTTGATCGGCGCGGATGGCAAGAGCTGGATCACCTTTGGCGATTACGCGATTGCCATGCTCGACGAACTGGAAAAGCCGCAGCACTCGCGGCAGCGTTTCACTGTCGGCTATTGAGTCGCCCCCTTCGCGGGTAAACCCGCTCCCACAGGTTCTGCACTGATTTCGATGCCGGTGTATTACTTGTGGGAGCGGGTTTACCCGCGAAGGGGCCCTTGCAGGCTGGCCTGGTGTTCCAGCCAATCCAACAACTCCACCAGTCCCGGCGGCAAGCTCTTGGCCTGGCTCACCAGGTAATACCCCTTGCCGGTCATCACTTTCAGCGCAAACGGCATGCACAACCGCCCCCCGCGCAAGTCATCGCCGATCAGCGACCAGTCGCCGATGGCCACGCCGGTGCCCTGCGAGGCCATGGCCATCGCCATGTCCAGTGTCTCGAAATGCTGCTTCGGCCCTTGAGTGCCCAGCGTCACCCCGGCTGCCTGCAGCCATAACCGCCAGTCATGCTCATCCCGCGACGGGTGCAGCAGCATGTGTAGCGCCAGGTCCTCGACCTGCTGCAACGGTACCGGCCCTTGGCGCAATGACGGCGCACACACCGGCGTCAGCTGCTCATCGAACAGCTTGCGCACGCGCAGCCCATGGTTCGGCGCATCGCCATACACCACCGCCGCATCGAAACCCTCGCGGCGAAAGTCCACTCCATGTTGCACCGTAGTGGTCAGCTCTACAGGCACATCCGGGCGTAGCGCCTGCCATTCCATCAGGCGTGGCAGCAGCCAGCGCATCACGCAGGTCGGTGCCTTGAGCTGCAAGGTAGTGCTACGCCCACCCACCTCGCGCACCCCTTGTTCGATCAGCGCGAACACCTGCTGCACCCTTGGCAGCCAGTCCTGGCCTTCACGGGTCAGGCTCAGCCCACGGGCCTGGCGCTGGAACAAGGCATAACCCAGATGCTCTTCGAGGGCCGCGATCTGTCGGCTGACGGCGCCCTGGGTGATATGCAACTGCTGCCCGGCACGGGTGAAATTGCAGTGCTGGGCGGTTACCAGGAAGGTATGCAGGGCGGGCAGGGGCGGGAGGCGTTTCATTGTGCTGAGCCATGATTACAGAACATGGCTAGTATGTGTTTTTTTGCATTGTGGCGATAGCCGTGGCTGGGTCCAATAAGGGCATAACCTAACCAAGATTCATGGTGAAACCCGATGGCAACCTGCGGCGAAGTACTGGTAAAACTCCTTGAAGGCTATGGCGTTGACCATGTCTTCGGCATTCCTGGTGTACATACCGTGGAGCTCTACCGCGGCCTGGCGGGCTCGTCCATCCGCCATGTCACCCCGCGCCACGAGCAGGGTGCCGGGTTCATGGCCGACGGCTATGCGCGGACCCGCGGCAAACCGGGGGTGTGCTTCATCATCACCGGCCCGGGCATGACCAACATCACCACCGCCATGGGCCAGGCCTATGCCGACTCGATCCCGATGCTGGTGATTTCCAGCGTGCAGGCCCGCGACCAGCTGGGCGGTGGCCGCGGCAAGCTGCACGAGTTGCCCAACCAGGCAGCGCTGGTGTCGGGTGTGGCGGCGTTTTCCCACACCCTGATGAGTGCCGATGACCTGCCGCAGGTGCTGGCCCGGGCATTCGCCGTGTTCGAAGGCGCCCGCCCGCGCCCGGTGCATATCGAGATCCCGCTCGACGTGCTGGTCGAACCGGCCGACCACCTGCTGCCGGGGCGCGTGGTGCGCAGCAGCCGGGCGGGGGCAGCGCCGCAGGCCGTGGCGCAGATGGCCGAGCGCCTGGCCAATGCACAGCGGCCATTGATCCTGGCCGGGGGCGGCGCATTGGCCGCGGGCGCTGCGCTGGCGCGCCTGGCCGAACAACTGCAGGCGCCGGTGGCGCTGACCATCAATGCCAAGGGGCTGCTGCCGGCCAGCCACCCGCTGCAGATTGGCTCGACCCAGTCACTGCCAGCCACGCGGGCGCTGGTGGCCGAGGCCGATGTGGTGCTGGCGATCGGCACCGAACTGGCCGAAACCGACTATGACGTCACCTTCAAAGGTGGTTTCGAGATCCCGGGCAGCCTGTTGCGCATCGACATCGACCCGGACCAGACCGTGCGCAATTACCTGCCGACGCTGTCACTGGTGGCCGATGCCGAACTGGCGGCCGAGGCGCTGCTCGGTGCCTTGCAGGCGCTGCCGCAACCCGTGCGTGAAAGCACGTGGGGGGCAGCCCGGGTGGCCAAGCTGCGCCAGGCACTGGCGGCGGGTTGGGACCAGCCGACCCTGAGCCAGACACGTTTGCTGAATGCAATTATCGAGCGCCTGCCCAATGCCATTCTGGTGGGCGATTCGACCCAACCGGTGTACACCGGCAACCTGACCCTGGACATGGACCAGCCACGCCGTTGGTTCAATGCCTCGACCGGCTACGGCACCTTGGGTTATGCATTGCCGGCGGCCATGGGCGCCTGGCTGGGCAGCGCGGAGCAGGTCGGTGAGCGTGCGCCTGCGGTGTGCCTGATTGGTGATGGCGGTTTGCAGTTCACCTTGCCGGAGCTGGCCAGCGCGGTGGAAGCGCAGGTGCCGCTGATCGTGCTGCTGTGGAACAACCAGGGGTACGAGGAAATCAAGAAGTACATGGTCAACCGGGCCATCGAGCCGGTCGGGGTGGATATCCATACGCCGGACTTCATCGGTGTGGCGCGGGCCCTGGGCGCGGCAGCGGAGCAGGTGGCAGATGTGGCGCAGTTGCAGGTGGCGTTGGGGCAGGCAGTGGAGCGCAAGGGGCCGACCTTGATCCAGGTTGACCAGAATCAGTGGCAGGGGGCTGTGTTGGGTTGAAGTGAAGCTATTGCCTGTACCGGCCCTTTCGCGGGTGAACCCGCTCCCACAGGTACTGCACAGTTTTCAGTATCTGTGCAAAACCTGTGGGAGCGGGTTTACCCGCGAAAGGGCCGGCACAGGCAAAGCCAAACTCAGCCAGCAGTCGCCCGCAACCTGGCCACATCACGAATCGGCGGCGCGCCATACAGCCGGCTGTATTCACGGCTGAACTGTGACGGGCTTTCATACCCCACCCGGTAGGCAGCCACCGCTGCCTCGAGCCCGTCATTCAGCATCAAGCGCCGCGCCTCCTGCAGGCGCAGTTGCTTCTGATACTGCAACGGGCTCATCGACGTCACGGCCTTGAACCGGTGGTGCAAGGTCGAGGTGCTGAGGTTGACCTCCCGCGCCAGGTCCTCGATGCGCAAAGGCAGCTGGTAATTCTGGTTGAGCCAGGTGATGGCCTGGCAAACCCGGTGGGTCTGGCTGTTGGCCAAGGCGATTTCGTACAACCGATAGCCCTGCGGCCCGCGCAGCAGGCGGTACAGAATTTCCCGACGGAACAGCGGCGCGAGCATCGCGATATCGCGAGGGGTGTCCAGCAGGCGTATCAGCCGCAGCAAGGCGTCGAGCAACGCGGCATCGGTTCTTTCCACATACAAGCCACGACCGGAAGGCCGGTTGGGCACCAGCATCGGCCCGCTTTCGGCGATCAGCTGGCTGATTTCGGCCGGGTCCAGGTCCATGCGCAGGCCAAGGCTCGGGTGCTCGGGGCTGGCGTCGAGCTTTACGCCGCTAAGCGGCAAGGTAACCGAGACCACCATGTAGTGCAGCGGGTCGTAGGCATACTGCTCGTCACCCAGGAACAGGCTTTTGCTGCCCTGGGCGAGGATGCACAGCGCGGGTTGAGCCAGGGTCGGTACCGAGCGCACGTTTTCGGTGTAGCGCACCAGGTACAGGTCATCGATGGCCGATGCCGGGCCGTGGGGCTCCCCGGCGTGGCGGCGGATCAGCTCGGCGAGCTCCTGGCGTTGCAGTTCCAGGCTTGGGTCGATGGACGTGGCGGTGGTCATGATGGCTTTCCTCTGCTGACCGACGCAGCATAGGTTTGGGCAATGGCGGGCGCTAGTCAAAAGCTGCACGCCGATTGCCTGATCCTGCCGCGCTGCAGGATCAGGCAATCGGCGAGCAGTAATGGCCTAACGCGTCGCGCGGGTGAGGCCCTAACCTTGGCAGCCTGGCTTTTCCGTCCGCCTGCTTCAAGGAGATTGTGCAATGACCCCGACACAACCGGTCACCCACCTTGCTTTCATCCGTGCCAGCAGCGGGCGCTCGGCGGAGCTGGGCGCGCGCCTGCGTGACCTGCTCGAGCCCTCGTTGCGGGCACCGGGCTGCCTGAGTTTCACGGTGCAGCGTTCGCAGGCTGATGCCGATTTATGGTTGCTCAGTGGCAGCTGGCAAGACCAGCAGGCGATGACTGGCTACTTTGCTTCGCCAACGCTGGAAGTGTTTGGTGAGTTGGTGCAGGAACAGGTGGTCAGCAGCCTGGATCTGCATACCTTTGATTGAGGTATTGCCTGTTCTGGCCTCATCGCCGGCAAGCCAGCTCCTACAGGGTTATCACAGGTCTTGAGGGCGGTGCAGTACCTGTGGGAGCTGGCTTGCCGGCGATAGGGCCGGTACAGGTGAATGGGGTAAGATGCTGCCCTTGATCAACCAGGTAGATAGCAACATGGCACGTAGGGAATTCCCGCATTTCGAAGCGGTTTCGGCGATGGTCCCGGTGGAAGGTGGCGGCTACAACGCGGCCATCGCGGTCAAGGCCCTGGGCATGGGCGGTGCGCCGCGCTTTCACAAGATTCTCGACGGCCAGGTGTTCAAGGGCGCCGTGGCCGCCGACGAAGCGGCCACGGCCGAGCTGCAACGCCTGCAGGGCGTCAGCGAAGAGGGTGAGCTGATCTGGTGATCAGGCCGGCGGGCGGGCCATCTTGAACAGGTTGCCCAGCTCGAAATAGTCTGCCGGGCCACCCCCACGCAGGATCGGCTCGGCGGCAGCGGTATCGTAGATACCGTTCTTCAACAGGTGCTCGGCAATGTGCACCGCCACCACTTCACCCAGGATCAGCCAGCTGGGCACCAGTTCCTGGTCGGCCCGCTTGAGCTGGACAATCTGGCTGACCTTGCACTCGAAGGCCACCGGGGTTTCGCCGACACGCGGCACGTTGACGATGCTCGACGGCTTGGCGGTGAGGCCGCTCAATTCAAATTCGTTTATCTCGGCGGCAACCGGTGCGCAGCTCTGGTTCATCTGCTCGGCCAACGGGCGGGTTGCCAGGTTCCAGACGAATTCGCCGGTCTGCTCGATGTTGTTCAGGCTGTCTTTGCGCCCGACGCTGCAGAAACCGATGATCGGCGGGATGTAGTTGAAGGCATTGAAGAAGCTGTAGGGCGCCAGGTTCAGGCGGCCTTCGCGGTCCTGTGAGGAGATCCAGCCGATAGGGCGGGGGCCGACGATGGCGTTGAACGGGTCGTGGGGCAGGCCGTGGCCTTTGGCGGGTTCGTAGTAATACATCTGTGCTGGGCTTGCTGGCCCTACCTCCTGGTGGACAAGGCGCCTAGTGTGCCAAGCCTGTGCCCGCCTGCAAATGATCAAGCCCGGCCGAAGCCGGGCTGGGTGCTCGCATCAGGGATCAGCTGATGCGGTGGGCGTTGGTGCGATCGAAGCCATCTTCGGCGAAACGTTGGCCGCCAGTGCGGTCGAAGCCGTCTTCGGCGAAGCGCTGGCCACCGGTGCGGTCGAAGCCGTCTTCGGCGAAGCGCTGGCCACCGGTGCGGTCGAAGCCGTCTTCGGCGAAGCGCTGGCCACCGGTGCGGTCGAAGCCGTCTTCGGCGAAGCGCTGGCCACCGGTGCGGTCGAAGCCGTCTTCGGCGAAGCGCTGGCCACCGGTGCGGTCGAAGCCGTCTTCGGCGAAGCGCTGGCCACCGGTGCGGTCGAAGCCGTCTTCGGCGAAGCGCTGGCCGCCAGTGCGGTCGAAGCCATCTTCAGCGTAAGCAGCGGATTGGCTCTGGGTCGCTGCGAAGGTGTGGGCGTTGGTGCGGTTGAAGCCATCTTCGGCGAAGGCGCCAGCAGCGAAAACCGAGAGGGCCAGGGTGAGGATCAGTTTGTTTTTCATGGTCGTTGCTCCAGGGGTTCTTGAGGTTGTTTTGTTTCTATGGGTTTAATCCTACGCCGATTAACTTGATTAAAAAGCGCAAATAATAGCGCTTTAAAATCGAATAATTAGATATATATTGGCGCACATCTTGGTGCTCTGGTAGCGGTTCTGGCTCAGGACGTGTCTGCCCATGCGCCGACGTTCTGCCAGCCATTGCAGCTTGAGGGAGTGGAATTAATGGGGCGTTAAGGATGAAAAATCTGTCATTGAAGGCTTCTCAACGCATTTTTCATACATCACCAACCGATTTTTCAAATGCTGCTCAGCACCATCGCCGCACCTCAAACCGGAGCGGCACAACAATGAACAAACTTCCGCAAATCACCTTGGCCTTCTGGGTCATGAAGATCTGCGCTACCACCCTTGGCGAAACGGCGGGTGATTTGCTGTCGATGACCCTGAACATCGGCTATGCCCTCAGCTCGCTGCTGCTGATCAGCGTGTTCCTGCTGACCTTGCTCGGCCAGCTGTACTCGCGCCGCTACCACCCGATGCTGTACTGGCTGGTGATCCTCTCCACCAGCACCGCCGGCACCACCATGTCCGACTTCATGGACCGCACCCTGGGCCTGGGCTACGCCGCGGGTTCGGCCATCCTCATCGGCATCCTGCTGCTGACCTTCCTGGTATGGCGCCTGAGCGGCAACCCGCTGGATGTCACCCGCATCAAGAACCGCACGGGCGAATTGTTCTATTGGGTGGCGATCCTGTTTTCCAACACCCTCGGCACGGCGCTGGGCGATTACCTGGCCGATGACTCGGGGCTCGGTTTTGCCGGTGGCGCACTGTTGATCGGCAGTGCCATCGCCTTGGTAGTGGTGGCCCGCTACTGGACACGTATTCCTGGCGTGGTGTTGTTCTGGGTTGCGTTCGTGCTTACCCGCCCGTTCGGCGCCACCTTGGGCGACTTCCTCACCAAGCCCCACGAGAAGGGTGGCCTGGACTTCGGCACGGTTGGCTCTTCGGCGGTGCTGGGCGGGGTGTTGCTGGTACTGGTGCTGATGGCCACCTGGTACCAGCGCCGTGAGCCGCGTCAGGCGTTGGAGATGTCCTGAGTGTTGATGCGGTAGCGGGTACTGCGGCCCCCGCCAGGCAGGCGAACCAGGCAGGCCTTGTTGAGCAGATCGGACAGGTGGCGGGTCGCAGTGGCCTTTGATACCTTCGCCACCGCCTGGTATTGCGCTGCGTTGATGCCTTCCTCGAATCCTCGGGGGCCGCCATCGAGCAACCTGTTGAGCACCTTTACCTGTTCGGGCAGCAAACCATCTGAGCGATGTGCTTGCCAGAACCTGGCCTTGGCCAGTATCCGGTCGATATTGGCCAGGGCCTGTTCCAGGCTGCGCAGCAGGGTAGAAAGAAACCAGGATAGCCAGCGGGTGATATCCAGGTCGCCTTTCTGGCTGTTCTCCAGCACTTGGTAATAGCCGGCCCTGTCTTCGAGGATGCTGGCAGACATGGCATAGAAACGAATGGCCTGTCGCTCACCTTGCGCCAGCGCCAGGTCGGTGATTGCCCGAGTCAGACGGCCATTGCCATCGTCGAACGGATGCAGGGTGACGAACCAGAAGTGGGCGATGCCGGCACGTAGCAGTGGGTCCAGGCTGGTGGAATCGCGACTGTTGGCAAACCAGTCGAGAAACTCGTTGAGTCGGGCTTCCAGGCCATCGCGCGGTGGTGCTTCGAAATGCACGGTAGGTTTGTCGAGCCGGCCGGAGATCACCTGCATGGGCATTTCATCACGCAACTGGCCGACCAGTATCGCTTTGCTCAAGGCGCCTTGTGCCAGTGGGAACAGCCACTGGTGCCAGGTGTACAGGCGCTGCAGGGTCAGCGGTCGGTCATACCCTTGCGTTGCATCCAGCATCAGCTCCGCCAGCCCTTCACTGCGGGCATTGGTAGGTCCTTGCTCCTTGATGCCCAGCCGGCGAGCTAGGGAAGAGCGGACAGAACCCACGTTCAACTGCTCACCTTCGATTGCCGAAGAGGTGACGATGTTTTGCAGCAGCGTATCGAGGATGTTCTGGCACTCGCTGAGTGCATCGACGCTGCCGATCTTGCCCAGCAGGCGTCCTTGCATGTCGATGCAATTGCGTAGCGTTGGCGCGATGGCTTCGTTTTGCCAGGTGAAGCGTGGCCAGGCAGGTTGCTGCCAGATCCATAAGGGGCTATTCATGATCCGTCCCATGAGCCGAATAAGCCGGCTATTCGGCTCATCTTGTGAGCCGAATAATAGCGCTATTCGGCTCATCCTGTGAGCCGAATAAGGCCCGTCAATCGGCTCACAGGCTGCCGCGTATCACAAAAAAGGGGCGCCCCATGCACTGGAGCGCCCCTTTTCAGTACTGCCAGGCCAGCATCACTCAGTGGTAATCCGCGAGTGCTGCTTGGTGTCCTTCATGGTCGCGTAAACCAGCAGCGAGCAGGCGATGCAGGCGGTGACGTACCAGTAGAAGCCACTCTCCATGCCGGCGCTCTTGAACCACAGGGCCACGTACTCGGCGGTGCCGCCGAAGATCGACACGGTCAGGGCGTACGGCAGGCCCACGCCCAGGGCGCGGATTTCGGTGGGGAACAGCTCGGCTTTGACCACGGCGTTGATCGAGGTGTAGCCGCTGACGATGATCAGCGCCGCCATGATCAGGAAGAACGCGCCCCACCAGGTCTGGATGGTGTGCAGGGTGCTGAGGATCGGTACGGTGAACAGGGTGCCGAGTACACCGAAGGCGATCAGGATCGGGCGTCGACCGATCTTGTCGGACAGGCCGCCGATCACCGGCTGCAGGCACATGAACAGGAACAGCGTGGCGGCCGAGATGGTGGTCGAGTCGCTGATGCTCATGCCCACGGTGTTGACCAGGTACTTCTGCATGTAGGTGGTGTAGGTGTAGAAGGCCAGGGTGCCGCCCATGGTCAGGCCGACAACGGTCATCAGCTCCTTGGGGTGGCGCAGCAGGGTGCGCATCAGGCTTTCCTTGGCCTTTTCCTTCTTGGTGAAGGAGGCGGTTTCTTCCATGCCGCGACGCAGGTAGAGGGCCACCACGGCGCACAGCGCACCGATCACGAACGGTACGCGCCAGCCCCAGGCATACAGCTGCTCGGTGGTCAGGGTCTGTTGCAGGACGATCAATACCGCCAGGGCGATGAGCTGGCCGGAGATCAGGGTCACGTACTGGAAGCTGGAGAAGAAGCCACGGCGATCCTTGCTGGCCATTTCGCTGAGGTAGGTGGCCGAGGTGCCGTATTCACCACCCACCGACAAGCCCTGCAGCAGGCGTGCGATGACCAGCAGGATTGGCGCGGCGACGCCGATGGTTTCGTAGCCCGGGGTCAGGGCGATGACCAGCGAGCCGGCGCACATCAGCAGCACCGAGGCCATCAGTGCGGCCTTGCGGCCTTTGCGGTCGGCGTACAGGCCCATCAGCCAACCACCGATCGGGCGCATGAGGAAGCCCACGGCGAAGATCGCGGCGGTATTGAGCAATTGTGCGGTGGAATCGCCGGCTGGGAAGAAGGCCTTGGCGAAGTACAGCGAGAATGCGGCGTAGACGTACCAGTCGTACCATTCGACCATGTTGCCGATGGACCCGCTGAAGATCGACTTCAGGCGGCTGGCGGTGGTTTTTTCTGTGGCAGGCGCGGTGGCCGCCCCGGCTGGCAGGGAGGTGGCATTATCCATCAGGGATACCTTCTCGTTGTTTTTGTGGAGCGCGCCGTGGCGCAGCTTGCCAAGGCAATTGCAGAAGGTGTGCCAAATGGGTGCATTGGGCTTCAAATGGGGGCGCTGCGCGACCCTTCGCGGGCACGCCCGCTCCCACAGGGACCGCGTGACGTCTGACTCTTCGCGTTTCCCTGTGGGAGCGGGCATGCCCGCGAAGGGCCGCAACGCAGCCCCAAAAGAATCCTGCTAATGAGCGGTTATTTGCTTAGTGACCGAGCGCGATAGGCGGATTTCCGCTCATTCCTGCCCAATGAAGTCCTCGCGCACCAACCCATGCCGCTGCATCTTCTCGTTCAGCGTGCGCCGCGGCAGCTGCAACATTTCCATCACAGCATTGATCGCGCCCCCGTGCTGGCGCAGCGCCGCGCGCAGGCATTGCGCCTCGAACGCTTCCATCTGCTCGCTCAGCGACTGCCCGGCAGGCGCCACCTCGATGTTCGGCGAGCCCAGCCCCAATGCATGGCGTTCCGCCGCATTGGCCAGTTCACGCACATTGCCCGGCCAGTCATGCGACAGCAGCTGCGCCAGTTGCGCGCCCGACAGTGGCGGGGCTGCGCGGCCAAGCTTTTCGCCGGCGGCACGGGCAAAGTGCTCGAACAGCAGTGGAATGTCCTCACGCCGTTCACGCAATGGCGCCAGGCGCAGCTCGGCCACGTTCAGGCGATAGGCAAGGTCTTCGCGGAAGCGCCCGGCGCGGGCTTCTTCGAGCAGGTCGGGCTTGGTCGCGGCAATGATGCGCAGGTCGACGCTGATGCTCTGGTTGGCCCCCAGGCGCTCCAGCTTCTGTTCCTGGATCACCCGCAGCAGCTTGGCCTGTTGGGCCAGTGGCATGCTTTCGATTTCGTCGAGGAACACCGTGCCACCGTTGGCGTACTCCAGCTTGCCGATGCGCTTGCCTTGGGCACCGGTAAAAGCGCCGCTTTCATGGCCGAACAGCTCGGCCTCGAACAGCGACTCGGGGATGGCTGCACAGTTGAGGGCGACGAACGGCTTGTCGGCGCGCGGGCCAAAATCGTGCAGGCACCGGGCCACGCGCTCCTTGCCACTGCCGGTTTCGCCGCGGATCAGCACATTGACCGGCAGGCTGGCCAGGTCCAGCACTTGCCGGCGCAGCTGTTGCAGGCCTTGGGACATGCCAAGCAGCGTGCCTTCCAGGCGTGACTTGAGGTCGGCCTGCTCGTGCAGCCGGCGGTTTTCCAGGACCAGCTGGCGCTTTTCCAGGGCCCGGCGCAGGCTGCCCAGCAGGTGCTGCGGGGTAAAGGGTTTTTCCAGGAAGTCGTAGGCCCCGCTGCGCATGGCATCCACTGCCATGGGCACATCGCCGTGGCCGGTCAGCAGGATCACCGGCAGGTCGGGGTCGTCCGCCTGCAGGCGTTCGAGCAATTGCAGGCCATCCATGCCCGGCATGCGTACATCGCTGATGATTACCCCGGGAAAGTGCCGTGGCAGGTGTGCCAGGCATTCTTCGGCGCGGGTGAACAGTTGCACGCTGAAGCCGGACAGGCTCAGCCATTGCTCGACCGCGGTGCGGATACTGGCTTCATCATCGACGACGATCACTGAATTCAACATACAGGCTCCAGGTCACGGGGCAGGGTAAGGCTCAGGCGCGCGCCGCCAGGCAGGTTTTCGGCCTGCAGCTGGCCACCGGCCTCGTGGACGATACCGTAGGAAATGGCCAGGCCCAGCCCCAGGCCTTCGCCCACCGGCTTGGTGGTGAAGAACGGGTCGAAGACCTTGGCCAGGTCGGCCTCGGCAATGCCGCCACCCGAATCCAGCACGCTCAGGCGCCACAGCTCGCCGTCGGGCTCGATGCGGATCTCCAGGCGTTTGTAGCGCTTGTCGGTCATGGCGTCGAGGGCATTGCGCAGCAGGTTGATCAGCACCTGCTCCAGGCGAATGGCATCGCCGCGCACCCAGGCCGGGCGCGCCAGGTACAGGGCTACCTCCACTTCTTCGCTGCGAATGCGTGCTTCCAGCAGGTGCAGGGCCTGGTCGACCACCGTGGCCAGGTCGAGGCGCTCGCGCAGGCCGACCGGGCTGTTGCGGGCGAAGGTTTTCAGGTGGCTGGTGAGCGCGGCCATGCGTGTGAGCATCTGCTCCAGCGGCTCCAGTGCCTGGCGTGCTTCGTCATGTCGGCCATGGTCGAGCAGCAGGCGCAGGGTTTCCAGCTGCATGCGCTGGGTGGTCAGCGGCTGGTTGATTTCATGGGCCATGGCTGCCGACATCTGCCCCAGCGCCGCCAGCTTGGCCGATTGCACCAGCCCCTCCTGAGCGGTGCGCAGCTCACGGGTGCGCTCCTCGACCTGGCGCTTGAGCTCCTCCCGGCTGCGCTGGCGCAAGCGGGCCAGGCGCAGGCGCTGGCTGACGAACAGCGCAGCGAACACCAGGCTCAGCCAAACGGCGGCGGCGCCGAGTGCGGCATTGCGACCGTCGGCGGCTACCTGCGGCTTGCGCAGCAGGTGCAAGGTCCAGTTTTCACCCTCCAGTGGCAGGCTTTCCCACAGGTACTCGGCGCTGCCCTCCGGGCCTTGCACGCGGCTGAGGGTGCTGTTGTCGGCAAAGCGGGTCAGCACCTGGTGCTGCAGCGGCACCAGCGGTTGCTTGTCGTACTGACGGGTTTCGGCCAGTTCGGCACGGTCGGCACCACTGAGCGGCTGCAGTTCGCGGTAGCGCCAGCCGTCCTGGTTGGCGATGAAGGTGATGCCGCGGGCATCGCTGACCAGCAGGATGTCGCTGCCCTGGCGCCACTCGCGTTCCAGCTCGGGGAACTCCAGCTTCACCACGATGGCGCCGAGGAAGCGGCCATGCTCGTCGTTCACCGCGCTGGCGAGGAAGTAGCCCGGCACGCCACTGGTCACGCCCACGGCGTAGAAGCGGCCACTGCCTTGGCTGCGGGTCTGCTTGAAATAGGGGCGAAAACCGTAGTTGGAGCCCACGTAGCTGCTGGGCAACCGCCAGTTGCTGGCGGCGATGGCCAGGCCGGTGCGGTCGAGCAGTTCGAGGGTGGAGGAGTTGGCGGCGCCATTGATGCGTTCGAGCTTGCGGTTCAGGGCGTCCTGCACCGGTTCGCTGACCGGGCCGCGCAGGGCGGCGATCAGCTCCGGGTCCAGCGCCAGCACGGCGGGCAGGGCGCGGTAGCGGTCGATCAGCGTGTGCAGGGCATTGGCGTACAGGCCCAACTGCTGGCTGGCACGCTGGGCGTCGGCTTCCATGGCCTGGCGCTTGGCCTGGTGCATGGCCCAGCCGGCGCTGAAGGCGGTGCCCAGCACGATCAGCAGGGTGATCAGCCCCAGACGCAGGGCGCGAACGGAAAAGGGCATGGGGCGGATCCGGATGAATGGGATATCAGGGCGGGCCTCTTCGCGGGTGAACCCGCTCCCACAGGTATCGCGCAGGCCATCTGCTTGCGGAGTACCTGTGGGAGCGGGTTTACCCGCGAAGGGGCCGGTACAGGCAAACCTGTCAGTTACAGCAGTTCAAAGCTCTGCTGCTGCACCGCCTGGGAATCCAGCCCGACCTGGACATTGAATTCCCCTGGCTCGGCAACCCGCTGCAGTTGGCCATTGTAGAACTTCAGGTCTTCTTCGCTGATGCGGAAGCTCAACGTGCGCGATTCGCCAGGCTTGAGCATCAGCTTCTGGAAGTTCTTCAGTTCCTTCACCGGGCGGCTCATCGATGCCGATACATCCTGCAGGTACAGCTGCACCACGGTCTCGCCTGCCACCTTGCCGGTGTTCTTCACTGTCACCTTGGCTTCCAGCGTGTCGCCACGCTTGAGGTCCTTGTTCGACAGCTTCAGCCCCGACAGCTCGAAGCTGCTGTAGCTCAGGCCATAGCCGAACGGGTACAGCGGGCCATTGGGCTCCTCGAAGTACTGCGAGGTGTAGTTGCCCGGCTTGCCCGGCGTGAAGGGCCGGCCAATACGGGTGTGGTTGTAGTACATCGGGATCTGCCCGACCGAACGCGGGAAGGTGATGGCCAGCTTGCCGGACGGGTTGTAATCGCCGAACAGCACGTCGGCGATCGCGTTGCCGCCTTCGGTACCGGCGAACCAGGTTTCCAGAATGGCGTCGGCCTGCTCGCGCTCCCAGGCAATCGACAGTGGGCGGCCGTTCATCAGCACCAGCACCAGCGGCTTGCCGGTGGCCTTCAGGGCCTTGATCAGCTCCCGCTGGCTGGCGGGGATTTCCAGGGTGGTACGGCTCGACGACTCGTGGGACATGCCGCGGGATTCACCGACCACTGCCACCACCACATCGGACTGCTTCGCCGCCTTCACCGCCTCGTCGATCAGCACCGCGGGCGGGCGCGGGTCGTCGACGATTTCCGGGGCATCGAAGTTGAGGAAGTTCAGGTAATCGAACATCGCCTTGTCGCCGGTGACGTTGGAACCTTTGGCGTAGACCAGCTTGGCCTTGCCCTCCACGGCGCGGCGCAAGCCTTCGCGCACGGTCACCGAGTGCACTGGTTTGCCGTCGGCAGCCCAGCTGCCCATCATGTCGATCGGGGCATCGGCCAGCGGGCCGACCAGGGCGATGGTGCCGGCCTTTTTCAGCGGCAGGGTCTGGTTGCGGTTTTCCAGCAGCACCAGGCTGCGGCGCGCCACGTCACGCGCGGCGTCGCGGTGCAGGCGGTCGTTGCCGTAGTAGTCCTTCAGGTCGGTTTCAGCCTTGCCGATGCGCACGTACGGGTCCTTGAACAGGCCCATGTCGTACTTGGCACCCAGCACTTCGCGCACCGCCTGGTCCAGCTCGCCCTGGGTCACTTCGCCGGACTTCAGCAGGCCTGGCAGCTCTTCGCCGTACAGGGTGTCGTTCATGCTCATGTCGATGCCGGCCTTGATCGCCAGCTTGGCGGCTTCGCGGCCATCGCGGGCGACGCCATGGCGGATCAGCTCCTGGATGGCGCCGTGGTCGCTGATGGTCACGCCCTTGAAGCCCCACTCCTTGCGCAGCAGGTCGTTCATCAGCCAGGTGTTGGAGGTGGCAGGCACGCCGTTGATCGAGTTCAGCGCCACCATCACCCCGCCGGCACCAGCGTCAAGCGCGGCGCGGTAGGGTGGCAGGTAGTCGTTGTACATTTTCGGCAGGCTCATATCGACCGTGTTGTAGTCGCGCCCGCCTTCCACCGCGCCATACAGGGCGAAGTGCTTGACGATGGCCATGATGCTGTCGGGGTTGGCCGGGCTGCTGCCCTGGAACGAGCGGACCATCACCTGGCCGATCTTCGAGGTCAGGTAGGTGTCTTCGCCAAAGCCTTCACTGGTGCGGCCCCAGCGCGGATCGCGGGCGATGTCGACCATCGGTGCGAAGGTCATGTCCAGGGCGTCGGCCGCGGCTTCGATGGCGGCGGTGCGGCCGACCTTGGCGACGGCGTCCATGTCCCAGGTCGCGGCCATGCCCAGGCCGATCGGGAAAATGGTGCGCTCGCCGTGGACGGTATCGTAGGCGAAGAACATCGGGATCTTCAGGCGGCTGCGCATGGCAGCGTCCTGCATCGGCCGGTTCTCAGGCGCGGTACGCGAGTTGAAGGTGCCACCGATGCGGCCGGCGGCGATTTCCTCGCGAATCTTGTCGTGGGGCATTTCCGGGCCGATGCTGATCAGGCGCAGCTGGCCGATCTTCTCGGCTTCGGTCATCTGGCTGATCAGATGGTCGATGAACGCCTGCTTGTCCTGCAGGGGCGGGGCGGAGGGGGCGGCGAGGGCCGCCTGACTGGCAAGGCCCATGGCCAGGCCCAGCAAAGACAGTTTCATCATCAATTCCGTTGTGGGGCCTCTGCCGTATCCACGGTGATACGCGCGCGGCCGAAGTTTTCAGGCGGCTATTGTTGTACGATTTGCAGGCATTTCTTCCAGCGGCGGATTATGCCTGAATATGTCGCCTGCGGACGAAGCCCCGAATGCCGGGACAACAACTATAAGAACGCTCAAGAGACCGACGGCATGACCCCCCTCGACGAATACCATCAGCGCCAGATCGCCGAAGCCATTGCCCGTGCCGAACGGCGCACCGATGCCGAACTGGTGACGGTGCTGGCCCGCCGGGCCGATGACTACGCCTACTGGCCGTTGTTCTGGGCCGCCGTGCTGGCGCTGGCCGTGCCGGCCCTGTTGCACTGGCTGCTGGGTTGGCCCGGAGTGCGTGGCTTGCTGGTGGCCAATGTGCTGTTGTTCGTCGGCTTGTGCCTGCTGCTGCGCAGCCCACGCCTGGCCGGCTGGCTGATCCCCCGGGCCCTGCGCCGCTGGCGCGCCTCGCGCCTGGCCCGCCAGCAGTTTCGCGAACAGAACCTGCAGCGCACTGCTGGTGCCACGGGCGTACTGATCTTTGTCAGCGAGGCGGAGCGGCATGTGGAGATCCTGGTTGACCGCGGCATCGAGCACCACCTGGATGCCACCGCCCGCGCGGCCATCGTCGCTCGCTTTGCCGAACAGGTACGCCAGGGCCGCACCTTGCAGGGTTTTGTCGAGTGCATCGAGGCGTGCGGCGAACTGCTCAGCGAGCATGTGCCGCCTACCCATGCACGTAACGAGTTGCCCAACCGGTTGGTGATTCTCGATTGAGCCGAACCCCGATGGCTTGACGCGCCCTTAGAACTGCACATAACTCATTGAATTAGCAGGGACTCTGTGGGAGCGGCTTTAGCCGCGAACACCGGCGCAGCCGGTGCCATGCACCGAGTTGGATTCTTCGCGGCTAAAGCCGCTCCCACAGGGTACGCGTACCGCTTGCGAATTCAGTTCTCTACGCGACAGCGCAGCCCAAACGACTGGGCGATCTCCCACAGGAAGTTAGCCACCCTGTAGAATGCGCGCATTGCGCCATGCGCTCCCCGCTATCCGAGGCACCGTTTTTCCATGTCCGCCAGTTCTTCTGCCCCATCCGCGCCGGATGCGCGCACCCAGTTTCTCGACCTGCTGAACGCCGCCCTGCATGGCAATACCCTGGTCAAACTGGTATTGGCGCGCCATGTCGGTGCCGACCAGAGCTTGCAACGGATCATTGCCAAGCCGCTGCAGGTCAAGGGCCAGCCGTGCCTGTCGCTGGTCTATCGCCACCAGACCCGCGACATCACCCGCAACCTGGCGCTGGATCAGGCCCAGGCGCTGGTCGCCGAGTTGCTGCCGGACAGCTTCCGCAATGCGCACCTGTTCGACGCCGACGGTGAAGTGCAGTTGACCTTCAGCAAGAAGGGCAAGCCCATGCTCCAGCGCCACGGCGCACAGGCACCGCGCGAAGCTGCCAGCAGCAGCGGCCATGACCGCGAAAAGAAGCGCTATCTGGAGCTGTCGCGGCCATTCCTGCGTGACCTCGGCGTGACTGACGCACAAGGCGCGCTGATCCCGTCCATGTCGCGCAAGTGGAAGCAGATCAACAAGTTCATCGAAGTCTTCGACCACGCCCTGGCCAGCGCCCCGGTGCCGGCGGAGCAGGCGCTGCGGGTAGCCGACTTCGGCTCTGGCAAGGGCTACCTGACCTTTGCCATGCACGACTATCTGCGCAACAGCCTGGGCCGCGAAGCGCAGGTAACCGGCGTCGAGCTGCGCCAGGACATGGTCGACTTGTGCAACGCCGCCGCCTTGCGCCTGGAGCACCCGGGCCTGGAGTTCCAGTGTGGTGACGTGCGTAGCGTGGTGCCCGAGGCCATCGAGGTGATGATCGCCCTGCATGCCTGCGATATCGCCACCGACTACGCCATTCACACCGGCATCCGCTGCAACGCCGCGATCATCATGTGCTCGCCGTGCTGCCACAAGCAGATCCGCCCGCAACTGCACAGCCCGGGGTTGTTGCAACCGATGCTGCAGTACGGCCTGCACCTGGGCCAGCAGGCCGAGATGCTGACCGACAGCCTGCGTGCGCTGTACCTGGAAGCCTGCGGGTACGAGACCAAGGTGTTCGAGTTCATCTCGCTGGAGCACACCAACAAGAACAAGATGATTCTTGCGGTGAAGCGGCGCCAGGCAGGGGACAACGGCGCGTTGCTGGAGAAGATCGGGCAGCTCAAGGCGTTCTATGGAGTGCAGGAGCATTGCCTGGAGACGTTGTTGCGAGGGGACGGGTTGCTCTGATAGCACTGCTTGCTTCTACGGGCCTCTAAAACATTCTTCGGGTCGAAGTCCCGATTCCGCGTAGGACAATTCCCAACAGTTACTTACAGCGACTCCCAGCATCATCAATTCTGTAGTGTGGCGTGCACGCTTGCCGATTGGGCGGTTGTCATTTGACAACCTTTGGCATGCAAGTCCACACTGGAGAAAATCTGATGTCACGCCCCAGTCACGCCAGGAAGGAGGTTGAGCAGGCCTTGAGGCACGCTGAGTCAAAGGGATGGAGAGTAGTGGTGGGTGGGGGGCATTGTTGGGGGAAAATGTACTGCCCGTGGAACGATGCCCATTGTCGGTGTGGGGAGTTTTGCATTACCAGTATCTGGAGCACCCCGAGGAGCCCTGGCAATTTGGCGCGTCAGCTGAGGCGTGTGGTTGATAACTGTTCGGGCAGCAAAGTTGCCTTAGGCGCACCAAATGCCGGAGAGGAGTAGAAGCAGTGGAATATGAGTTCACCCTCAAGTATCAATTGAGCGAAAACGAAGATACCGACGCGCTACTGGAGCGTCTGGCTGAAGGCGGATGCGATGATGCGGTGGTTGGCGTAGGTCAACCGGGCCGCTTGGCGCTTGCCTTCATCCGCGAGTCCCCTACTGCGAAAGAGGCTATCGAGAGCGCTTTGAAAGATGTTTGCAGAGTGGTGCCAGGCGCTCGCCTCATCGAAGCGACCCCCGATCTTGTAGGGCTTTCCGACGTGGCTGAAATCATAGGCGTATCTCGGCAAAACATGCGGAAATTGATGTTGGCGCATTCACATAACTTCCCTGCCCCCGTGCACGATGGCAGCACTGCTCTCTGGCATCTTGCCGACATTCTGGTTTGGTTGCAGGCGCGGGGTAGCTACTCAATTGGCCAGGGCACCCTTGAACTGGCTCGCATAGCGATGGCAGTCAATATTTCAAGCGCATATGAGCGGGTAGTGCTTCAGCGATACTTGTGAGTCCCCGCGCCCTGCAACAAATTGTCTGCCACGGCTGCATTGGTATCTTTCAAGGGCTCGCTTTCGCTGGCCGTCGCTTCGAGCTGGCGGGCCTGGCGGTATTCGCTGGGCGTGCAGTTGCTGACCTGCTTGAAGGTGCGGGCGAAGTAGGACGGGTCCTTGAAGCCTGCCTCATAGCCGATGCTGGTAATCGGCATCTGGCTGTTGACGAGCAGGTCCATGGCCAGGTTCATGCGCTTGCTCAGGATGTAATCCAGAAACCCAACGCCGTTGACTTCCTTGAACAGGCGGCTGAAGCGGGCCGTGGTCATGCCGCAACGCTGCGCGAGGTCCTTTTGATCGACACATTCGCGAAAGTGCTGGTCGATGTACGGCATGACCTTGCTGAGCGCCTGGTGCTTGTGGTGTTCGCCGGTCAGGCGAATGCTGTCCGGCAGGGAGGGAAGGTGATCGATGCGCTGCGCATTGCCTGAGGGCTTGCTGGCGCGGCGTATGTCGCACAGCTGCTTGAGGACATCGATGTAGCGACTTTTCTCACCGCTTGTCAGCGGCAATACCAGATACTCCCAGACCCGCGAACGCATGGCCCAGACGGCCAACTCTTCGGAGTGCTGCACGGTGAACATGGTGACCGGGATGGATGGTGAGTTGCGTTTCACTTCCAGCAGCAGGTTGAGGTTGAGGGTGTCGGGGCGATCGAAATGCATGCAGATCATGTCTGCCTGCTGGCGTTCGGAATGCGCGACGGCCTTCGCCAGTTTGCAATCGCAGACATGGCTGAACTGTGCCATCAGCGCTTCGGTGGAATGATCGCGTGTCAGATCGAACCACAACAACAGCGGCTTTGTGCCCGGGTTAGACATCGTGACTTAACCTTAGTGCTGGGAGTTTCCCTACGAGCAGCAGTATTGTCAAAACACTATTAGTTCGACGAGCAATTTGGTTATTAACTTAGATCGTTTTTGCTTAAGGGGTTCTATACGTTTTGTAAAACCCTGATGTTAGACAGGTTCCGCAGCCAGGCTGGTCTTTGATCATGGCGACCGCTCGTCGGCTTTGAACAAACGTGCCAGAACCTTTCCCTGAGCCGACTGCAAATGCGTACGAAAGTGCTTCTCATATTGACGCTTGCTACCTGTTTTCCTGGTGGCAATGTCACTTTTTGGATGCTGGCCAATGGCCGCAAAAAAGTCCTAGCGATTCGCAAAAATCTCCTAACGACTGTCGCCTCCCCCTGACTAGGATTCCCAACAGGTAGTGCAACCGCCACTGCCCGCGAAGAAAAACAATGTCCTTAGCGAGGTGAGCGAAATGACTCTGCAAACAATCAAGGCTTCGGTCGTGAAGTTCGTCAAAGATGAAGATGGCCTGACCGTTGTGGAATATGCGGTGGCTGGTGGGTTGGTGACGGCACTTGTTGTTGGGATATTCACTAGTCTCGGAACTGCAGTGCAAACAAAGATGCAGACTCTCTGCACTGCCATCAAAGGGTCGGCGTGCTAATAGAAATAATCATCCAGCAGGGAGAGGCGGTGATGACCAGAGAGCAGTTGGTTATGACTGTTTTGCTGATGGGGCTGCTGGGTATCGCGGTGGCGAGCGACATTCGTCGCCACCGCATTCCCAACCTCCTGATTCTGGTGGGGCTGGGGTTGGGCTTGGCTGGTCAGGCTTACTCCGTCGGAGTCAGTGGTTTCGGTTATGGGTTGCTGGGGGTGCTGATTGCCTTCGCCATTTTTCTCCCAATGTACGCCTTGGGTGGGATGGCTGCCGGCGATGTCAAGCTGATGGCTATGGTCGGCGCTTTTCTTCCTTTGAACGGCGCGCTCAACGCGGCACTTCTGAGTCTGATTGCCGGATGTCTATGTGGTCTTCTTCTAATTCTAGTGCGTGGCCAATTACCGATGACCTTATCGCGTTACTGGTTGATGTTGAGAGCACAGGCGTATTTCGCGCCGGAGGCTGATGAGGTGGCCGGAAAGCCCTTCCCATACGCCGTGGCAATTCTTCTCGGAACCCTTGTCAGCCTTTTCTGGCAACCGCTGGCCTTTAGCCTAGGAGGCTGAAAATGTACGCACTCAGAGACAGCGGTGCCTGTGACAAGGACGCAGTGCAGAGCCTGGCACCACAACCTCGCACAGTCCGTGAGACTGGACTGGCGGAAAGCTTTCTCGGTGATTTGCTGTGCAAGCACCTGTACGACGCCGGTACGCTGGATCTGTCGCGCCTGGTCGAGCGCCTGGCGCTGACCGGTGCGGTGGTAGAGGAGATACTGGCTTTTCTACGCAAGGATGGCCGCGTTGAAGTACTGGGCCAGGTCGGTGTGCAAACGGGGGGGCAGGTGCTGCGTTACGGCTTGACCGAACGCGGCCGCGGTACCGCCCGTGATGCACTGGCGCGCAGCGGCTACATCGGCGCGGCGCCCTTCCCGGTAAGTGCCTATCGTGACCTGCTCAAGCTGCAGACCATCCACCATGGCCGCATCAGTACGCAGGACATGCACAAGGCCTTTGCGGGCGTAGTGCTGTCGGAGAGCATGCTCGACCAGCTAGGGGTAGCGCTGAACTCCGGACGCGCCATCATGATTTATGGCCCCGCAGGCACCGGCAAGACCTACGTCAGCAGCCGCCTGATCCGCCTGTTCGCCGAAGCCATCTGGGTACCCCATGCCATCGAGATCAACGAGTCGGTCATCGAGGTATACGACCCCCAGGTGCATCAGCGCCTGGAGGAAGAAAGCCAATCTACCAGCCTGTTGCTCAACGAAGGAATCGATCGTCGGCTGGTGCGCTGCAAACGCCCGGTTGTGATCACTGGCGGTGAGTTGGGAATGGAGCAACTGGACGTCCGCTTCGATCCCAGTACCCGTCAGTACCAGGCCTCCTTGCAACTCAAGGCCAGCAACGGCCTGTTCATCATCGATGACATGGGGCGCCAGCGCATGGCCCCGGCCGAACTGTTCAACCGCTGGATCGTGCCGATGGAAGAGAAGCGCGACTTCCTCAACCTGGGTGGCGGGCGCCATTGCGAGCTGCCGTTCGATCTGGTGCTGGTGTTCTCCACCAACCTCAACCCGCTGGAGTTGGCTGACGAAGCCTTCTTGCGGCGCATTGGCTACAAGCTGCAGTTCAGCTACCTGAAAGTCGATGAGTACGAACGCATCTGGCGTCAGGAATGCGAACGCCTGGGCCTGGCTTACGACCCGCTGCTGTTGCGTTACGCGCTACAGGCCCTGTACGAGGCAGAAGGCGTGCCGCTGGTGCCCTGCCACCCTCGCGATCTGCTGAACATGGCACTTGACCGCCAGCGTTACATGGGGGGCGAGGGGCCGTTGTCGGAGCAGGAGCTGAAATGGGCCTGGCAAAGCTACTTCGTGCAGATCGACTTCCTTGGATAAGGAGATGCAGACATGAGTGCCCGTACGCTGACCTTGGTTGCCGTGTCCCTGACCCTGGGGCTTGGCGCCGCCTTGATGGCGAACAACTGGCTCAATGGTCGGCTCAACGCCGCCCCGGATGACAACATGAAGAACGTGGCGGTCGCCACGGTGGAGATCCCGTTCGGGCAGATGATCGAGGCGCAGCAAGTCGCCATCGTGCGCATGCCCAAGGATGCGGTACCTGACGATGCCTTTGACAGCAATGAAAAGGTGGTTGGCAAGATTGCCACTTTTGCATTGTTGCGCGGCGATGTGCTGCGTAGCGCTCGCCTGGCCGAGCACCTGGGTGGCAGTACCCTGGCTTCGTTGATTGCTCCAGACAAGCGCGCCATTTCGGTGCGTGTGGATGATGTGGTCGGGGTGGGCGGGTTCCTGTTGCCGGGCAACCGGGTCGATGTTCTGGCAACCAAGCAAAGCAATGGCGGTAGTAATGACGCTGAATCCAGAACCATCCTCCAGGACCTCCGGGTATTGGCTGTGGACCAGACAGCGGGGACGGACAAGACCCAGCCGGTGGTGGTACGTGCCGTGACCCTGGAAATGTCGGCCAAAGAGGCCGAGGTGCTGGTCAGGGCGCAATCCGAAGGGAAGTTGCAATTGGCTCTGCGCAACCCGCTGGACGCTCAGAAGCAGGCGCCAGCCGTTGCCGCTGTCGAGCCGGTGAAGGCTGCAACGCCAGCATTCAAACCCCAAACAAGACCGGTGGTAAATCGCAGTAGTGACGGTGGCGCGGTCACCATCATCCGTGGGACTGAAGTTGAAGTAGCGAAAGCACGGTTCTAAAGCAGCTGGCGTCCGAATGGTTAACCTTCGGCAGGAACAAGAATACCTCGCAAGGAGTTGTGCATGAATACTTTGCAGAGACTAGGGATGTACCTGTTGTGCGGGCTGGGTACGCAGCTGCTGTTCGTCGGTGTGACGCAGGCTGCAGAACCAGGATCGGGATACAGCGCCATGCCGGCGGCCAACACCAACCTGGTCCAGGTGCCCATCTACAAGTCGCGGACGATCAGTGCTCGTACGCCGGTGAGGAAAATCTCGGTCGGCAACCCGGATATCGCCGATATCCTGATCACCAGCCCGACCCAGCTCTACCTGCTCGGCCGTTCCCTCGGCACTACCAACGTATTGCTGTGGGACAGCAACAACCGCTTGATCGAGACCATGGATGTGGAGGTCGTGCATGACCTCACCGGGCTCAAGACCAAACTGCACCAGCTGCTGCCCGAGGAGAACATCGAGGTGTTCAGCGCCCAGGGCGCGTTGGTACTGCGTGGCCAGGTGCGCAGCGCCGCGGCCATGGACACAGCGATGAAAGTGGCCAAGACCTATGCCGCGCAAACCTCGAGTGTTGTGCAAGGCAAGGGTGAAGCCGCCGAGGCGGCCCCGGCCCAGTCGCTGGAGGTGATCAACCTGCTCAGCGTCGGTGGCAGCCAGCAGGTGATGCTGGAAGTCAAAGTGGCAGAGATGCAGCGCAGCCTGATCAAGAACCTCAACGTGCGCTTCAATGCCCTTGGCTCATCCGGCAACTGGAGCGGTGGCGGGTTCAACAATGGTCAAGGACTGGGCCTGACTCCAGGCGGCGGGTCGATCCTTTCGCCAGGTTCGCTGATTGGTGGCGGCAAAGGCTTGTTCGCCCAGTTCCTGTCCGACGATTTCCTCTTCAATGTGGTGCTGGAAGCGTCCAAGGACAATGGTTCGGCCAAGGTGCTGGCAGAACCCACCCTCACCACACTGACCGGCCAGCAGGCGGAGTTCATTTCCGGTGGCGAGTTCCCTGTGCCGATCACCGAGGATGATGGCATCACCATCGAATACAAGGAATTCGGTGTCGGCGTGAAGTTCCTGCCGGTGGTGCTCGACTCCGGGCGTATCAACCTCAACCTGAATGTCTCGGTGAGCGAGCTTTCCAACGCCAACTCGCTGGTACTCGACACGGGCCTCAGCAGCATCCTGGGCGATGGAGTTTCCCAGGTTATTCCGTCGCTGACCAAGCGCAGCGCAGAGTCCACGGTCGAACTGGGCAATGGCCAGACCATTGCCATCGCCGGCTTGATCAGCGAAAACACTCGCGATTTCGTCAGCCGTTTCCCGGGTCTGGGGGACCTGCCGATACTCGGGCACCTGTTCCGCAGCCAATCGTTCATCAACGGTGAAACCGAACTGGTGATCCTGGTGACGCCGCACCTCGCCAAGCCCGTGGATGCCAAGGCGGTGCGCCTGCCCACCGAGAAGTTCGTCGAGCCCAGTGACCTGGACTTCTACCTGCTCGGCAAGACCAAGGGCAGTGAGCCGGGGCGCGCGGTGCCTGTCAGCCTCGGTGTCAGCGGTGGCAACTTTGGCCATGATCTGAACTGATCGGAGAGAACCAGCATGAGAACCATGATCGTGTGTTGCGCGCTGCTGTCGGGGGTGTCCGGTTGCATGTCGTACGACGAGGGGCGCGTCGGCCCGCTGGGTTACAGCGTCTACCAGACCACCTACCAGCAGATTGCCGACAAGCAGGTGGCCGCCAATCCAGGCACCGAGCTGCCTGCCGTCGGCGCCGATGGGCCGTTGCTGGAGAAGGTGATGAATGGTTATCGGGGGACGACTGGCGATGCGCAGCAGGTCGGTCAGCCGATCCAGATCCAAGTTACTGATTCAACTCGCTGATTGAGGGTGTGATCATGACTCCTCGAGCTCAACGGATGTTCACCGCGCCGCGAGGCCAACAGCGGGGGGCAGTGACTGTCATCATCGTCATCGCCTTGTTGGCGATACTGATGATGGCAGCGTTGGTGCTCGATGGCGGTCACATGTTGTTGAACAAGACTCGACTGCAGAATGCCGTGGACGCCGCCGCCCTCAGTGGCGCCAAGACCCTGAGCCAGGTGATGGGCACTGGCAATTCTGCCAGTACCACGCGAGCAGCCGCGCTCTTCACCCTCAACGAAAATGCCAAGGCCGCTGGCAACATGGAGCTGTTGACGGCAATCGGCGGCAACCCTGGCGGATTTGCCGTGGTGGAGTTGGCAGACAATGTCTATGGGCCTTTCTCCTTCCCCGGGCCGGCCAATGCCACCTATGTGCGGGTCTCGGTATCGAACTACTCACTGGCGGGCTTTTTCTGGAGCTTCGCCCAGTCAATCGGTACAGGAACCGTGGGGACCAAAAGTGTGACGGCGATTGCCACCGCCGGGCCGAGCCCCACCAGTCCATGTGATCTTGCGCCGCTGCTGGTGTGTGGGGACCCGACCAAATACACCCCGGATACAGGCATGTTCTGGGGGTATCGCTTTGGTGACCTGGAGGTCTTGAAATCAGCTTCCAAGGACAGCGACCCGATTGGCCCGGGCAATTTTCAGCTGCTCGATTTTGGCTCGGGCGGCAAGGAGGTTGGCGAACTCATGGCTGGTGGCGCCTCGGCTTGCCGAAATGTCGGTGACAACGCCGCTACCAAGCCTGGCAACACGGTTGGCCCTGCTGTGAAAGGCCTGAATACTCGCTTCGGGCAGTATGCCGGGTCGCTCAATAGCTCGGACTATCCGCCAGACCTGGTGACGACCTATAGCAACCCGGTAATGAAGTACAACGACGCAATCACGCCTAACCAAGTGGAGCAGCAGGGCCAAGTCGTCACTTCGAGCAATGGCAACCTGTCTGCTGGCGGCACGCCGCTGTTCGACTACAACGACTATGCCGCGCAGACCGCCGCATGTGTCGCAGGCGGTACGGGTTGCCAGTCGGGCGGAGTTTTCGAGCGACGGATGCTGAAGATCGTGGTAGGCGACTGCTCGGGCAAGAATTCGGGGGCATCATCGATTCCGGTCCTTGGTTTCGGTTGCTTCTATGTGGTGCAGCCTGCCGACAACTCAGGTGGGGATTCGCAGATCTTCGGCCAGTTCGTCAAGCAATGCGAGGGTGACGGCGTGCCTGGGCCTACGCCGCAGGACGATTCCGGCCCGCAGATCATCCAGTTGTACAAAACCTTTATCAGTGGCAGTGGCACACCGAGCACCGATTCCTAGGAGCGTGTCATGGAACTTTATCGGCTCAAGCGTGCACAGCGTCAGCAAGGGGTGGCAATCGTCGAGTTCACCATCACCCTGCCACTGTTGCTCCTGACCTTGCTGGCTTTCGGCGAATTTGGCCGCATGCTTTACCAGTACAACAGCTTGCTGCAGGGCAGCCGGGATGCCGCACGCTTTGTCGCCAGCCAGGCCTGGAACTCGACTCTGGGCAAGGTCGAAGTGAGCGCCGACCTCGAGTGCATGACCAAGTACGTGGCGGTGTACGGTGCACCCTCCGCGCCGCCCTGCAGCCTGACCGGGATGCCTGCCAACACTACCGTGCAGGTTGCCAAGGTGGCGGGTACCAACGACCACGTGCAGGTGACCATCAGCGCGGTCTTTTCCCCGCTGATAGCCAGCGGTATTCCGGCGTTTATCGGCAACGGCACGGCGCTGAACTTCCCGTTGGTCGCCACCACTGTGATGAGGGCACTGTGATGAAGCGCAGAGGCATGCAGGGCGTTTACGTGGTGGAGTTCGCCATCGTCAGTGCGTTGATGTTCACGCTGCTGTTCGGGGTGCTGGAAATAGGCCGGCTGTACTACACCGTGAATGTGCTGAATGAGTCCGTTCGGCGTGGCGCACGGCTGGCAGCGGTGTGCAATATCAGCGATCCGGTGGTGCTGCGCCGGGCAATATTCAACAGTGCGGGCGACAGCGGAGCCAGTGGCCTGCTGGCCGACCTGGACACTTCGGACCTTACCCTGCGTTATCTGGACAAGAACGGTGCACAGGTCGCCAACCCCGGTGATCTGGTGAACGCCACCGGGTTTGCCGCTGTCCGCTATGTCCAGCTGACGCTGCAGAACTTTCAATTCAGCCTGTTTATTCCGGGGTTTGGGGTGCCCATTACCCTGCCAGTATTCAAGGCGACCTTACCTCGCGAGAGCCTCGGGCGTCATACCGGGGCGGGTGTCGTACCGGAGATCACGCCATGCTGAATCTTAGGGAGAGTTCCGTATCCGCTACTTCCATCAAGCCCGGGATGCGTCTGTTGATCAGCAGTTCCGACGCCTTGGCCTTGCGTCAATTACAAGAAATCTGTCAGCGCATCTCCGGTCTGGAGGTGAATGTTCGTCAGGTGAGCAATGGGCATTGCGACCCGCTTTACGGGCTCGACCGGATGCCCGATTTCCTGCTGCTGCGCGTTGGCCAGCTGTGGCGTGAGGAACTGGCAGCCTTGTTGCAACGCCCGGCCCATGAGCGCCCCCCACTGTTGGTGTGTGGCCTGCTGGACGATCGGGAAGGCATGCGCCTGGCGATGCAGGCCGGTGCGCGCGATTTTCTGCCGGAGCCTATCGTTGCCACGGAGCTTATCGCTGCCTTGAACCGTATGGTCATGGAAACCCAGACCAACAGCACGGCAACAGGCAAACTGGTCGCGGTGATGAATGCCAAGGGGGGCTCCGGCGGAACTGTGCTGGCTTGCAACCTGGCGCATCAGCTCAGCCTCAAGGGCAACACCCTGTTGCTTGACCTGGACCTGCAGTTTGGCAGCGTGTCGCATCATCTGGATGTGGCGCAGTCGCACAGCCAACTGGACGTGTTGCAGCAGATAAAAGAAATGGATGGTGTTGCACTGCGCGGCTTCTGCAGCCATTTCAGCCCGTCCTTGCATGTGCTTGGCAGCCGCGCCAATGAGCTGTGCCTGCCGCAGGATGTCCAGGCCGAACAGCTCGATGCGCTGCTGCAGCTGGCGCGGGCCAACTATGACTGGGTGGTGACGGACTTGCCGCGGCAGATCGATCACATCACCGCTTCGGTGCTGGAGCAGGCCGACCGGGTGTACGTCGTGGTGCAGCAGAGCGTCAACCACCTGCGCGACGCCAGTTCCCTGGCGCGCATTCTGCGCGATGACCTGGGCGTACGCGGCAATCAGCTGGAGGTGGTGGTCAACCGTTACGACAAGGCGGCACCGGTCAGCCTCAAGGATATCGGCGAGGCGCTGCGTTGCACCAATATCGTGAAACTGCCGAATGACTTCAGCGTCATCAATCAGAGCCAGAACACGGGTGTGCCATTAGGCCTGCAAGCACCTCGCTCCGCGATCACCCAGGCGCTGCGTGGGCTGGCCGAGGAATTGGTTGGCAAGCAGGTGGATACTGACACGGGACTGTTCAAACGCGCCTTCAAGCGTGTTTTTCGGGGGTGAACCATGCTTAGCGATTTCCGTAACCGTTTGCGCAAACAGGCAGCCACCCCCGAGGCGTTGACGCCGTCGAAGCAGGGTGGAGGCGCGAAGGACCAGGCAGAGGCGTTGATGGCGTGGGAACATTCGGCACCGGATGTTCTGTTTGAAACGAAAAGCCAGGTCACATCGGTGGAAGCCGAGTGGCGGGAGAAGACCTATCAGCAACTGCTCAAGGTCATGGACCTGTCCTTGCTCGATTCGCTCGAGCAGGCCGAGGCCGTGCGGCAGATCCGTGATATCTGCCAGCGTCTGCTCGATGAGCATTCGGCGCCGGTAAGCTCTGCCAGCCGCCAGTTGATCATCAAGCAGATCACCGACGAAGTGCTTGGTCTTGGCCCGCTGGAGCCGCTGCTGGCCGACCACACGGTTTCCGATATCCTGGTCAACGGACATGACTCGGTATACGTCGAACGGTTCGGCAAGTTGCAGCGCACCGATGTGCGTTTTCGCGATGATCAGCACCTGCTGAATATCATCGACCGCATTGTTTCCAGCCTCGGCCGGCGTATCGACGAGTCTTCGCCGTTGGTCGACGCACGGCTCAAGGACGGTTCACGGGTCAATGCGATCATCCCGCCGCTGGCCATCGATGGGCCGAGCATCTCGATCCGACGCTTTGCGGTGGAGCTGCTCAATATCGACAGCCTGATTCAGGCCGGCGCCCTTACCCCGGCCATCGCGCTGATGCTCAAGGCGATCGTGCGAGGCCGGCTGAACGTGCTGATCTCTGGCGGCACCGGCTGCGGCAAGACCACCATGCTCAATGTGCTGTCCAGTTTCATTCCCCACAACGAGCGTATTGTCACCATCGAGGACTCGGCCGAGCTGCAGCTGCAGCAGCCGCATGTGGTGCGCCTGGAAACACGGCCGGCGAACATCGAGGGGCGCGGCGAGGTGGGCCAGCGTGAGCTGGTGCGCAACAGCCTGCGGATGCGCCCGGACCGTATCGTGATCGGCGAGGTGCGTGGTGCCGAGGCGTTGGACATGCTGACGGCGATGAACACTGGTCACGATGGTTCACTGACTACCATCCACGCCAACACCGCGCGCGATGCGCTGGGCCGGGTCGAGAACATGGTCTTGATGTCTGGCGCTACTTTCCCGATCAAGGCCATGCGCCAGCAGATCGCATCGGCCATCGATGTGGTGATCCAGCTGGAGCGACAGGAAGACGGCAAGCGGCGGTTGGTCAGTGTGCAGGAGATCAACGGCATGGAGGGCGAAATCATCACCATGACCGAGATATTCTCGTTCGTCCGCAATGGCCTGGGCGAGCAGGGCCAGGTGCTCGGCGACTTCCGGCCAAGTGGCATGGTCCCGGCCTTTCGCGATTCTTTGGCCAAGCGCGGGATCGAGTTGCCGTTGACTATGTTCAGACCGGAATGGATGGAGGTTGGTCAGCCATGAGCCAGATACCCGTTGAATACATCCTGATATTTCTAGGCATGGTGTTTGTTGCCGTGTTTCTCCTCAGCCAAGGATTGGTGGTGCCGGTGTTCGGCGAGGCGGGCAAAGTACGCAAACGTATTCGTAGCCGACTGGTGATCCTGGAGCGGGCAAGCCATCTGCCGAACATGCAGACTGTGCTGCGGCAGAAGTACCTGACCCGCTTGTCGCCGCTGGAGGCGCGGCTCGAGCAGTTACCCTTCATGGCGTCGCTGACGCAAATGATCGAGCAAGCCGGGCATGAGTACCGGGCCTATCGGGTATTGCTGATGGGGCTCGTTCTGGCAGCGGCTGCCGGGATGCTGGCCTGGATGTTCTTTCCTTACTGGTGGTTGGCGCTGGCGGTAGCGTTCGTGGCGTTCTGGTTGCCGCTGCTGAAAATCACCCATGACCGTGGCATGCGTTTCGCCAGATTCGAGGAGGGTTTGCCGGATGCGCTGGAAGCCATGTGCCGGGCATTGCGCGCTGGGCATCCCTTCAATGAAACCCTGCGCCTGGTGGCAGAGGAGCACAAGGGACCGGTGGCGCATGAATTCGGCCTGACCTTCGCCGATATCAACTACGGTAACGATGTGCGCCGGGCCATGCTTGGCCTGCTGGAACGGGTGCCGAGTATGACGGTGATGATGATGGTGACTTCGATCCTCATTCACCGCGAGACTGGCGGCAACCTGACCGAAGTTCTGGAGCGTCTGAGTAGCCTGATCCGGGGGCGTTTTCGCTTTCAACGCAAAGTCAAGACCATGTCGGCCGAAGGGCGAATGTCGGCTTGGGTGCTGGTGGCCGTACCCTTTGTGCTGGCGGCGGGGATCATGCTCACTAGCCCCACGTATTTGCCAACGCTGGTCAACGATCCTTTCGGCCAAAAGCTTATCATGGCGGCTTTTGGCTCCATGCTGGTCGGGATCTTCTGGATTCGCAAAATCATCCGAATCCAGGTTTAAGCAGTTCTCGCAACGGGGGCGTCGGTCATGGATTATTTGCTCGGTTTATTGAGTCGGGTGACGGACAATGAGGCACTGACACGCCTGCTGATCGTCGGCGCGATCGGGGTAAGTACGGTCATTGCGGTGATCACCGTGACGTTACTGGTGCTGGGGTTGCAGAGCCCTCTGCAACGTCGTCTTGCATTAATCAAGCGTGATCACTCCAGCGCTGCGGCCGGGCGGGAGGCGCCAGGCAATCTGCAACTCCTACTGGAGCGGGTCGGTCGGCGCCTTGGCCCGTCTGAGCAAGGGCAGGCGTCAGCCACCCGAACTCTTTTGACCCACGCGGGTTACGGCTCGGCGTCAGCGGTACAGGTGTACTGGGCGGTTCGTTTGCTGTTGCCGCTGATTCTGGTTGGTATATCGCTGTTGACACTGCCACTGGTACCCAACCTTTCCTCAACCGTGATAATCGCTGTGGTGCTCATAGGGGCTGCTGTCGGATGGTTGCTGCCGGCACTGTATATCGACAAGCGCAAGACGGCTCGGCAGGGGCGGTTGCGTGCGGCCTTTCCAGATGCCCTGGACTTGATGGTGGTTTGCGTGGAGTCGGGTCTGGCGTTACCCCATGCAATCGAGCGGGTGGCCGAAGAAATGGCGGTCAGCCAGGCCGAACTGGCCGAGGAACTGGCCTTGGTCAATGCGCAGATCCGCGCCGGCATTTCCAGTACCGAAGCGCTCCGGCAACTGGCAGATCGCACCGGCCTGGAAGACATCCAAGGCCTGGTCAGCCTGTTGGCCCAAAGCATCCGCTTCGGCACCAGCGTAGCGGCCACCTTGCGAATCTACGCCGAGGAGTTTCGTGACCGGCGCATGCAGGCCGCCGAGGAAATGGGCGCGAAGATCGGAACAAAGCTGGTTTTTCCGCTAATTTTCTGTCTGTGGCCAAGCTTTTTTCTGGTTGCCATCGGCCCGGTGATCATCGGGATACTTAAAACGTTCGGGAAGCCATGACATGAACAGGATCAGCTTGCTGTTGACCATGATAGCCGTGCTCTCGGGTTGCCAGAGCACTGGGCCAGACTTGAATGGGGTGCGTTCTGTCTACTCCGCTGGCAATTCGGTGCTCTATCAGGTGCAGTCGCAGAGCAACTCGCCCGACCAGGCGATGCAGATGGCTGCTATGGCTTACCAGGCCGGTGACCTGGACCAGGCGCTGTACCAGTACCTGCGCGTCCTCGAGCTGGCGCCCGAACGTTATGAGGCCCTGGTCTGGGTTGGTCGTATCCACCGCGAACGGGGCAATAACCAGCTTGCCGAGATGGCCTTCACCGAGGTACTGAGCAAGGCACCTGAAAACCCCGATGCCTTGACGGAAATGGGCCTGCTGAACCTGTCCATGCGTAAACATGAGCAGGCCAAGGTGATGCTGTTGAAGGCAGTTGCCGTGGATCAGAAACGCTTTGCCAAGGACCCGGCCAACACCCAGACAGGGGCGGCTGCGCTCAGGGTCGACAGCAAGTCGCCGCTCAAGGCCTACAACGGGCTGGGGGTGCTCGCGGATCTGGCCGACAACTTCGCCGAGGCGCAGACCTACTACCGCCTGGCCGAGCTCATCGACCCCCGTTCGGCGTTGGTGCAGAACAGCCTGGGGTATTCCTACTACATGGCCGGCCAATGGGCCGATGCCGAGCTCCGGTACAAGCGTGGTGTGAGCTACGACGGCACCTACAAACCGCTTTGGCGCAACTATGGGTTGCTGCTGGCTCGCATGGGGCGCTATGAGGAGGCGGTGTCTGCCTTCGAACAGGTCGAAAAGCGTGCCGAGGCCAGCAATGATGTCGGCTATGTCTGCCTGGTGGAAGGCAAGCTGGATGTGGCTGAGCAGTTCTTCCGCAGCGCGATCGAGTTGTCGCCGGGGCACTATCCCGTCGCCTGGGAAAACCTGAACAGGGTCCAGCAGATTCGGCAGATCCGCCAGCTGGGCGGCGATGTCGCGATGCCCGAGCCGGTTGCAGTTGGCCCGGCCGTGCAGGTGACAACCGCGTCGGCGCCCTGATGCCTGACAGATAGCGTAAACGGGGCTGCTACGCAGCCCATCGCCGGCAAGCCAGCTCCCACAGGCACCGCGCAGAATCAGGAGTTGCGCGATCCCTGTGGGAGCTGGCTTGCCGGCGATGGGCCGCAAAGCGGCCCCCAATTGGTCCACTTCACCTGTGGGTGAGCGGTGCTTCAATAGCCAACGCTGCTTGCCCCAACGGATGCGTACTGGCATCGAAGAAATGCAGCACGGTCCCGGGCATATCCCCGAACCTGTCGACAAAATGCTGCTTCTGGTTGATCACCGATGCCTCGCTCAACGGCCTTATGGCAATCGACAGATGCATCGGTCGGGCCTGTCGGATGGCTTCGAGCAGATGCTGGTCACTGCTGTCCAGGTGCAGCCCGAACAGGCATAGCCCCTGGCTTTCCCGCGCCAGTTGCCCCAGGCACCAGCCCAGGTAGTCAGAGTTGCGGATGGCGCGCAGTTTCTCGTCGCTGCGGTCTTCGTTGATGAACAGCGGCACTTCGCCCGGGATGTTCACGGCAAAACCATCGAGCAGTTCGGCGCTGTCGGCGCTGCGTTGCCGGGTGGTGCCGTCGGGCAGCTTGAGCAGGTGCAGGCCGCCATGCAGATGCAGCACCCGCGTGCCTTCGCCGTTGGTGCGGCGCACGTCGAAGAAGCCTTGCTCGTCGAACAGTTCGGCGAAGCCGTGCGGGGCGTGTTGCACGGCCCACGGTAGCAGCAGGTCGTAGTTGCTGGTGTAGACGCTGCGGTAGCCGCGCAGGGCCTGGTTGAGGGTTGCCAGGGTCGTGGCCGGCATGAGTGGCCACGGCAGGTGCACCGTGCGTACGGCGTGTATCAGCGCTTCCTTGATCGAGTAGTAGCGGTTCAGCGGCGCGGTGGAGTTGATGGCCAGCGCGGCGTTGGTGCGCACGGTGGTGTTGAGGGCGCTGAGCACCGGCTCGAACAGTTCCGTACCCAGCGACTTGAAGAGTGCCTGGTCGCTCACGGCCAGGCCTTTCTTGCGGCCGGCACGTTGCGCTTCCTCGAACAGCGAGAAGTAGCCGAACGGCTTCCACAGCACGCGGCTGGCGCCGTTGCCCAGCAGCAGGGCGTCGCAAGGGTGGCGGGCGGCGAGTTCCGGCCAGGGGGTGAGGGTGGCGTCTAGTGCGGGCATGCTGGGGTCCGTTGGGTGGAGCGGGAACGGGGGCGACTTTAGCATGTCATGCAAGGTGTGCGAGGGTTGTATCCAGGCAAGGGCCTTGTGTCGGCAATGCCGGCCCCTTCGCGGGCGTGCCCGCGAAGAGGCCAGAACAGGCAGCGCAAGGTTCACAGGACGATAAAGGACTTATCCATGCGCAATCCCATGTTCAGTTTCTTGGCTTTGACCGCTTTGTTCACTGTATCGGCCGCTTCTGCCAGCAATGGCAAGGCCTTGGCCACGGCCCACGGCATTGCGCACCCGGCGGTGATCGCCCACCGCGGCGCCTCGTACGATGCCCCGGAATCCACCACCCCTGCATACCTGCTGGCCCGAGACCAGGGCGCCGACTACCTTGAACTCGACCTGCAACGCAGCAGTGACGGCGTGCTGGTGGTGGTCCATGACGATGTGCTGTCGCGTACCAGCGATGTCGCCGAGCGCTTCCCGGAGCGAAAGGACAGCCCGGTCAGCGCCTTCACGCTCGCCGAACTGAAGTCGCTGGATGCTGGCAGCTGGTTCAACCAGGCCTACCCGGCGCGCGCCCGGGCTTCTTTCCGCAAACTGCCGATCCTCACCCTGGACGAGGTCATCGACATCGCTGAAGGCAACCCCGAGCGGCACCCCGGGTTGTACATCGAGACCAAGGTCCCCAAGCAGTTCCCGGGTATCGAGCAGGACCTGAAGGCGCGCCTCGCAGCCCGCGGCTGGCTCGACCGGCCAGGCCGTGTGGTGTTGCAGACCTTCGACCGCAACAGCCTGGCGTTGCTGCACGAGGCCATGCCGCAGGTGCCGAAGGTACTCCTGCTGTGGGTGGGGACAAAAACCATCGAGCCCGCTTCCGGGCAGGATTTCGCTGACTCGGGTGAAACCGACAAGGCCGCGTTCTATGCCCGTCAGCAGCCGAAGGACCAGGCAGAATTCCTGCGCTGGCTCGATCAGGCCAGGCAGGGCGGTGCGGTCGGTACGGGGCCTTCTGCCATGCGCACTCATCTGGGCGAACAGAGCTATGCCGACCTGATCCAGCCCTGGATGAACCAGGCCAGCCAGGCGCGGGATTTGCTGGTGCATGCGTACACCCTCGACGAACCGGTGGACTTCGACAAGGCGATGAAGGCGGGTGTCGACGGGATCTTTACCAACCGCACGGGGGCGTTGCTACGGTTCTATCAGCGTCCGGCGGAGCCTGAGGTTGTGATGCTGGAGAGGTTGGGATACTGAATGGTTGCAGGCGGACGGTTTGTAGCGGCCAAAGCGCTGAACAGTCGGTCACAGGTGATCATGCTGGTCAGGCGGGCCTATGTCAGTGAGCAAGGGCCTTCAGTACATGGTCTGGATCGTTGCGTATCGCACGTAACAATGCCTTGGCTGGCCCGGTCGGTTCTCGTCGGCCTTGTTCCCAATTTCTCAGCGTGGCGACCTGAACATCGATCATCTCGGCAAAGCGTACTTGTGAAAGCCCTGTTGCCCTGCGGATGCTTCGTACCTGAAGAGCATCGATTGCGAATTCGCGAGACGGCGCGCACTTGCCCTGGACGATGTCGTCCATCTGTTGAACGCTCTCCATCAGTTCGTCAAAAAAGCGGTTCATGCATGCCTCCAGTGTTCAATGATGGACTTCAATGCCTTGCGCTGCTCGCTGGACAGATCGGGCTGCTCATTTTTGCCGTAGATGTAGAGCATGGCTATCTGTGATCTGGATATGAAGTGGTAGTAGATAACCCTGGCACCACCGCGTTTTCCATGCCCGTTAGCGGGCACTCGTATTTTGCGTAGGCCACCGGTTCCCTCAATCAGGTCTCCCGTCTCAGGTGAAGCCATGAGCCTGACTTGCAGCAAGCGATAGGTGTCATCATCAAGGAGTTCTCTGACTCGTTTGGTGAACAAGGTTGTTTCAGTGAAAAGCATAGCAGAGTGTACGCCATTGGCGTAGCTGCCGGTTATCCAGCGCTACAGATAAGGGAGTGCCCGGCCGTGTTTTCAGAGCGGGAAAACGAGGCTAGCGAACAAGGTTGTCGCTAGCCCATCATCCCTTTCCGAATGCCGAGTAGTCCTTTTCTCTGTAGGAGGCAAATTTGTGGCATCAACTCGCCGTCAGCCTTGTTCGGTCACCTTCACAATACGACTCCTGTTGCGCCAAACCCGATAGGCGCGAATGCCCGCCCGCACCGAGCCGAACAGCAGTTTGTCTTCCATCTCGCGGGCCATCCCCGAGCGCACCAGCATGCGCAGGAAGGTGCCGCGGGCGCGGGCGATGGCGAAGAAGATGCCCTGGGCGGCCAGGGTGTCGCGCACTTCGCGCAGGGCGGCGATACCGCTGACGTCGATGCTGGTTACCGCTTCGGCATCGAACAGCACGGCCTTGGGCTGGTCCTGGCTCTGCACCGCCTCGAGCAGGCGCATCTTGAAGTAGTCGGCGTTGAAGAACAGGATCGCGTCGTCGAAGCGGTACACCACCAGGCCTGGCACGGTGCGGGCATCCTTGTGTTTGCGGATGTCCACCTGGCCTTCGGTGCCCGGCAGCCAGCCCAGCACCGCATCGGTGGGCTGATAGATGCTGTACAGCAGGCGCAGGATCGCCAGGGTCACGGCAAACACGATACCGGGCAGTACGCCCAGGCTCAGCACGCCGACCGTGGTCAGCAGGCACAGCCAGAACTCGAAGCGGCTCAGGCGGCGAATGTGCCCCAGCGACTTGATGTCGATCAGCCCCCAGCCGGCCATCAGCAGCACGGCGCCCAGCGCGGCCTGCGGGATCCACGCCATCGGTGCGGTGAAGAACAGCAGGATCAAGGCGATGACCAGCGCGGCGATGATGCCCACCAGTTGGCTCTTGCCACCGACCATGTCGTTGACCGCCGTGCGCGAGTCTGCGCCGCTGATGGCAAAGCCCTGGGAAACACCGGCAGCCAGGTTGCTTACGCCCAGGGCGACGAATTCGTGGTTGGCGTTGATCGCGTAGCCGTGCCGGGCGGCAAAGCTGCGTGCGGTGAGCATGGCGCTGCAGAAGCTGACGGTGGCGATACCCAGGGCGTCGCGCAGCAGGCTTTTCATTTCTGCCAGGTTACTGTGTGGCCAGGACAGCTGCGGGATGCCGGCAGGCACCGGGCCGAGAATGGCGACGCCGAAGCGGTCGAGGCCGAACAGGCCGACCAGCAGCATGAACAGCGCCACTACCGTCAGCGCCGCGGGCAGGCGGGGGTAGCGCCGTGGCAGCCAGATCAGCAGGCCCAGAGCGGCGAGGCCGATGATCAGCGTCACCCAGTGGATTTCGCCCAGGCGCTGGAAGAAGTTGATCAGGCTGAGGATGAAGCCGTCACCCTCGATCTTGAACCCCACCACCTTGGACAACTGCCCGGCGATCAGGCTCAGGCCGATACCGTTGAGATAGCCGATCAGGATCGGCCGCGAGAAGAAACTGGCGATGAACCCGGCCCGGGCCACTCCGGCCGCGATCAGCATTACCCCGACCAGCAAGGTGACGATCACCGACAGTTCGGCAATCCGGTGCGGCTCGCCCATGGCCAACGGCGCCACAGCGCCGGCGATCATCGCGCAGGTGGCAGCGTCAGGGCCGACCATCAGCTGGCGCGAGCTGCCGATCAGGGCGTAGACCATCATCGGCAGCACACAGGCGTACAGGCCGTACTGCGGCGGCAGGCCGACGATCTGCGCGTAGGCGATGGCAATGGGAATCTGGATCGCCGCCACCGAGAGGCCGGCCTGCAGGTCGGCGTGGAACCACTCGCGGCGGTAGTGCAGCAGGTTGGCAAGGCCCGGTAGCCAGCGGGAGAGAAACATGCGTCGTCCTTTCGAAATGCTTCACGAATCCATCCACGCATTGAAGCGGATCGGCAGGCAAATGGCCATGGGGCAGGTCAAAGGGAGGGGGAGAAACGAAAAAAGGAGCCTGGGCTCCTTTTGACAGCGATGACGTTGCGGGAACGCCATGCGGGAATGCGATGTGGAGCGGGTAGAGGGAATCGAACCCTCAACTAAAGCTTGGGAAGCTTTCGTTTTGCCACTAAACTATACCCGCGTTTGCGCAGCACTTTTTACCAGAACCTTCAACGAATTAGAAGCCCAAGTTATAAAAAAGCTTGTCGGCGCCCCCTGGCTTGCGGGTCTCATCCACAGGGCGCCGAGCTGCTCAGATGGCCAATGCATGCTGCCCCTGTTTTACCGGCTGGTAACGGTGACGAGGTTCACGCATGGTTGGCTTCAGGAACCCCAGCATGACGCTGCGGGTGTTCTCGCAAGCGGTCTTGTTTTCCATGTCCAGGAAGTGGCCTGCGTCGCGGATCACGCTGAAATGGCTGCGGCCCACGTGCTTGCTGAACTGCCGCGCATCCTCGACCGTGGTGTACTCGTCGCGGTCGCCGTTGATGAACAGCACCGGGATGTCGATATTGCGTGCACCATCCAGCGCCCGCTCCAGGTCATGTTGCAGCACCTCGTTGATGTGGAAGTGCATCTGCGCATACTCGTGGCTGTCCAGGCTGCTGACGTGGCGGTAGTTGAAGCGCTTGAACAGTGACGGCAGGTGCTTGCCGATGGTGTCGTTGACCAGGTTGCCGACCTGATAGCGGTCGCAGGCGGCCAGGTACTGGCAACCGCGGTCCAGGTAGTCACGCATCGGTTCGTTGATCACCGGCGAGAAAGAACTCACCACAGCCTTCTTCACGCCCCGCGGCTGGTGCGCCAGCGCCAGCAGTGTACTTGCGCCACCCCACGAGAACGACATCACGTGGTCCGCCTGGAAGTGCTCGATCAGCTCGAGGAGGATATGCGCTTCGGTCTCCTTGCTGATAAAGCGTTCCTGGCGATTGTGCGGCTTGGATTTGCCCGCGTATGGCTGGTCGAACAGTACTACGTTGAACTGCGGGTGCAGGTTACGTACCGTCTGGGCGAACGAGGCCGTGGTGGCCAGCGAGCCATTGATCAAAATGATCGTATTCTCGGCCGCATCCGCGCGATAGAACTCCGTGTAAACCCGATACTGACCTTGGATATCAAGTACAGCGATTTCTGGCCTCATGTCATCGACTCCTGGCGCAAAAAGGGTATTCGCGTCACCTAGGGTGCACGTTCTTTATGACAGGTAGGCATTTGCCTGAAGAGATACCGGGGGGCCCTGTGTCGATCCTTGGCACTTGCGTCGACGGTATTGTTTTTGGCGGGCAATTTGCCGTGCCCCAAGGCATCGAGGCCCTGGGTGGCCGGCAAAAGGTGTCTTCGACTGCGGGTGTGACTTGGTAGTCACATGCAGACTGACGATTTGGATTCAAGCAGTGGGTCGGGGATCCCGCAAGTGCCGTTCGGGGGGAAATGTGACTTTTGTCGCTGAGCGGTCGTATGACGACCCTGATCTGTCTGGTCCGGCCTCTTCGCGGGCTCGCCCGCTCCCACAGGGATCACACCAGCCCGGAGGCCTGGGGTGTACCTGTGGGAGCGGGCGTGCCCGCGAAGAGGCCGGTACAGGCTGATTAGACCGTCGCTATTTCATCCGCTGTCAATTCACGAAACGCCCCCGGCGCCAACCCCGGGTCCAGCCGGATCGCCCCCATGCTCTCCCGATGCAACCCCACCACCTTGTTGTCGAAATGGCCGAACATGCGCTTCACCTGGTGATAGCGCCCTTCGACGATTGCCAGCCGCGCCTGGCGCGGCCCGAGGATGTCCAGCTGGGCGGGCAGGGTGGTGAGGTCTTCGAAGGCGAAGTAGAAGCCCTCCAGGAACTTGGCCACATAGTGCTCGCCAATCTCGTCCTCGGTTTCCACCAGGTAGTGCTTGGGCAGCTTGGTCGCGGGTTGGGTAAGCCGCCGTGACCATTGGCCATCGTTGGTCAGGATCATCAGGCCGGTGGTGTTGAAGTCCAGGCGCCCGGCAATGTGCAGGTCCTCACGCAACGCGGCTGGCAGCAGGTCGAGCACGGTGCGGTGTTGCGGGTCCTGGGTGGCGCTGACGCAGCCAGCGGGCTTGTGCAGCATCAGGTAGCGCGCCGGGCGGCCAGCCTGCAGCAGCTGGTTGTCCAGCTCCACCCGGCTGAATTCACGCACCTCGGCCAGCGGGTCGCTGACCACCTGGCCATCCAATCGCACGCGACGTTGCGCGAGCATCAGGCGGACTTGCTGGCGGTTGTGGCTGGGCAGGTTGGCGAGGAAACGGTCGAGGCGCATGGCAAACGGTCAGTCGGAAGCGGGGGAGCGAAGTTGTTCTTCGACGGCGGCGCAGCGCGGGCACAGGCAGGCTTTGTCGCGCAGCTCGGCGGGCAGGGCCTCGAGCACGGCAGGGTCAATGGTCACGCTGTAACACCAGCAGGCCTGGGTGGCCCGGCGCGGGTCGGCCAAGCTGCACTGGTTGAGGGCGCCACAAGCGGGGCAGTGCTGGTTGTCGGGCATGGCTGCCGCTCACCTGTATCAAATTGTTGCAGAAATGGCACTGCACCTTGGCGGCACTGTCTTATTCAATGTCGATGATCGCATTTCGCATCGATGCTCGCCAGCGCCGCTGTTCGGGCACTCCAGCGGTCCAGGAGGCCGCCATGTCCTATCGAATCCTGTTGATCGCCCTGCTGGGGCTGATGACTTCCGCCTGCGTTCCGTATTACGAGAGCGGGGGCTATTACCGGTCGGACCACTACTACTCCGACCGTTATGTGTCACCGGATTATTACCGCTATGACCGCTATTACGTAACGCCGCAACAGCGCTATTACTACCAGCCGGCGCCGCGTTACTACTACCGCTCGGCGCCTGCGCCTCACTACCGGTCTCATCCACAGCCGGGGATGAGGCAGTGGCATGGCAACCCACGCTATGACTATGGCAACCGCCAGCGGTATGACTATGGGCGCGACCGGGACCGTCATGATTATCGCGGTGGCAGCCAGCGCTACCAGCAGAATGACCGTTGGCACTCCAACGGGCGGGGGGATGGTGACCGGCGCGGGGACGGGCGGCGTGGGCATGGGCAAGGAGGGAACTGGCAGCGGTAGGTGAATTGAAAATCGGGGGCGCGTTGCGCCCCTTTCGCGACGCAAGGCCGCTCCCACAGGTACAGCGCAGCATTGGAAACCATCGCTGTACCTGTAGGAGCGGCCTTGTGTCGCGATGGGCTGCAAGGCAGCCCCAACTTCTCGAAGCTACCCGAGATCCGCCAGCGGATGCCGCCCCTCCCACACCTTGGCAAAATGCGCCTCCACCACCGCCGCCGGCACTTGCGCCACATCGGGCCAGTGCCAGTGCGGCTGGTTGTCCTTGTCCAGCAAGCGCGCACGCACGCCTTCGCTGAATTCCGGGTGGCGGCAGCAGTTCAGGCTCATGCTGTACTCCATCTGAAACACCTGCGCCAACGACAGGTGCCGTGCCCGGCGGATCTGTTCCCACACCAGGTGTGCGGTCAGCGGGCAACCTTCATGCAACCGTTGGCCGGCATCTGCCAGCAGCGGGTCGTCGTGGTGCTTGAGCCCCTCCAGCGCACGCCAGGCGGCGGCTGCGTCGGCCACATCGAGCAACTGATCGATTACCTGTCGCCGCGGCAGCCACTGGGCCTCGGGCAACTCGGCGCAGGCGCGGTGCTGTTCGGCCTTGAGCAGGCTGTTCAGTTGCAGGGCAGTTTGTTCCTGCCAGTTCAGTTGCAGCAGTTCTTCGATCAGCGCCTCTTGCTGGTACTCACCCAGAAAGCGGTCGGCCAGGCCCAGGTCCAAGGCGTCGTGGGCATTGATCGGCGCGCCTGTCAGGCCGAGGAACAACCCCAGCTTGCCCGGCAGGCGGGCAAGGAACCAGCTGGCGCCCACGTCCGGGTACAGGCCGATGCTGATTTCCGGCATGGCCAGCCGACTGCTGGGGGTGACGATACGTACATTGGCGCCCTGCAGCAGGCCCATGCCGCCGCCCAGCACATGCCCGTGCCCCCAGCACAGCAGCGGCTTGGGATAGATGTGCAGGGCAAAGTCCAGGCGATATTCTGCGGCGAAGAAGGTGGCGGCCAGCGGGGGTACGCTGCCGGGGTGGTCGCGGCAGGCTTGCACCAGCGCACGCACATCACCGCCGGCACAGAAGGCCTTGGCACCGTTGCCGCGCAGCAGCACGCAAACGATCCCTGGGTCGCGAGCCCAGGCGTGCAACTGTTCGCCCAATACCTCGATCATCGGCAGGTTCAGGGCATTGAGCGCCTTGGGCGCATCCAGGGTGGCGATGCCGATGCGGGCGCCATCGGCGCCGGTGAGTACCTCGCAGTGAATGGTCATGGACTACCTCGCGCAAGTCATCGGACAAGTATGGCTTGCCTGGCCGAACATGCCGGTCGTCGGTCGGATCGTTTGACAAGCGGGAAGGGCTTACCTAGTGTCGCGCCATTGTTTATGGAAGGCCCCATGACTGACGACGATCGCATCAAACTCGAACCCAGCTGGAAGGCCGCCTTGCGCGCCGAATTCGACCAGCCCTACATGCATCAGCTGCGCGAGTTCCTGCGCGGCGAGTACGCCGCCGGCAAAGAGATCTACCCGCCAGGGCCGTTGATCTTCAATGCGCTCAACTCGACGCCGCTGGACCAGGTGAAGGTGGTCATCCTCGGCCAGGACCCGTACCACGGGCCGGGCCAGGCGCATGGCCTGTGCTTCTCGGTGCAGCCGGGCGTGGCCACGCCACCGTCGCTGGTCAACATCTACAAGGAGCTGCAGCGCGACCTGAACATCCCGATTGCCAACCATGGCTACCTGCAGAGCTGGGCCGAGCAGGGCGTGCTGTTGCTCAACACGACCATGACCGTGGAGCGCGCCAATGCCGCGTCGCATGCCAAGAAGGGCTGGGAGTTCTTTACCGACCGGGTCATCCAGGTGGTCAGCGAGCAGTGCCCGAACGTGGTGTTCCTGCTGTGGGGCTCGCATGCGCAAAGCAAGCAGAAGCTGATCGACGGGACCAAGCACCTGGTGCTGAAGTCGGTGCATCCATCGCCGTTGTCGGCTTACCGTGGGTTCCTGGGGTGCGGGCATTTCAGCCGGACCAACAGTTTCCTCCAGCAGCGCGGGCTGGCGCCGATCAACTGGGCGTTGCCGCCATTGTAATGGCCTGACATACCGCGTTGCCGTCTTCGCGGGTGAACCCGCTCCCACAGGTACTGCACTACCCTCAGGGCTTGTGTGGTCCCTGTGGGAGCGGGTTTACCCGCGAAGAGGCCGTCACAGTCATTCCGGGGTTGCGTTCCACACCCGGAACAACGGCTCTGCCAGAAACAGCACGAACAACAAGCGCATCACCTGCAGCGCCGTCACCAGCGGCACCGACAGTTGCAGGGTCTCTGCCGTCAGGCTCATCTCGGCAATTCCGCCCGGCATCATCCCCAATGTCAGCGAACGCAGGTCCAGCGCGGTCATCACGCTCAATACCCAAGCGGCGCTGCCGGCAATCGCCATGCACAACGCCGTGGCTACCAGGGTACGCCCCAGGAACGACGGTGCGCGGCGGAAGAACGCGCGGTTGAAGTGGCAGGCCAGGCCACTGCCGATCAACCACTGGCCGATCTGGCTGGCGCCATTGGGCAGGGTTATCTGCAGGTTGCCCGCCAGGCTCACGGTGGCTGCCACCAGCAATGGCCCGAACAGCCACGGGTTGGGCTGGCGCAAGCGCTGCCAGAGCAGGGCGACGGCAACGCCCAGCGGCGCAATCAGCGCCAGCCAGCCCCAGCTCACACTGCCGGTGTGATTCAGCGGTACACCGTCACCCAGCAGGAACTTGAACAGCGCCGGCACGCACAGTACCACCGCCAGCACGCGCAGGCTCTGCGCCGCCGCTACCTGGCTGAGCACCGCGCCGTTGCGCGCGCCAAGGTTGACCATCTCCCCCGAACCGCCCGGCATGCTGGCAAAGAACGCCGTGGCACGGTCTTCACCGGTGCGCCGCAACAGCCATACGCTGATCACGCTGGACAGGGTGGTGAACAGCGCGCCGAAGAAGATCAGTGCGAAATGGCTGGCCACCTGCTCGATCACCGCCGGAGTGAAGTGCAGGCCGATACCGATGCCGATGATCCACTGCCCGCATTTGCGACCATTGGGGATTTCCGGCAGCTGCCAGGGTGTCAGGCAGCGTACCAGGATGATCGCCAGCAACGAGCCGACCATCCATGGCAAAGGCCAGCCGACCTTGCTGGCGGCAAAACCGCCAGCGAGGCCGACCAGCCCGGTCGCGACAAACAACGGCAACGAGCGATCAGGCATCGGCCATCGCCCGGCGCTGCTGGCTGCGTTTGCGCCAGATGCGCAGCAGCGGCAGGGTCAGCATGCAAATGGTCAGTACCCATACCGACATGCTGATCGGGCTCGACCAGAGGATGCCCAGTTCGCCGTTGGAGATCGACAGCGCCCGGCGCAGGTTCTGCTCCATCAGCCCACCGAGGATGAAGCCGAGCAGGATCGGCGACAGCGGGAAGTCCAGCTTGCGCAGGATATAGCCCATGATGCCGATGCCGACCATCAGGAACAGGTCGAAGGTGGTGGCATGCACGGCGTACACCCCGATCCCCGTGATGATGGCGATCACCGGCACCAGCGCCCAGTTCGGCACGGCGAGGATGCGGGTGAAGATGCGGATCATCGGGATGTTGAGGATCACCAGCATGATGTTGGCGATGAACAGCGAGGCGATCAGGCCCCAGACAATGTCTGGCTGCTGTTCGAACAGCAGTGGGCCCGGGGTGATGTTGTACAAGGTCAGTGCGCCGATCATTACCGCGGTGGTGCCCGAGCCGGGTACGCCCAGGGTCAGCATCGGTACCAGGGCGCCACAGCAGGAGGCGCCGATGGCGGTTTCCGGGGCGGCCAGGCCGCGGGCGTCGCCCTTGCCGAACTTGCCCTTGTCACCTGCCAGGCGTTTTTCGGTCATGTAGGCCACGGCGCTGGCCAGTGTTGCACCGGCGCCAGGCAGCACACCCATGATGAAGCCCAGCAGGCCGCAGCGGATGTTGACCACGAACACCGAGGCCGCTTCCTTGAAGTTGAACAGCATGCGCCCGGTGGCCTTGATCGCCTGGTGGCCATGGTGGGTCTTTTCCAGCAGCAGGAGGATTTCGCTGATGGAGAACAGGCCCAGCACCAGCACCACGAACTGGATGCCGTCGGCCAGATGCACACTGTCGCCGGTGAAGCGGTACACGCCACTGTTGGCATCGATGCCGACTGCCGACAGGAACAGGCCGATCAGTGCGGCAATGAAGGTTTTCAGCGGCTTGTCGCCGGCCATGCCACCGAGGGCGACGATGGCGAACACCATCAGCACGAAGTACTCCGCCGGGCCGAAGGCGATTGCCCATTTCGCCAGCAGCGGGGCGAACAGCACCATGCCGCAGGTGGCGATCAGCGCACCGATGAACGAACTCCAGGCCGACAGCGACAGCGCTACGCCAGCCAGGCCATTGCGGGCCATCGGGTAGCCATCGAGGGTGGTCATCACGGTCGAGGCTTCGCCGGGGATGTTCAGCAGGATCGAACTGATGCGCCCACCGTACTCACAGCCCAGGTACACCGCCGCCAGCAGGATCAGCGCCGACTCCGGCGGCAGGCCGAGGGCGAAGGCGATGGGGATCAGCAAGGCCACGCCGTTGATCGGGCCCAGGCCCGGCAGCAGACCGACCACGGTACCGATCAGCGTGCCGGAGAGGGCGGTGACCAGGTTGTAGGGGGACAGGGCGACGCCGAAGCCCTGGCCCAGGTAGCTCAAGGTATCCATGTGTCAGTTCTCCAGTACGCTCAGCAGGCCAAGGGGCAGGGGCACGTCCATCACGCGGTCGAACAGCCAGTAGAGGAACAGGCTCATGCCCACCACCACGATGGCGCTGTGCAGCCAGCGGCCGCCGTACAGGCGGGCCATGGGCACGCCGACCAGGATGGCGCTGAGGATGAAGCCCAGGGCTTCGAAGGTGCTGGCGAAAACGATCAGCAGGCCGACGCAGGCGGTGATCTTGATCAGGGTTTCGCGGTCCAGTTCCGGTTCGTCGTCCTTGCGCACGATGGGCGTGGGGCGGAACACCAGGTACAGCAGGCCCAGGCCAAGCAGGCCGAGCATCAACAGCGGGTAGGCGCGCGGGCCCACCGGTTCATAGGAAAACGCCGCCTGGTAAGGCCAGGCCATCACGGCCAGGGCGGCGCACACCGCCAGCAGGGCCAGGGCGAAGATGCGTTGCAGGATCATGAAGGAATCCTCGTTGGGATCGCTCAAGCGAAATGCAAATCCTGTGGGAGCGGCCTTGCGTCGCGATCGGGCGCGAAGCGGCCGCAAAACCTGCCACTGCGATCTGTCTGAAGCATCGCATCGGCTGAGACAGGGGCCGCTGTGCGGCCCATCGCGACACAAGGCCGCTCCCACAGGGATTGTGGTAACTCCGGCCAGTGTTACTGGATCAGGCCAAACTCCCTGGCCAGTGCCTTGTAGTCAGCCACTTGCTTCTTCACATAGCCGTCCAGCTCTGCACCGGTCATGGCGAAGGGAAACAGTTCGCGCTGGTCACGCAGCTTGGCGAAGTCTTCCGAGGCCAGCATCTTGTCGAATGACTGTTTCCACCAGGCGTAGTCCTCGTCGCTCACCTTTGGCCCCAGGTAGAAACCGCGTACCACCGGCCAGACGATGTCGTAGCCCTGCTCCTTGGCGGTGGGGATGTCTTTCATCTCGGGCTCGTCCAGGCGGTTTTCCGAGAACACCGCGAGGATGCGCATGTTGCCGCTCTGAATGTGCGGCATGGAGTCGGAGATGTCGGTCGAGCCTACCTGGATATGCCCGCCCAGCAACGCCGTGGCGATTTCGCCGCCGCCTTCCAGGGCCACGTAGCGCAGGTCACGCGGGTTGACGCCGGCGGCCTTGGCGATCAGGGCGGTCTGCATCCAGTCCTGGCTGCCGACCGTACCGCCGGAGCCGATCACCACCTTGCTCGGGTCTTTCTTCAACGCCGCGACCAGGTCGTCGAGGGTCTTGTAGGGCGAGTCGCTTTTCACTGCGATGGCGCCGTAGCTGGTGCCGACGGCGGCCAGCCATTTCACCGCGTTTTCGTCGAAGCGGCCGAACTTGCCCTGGGCCAGGTTCAGCAGCGAGCCGCTGGACCAGGCCACCAGGGTGCCGGCATCGGCCGGGCGCTGGGCGACCACGGCGTTGTAGGCCACCGCGCCGACACCGCCGGGCATGTAGGTGACGCGCATCGGCTTGGTGAGGATCTTTTCCTGCACCAGGGCGCTCTGCACCAGTTTGCAGGTCAGGTCGAAGCCGCCGCCGGGCGAGGCGGGGGCAATGCATTCGGGGCGTTTCGGTTCGGCAGCGAGGGCGTTGCCGGCCAGCAGCAGGCAGCCGGTAGCGAGGACGAGGCGGCGCAGTGAAAAGGTCATCGTCTATCTCCGTGAGCGTTGTTGTTATCAAGTTGTCGCTATGGGGTTACCACAGCGCCACGCTGTAGCTCACCAGCAGCCGCACCTCGTCCGCGTCGCGGGCGAAGTTGGAGCGGAAGGTGGCGTTGCGCAGGCGCACGGCGACGTTCTTCAACGGGCCGCTTTGTACCACGTACTTCAGTTCGGTGTTGCGCTCCCACTCCTTGCCCTCGCCACCGGCCGCGCGGCTGACGTTGTCGCCGCTGATGTAGCGGGTCATGAAGGTCAGGCCGGGCACGCCAAGTGCGGCGAAGTTGTAGTCGTAGCGCGCCTGCCAGGAGCGCTCGTCGGCGCCGGCGAAGTCGTTGATCTGGACGAAGTTGACCAGGTACGGGTCGGCACCATCGACGTACGGGAAGGCGCTGTCGCCGGACAGCTGCTGCCAGGCGGCGCTGACCTTGTGCCCGCCCAGGGCGTAGCTGAGCATGCCGTTGACGGTGGTGTTGTCGATGTTGCCGGCCTTGGCGGCGCCGGCGTCGTCACTCACCGCCAGGCGCAGGTCGGCGCCGAAGGTGCCCGGGCCCCATGGCTGAGTGGCGACCATGCCGATGAAGTGCTGGCGGTAGATATCGTCGAGCTGGGCAAAGTGGTAGCTGCCGGTGATGCGATCGGTGAACTGGTAGTCGAGGCCGGCCAGGTCCAGGTTGTCGGCGCTGAACGAGCCACCGAAGCGGCCGTTCTTGTTGTTCAGGGCCAGGTCTTCCCAGTTGGTGTCGTTGCGGTCCTTGGCCTTGTCCAGTCGGCCGCCGGTGAAGGTCAGGCCCTTGACCTCCTTCGAGGTGAGCAGGCCGCCTTCGAAGGTTTGCGGCAGGATGCGCCCATCGTTGGGCTGCAGGGTCGGCAGTTCGGGGATCAGCGTGCCGATCTTCAGTTCGGTCTGCGACACCTTCACCTTGCCGGTCAGGCCGAGCTTGGAGTACTCGTCGGCGGCCTTGCCGTCATCGTGGGTCGGCAGCAGGCCGGTGTCGGTGCGGTCGGGGCTGGAGTCGAGCTTGATGCCGAGCATGCCCAGCGCATCCAGGCCGAAGCCCACGGTGCCATCGGTGTAGCCAGACTCGAAGTTGAGCATGAAGCCCTGGGCCCACTCGTCGCGCTTGGATTGCTGCGCACTGGTGCCGTCGCGGAAGTCGCGGTTGAAGTACATGTTGCGGGTTTCGAAGGTGGCCGTGCTGTCTTCGAAGAAGGCGGCCTGGCTCATCGGGGAGACACCGGCAAGCGCAAGGGCGCTGGCGATGGCGGAGGGGCGTGCGGCAAAGGAACGGGTAGGCGCGAACGCCTGCGGCTGCGATGACAGCATCACTGATGGCTCCGTTTATTGTTCTTATTCGTTGCACCTTGCTGGTGCTTTTTTCGGCGCGAAGGGCGACCGTGGTGCGATGCTAGGTAACCAACCTTTCGCTAACCTTTCAGCGTGAAAGGTTTGTCGACAGGGCTTCACAGGCCTGCCGACAGCGGTACACTCCGCGCCACCGTCCCACCCGAGCAGGGAGAATCCGATGCGTGTGCTGCTGGTCGAAGACCACCTGCAACTGGCCGAAAGCGTGGCCCAGGCCTTGAAAAGCCATGGCCTGACCGTGGATGTGCTGCATGACGGCGTGGCCGCCGACCTGGCCCTGGCCAGCGAGGAATACGCCGTGGCCGTGCTGGATGTCGGCTTGCCGCGCATGGACGGCTTCGAGGTGCTGGCGCGCCTGCGCGGCCGTGGCAAGACCCTGCCGGTGCTGATGCTGACCGCGCGCAGCGACGTCAAGGACCGGGTCCACGGCCTGAACCTGGGCGCCGACGACTACCTGGCCAAGCCGTTCGAGCTGACCGAACTGGAAGCACGGGTCAAGGCCCTGCTGCGGCGCAGCGTGCTCGGTGGCGAGCGCCAGCAACGCTGCGGGCCGCTGGTGTACGACCTGGACACCCGGCGCTTCGCCCTGGGTGGAGAAAACCTGACCCTGACCTCGCGCGAACAGAGCGTACTGGAAGCGCTGATCGCCCGACCGGGTCGGGTGATGAGCAAGGAGCAACTGGCCGCCCAGGTGTTCGGCCTGGACGAAGAAGCCAGCCCCGACGCCATCGAAATCTACATCCACCGCCTGCGCAAGAAGCTCGACGGCCACCCGGTGGCCATCGTCACCTTCCGTGGCCTGGGCTACCTGCTCGAGCACCGCGATGCGTGACAACGGCAGCCTGCGTGGGCGCTTGCTCGGCAACCTGGCCTTGTTGCTGGTGGTGTTGATGCTGGCGAGTGGCCTGAGCGCTTATTGGAATGGCCGCGAGGCCGCCGACACCGCCTACGACCGGACCCTGCTGGCCTCGGCGCGGACCATTGCCGCAGGCCTGTCCCAGCGTGACGGTTCGCTGAGCGCGGATGTGCCCTACGTGGCCCTGGACACCTTCGCCTACGACAGTGCCGGGCGCATCTACTACCAGGTGCTGGACATCCAGCAGCAGCTGATTTCCGGCTACGAGAACCTGCCAGCGCCGCCGCCAGGCACAACGCGTACCGACGATTACCCGGCGCTGGCGCGGTTCTACAACGCCACCTACCTGGGCCAGGACGTGCGCGTGGTCAGCCTGCTGAAGCCGGTGAGCGAGCCGAACATGAACGGCATGGCGGAGATCCGTGTGGCCGAGACCGAGGAAGCGCGGGTGCGCATGGCTCGTGGCCTGATGGCCGATACCCTGCTGCGCCTGGGGATGCTGGCGCTGGGCGCGCTGGTGATGGTGTGGTTTGCCGTGAGTGCCGCGTTGCGGCCGCTGGAGCGCCTGCGCACGGCGGTGGAAGAGCGCCAGCCGGACGACCTGCGGGCCTTGCCGGTGGTGCAGGTGCAGCGTGAGCTGGGCCCACTGGTGCGGGCTTTGAACCATTTCACCGAGCGTTTGCGCGGCCAGTTCGAGCGCCAGGCGCAGTTCATCGCCGACGCTGCCCACGAGTTGCGTACGCCACTGGCCGCGCTGAAGGCGCGGGTCGAGCTTGGCTTGCGTTCGGCCGAGCCGCAGGAGTGGCGGCAGACACTGGAGTCCGCGGCCCAAGGCACTGACCGGCTGACCCACCTGGCCAACCAGCTGCTGTCGCTGGCGCGGGTCGAGAACGGTGCGCGGGCGATTGCCGAAGGCGGGGCGCAGCGCCTGGACTTGAGCCAGTTGGCTCGTGAGCTGGGCATGGCCATGGCACCGCTGGCGCACAAGCGCGGGGTGGCGCTGGCCCTGGAGGCCGAGGCGCCGGTGTGGCTGAAGGGGGAGCCGACGCTGCTCAACGAGTTGTTGAGCAACCTGGTGGACAATGCCTTGGCGCATACGCCGGCTGGCGGCAACGTGATCTTGCGGGTGCTGGCGCCGGCGGTGCTTGAGGTGGAGGACGACGGACCGGGGATTCCCGAGGCCGAGCGTGAGCGGGTATTCGAGCGCTTCTACCGGCGCAGTGCGCAGGGCAGTGGGCTTGGCTTGGCGATTGTCGGCGAGATCTGCCGGGCGCACCTGGCGCAGGTGAGCCTGCATGACGGTGCGAAGGGCGGGTTGCGGGTGCGGGTGAGTTTTATCGCGGATTGATGTGTGGCCTGTACCAGCCCTTTCGCGGGTGAACCCGCTCCCACAGTGACCGCGCCGCTGCTGAAGGCTGCGCTATCCCTGTGGGAGCGGGTTTACCCGCGAAGAGGCCGGCACAGGCTGACATCGGTCAGCGCAACATGCTCCGCGCCTCGATCAGTTCACCCACTTCAAGCTCGGTGCCGTACGGCAGGCCCAGGTGGCGGTATGCCGGCAGTGCCGCCAGTGGCCGGTGGCGCCCGCGCTGGCTGATGCAGCGGGCGATCTGCACGATGTCGATGTAGTCGATCTTGTCAGTCTGCCGGTCCAGGTCCTGCACCTGGCTCGGCAGGTTGACCAGTTGCTCCGGAAACTCCCAGGCCTTGAGGATCTTGTCGCCCAGCACCGGCTGGATCTGCTCGATCACATAATGCAGGCACACCGGGTCGGACAGCAGTTCGTTGTGCTCTTCGGCATAGATCAGCACCGGCAGTGCGCCAATCTGGTTGACCAGCCCGCCGAGGGTGGCCTGGTCGGGCTTGAGTTGTGTAAAGCGGCGGCAAATTTCGTAGCTGATGCCCGCCACATCCAGGCTGTTGGCCCAGATATCACGTAACTTCTGCTCCACCGCCGGCGCCCGGGCGTGGAAAATCTGCTCGATCACCAGGCCAATGGCCAGGTTGCAGCTGTAGTTGATGCCCAGCCGCGTGATGGCGGTGTGCAGGTCGGTGACCTCGACCGCCGCGCGCAGCAGCGGGCTGTTGACGACCTTGATCAGGCGCGCTGAAAGGGCCGCATCGCGACCGATCACCTTGCTCAGGGCCGCTACGCTGATTTCGCTGTCTTCCGCCGCCTCGCGGATGCTCAAGGCAACCTCGGGCAGGGTCGGCAGGACCAGGTCATCCTTTTCGATGGCATCGAGCAACTGTGCTTGAACCATCTCGGCCAGCTTGTTCATGGGCGTGTCTACCGCAGTGGTGGTGCGGCCCCGCCACGTAGGCGGGGCAGGCTGGTCAACGCTGGATTTCCCGGTCGCGGTCCAGTTCGTAGGGCAGGGTCAGCACCTGCAGGCGTGGGCCTTCCAGGCTGCCCAGGTGCAGGTTGTCGTCTTCCACCGCTTCGGCGCTGAGCACGGCGAGCAGTTCGCAGCCTGTGCCGTTGCTGGCAGCGATGACCACTTCACCGACCGACGAACCATGGGTGGGCGAGAAGATCTCGGCGCCCGGGGCCGGAATGGCCTGCTGGTCCAGTGCCAGGCGGTACTGGCGGCGCTTGAGCTTGCCCAGGTACTGCATGCGGGCAACGATTTCCTGACCGGTGTAACAGCCCTTCTTGAAGCTGACGCCGTCGACGGCCTGCAGGTTGATCATCTGCGGGATGAACAGCTCGCGGGTCGGCCCCATTACCTGGCCGATCCCGGCGCGAATCTGCCCCAGCAGCCAGTCGCCGAGGCTACCTTCGGGCAGTGCGGCGGCCAGCGCCTGGCGAACGCTGTCGGCTTTGTCTGCCGGTACCCACAGCTCCACGCGGCCAGCGGACACGGCAATGGCGATCAACCCGTCGTGGCGCACGGTGCTGCCAGCTGCCGCAGGCACATCGAGCCCCAGGGCCTGAAGCGCTGCATCGCCGCCTTGCAGGCCGAAGCGTGCCCAGGCAGCGCTTTCATCGGTCAGCGTCGCCTTGGAGAACACGGCGTACTTCTTGAGGTCGGCCAGCTGGGCGTCGAGCAGCTCGCTGGCCATGGCCAGCAGGTAGCCGTTGCCTTCGGGCAGGATGCGGAAACTCGACTGCATGCGCCCCTTGACCATGCAGCGGGCGCCGAGGCTGGCGTGTTCCGGGCTGAGGTAGTTGATGTTGCAGGTCAGCTGGCCTTGCAGGAACTTGCCTGCATCGGAGCCGCGGACGGCGAGGATGCCCTCGTGGGACAGGGGGCAGAAGAAAGCGGAATCGGCCATGGGTCATCGCGGTGGCTAAAGACTGGCGGCCATCATAGAACGCCGGTAACAAAATAGGTAGGTGACTAGACCAACGCCCGGTGTCGCTTCGCTCGCCTGGCTGTATACTGGCGGGCCATTCGAGGAGGGCCCCATGGTCGAACAAACTGAACTCAACCGGCTTTTCTGGCACAGCCGCCGCGGCATGCTGGAACTGGACGTACTGCTGGTGCCTTTCACCCAGGAAGTCTACCCCACGCTCAACGAAACCGACCGCGAACTCTACGTGCGTCTGTTGAGCTGCGAGGATCAGGACATGTTCGGCTGGTTCATGGAGCGCACCGAGTCCGAAGACCCGGAGCTGCAGCGCATGGTTCGCATCATCCTGGACCGTGTCCAGCCCAAGTGAGTGCTTCGAGTGCCGCTGGCAAGGCTCGCGCCTGCTGCTGGCGGCCTACCTGGGGTGCCAGGTACTGGCGTGGTTTGCCGTATGGGCGAGCCCGCTGACCGGGTGGTCGGCCCTTGCTGTTGTCGCCGCCTGTATTGCCCACGCTGGCTGGGCCATTCCCCGACGTATTCTGCTGACGCATGAGCATGCCGTTGTTGGCCTGCGCCGTGATGTGCGCGGTTGGCAGGTGTTCAGCCGTGCCCGTGGCTGGCAGCCGGTGCGCTTGTGCCGGGACAGCGTGGCGTTGCCGGCGCTGGTGGTGTTGCGCTTTGTGCGGGCGGGGCGCTGGTTGGGGGAGAGCCAATGCGTGCCACGGGATGCGCTGGGGGCTGATGAGCACCGGCGCTTGCGGGTGCGGTTGAAATTCAGCCGGCGCAGGTGGGCGGTGGTTGGGGCGAGTCAGGGCTGACAGGTGTTCGTCGTGGCGGCTTCAGCGCCTGCGAGATCGAGCGCCGCACGGGCGGCGCTCGATCTCGCAGGCGCCACAACTTTCAGATAGGACTAAGAATAGTGTCCTTGGCCTCGTCCAGCATCCCCGGGTAATCCAGGGTGTAATGCAGTCCGCGGCTTTCCTTGCGCTGCATGGCCGACAGGATCATCAACTCGGCAACCTGCGCCAGGTTGCGCAATTCGATCAGGTCGCGGCTGACCTTGTAGTTGCTGTAGAACTCGTCGATTTCGTCCAGCAGCAGGCGAATGCGGTGCTGCGCTCGCTGCAGGCGCTTGCTGGTGCGCACGATGCCGACGTAGTCCCACATGAAGCGCCGCAGTTCGTCCCAGTTGTGCGCAATGATCACGTCCTCGTCCGAGTCGGTGACCTGGCTGGCGTCCCAGCCGGGCAGGGCCTTGGGCATGACCACTTCATCCAGGTGCGCCTGGATGTCGGCCGCGGCGGCACGGCCATAGACGAAGCATTCCAGCAGCGAGTTGCTGGCCATGCGGTTGGCACCATGCAGGCCGGTGAAGCTGGTTTCACCTATGGCATACAGGCCCGGTACGTCGGTGTGGCCGCGGTCGTCGACCATCACTCCGCCGCAGGTGTAGTGCGCCGCAGGTACTACCGGGATCGGCTGGCGGGTGATGTCGATGCCGAAAGCCAGGCAGCGCTCGTACACGGTGGGGAAGTGGCTCTTGATGAAGTCGGCCGGCTTGTGGGTGATGTCCAGGTACACGCAGTCCACACCCAGGCGCTTCATCTCGTGGTCGATGGCGCGGGCCACGATGTCGCGCGGGGCCAGTTCTTCGCGGGGGTCGAAGCGTGGCATGAAGCGCTCGCCATTGGGCAGGCGCAGCAGGGCACCTTCGCCGCGCAGGGCTTCGGTAACCAGGAAACTCTTGGCCTGCGGGTGGTACAGGCAAGTCGGGTGGAACTGGTTGAACTCCAGGTTCGCCACCCGGCAACCGGCCCGCCAGGCCATGGCGATGCCGTCGCCGCAGGCACCATCGGGGTTGCTGGTATACAGGTAGACCTTGGCCGCGCCGCCAGTGGCCAGCACGGTGAAGCGCGCACCGAAGGTATCCACCTCGCCGGTGTTGCGGTCGAGCACATAGGCACCCAGGCAGCGCTCGCCGGGCAGGCCGAGGCGACGTTCGGTAATCAGGTCGACCGCCACGCGCTGCTCCAGCAGCTGGATATTCGGGCGTTTGCGGGCCTGCTCCAGCAGCGTGGTGAAGATGGCTGCGCCGGTGGCGTCGGCGGCATGGATGATGCGCCGGTGGCTATGGCCACCTTCTCGGGTCAGGTGGAACTCGAAGCCACCGTCGTCGACGCTGTAGTGTTCGTCGCGGGTAAAGGGCACGCCTTGCTCGATCAGCCACTCGATGGCTTCGCGGCTGTGCTCGACGGTAAAGCGCACAGCTTCTTCATGGCAAAGGCCGCCGCCGGCATTGAGGGTGTCCTCGACATGCGACTGCACGGTATCGGTATTGTCCAGCACTGCCGCGACACCGCCCTGGGCCCAGAAGGTCGAGCCGTTGGCCAGGTCGCCCTTGCTGAGCACGGCGACTCGCAGGTGGCTGGGGAGGTTCAGTGCCAGGCTGAGACCGGCGGCACCGCTGCCGATCACCAGGACATCATGTTGGAATTGTTGGCTCATGTCGGGACACTAGTATTCTTTGGAAGGGGCGCGGCACAATAGTCACGCGCCGATGGCATTGTGAAACTATCGTTAAAGCTGGCCGGGTTGCCTTTATAGCAGCCCCGAGTGGCCAATTTCCATGCCACTTGCCTGGTCGCGACAACCTTTGTGGGAACTTTCCGACATGGCCGGAAATCCTATGAAGGCTGCCCACGCGCCACAACTTGCCGCGGCGACGCAGGGCGGCAGGCCTGTCCGGGCTGTCCCTGCGTACTCGAAACCTGATTATCGACGTAGCCGGCCGTGACCGTGCCGCGTCTTCCGTGCAACCCGACCAAGGGCTGCAGGAAACTTGCTTGGAGGGGAGAACTTTTGCGCAAAGCCCGAGTCTATGGTTGCAAGCCTGAACGATGGCTGTTGCAACGCTCCTTCGAGTTCACTGAGGAGTGTTCATGCTAACCCAGGAAGAGGATCAGCAGCTTGTCGAGCGCGTTCAGCGCGGTGACAGGCGAGCTTTCGATCTGTTGGTGCTGAAGTATCAGCACAAGATTCTCGGGTTGATCGTGCGGTTCGTTCACGATACCCACGAGGCCCAGGATGTAGCACAGGAAGCCTTCATCAAGGCCTACCGTGCGCTTGGCAACTTCCGCGGAGACAGTGCGTTCTATACGTGGCTGTACCGCATCGCCATCAACACGGCGAAGAACTACCTGGTGTCCCGTGGAAGACGGCCACCAGACAGTGATGTGAGCTCCGAGGATGCGGAGTTTTACGACGGCGATCATGGTCTCAAGGATCTCGAGTCCCCAGAACGCTCGTTGTTGCGGGATGAAATCGAAGGCACTGTCCATCGCACCATCCAGCAACTGCCTGAAGACCTGCGCACGGCATTGACCCTGCGCGAGTTCGACGGGCTGAGTTACGAAGACATTGCCAGTGTCATGCAATGTCCGGTGGGTACCGTGCGCTCTCGAATCTTCCGCGCTCGGGAGGCCATAGACAAAGCCCTGCAACCTTTGCTGCAGGAAACCTGAGACAGCGGCGACAGCCAAGAGAGGAACCGCCATGAGTCGTGAAGCTTTGCAGGAATCGCTGTCCGCGGTGATGGATAACGAAGCGGACGAGCTTGAACTGCGTCGTGTGTTGAACGCCGTAGACGATGCTGAAACCCGTGCCACCTGGTCGCGTTACCAGGTTGCCCGCGCAGCCATGCACAAGGAGCTGCTGCTGCCCAACCTGGATATCGCCTCGGCGGTGTCTGCAGCGCTGGCTGACGAAGCCGTGCCGGCCAAGGCCAAGAAAGGGCCATGGCGCAGCATTGGCCGCCTGGCGGTAGCTGCCTCGGTCACCGTAGCGGTGCTGGCCGGTGTGCGCATGTACAACCAGGACGAGATCACTGGCGCCGAGCTTGCTGCCCAGCAACCTGCCCAGCAAGGCCTGACTGTGCCACAAGCACAAGGCCCGGCCGTTTTGGCAGGCTATAGTGAGAGCAGTGAGCAACCGACCGGGCCGATGGCCAACGGCGTGCTGCAGAACCAGGCCGGCTGGGACCAGCGTCTGCCAGGCTACCTGCGCCAGCATGCCCAGGAATCTGCGCTCAAGGGCACTGAAACCGCATTGCCTTATGCCCGCGCCGCCAGCCTGGAAAACCGTTAAGTAAGGAGGATCATGCGCGCGCTACCTCTCCTGTCGCTGCTGATTGGCAGCTGCATGACGGTGCCAGCATTGGCGGCCAATTCCTCGCCTGAGGCGAGCGAGTGGCTGAGCAAGCTGGCACAGGCCGAGCAAAAGCAGAGCTACCAAGGCTCTTTTGTCTACGAACGCAATGGCAGCTTCTCTTCCCACGAGATCTGGCACAGGGTCGACGACGGCAAGGTCAGCGAGCGGCTGTTGCAGCTCGATGGCGCCGCCCAGGAGATCGTGCGCGTGGATGGCAAGGTAGAGTGCGTCAGCGGGGCCTTGGCCAGTGGTGTGACAACGCCCCCGGACACCGCGCAGCGTGTGCTTGATCCGCTGAAACTGATGGGCTGGTATGACTTGAGCGTGGCGGGCAAGTCACGGGTCGCCGGGCGCGATGCCGTGATCGTGACGCTCACCCCGCGCGACCAGCACCGTTATGCCTTCGAATTGCACCTGGACCGTGCTACCGGCCTGCCGCTGCGCTCGTTGATGGTCAACGACAAGGGGCAGTTGCTGGAGCGCTTCCAGATGACCCGTCTCGATACCGAAGCACCTAGCGACGACGACCTGCGCGCCAGCGCTGCGTGCAAGTCGGTGCAGCATGTGGCCGCTGCCGCCAATGACACGGTCGCCGGCTGGCGTTCGGACTGGCTGCCGCCTGGCTTCGAACTGGTCAACAGCTCGGTACGCCGCGACCCCAAGAATGACAGCACGGTCAGCAGCCTGATGTACGACGATGGCCTGGCGCGCTTCTCGGTGTTCCTCGAGCTGGTAAAGGATGAGGGCGGGACCGACATGCGTACCCAGCTTGGCCCGACTTCGGCGGTCTCGCGTCGGCTGAACACGCCCAAGGGCAAGGTGATGGTCACAGTGGTCGGCGAGATTCCGCTGGGTACCGCAGAGCGTGTGGCGCTGTCGATGCGCCCCCAGGATGGCCAGGCGCGCCAGTGATGGCGCGCATTTGCGGGCCTGGCGTGCGGGCCATGCCAAGGCGTGCGGACATGCCTCTGAAATGAAATTAAAGCATTGTCATTTGCAATCCATCGGCAAATTTTCTATAGGTCAGGCTTCTTGGAGCCTGGCCTTTCCTGCTTTGTGCAGGGGCCTTTCTAAACTACCGCTCGTTGTGACGGGAGCCGTATGTCAATACCACGCTTGAAATCCTACCTATCGATGTTCGCCGCCGTGCTGATGCTCGGCCAGGTGCTCAGCGCCCAGGCCGAGGAAGCCCTGCCGGACTTCACTACCCTGGTCGAGCAGGCCTCGCCAGCCGTGGTCAACATCAGTACCAAGCAGAAGCTGCCGGACCGCCGCATGGCCGCCGGGCAGATGCCCGACCTGGAAGGCCTGCCGCCGATGTTCCGCGAGTTCTTCGAGCGCAACATGCCGCAGCAGCCGCGCTCGCCGCGTGGCGACCGCCAGCGCGAGGCCCAGTCGCTGGGTTCGGGCTTCATCATTTCCAGCGATGGCTACGTGCTGACCAACAACCACGTGGTAGCCGATGCCGACGAGATCATCGTCCGCCTGTCGGACCGCAGCGAGCTGCAGGCCAAGCTGGTCGGCACCGATCCGCGCACCGACGTGGCCCTGCTCAAGGTCGAGGGCAAGAACCTGCCGACTGTCAAGCTGGGTGATTCCGAGAAGCTCAAGGTGGGCGAGTGGGTACTGGCCATCGGTTCGCCGTTCGGCTTCGACCATTCGGTGACCAAAGGTATCGTCAGCGCCAAGGGTCGCACCCTGCCCAACGACACCTACGTACCGTTCATCCAGACGGACGTTGCCATCAACCCGGGCAACTCCGGCGGCCCGCTGTTCAACATGAACGGCGAAGTGGTGGGTATCAATTCGCAGATCTTCACCCGTTCCGGCGGTTTCATGGGCCTGTCGTTCGCCATCCCGATCGATGTGGCGATCGATGTCTCCAACCAGCTGAAGAAAGACGGCAAGGTCAGCCGCGGCTGGCTGGGCGTGGTGATCCAGGAGGTCAACAAGGACCTGGCTGAGTCGTTCGGCCTGGACAAGCCGGCCGGTGCCCTGGTGGCCCAGGTGCTGGAAAACGGCCCGGCAGCCAAGGGCGGCCTGCAGGTGGGTGACGTGATCCTGAGCATGAACGGCCAGCCGATCGTCATGTCGGCCGACCTGCCGCACCTGGTCGGCAGCCTCAAGGACGGCGAAAAGGCCAAGCTGGAGATCATCCGCAACGGCAAGCGCCAGAACCTCGACATCAGCGTTGGCGCACTGCCGGACGACGATGCCGACATCGGTACCGGCGCCGAAGGCAGCGCCGAGCGCAGCAGCAACCGCCTGGGCGTCTCGGTGGCCGACCTGACCGCCGAGCAGAAGAAAGCCCTGGAGCTCAAGGGTGGCGTGGTCATCAAGGAAGTCCAGGATGGCCCGGCCGCGATGATCGGCCTGCGCCCGGGTGACGTGATCAGCCACCTGAACAACCAGGCGATCGGTTCGGCCAAGGAATTCACCGAAATCGCCAAGGAACTGCCGAAGAACCGTTCGGTGTCGATGCGCGTGCTGCGTCAGGGCCGTGCCAGCTTCATTACCTTCAAGCTGGCTGAATAAGCGGCTTGGCAAGGAGAAAAGGGCAGCTTCGGCTGCCCTTTTTCATGAAAGTTCACAATTGCAGGGGCGAATGCTGTGTACAGCCCGATAGAGGAATCTCCCATATCCCGGCAGCTTAAGGTACAATTCCCGGCTATTTTTCGGCGGGCGTCCGGCTCGCAGCCTTTTCGAGTGTTGACCCGTGAGTGATTTGAGTCATATCCGCAATTTCTCCATCATCGCCCACATCGACCATGGCAAGTCGACGCTGGCCGACCGTTTCATCCAGATGTGCGGTGGCCTGTCGGCACGCGAGATGGAAGCCCAGGTGCTCGATTCCATGGACCTGGAGCGTGAGCGCGGTATCACCATCAAGGCCCACAGCGTCACGCTCAACTACAAGGCGCAGGACGGGAAGGTCTACCAGCTGAACTTCATCGATACCCCCGGCCACGTCGACTTCACCTACGAAGTCTCGCGTTCGCTGGCGGCCTGTGAAGGCGCGCTGCTGGTGGTGGATGCCGGCCAGGGCGTCGAGGCCCAATCCGTAGCCAACTGCTATACCGCCATCGAGCAGGGCCTTGAGGTCATGCCGGTACTGAACAAGATGGACCTGCCCCAGGCCGATCCGGATCGCGTCAAGGACGAGATCGAGAAGATCATCGGCATCGACGCCACCGACGCCGTGGCCTGCAGTGCCAAGAGCGGCATGGGCGTGGACGAGGTGCTCGAGCGCCTGGTACAGACCATCCCCGCCCCGGAAGGCGATATCGAGGCGCCGCTGCAGGCGCTGATCATCGACTCCTGGTTCGACAACTACCTGGGCGTGGTCTCGCTGGTGCGCGTACGCCACGGCCGCGTCAAGAAAGGCGACAAGATCCTGGTCAAGTCCACCGGCAAGGTGCACCTGGTCGACAGCGTGGGCGTGTTCACTCCGAAACACACCCAGACCGCCGACCTGAAGGCCGGCGAAGTGGGCTTCATCATTGCCAGCATCAAGGACATCCATGGTGCCCCGGTCGGTGACACCCTGACCCTGTCCGCGACCCCTGAGGTCGAAGTGCTGCCAGGCTTCAAGAAGATCCAGCCGCAGGTCTACGCCGGCCTGTTCCCGGTCAGCTCCGACGACTTCGAGGACTTCCGCGATGCGCTGCAGAAGCTGACCCTGAACGACTCGTCGCTGCAGTACATGCCGGAAAGCTCCGACGCCCTGGGCTTCGGCTTCCGTTGCGGCTTCCTCGGCATGCTGCACATGGAGATCATCCAGGAGCGCCTGGAGCGCGAATACGACCTGGACCTGATCACCACGGCGCCAAGCGTGATCTACGAGCTGGAACTGAAAACCGGCGAGACCATCACCGTCGACAACCCGTCGAAGCTGCCAGACGTCTCGGCGGTCGCCGACTTCCGCGAGCCGATCGTCACTGCCACCATCCTGGTACCGCAGGAACACCTGGGCAACGTCATCACCCTGTGCATCGAGAAGCGTGGCGTACAGCGCGACATGCAGTTCCTCGGCAGCCAGGTGCAGGTGCGCTACGACCTGCCGATGAACGAAGTGGTGCTGGACTTCTTCGACCGCCTCAAGTCCACCAGCCGCGGCTATGCTTCGCTGGACTATCATTTCGATCGCTACCAGTCGGCCAACCTGGTCAAGCTGGATGTACTGATCAACGGCGACAAGGTCGATGCCCTGGCATTGATCGTGCACCGCGACAACGCGGCCTACAAAGGCCGTGCGTTGACCGAGAAGATGAAGGAACTGATCCCTCGGCAGATGTTCGATGTGGCGATCCAGGCAGCTATCGGCGGCCAGATCATCGCGCGGACAACCGTCAAGGCGCTCAGAAAGAACGTACTGGCCAAGTGCTACGGTGGTGACGTCAGCCGTAAGAAGAAGCTGCTGGAGAAGCAGAAGGCCGGTAAGAAACGCATGAAACAGGTGGGTAACGTGGAGATTCCACAGGAAGCCTTCCTCGCCGTGCTCAGGTTGGATAGCTAGGTCCTATGTCGCTAAATTTCCCGCTGTTGCTAGTCATCGCCGTCTTCGTCTGCGGCCTGCTGGGCTTGATCGACCTGCTGTTCCTGGCTCCGCGCCGGCGTGCGGCAATCGCCAACTACCAGGGCAGCGTCAGCCAGCCCGAGATGGCGGTGGTCGAGCGCCTGGGCAAGGAACCGTTGCTGGTCGAGTACGGCAAGTCGTTCTTCCCGGTGCTGTTCATCGTGCTGGTGCTGCGTTCGTTCCTGGTCGAGCCGTTCCAGATCCCTTCGGGGTCGATGAAGCCGACCTTGGAAGTGGGCGACTTCATCCTGGTGAACAAGTTCTCGTACGGCATTCGCCTGCCGGTGATCGACAAGAAGGTCATCGAGGTGGGTGACCCGCAACGCGGTGATGTGATGGTGTTCCGCTACCCGAGCGACCCGAACGTCAACTACATCAAGCGTGTGGTCGGCCTGCCGGGTGACCAGGTGCGCTACACCAGCGACAAGCGGTTGTTCGTCAACGGCCAGCCGATTGCCGAACAACTGGTGGGCACCGAGCCGGGCACCCTGGGCAGCGCCGAGCTGTACAAGGAAAAGCTCGGCGAGGCCGAACACCTGATCCGCAAGGAAATGAGCCGTTACCGCATGCCGCCGGACCAGCAATGGACCGTGCCGGCAGGCCATTACTTCATGATGGGCGACAACCGCGACAACTCCAACGACAGCCGTTACTGGGATGACCCGAACATCCCGAAGGAACTGCACGGCATGGTTCCGGACCGGAACATCGTCGGCAAGGCCTTCGCGGTGTGGATGAGCTGGCCAGAGCCCAAGCTCAGCCACCTGCCCAACCTGTCGCGGGTCGGTCTGATCCATTGATACCCATCGGCGCTGGCCAGCAGGCAGCGCCGAATGCATTTCTGACATAGGCTGTGTTCTCAGGGATCGGGAGATTCGCCGCACATCGCGGCGGGCCACAGCCAAACAGTCTTTCAGGATGTTGATTTGAACAACGCGTTGAACAACGAACGGGTGGCTGCATGAGTGCTCCCCTTGCCCGTCTGGAGCGAAAGCTCGGTTATACCTTCAAGAACCAGGACCAGATGCTCCTGGCACTGACCCATCGCAGTTACGCCGGGCGCAACAATGAGCGCCTGGAGTTTCTCGGTGACGCCATTCTCAACTTCGTCGCCGGCGAAGCGCTGTTCGAGCGCTTCCCGCAGGCCCGCGAAGGCCAGCTGTCGCGCCTGCGCGCGCGCCTGGTCAAGGGTGAGACCCTGGCCCGCCTGGCCCGTGGTTTCGACCTGGGCGATCACCTGCGCCTGGGTTCGGGTGAGCTCAAGAGCGGTGGCTTCCGCCGCGAGTCGATCCTGGCCGACGCCCTGGAGGCGCTGATTGGCGCCATCTACCTGGACGCCGACATGGAAACGGCCCGGGAGCGCGTGCTGGCCTGGCTGGCCGATGAGTTCGAAGGCCTGACCCTGGTCGATACCAACAAGGACCCGAAAACCCGCCTGCAGGAGTTCCTGCAGTCGCGCAGCTGCGAGCTGCCGCGTTACGAAGTGGTGGATATCCAGGGCGAACCGCACTGCCGGACTTTCTTCGTCGAATGCGAAGTGGTGCTGCTGAACAACAAGAGCCGTGGCCAGGGCGTTAGCCGGCGTATCGCCGAGCAAGTCGCTGCCGCGTCTGCACTTATCGCCCTGGGCGTGGAGAATGGCAATGACTGATAGCAACCCGACCCGCTGCGGCTACGTAGCCATTGTCGGCCGCCCGAACGTGGGCAAGTCGACCCTGCTCAACCACATCCTCGGCCAGAAGCTGGCGATCACCTCGCGCAAGCCGCAGACCACCCGCCACAACATGCTTGGCATCAAGACCGAGGGTGACGTGCAGGCGATCTACGTCGACACCCCCGGTATGCACAAGGCCAACGACAAGGCCTTGAACCGCTACATGAACCGCAACGCTTCGGCGGCCCTGAAGGACGTCGACGTGGTGATCTTCGTGGTCGACCGCACCAAATGGACCGACGAGGACCAACTGGTGCTGGAGCGCGTGCAGTACGTGACGGGCCCACTGATCATCGCGGTCAACAAGACCGACCGCATGGAAGAGAAGGCCGAACTGATCCCGCACCTGCAATGGCTGCAGGAGCAGTTGCCGAACGCCGAAGTGATGCCTATTTCCGCGCAGCAGGGGCACAACCTGCAGGCGCTGGAAGCACAGATCGCCAAGCACCTGCCCGAGAACGAGCACTTCTTCCCCGAAGACCAGATCACCGACCGCAGCAGCCGCTTCCTGGCCGCCGAACTGGTGCGCGAGAAGATCATGCGCCAGCTGGGTGCGGAATTGCCGTACCAGATCACCGTGGAAATTGAAGAATTCAAGCAGCAGGGTCATGTGCTGCACATCCATGCGCTGATCCTGGTCGAGCGCGACGGCCAGAAAAAGATCATCATTGGCGACAAGGGCGAGCGCATCAAGCGCATCGGCTCCGAGGCGCGCAAGGACATGGAGGTGCTGTTCGACTCCAAGGTCATGCTCAACCTGTGGGTCAAGGTGAAAGGCGGCTGGTCCGATGACGAGCGCGCCCTGCGCTCGCTGGGCTACGGCGACCTCTAAGCCTCGCACGGCCCTCCTATGTGGGAGCGGCCTTGCGTCGCGATAGGGCTGCGAAGCAGCCCCAGAATCTATGCAATAGCCGAGATCTTGGGGCCGCTGCGCGCCCCTTTCGCGACACAAGGCCGCTCCCACAGGGATTTGCATCAAACTTGGGCTGAGTGATCTTCCATGGAACAACCTGTCGGCCAGCCAGCCTACGTGCTGCACAGCCGTGCCTACAAGGAAACCAGCGCGCTGGTGGACTTCTTCACCCCGCAGGGCCGCATGCGCGCCGTGCTGCGCCGTGCGCGTGGCAAGGGTGGCAGCCTGGTGCGGCCGTTCGTGCCGCTGGAGCTGGAACTGCGTGGGCGTGGCGAGCTGAAAAATGTCGGGCGCATGGACAGTGCCGGCATCGCCGCCTGGCTGCATGGCGATGCCCTGTTCAGCGGGTTGTACCTCAATGAACTGCTCATGCGCCTGCTGCCCGCCGAAGCGCCTTTCCCGGCGCTGTTCGAGCACTACACCCTGACCTTGCAAGCCTTGGCCGCCGGTCGCCCGCTGGAGCCGCTGCTGCGCTCCTTCGAATGGCGGCTGCTGGACGAGCTCGGTTACGCGTTTTCGTTGCACCACGACGTCAATGACCAGGCGATCGCGGTTGATGGCCTGTACCGCTTGCGTGTGGATGCCGGCCTGGAGCGGGTCGAGCTGGTGCAACCCGGGCTGTTCCGCGGCACCGAACTGCTGGCCCTGGCCGAAGCCGACTGGGATGCCCCAGGTGCCTTGCTCGCCGCCAAGCGCCTGATGCGCCAGGCACTGGCGGTTCACCTGGGGGCAAAACCGCTGGTCAGCCGGGAACTGTTTCGCAAGCGCTGATCACGACGTATGCTGTGGGGCTCAATCTTCAGGAGAGCCTTTCGTGACTCACAGCAACCGCATGCTTCTCGGCGTAAACATCGACCACGTGGCGACCCTGCGCCAGGCCCGGGGCACGCGTTACCCTGATCCGGTCAAGGCTGCCCTGGATGCCGAGGAAGCAGGCGCCGATGGCATCACCGTACACCTGCGTGAAGACCGCCGGCACATCCAGGAGCGTGACGTGGTGCTGCTCAAGGACGTGCTGCAGACCCGCATGAACTTCGAGATGGGCGTCACCGAAGAGATGATGGCCTTTGCCGAGAAGATCCGCCCGGCGCACATCTGTCTGGTACCCGAAACCCGTCAGGAGCTGACCACCGAAGGCGGCCTTGACGTGGCGGGCCAGGAAGCACGGATCAAGGCTGCGGTTGATCGCCTGTCGCGTACCGGTGCCGAAGTGTCGCTGTTCATCGATGCCGACGAGCGGCAGATCGAGGCTTCGCGTCGCGTTGGCGCGCCTGCCATCGAACTGCACACCGGGCGTTACGCCGATGCCGAAACGCCGACCGAAGTGGCCGAGGAACTCAAGCGTATCGTCGATGGCGTGGCGTTTGGCGTGGGGCAGGGGCTGATCGTCAATGCCGGCCACGGCTTGCATTACCACAACGTCGAGGCGGTGGCGGCGATCAAAGGCATCAATGAGCTGAACATCGGCCATGCGCTGGTGGCGCATGCGCTGTTCGTCGGCTTCAAGGCCGCTGTGGCCGAGATGAAGGCGCTGATCGTGGCCGCGTCGCGCTAATCGTTGGTCGCCTGTACCGGCCTCTTCGCGGGTAAACCCGCTCCCACAGGTACCCCACAGGCCTTGAGGCTTGTGCAATCCCTGTGGGAGCGGGTTTACCCGCGAAGAGGCCGGCACAAGCGATGTATTACTCCGCTGGAAACACCAGGGTAAACCGGGTAGGCCCCAAGGGGCTGCTGCTGACCTCGACCCGCCCGCCATGCAACTGCATGATCGATTTCACGATCGCCAGCCCCAACCCGGTCCCTCCCTCCAGCCGTGAGCGCCCGGAGCCCACCCGGTAAAACCGCTCGAACAAGCGCGACTGGTGTTCTTCAGCAATACCAGGCCCCTGGTTTTCCACCGAAAGCCGAACTTCGCTGCCCACGCGCTCGATACGCAGTTCCACAGGCTTGTCATCGGGGCAGTGCCGAATGGCATTGCTCAACAGGTTCGACAGTGCCCGCTGAAACATCAGCCGATCACCCTGCGCCGTCCCCCAGCCTTGCACACGCAACTCAACCCCTTTCAGCTCGGCACTGAACGCAAACAGCTCGACAACCCGCGCCGTCTCGTCGGCCAATGCCATGGGCTTGAGCGAAACCTGGGCCTGGGGTTGGCTGACCTGGGCGAGAAACAGCATGTCATTGATGATGCGGTTGAGCCGGGTCAGTTCTTCGATGCTGTCTTCCAGCACTTCCCGGTAATTCGCGTTGTCCCGTTCGCGGGCCAGCGTCACTTGCGCCTTGCCCATCAGGTTGCTCAACGGTGTGCGCAGTTCATGGGCCAGATCATCGGAGAACTGCGACAGCTGGCTGACGCCCTGATCGAGGCGGTCGAGCATCACGTTGATGCTGCTGGCCAGCTCTGCCAGCTCCAGCGGCAGGCCGGTAGCGGGAAGACGATGTTGCAGGTCCTGGGCCGACACCCGCCCGGCAATGCGCCGGAAGTGCCGCAGTGGCCTCAGGCCGCGCTGCATCAACCACCACGCACCGGCCCCGATCAGCAACAGCAGCAACGGCAGCGCGAGCAAGGTGGAGTGCAGGTAGGCCTGCAGCAGCGCGTTGTCGTCGGCGCGGTTGAGCGACATCATCACCTTGACCGGGGTGTCGTCGCGCAGGCGCATCAGCCGGGTCACGGTGAGTATCTGGTTGCCATTGCTGTCGCGCCACGCATGAAAGGCCAGACGGGCATCGGTGCGCAGATCGCCTACCTGCGATTCCAGCGCTGGCCCCAGGCTGAGCAGGTGCGGATGGCGGCCTTCGAGGGCCAGCACGCTGAGGCTGAGGTTGTCGTGCCCCATCACCAGGTCGAGCAAGGGATGGGCGCGGCTGCCCAGGTCTTCGCTACGCAGGTCGACCCGCAGGTTGTGCTCGACCTGCAGCATCTTGCGCGCCAGGTCCTTGCGTGCGCGGCTGTCCAGTTCGTGATCGAGGGCGAACACGGCCAGGCAGGCCAGCAGCAGCACCAGTGCAGCGCCCATCAGCGTCACGCTCAAGCCCAGGCGCAGTGACAGGCTGGCGTTTTTCAAAAGCGTGCCTCGAGCACGTAGCCGACGCCACGCAGGGTATGGATCAGCTTGTTGTCGAACGGGTCGTCGATCTTTGCCCGCAGGCGCCGTATCGAAACCTCGACCACATTGGTGTCGCAGTCGAAGTTCATGTCCCACACCAGCGAGATGATCTGGGTGCGTGACAGCACCTCGCCGGTCTGGCGCATCAGCAGGTGCAGCAGGGCGAATTCCTTGGCGGTCAGGTCGATACGCTGCCCCGCGCGGTAGGCGCGGTGGCGGCCGGGGTCCAGCTCCAGATCGGCGACGCGCAGGGTGCTGGGCTGCAGTTGCTGGTCGTTGCGGCGCAGCAGGCTGCGGATACGGGCCAGCAGTTCCGGGAACTCGAAAGGTTTGAGCAGGTAATCGTCGGCCCCCAGGTCCAGGCCCTTGACCCGGTCGGCCAGGCGGCCGTGGGCGGTAAGCATCATGATGCGCGTGGCCGATTCGGCGCGCAGCCGCTGCAGCACGGTCCAGCCATCGAGTTCGGGCAGGTTGACGTCGAGGATGACCAGGTCGTAGGGCTGCTGGCGGGCCAGGTGCAGGCCATCGGTGCCGGTGTGGGCGCAGTCGACCACGTAGCCGTTCTCGCGCAGGCCCTGCTGCAGGTAGTCGGCGGTACGCAGTTCGTCCTCGATGATCAGTAGACGCATGGGTGGGCTCGGTGTGATGAAAGGGGGCGATTCTCGACCCTGTAGTGGCATCAGGGTCAAGGCGTGGGATGTTACGGCATGAGTAAGGACGCGCGGCGCAGATAACGGATTTGTAATCCTGGTGTTATCTGGCTGTCTGTTCGGGCCCTATCGCCGGCAAGCCAGCTCCCACAGGTACTGCACAGTTTTCAAGACTTGTGGTGATCCTGTGGGAGCTGGCTTGCCGGCGATAGGGCCCGAACAGGCAAAACGTGGCCACATTGCAAGACTGTAATCCCCGCCTCACCTTGCCGTTAGCTAGCCCTCGCTAGGATGGCCCTGTCTGATCGGTTATCACGAGGCAACCACGATGAACCTGACCAAATACCTGCTGTTGGCCACCCTTGCCCTGGGCAGCACCAGTGTTTACGCCGAGGGCGGTGCGGAACGTTCCAAACAATTCTGGCAAGCGTTCCGCGAAGACCAGCAGCGCCTGCACGGCGACAAGCAACAGGCCGTTGCCGAGCGTGAGCGCAAGGCACAGGAGAAGGCCCGCGAGTTGGCCAAGGATTGAGTGACAGCACCTGCGCCGTGACAGCTCCTCGGCGCAGGTGTATTCGGGCGCCCATCCGGGCGCCTTTTTTATTTGCGCGCCAGCAGGGTGGCGCGGCGTGGGACCGGCAGGCCTTCGATGGTCTTGCTGTGGTCGTTCGGGTCGAGGAAGTCGCCCAGTGACTGGTAGCGCATCCACTCGGTGCTGCGCTGTTCCTCGACGCTGGTCACGCTTACGTCGACGCAACGCACGTCGCTGAAACCGGCACGGCGCAACCAGCGCTCCAGGGCCGGTACCGACGGCAGGTACCAGACGTTGCGCATCTGTGCATAGCGGTCCTCAGGTACCAGCACCTGGTTTTCGTCACCCTCGATCACCAGGGTTTCCAGCACCAGTTCCCCGCCTTTGACCAGGCAGTCCTTGAGCGCCAGCAGGTGCTCGATGGGCGAGCGGCGATGGTAGAACACCCCCATGGAAAACACCGTGTCGAAACCTTCGAGGTTGGCCGGCAGGTCTTCCAGGGCGAATGGCAGGTGCCAGGCTGGCAGCTCTGGCAGGTATTGCTGAACGGCCTGGAACTGGCAGAAGAACAGCCAGTTGGGATCGACGCCAATCACCATGTCGGCGCCGGCACCGAGCATGCGCCACTGGTAGTAGCCGTTACCGCAGCCCACGTCGAGCACGCGCTTGCCCTTGAGGTCCAGGTGCGGGCCGACCCGGGACCATTTCCAGTCCGAACGCCATTCGGTGTCCACATGCACGCCGAACAGGTCGAATGGCCCTTTGCGCCAAGGGGACAGGCCCATCAGTGCCTGGCGCATCTGCGCGCGGGTGGCGTCGTCGCAATCGCAGTCCAGGCGCAGCCCGTTGACCAGGTCGATTTCGCTCGGTTGCAGGGCGGGCAAGGCTTCCAGAGCACCTCGCCAGCGGTCGAGGTCACCGTGACCCTTCTCCAGCTTGGCTTCCAGTTGCGCTTGCAGGCCTTGCGACCAGGAAGCCAGGGGCGTGCCCGCCAGGCGGCGGACGAGGGGGGACAGATCGATCATGGCAGGGCAATCAAAGAGGCGAAGTTAAGGCATTGGAACCAGGGCATCACCTTCGAGAAACCGGCTGCGCGCAGGCGCGCCTGGTGGGCTTCGAGGGTGTCGGGCCTCATCACGTTCTCGATGGCGCTGCGCTTCTGGGCAATTTCCAGTTCGCTGTAGCCATTGGCACGTTTGAAGTCCAGGTGCAGTTCATTGAGCAGGTCCTGCTGTTCATCATCGGCGAAGCGCAGTTTTTCCGAGAGGATCAGCGCACCTCCGGGCAACAGCGCCTGGCGGATGCGGCCGAGCAGCTCCAGGCGCTGGTCGGGGGCGATGAACTGCAGGGTGAAATTCATCGCCACCACCGAGGCGGGCTCGAAGGGCAGGGCCAGGATGTCGGCCTCCAGCACCTGCACCGGCAGCAGTTCCTGGAACATCGAGTCCTGGGCGGTGAGGTACTGGCGGCAACGCTCGACCATCGCCGCGGAGTTGTCCACGGCGATTACCCGGCAGCCGTCACTGCGCACATGGCGGCGCAGCGATTGGGTAACGGCACCCAACGACGCACCCAGGTCGTACAGCGCGGTATGCGGCTGGGCGAAGCGCGCGGCCAGCACGCCGAGGTTCTCGACAATGGTCGGGTAGCCCGGAACCGAGCGCTTGATCATGTCCGGGAACACACGCACCACATCCTCGTTGAAGACGAAGTCGGGCACTTGCTCCAAGGGCTGGGCGAAAAGGCGGTCGGGTTGTTTGCTCACGGCGGGCTCGATACAGGGTGAAACGGAGGCGCATTTTAGCCAAAGGCCGCGATTCTTGCCATGGCAGCGCTTCAGGGGCGGGCGCTGAGGGACCTCTGCGCCTGCCTGGTGGGTGTGCAGGTTGCCTATGAGCGAAGCTGCGGACTTTAGCGGACGATGATCTTGCAGTCGAAGGTTTGCACGGGGGCGATATCTGCGGCCCACGGCTGCTGGTACACCAGCACCAACTGACCATCGCCGGTATCGCTGGCCTGGTAGCGCCAGGTGGAGACACCGGCGCTGCCGACCACGTCTTCCTCCTCGGGAGCGCTATACACCTCCGGACCAAGGCTGCGCAGTACGTTGGAGGCAGGTGCTTCGACGCGCCAGCGGTAGCCGGTGGACGGGTTGCTGGGCAAGCTCAGGATCAGCGCCTGGCCAACCTGCAGGCGCGTCGGGCATTCGCTTTCGGCGTCCAGTTCGACGGGTTGCGTGGGCTGTTGGGCGCAGGCGGAAATCAGGGCGAAGCTCAGGGGAACGAGCAGACGAGGGGCGGTCATGTTGGCTCCGGAGGCTGACGATGGCCTGAGGATAACCGATGATCGAGGAGATTTGTGTTGCCTGTGCCGGCCCTTTCGCGGGTCAACCCGCTCCCACAGTGATCTCACTGGGCTCAAGCCCTGCGCTATCCCTGTGGGAGCGGGTTTACCCGCGAAGAGGCCGGTGTTGGCTAGAACAGCACTTTGGCCACGTCGGCGAAGCGCTTGGCGAAATGCACGGTCAGGCCTTCGCGCAGGTAGTCCGGCAGCTCCTCATAGTCGCCACGGTTAGGTTCCGGCAAGATCAGCTCGAAGATCTTCTGCCGCCGCGCCGCAATCACCTTCTCGCGCACACCGCCAATCGGCAGTACCTGCCCGGTCAGGGTCAGCTCGCCGGTCATGGCCACGCCCTTCTTCGGCGCCTGGTCTCGGGCCAGCGACAGCAGGGCGCTGGCCATGGTGATGCCGGCACTCGGGCCGTCCTTGGGCGTGGCGCCTTCGGGCACGTGCAGGTGAATGAACGCTTCGTTGAAGAAGCCAGGGTCACCACCAAACTGCTTGAGGTTGGAGCTGACGTAGCTGTAGGCGATTTCGGCCGACTCTTTCATCACATCACCCAGCTTGCCGGTCAGCTTGAAGCCGCGGTTGAGGGTGTGGATGCGGGTGGCTTCGATCGGCAGCGTGGCGCCGCCCATGCTGGTCCAGGCCAGGCCGGTGATCACGCCTTTGCCAGCCAGCACCTGCTCGCTGCGGAACACCGGCATGCCAAGCGCGGCTTCCAGGTCCTTGGTGCCGATCTTCAGTTTGGCCTCGGGGTTTTCCAGCAGCTTGACCACGGCCTTGCGCACCAGCTTGCCCAGTTGTTTCTCCAGCTGGCGTACCCCGGCTTCGCGGGCATAGCCTTCGATCACCGCGCGCAGGGCGCTGTCGCTGATGCCGAGGCTGGTCTTGGCCACGCCGGCCTTTTCCAGCTGCTTGGGCCACAGGTGGCGCTTGGCGATGGCCAGTTTCTCTTCGGTGATGTAGCCGGACAGGCGGATCACTTCCATGCGGTCGAGCAATGGCCCGGGGATCGAATCCAGGGTGTTGGCGGTGCACACGAACAGCACCTTGGACAGGTCCAGGCGCAGGTCGAGGTAGTGGTCGAGGAAGTCGACGTTCTGCTCCGGGTCGAGGGTTTCCAGCAGCGCTGAAGCCGGGTCGCCCTGGTAGCTCTGGCCCATCTTGTCGATCTCGTCGAGCATGATCACCGGGTTCATCACTTCGACGTCTTTCAGGGCCTGCACCAGCTTGCCGGGCTGGGCGCCGATGTAGGTGCGGCGGTGGCCCTTGATCTCGGCCTCGTCCCGCATGCCGCCGACACTGAAGCGGTAGAACGGCCGGCCGAGCGATTCGGCGATGGATTTGCCGATGCTGGTCTTGCCTACCCCGGGCGGGCCCACCAGCAGCACGATCGAGCCGCTGATCTCACCTTTCCAGGCGCCCACGGCAAGGAACTCGAGTATGCGCTCCTTGATGTCGTCGAGGCCGGCGTGGTGCTGATCGAGGACCTTGCGTGCGTGCTTGAGGTCGAGCTTGTCCTTGCCGTACACGCCCCAGGGCAGGGCGGTGGCCCAGTCCAGGTAGTTGCGGGTGACGGCGTATTCGGGAGAGCCGGTTTCGAGGATGGCCAGCTTGCCCATCTCTTCGTCGATACGCTTGCGTGCCTGGTCCGGCAGGGTCTTGCCTTCGAGGCGCTGCTCGAACTGCTCGAGGTCGGCGCTGCGGTCGTCCTTGGTCAGGCCCAGCTCCTGCTGGATGACCTTGAGCTGTTCCTTGAGGAAGAACTCGCGCTGGTGCTCGCCGATCTGCCGGTTGACCTCGGCCGAGATCTCGTTCTGCAGGCGCGCCACCTCGACTTCCTTGCGCAGCATCGGCAGGACCTTTTCCATGCGCTTGAGCATGGGTACGCAGTCGAGCACTTCCTGCAACTGGTTGCCGGTGGCCGAGGTGAGGGCGGCGGCGAAGTCGGTGAGCGGCGACGGGTCGTTGGGGCTGAAGCGGTTGAGGTAGTTCTTCAGCTCTTCGCTGTACAGCGGGTTGAGCGGCAGCAGCTCCTTGATCGCATTGATCAGCGCCATGCCGTAGGCCTTGACCTCGTCGGTCGGCTCGGCTGGCTGGCGCGGGTATTCCACCTCGACGAGGTACGGCGGGCGGTGGTGCTTGAGCCAGGTACGGATGCGTACCCGGGTCAGGCCTTGGGCGACGAACTGCAGCTTGCCGTTTTCGCGGCTGGCGTGGTGCACCTTCACCAGCGTGCCGTACTGTGGCAGCGCCGAGGTGTCGAAGTGACGATGGTCTTCTGGCGGGGTATCCATGAAGAACAGGGCCAGGCTGTGGTCTGGCGACTGGGCCACCAGGTCGAGGGTTTCTGCCCAAGGGTCTTCATTGACGATGACCGGCAGCACCTGGGCCGGGAAGAACGGGCGGTTGTGGATCGGGATCACATAGACCTTGTCCGGCAGCTGCTGGCCGGGCAGGGCGAGGGCGTGGCCGGTTTCGGCCTGGGGAGTGGTGTGTTCGACTTCGCTGTGTTCGTCGGGATGTTCCGGGAAATCCTGCTGGTCGCTCATGGGGCACCTGCGTGAATGACTATGGTGCTTAGATGGGGCGGGGGGGGATGGGTTTCAATGGTAGTTGAAGGGTGCAGAGAGGAGTGATGCCTGTACCGGCCTCTTCGCGGGTAAACCCGCTCCCACAGGTACGGCGCCGAGCTTGGGGGCAGCGCCGTACCTGTGGGAGCGGGTTTACCCGCGAATGCGGCAGCAGGTTCACTGCCGCATCTCTGGATTACTCAGCCAGTTTGTAGGCGATGATGTAGTCGCCCATCCTGGTGCCCAGCGAGCCATGCCCGCCGGCAGTCACCAGCACGTACTGCTTGCCATCCTTGCCGCTGTAGCTCATCGGCGTGGCCTGGCCACCCGCTGGCAGGCGGGCTTTCCACAGTTCCTTGCCGTTGTTCACGTCATAGGCGCGCAGGTACTGGTCCAGGGTGCCGCTGAGGAAGCCGACGCCACCGGCGGTGACGATCGAGCCACCCATGCTCGGCACGCCAACCGGCATGCCGATCGGCACCGGGGTGCTGTCGCGGGTGGTGCCGTTCTTGTGCTTCCACACCACCTTGTTGGTGAACAGGTCGATGGCGGCGACATAGCCCCAGGCCGGGGCCTGGCACGGTACGCCCAGTGGCGACATGAACGGGTGCATGGTCACCGCGTACGGCGCACCGGTGTTCGGCTGCACGCCGCTGGTCTCGCTTTCACGCTTGCTGCCCTCGGCCACCTGCTCACGCGGGATCATCTTCGACACGAAGGCCATGTAGTTGGGCGAGGTGAACAGCAGTTGGCGCACCGGGTCGACCGACACGCTACCCCAGTTGAACACACCGACGTTGCCCGGGTAGATCAGCGAGCCTTGCTCGGACGGCGGGGTGTACTGGCCTTCGTAACGCAGCTCGCGGAACTGGATGCGGCACAGCATCTGGTCGAACGGCGTGGCGCCCCACATGGCCTGTTCGGTCAGTTCAGGGCCGAGCAGGTTGAGGTCGGAGCGGGCCTGGGTCGGCGAGGTGTGGTCGCCCTTCACCGCACCTTGCGGGGTGGGGATCTCGCGGATCGGCACGATCGGCGTACCGTCGCGGCGGTCGAGCACGTACAGGCTGCCTTGCTTGGTCGGCACGATGATTGCCGGCTTCACGCCATCGTCGGTCTTCAGGTGGACCAGGGTCGGCTGGCTGCCGACGTCCATGTCCCACAGGTCGTGGTGGGTGAACTGGTAGTTCCAGCGAGCCTTGCCGGTGGCAAGGTCCAGGGCGACCACGCCGGCGCTGTACTTCTCGGCGCCTGGGGTGCGGTTGGCGCCCCACTGGTCCGGGGTCTGGTTGCCCAGTGGCAGGTAGATCATGCCGAGGTCTTCGTCGACGCTGGCGATCGACCACATGTTGGCCGAGTTGCGGCTGTACATCTTGCCGGGAGCCAGCGGCTGGGTGTCGTCCGGGTTGTTGCTGTCCCAGTTCCACACCAGGTGGCCATCGTGCACATCGTAGGCACGGATCACGCCGGATGGCTCGTTGGTCGACTCGTTGTCGGTGACATGGCCACCGATGATCACCAGGTCACGGGTAACTGCGGCTGGCGAGGTGGAGTAGTAGCCGCCGGCGGTGAACGGGCCGATGCCGGTGGTGAGGTCGATCACGCCCTGGTTGGCGAAGCCTTCGCAGACCTTGCCGTTGTCGGCGTTGATGGCGATCAGGCGGGCGTCTGCGGTAGGCAGGTAGAGGCGGCGCGGGCAGGCCTGGGCCACGGCCTGGCCGGCGTCGGTAATTTTCGGTACCGGGCTGCCGTCGCGGCTGACGTAGCGGTTTTCGTCATAGTACGAAACGCCACGGCAGGTCATGTGGGCGAAGCCCTTGAAGGTGCCGACCGGGCTCTTGACCTGCGGGTCGTAGCGCCAGATTTCCGCGCCGGTGTCCGGGTCCAGGGCCAGCACGCGGCTGTGCGCGGTGCAGGCATAGAGCATGCCGTTGACCTTCAGCGGGGTGTTCTGGTTGGTCAGCTCCACCGGGTCGTTTTCGGTCGGCAGGTCACCGGTGCGGATGCGCCAGGCCTCTTCCAGGCGGTAGGCGTTCTGCGGGGTGATCTGGCGCAGCGGCGAATAGCGGTCGCCGTGCTCGGTGCGGCCGTAGGCCTGCCATTCGCCGTCGGGCATGGCCGGGGCGGCGCTGGCCATTTCGCTGCTGTCGCGGCCCAGTTCGCCGAACACTTCACCGGGGTGGGTGAACTGGCTGCCCAGGGCGCAAGCGCCCGACGCGACCACTGCAATGCCGAGCAGCGCAGTGTTGGCCTTGTTGGCCGGGCCGATCAGCGGGCGACGCGCCCAGGGCAGCAGCAGGACCACACCGATGGCAAACCAGATGGCCAGGCGCGGTACCAGTTGCCACCAGTCCAGGCCCACTTCGAGCAGGGCCCACACGGTGCTGCCCAGCAGTACCAGGCCGTACAGGCCCAGGGCGATGCGGCGCTGGGCCAGTAGCAGGATGCCCGACAGGGCAAAGCCGATACCGGCGATCAGGTAGTACAGCGATCCGCCCAGCTGGCTCAGCTTGATGCCGCCGGCCAGCAGGGCCAGGCCCATCAGCAACAGCAGCGCGCCGATCAGGCGCGGTAGCCAGCGGCTTCCATTGTTGGCACCTTCAGTGCTCATCGTAGGTTCTCCGTCAGGTCAAAAAGGGGTTAGAAACTGCTCTGGATCTTCAGGCCGCCGATCAGGGCGCCATCGACCTGCGACACCCCGCCCGGGTGGCGGATGTACTGCAGGTTGGGGCGGACCGTGAGCCAGTCGGCCAGGTGGATGCCGTAGTACAGCTCGGCGCTGTACTCGGTGTCCTGCACCGGCAGGAAACCGGGGTTGTCGTAGTCGTAGAGGCCGGCGGCCTGGTTGGCCAGGCGCGCGTTCTTGCGATAGGCAGGGTTGACGTGCACACGGGCCAGGGCGAAACCGATGTCGTCCTTGGCGCGGGCGTCGAAGGGCCCTTTGTATACCAGTCCTGCCTGCACATAGTTGTCGATGGCATTGGTCTTCTTGTCGTGCACCGTGGCGTTGGCGAACAGGCTCAGGCCACGCGACTGGTCGGACGCCAGCGAAGTCACCTGCTGCTGGGCGCCGAGCCACAAGCCGTGCTTGCTCGAACTGCTGCGGTAGGCGGCGCCGCTGAGGGCTGCCGGCTGGCCGTTGCTGTCCTTGAGAACATCCTGTGCCTTGGCATTACTGTAGTAGTAGCCGGCGCGATATTCCCCTTTCAGGCCATTGATCTGTGGGCTCCACACCAATTCCACCGGCATTACCGCGCCCTGGGTGCCGCTGCCGCTGAGCTTGAAGCCGTTGCCCGACTCCAGGTTCGAGGGGTTCTGCTCGAACACGCCGACCTGGGCGTAGAGCGCGTCGCTGAGGTTGTAGCGCACGCGCAGGGCCCACTGGCTGACCGGCCAGTTGTACCAGATGCCACCCACCCAGTTGCCTACCTGCGAGCCGCAGAAGGCAAGGTTCTGGAAGTCGCAGGGGAAGCTGTTGAAGTCCTCGCCTTCGCCGAAACGGCCGAATTTCACGTCCAGTGCGCCATCGAAGTACTTCTGCTTGATCCACATCTGCGTCAGCCGCCAGGTTTCGCCACGGCCCCATACCTCCTGGGCCGAGGTGAAGCCGCCGACACGCGGGTCGTTGATGCGGTCGTTGCTGATGTTGTCGCCGTGGCGCTCGGTGATGGTCAGCTGGAATTCGGTGTCGTGCCAGCCAAGGATCTTCTCCAGGTCCAGGTGGCTGCCGAAGGTGAACTGGTCGCTGTAGCGCGCGGTGCGGTCGTGGTCGTAGCCACCATGCAGGTTGCTGCCCATCTCGCCGGTGTAGCCGAGGGTGAAGTTGTAGCCTTTTTCCAGCAGTTCGCTGCGGGTGCCACCCCAGTCGCCGAGCATCCAGGGGGAGTCGCTGGCGAACATCTCGCTGGCGCCGGTGGGGGCCGCCAGGGCGCTGAGGGCAAGGCCGATGTAACAGGTTTTGGGCAGTTGGAGCATGAGATAGCGCTATCTTTTGATTATTGAATAAACGGCAAGCGCATCGAAGGGCGGGCCCCTCAATGGATATGGCGACAAGATGGTTTCGATGAAGCGATTCAGCTTGCGGCGGGGAGGATATAGGGGAAGTTGTAAGAAAAAAAGACAAATTGTCGCAGTGGATTGTTGCTGATATGGCAACAGTCCAGAGCTTGCGAGCTCTTTGTGGGAGCGGGCGCGCCCGCGAACACCGGCGGAGCCGGTGCCATCCACCGTGTCGGCTTCTTCGCGGGCATGTCCGCTCCCACAGTTACTGATTTGCAATCAGAAGGAGGTACGCAGACCCACTTCCACACTACGCCCCGGCGCCGGGGCGATATCGCGCAGGATCGAGCTGGTATAGCGCACGGTCTGGTCAGTCAGGTTCTCGCCGCGCACAAACGCCAGCCACTGGCTCTGGCCAACTTCAAAGCGGTAGCCAACACTGGCCCCCAGCGTGGTATAGCCATCGGTGCTGGTTTCGTTGGCCGGTTTGCGATGCTGCGACGCAGCATGCTGCACGTCGACCCGCGCCTGCCAGCGGTCCAGCTCCCAGACCAGGCCGCTGTTCAGGCGCAGTGGGGCGATGCGTGGCAGCGGCTCGCCACTGTCGAGGTTTTTCGCCCGGGTGTAGTCACCGGAGAGCTCCAGGGCAAAGCTGCCATAGCGGTTCTCGGCCAGTTGCCAGCGGTCCTGGGCCTCGATGCCATAGAAGCGCGCCCGCACGCCCTGGTACTGGTATTCCGGGAAACCGTCATGGTCGTGATCGTGGTCATGGTCATCCTCGCCATGGTCGTGGTCATGCCCCTCGCGGGTGTTGCCGGTGCCGATCAGGCCGATGTAGTTGCGGAAGTGGCTGTAGAACACCCCGACACTGCCCTTGTGGGTGCCGTTGTCGAAACGCAGGGCCAGGTCGGCGGAAATGGCTTTTTCCTTGTTCAGGCTGGCATCGCCGACTTCAAAGGCTCCGGTGGCCACGTGGGCACCATTGGCATACAGCTCGTAGAAGGTCGGGGCGCGCTCGGTGTAGCCGAGGTTGGCGGCCAGCGACCAGATCGGGTCGAGCTGGTACACCGCCCCGGAAGACAGGCTGAAGGCGTTGAAAGTGCTGGCGCTGTCGGCGTCGGCGAAGTTCTCGTTGCCTTTGGCATCCGGGTCGACCCGGGTGTGCTCCATGCGTGCGCCCAGGCTCAGGTTCAGGCGCTCGGTGGCTTGCCACTGCTCCAGCATGAACAGCGCCAGGCTGTCGGTGTCGGTGTGCGGGACGAAGGCTTCCTCGCCCAAGGCGGAGAATTCGTTACGGCTGACCTGGGCGCCGATCACGCCTTCTACCGGCCCGAGCGGTTGGTGGCGGGCTTCGATACGTGCTTCATAGCCCTTGTTCCTGAAGGTGGTGTGGACTTCGCCTTCTTCTATTTCACGGTGCTCGTAGTCGGTGTAGCCGGCATCGACCTTGACCGAAGTGAATGGGCCGTCCAGGTCACGCAGTTCGGAGGCGAAGGCGTAGTGGTCCTGCTTCATGTCCAGGCGCACACCTGGCTCGGCCACCGAGCCATAGTTGCTGTCGTAGCGGCTGTACGACAGGCCGGCGTAACCGTGGTCCCAATGGTAGGCGCCACCCACGGCGCCACCGTCCTGGCGGCCGTCGCTGTTTTCCAGGCGGTGCTTGCCGCCGGGTTCGTCGGCGTCGCGCACCTTGGAACTGCGCGCGTAACCGGGGATGCGCAGGTCGTTGAACTGGCGGCTGTTGGCATCCAGGTGCAGGGCGAAGGCACCGTTGCCGGCCTCCAGCTTGCCAGCGCTGCTGCGGGTGGTATCGGCGCCGCCGTAGCGCAGTTCACCGGCACCTTGGATGCCCTCGATGGGGGTATCCGGGATGCGATTGTCGAAGGTATTGACCACACCTCCGATGGCGTTGCCGCCGTAGAGCAGGGCAGCCGGGCCACGGACGATCTCGACACGGTCGACGGTCACCGGGTCCAGCGGCACGGCGTGGTCGTAGGACAGCGATGAAGCATCCAGGGCGCCGACGCCATTGCGCAGGATGCGAATGCGGTCGCCATCCAGGCCACGAATTACCGGGCGACTGGCGCCAGGGCCGAACCAGGTGGAGGCGACCCCAGGCTGCTTGTTCAGGGTTTCACCGAGGCTGCCGTGCTGCTGTTGCAGCAGGTTGTCGCCTTCGAGCACGGTGCTGGGTGCGGCCAGCTGGCTGTTGCCCAAGGGGTTGGCGGTGATGACCTGGGGTTCGAGTTCCACGGCGTGGCTGGGTGATGCGGCCAGCCACAGCGCGACGACGAGGGGAGAGAGGCGAAGCGGTGTGTACAGCATGGGGATGGGGCGTTCCTTGGCAGATACTTTTGTATTGTTACAATATAACATCTCTATTTCAGCACAGAGGTTTTGCGCCTGGCCAGCGGTTTTTCTGTCGACTCACCTGATCCCACCCACCACTACACTCGTGTAAGGTGCGCATCTTTCCTACGGAGCACTGGCATGAGCACGGCCCAACACAACGCGCTGCACGGCAAGACCCTCGAACAGATCCTCACCGAGTTGGTGGCGCACTACCAATGGCAGGGCCTGGCCGAGCGCATCGATGTGCGCTGCTTCAAAAGCAACCCGACCATCAAGTCGAGCCTGACCTTCCTGCGCAAGACGCCGTGGGCACGGGAAAAGGTCGAGCAGCTGTACGTGAAGCTGCAGCGCCAGGCCTGACATGCCGCGCCGTCCCTGGCTGACCGGCATGGCCGTGCTGGGTTGGTTCGGCCTGACCGTGCAGGTGTACCTGGTGCTGTTGGCGCGTTGGCAGGAACAGGCCAGTCTGGTGGGTGGCCTGATCAATGTGTTCGGGTATTTCACCGTGTTGACCAATACCCTGGTGGCAACAGTGCTCAGTTATGCGGCGTTCGGCCGGGAAGGCCGTGCCAAGCGCTTTTTCCTGTCGCCTGCGGTGAGTTCCGCGGTGGCCGCCAGCATCGTGCTGGTGGCATTGGCCTACACCGTGCTGTTGCGTCACTTGTGGCAACCGCAGGGCTGGCAATGGCTGGCGGACGAGTTGCTGCACGATGTGATGCCCGTGCTATATGCCTTGTACTGGTGGTGCGAGGTGCCCAAGGGCAGGTTGCGGCTATGGCATCTGCTGGTCTGGGCGGTATATCCGGCGACGTATTTTGCCTACGCGCTGTGGCGGGGGAGCGAGATTGGCGTGTATGCCTACCCGTTCATCGATGTGGCGAGCCTGGGGTATGGGCAGGTATTGCTCAATGCCCTGGGGGTGTTGGCGGGGTTCTGGGGGATTGGGCTGGTGTTGCTGGGGCTGGACAGGTGGCGGGGGCTGCACAGATTGGCTTGACCTGCACTGGCCCTATCGCCGGCAAGCCAGCTCCCACAGGTACAGCGTTGCTCTCGAGGTTGTCGCTGTACCTGTAGGAGCGGCCTTGTGTCGCGAAAGGGCCGCAACGCGGCCCCAGGATTGATGCGCCATAGTTGAAATTGCTGGGGCTGCTTTGCAGCCCTATCGCGACACAAGTCCGCTCCCACAGGGGCTAAGCGATTCCTGTGGCTGGCTTGCCGGCGATAGGGCCAGTGCAGGCAATAAACAATCATTCGTCGTCCGCAGTCCCGTCGGCACGCCAGTAGGCCACAGCCTTGAGCGCATCCTCAGGCAAACCTTTCTCCAGCAACAGTGCCTTGGCCTGCCGGGTCAGGGCTTTTTCCAGTGCCACCCAGCCATACAACCGGCCTTGCGGCAAGGTCAGGTTCTTCACCAGCGCCAGCAGGTCTTCCTGTTGGCGACGTACCCAGATCACTTCCACCTGTGCCTTGCTCGGCAGTGGCTGGCGTTCCTGCTCGTCTTCGATCTGGATAACCGCCAGTACCTGGCGGCCCGCTGGCAATTCCTCCAGGCGGCGGCCAATGGCCGGAATGGCGGTTTCGTCGCCGATCAGCAGGTAGCTGTCGAAGATGTCCGGCACCACCATCGAAGCCCGCGGCCCGGCAATGTCCAGGGTTTGCCCGGGTGCCGCCTGGGCTGCCCAGGTAGAGGCAGGGCCATCGCCGTGCAGCACGAAGTCGATGTCCAGCTCATTGGCCACCAGGTCGATGCGCCGTGGCGTGTATTCGCGCATGGTAGGCCGCGCGCCACCTTCTCGGCCCAGGTTACGAGCCTCGATGGCTTGCTGTTGCTCCGGCGTTTCGGCAAACAGCAGCTTGATATGGTCGTCGCTGCCCACGCTGGTGAAGCCTTGCAGCTCGGCACCCCCGAGGGTGATGCGGCGCATGCGCGGGGTCAGTTCGGTGACCCGCAGCACCTGCAGGCGGCGTTGGCGGATTTCGTGGTTGACGCGGTGAATGGTGTCACTCATGGGGTGTCTCCCTGACAGGTTCGGCCGGCCCGGAGGCGATGGCCTTGGCGGTGTGGTTGAGCAGGTCGCGGACCCGCTCGATTTCTTCCGGTGTCCAGCGGCCACTGTGCATGTGCAGTGCGTGGCGCAGGTTGCCGACCGCTTCATGAATCTCTGGTGGGCGGTCGTGGCCGCGCAGGGCGCGCTTGCTGACTTCGATACGCATGCGCACGCCGTCCAGTGCGACGGCCTGTTCGGCCAGGGCGGTGCGGCCGGCTTCGGTGATGGCATAGAGGCGTTTGCTGCCCTGCACCTGGCCGCTGATCAGCTCGGCCTCCTCGAGGAAGTTGAGGGTGGGGTAGATCACCCCGGGGCTTGGGCTGTAGCTGCCGTCGAACAGGTTTTCGATCTGGCGGATCAGGTCGTAGCCGTGGCCTGGCTGCTCTGCGAGCAGGGCCAGCATCAACAGCTTGAGGTCGCCGGGGGCGAAGACGCGCGGGCCGCGTTCGCCACGACCTGGGCGCCGCTCGAAGGGGTCATGGGGGGTATGTTCGCGCATGGGTGCAGGGCTCCGTCTTTTGCGATATATCGTAAGATATTACTCAAGATATATCTAAAGACAAGCCCTCAATTGCAGATGATTATCATCTAGTTGTTCGATGTATCCCCTTGCGGCGTGGCTGTGTGCATGGCCACCTGCGGCGCTTTGCACTCATTCGGATTGCCCGGTTGCAGGTATGGCATGAGGATCGGAGCCATGCCCTTGAGTACCTGCACCGGCAGCGCCGAGGTGAACTTGAAGGCCTCTGCCGAGCGCCCCGGCACGAACGCGGTCAAGGTGCCGAAGTGGTTGTCGCCCAGGAAGAACACGAAGGTGGCGGTACGGTTCAGCGAGCGCGAGCCGATCAGCCGGCCGCCAGCACCAAAGCTTTCGATGCGGTTGTCACCGGTACCGGTCTTGCCGCCCATCACCAATGGCGTGCCGTCCTGCAGCTTGAAACTGCCGGAAATACGCCGCGCGGTGCCCGCATCCACCACCTGCGACATGGCGCCTTTGAGGGCGCGCGCCACTTCGACCGGCAGAATCCGCACCCCCCGGTCCGGGTCAGTGACCAGCTTGGTCTCGTAAGGCGTGTTGGCAGCGAAGTGCAGGGTGTCGATCCGCAAGGTCGGCAGGCGCACGCCGTCGTTCTGGATGATGCCGACCAGTTCGGAGAGGGCGGCGGGGCGATCGCCCGAGCTGCCGATGGCGGTGGCCAGCGAGGGTACCAGGTGGTCGAATGGATAGCCCACGCGCTTCCAGCGCTGGTGAATGTCGAGGAACGCTTCGATCTCGACCATGGTGCGAATGCGGCTGTCACGGGCGCCCTGATGGCGGCTCTTGAACAGCCAGCCGTAAACCTCCTGGCGCTCGAAGCGGCTGGCATTGACCATTTCGGTCAAGGTCGAACCGGGGTTCTTCAGCAGGTAACCCAACAGCCACAGGTCCAGCGGGTGGACCTTGGCGATATAGCCCTGGTCGGGCAGGTCGTACTTGCCCGGGCCATAGGCGTCGTACATCTCCGACAGGCGGCCATCGGTCAGCTTGCCCAGGCCGATCTTGTCACCCTTGAGGTGGGCGCGGACGAAGGCGTTGAAGGTTTCCTGGCCAGCCTCGGGGAACAGGTAGCGGTGCACGGCCGCCAACCGTTGCGGGGTTACGCGCATGCTGTCGAGGAAGGTGTCCAGGCGCTGCTGCGAGGTCTTGCGCTGGTATTTCTTCCAGAAGCGCATCAGGTAGTTGGTGCCTTCCTTGTCGGCGAAACGGGCCAGGTATTCCTGGCGGCGCGGGTCGGAGTCGTCCTTGAGCAGCGGCACGCGGTTGTACGGCTGCTGGTAGGTCACGTAGCGCACCAGGTCGCGCATCAGGCGGATGAACGGCAGGTTGATCGACTCGCGCAATGCATCCTTGAGGGTTGGGTTGCGGCTGTTGTCTTCCTTGCGGAAGTTGTTGAACACATGCATGCCGCCGCCGGTGAAGAAGGCTTCGCCGGTGTTGGCCGAATACTTGCGTTCCAGCGCCGCATCGAGCATCGCGTCCAGGCTCTGGTTCTTGCTGTTCTGCGCCAGCCATTCCAGCGACCACTGGCTGATGCGGTCGAGTTCGGCGACTTCGACTTTCTTCAACTCGGCGGCTGGCTTGCCGGCGTACTTGTCGTGCAGTTCGGCGATGATCTCCAGGTAGGTGGTGAGCACCCGCAACTTGGCGGTGGAACCCAGCTCCAGCTTGCTGCCTTCGTTGATGTCGAACGGCTGGTCGGTGCTGTCGGTCTGCACCCGCACCCGCGAGCCGTCAGCGGTGCGCTCGAACAAGGTGAAGCTGTAGCTCACCTGGTCGGTGGTCTTGGCGGTAAGCAGGCGTTCGCCAATCAGGCCGATCTGCGCTGCGAATTCAGGGTCGGCAAGGTTTTTCAGGTACTGGCTGACCTGCAGCTGCAGGTCGGACTGCAGGGTACTGGTGGCCGACACGTCGAGCCGGTCGAGGTCGTACAGCGGGCGGTTGAGCATGGCCGCCAGGCGGTTGCGTGCCAGGCTGATGCCCTTGTTGGTGACGATCGGCACGATGGTCGGTTGCGCCACCCAGTCGCGGTATACCGCCTTGCTGGCCAGTGCAGCGTCGGCCAGTGGCTGCTCGATGACCTTGTTGGCGGCCAGCACGCGGATGTGTGCGTTGGTCAGTTCGGCCAGTTCGAGCCGCCCCTTGGACAGGTAGTGCGACGGCCGGCGCTGGGCAATCATCAGTGATAGCACCTGGCGCAGGGCCAGGCCGCGTGCGGCCATGCTCTCGGGGTCGCTGGCGGTGGAGTTCAGGGCCTGGTTGACCTGGTCGAAGTCGGCGCCGTACCACACCCGCAGGCCTTCGGCCATGCCATGCACTTCGCCATGCCCAGGCACTGCCGACAGCGGCACGCTGTTGAGGTAGTCCCGCACGATGCGCTGGCGCGCCTCGGTGGTGTCTGGGCCGCCCTGGTAGGCGCGCACGCTGGCGGAAATCATCTGGCGGATCTTCTCGGCGCCGGAAACGGTCAGGCCGTCCGGTGAATGGCGGTACTTCTCCAGCTGCGTGGCCAGGGTGCTGCCGCCAGCGGACTGGCCGGGCAGGGCCAGGTACTTGGCCACCTGGCTGTAGGCGGCCTTGGCGAAGCGCGGCCAGTCCACGGCCGGGTTGTTGCGCGGGTCCTTGGTGTCGAGCAGGTCGCGGTTCTCGATGAACAGCAGGCTGTTGACGATCACCGGCGGGATCGCCGCAAAGTCCGGGTACAGGTGTTGCGGGTAGTTGTACTGGTACAGCATGTCGCCGCGGCAGTCGGTGATCGACAGGCCAGCCTGGATTTTCTCGATATAGGGGGCGAACAGCCCATGATCGACGTAGTTCATCAACGCCGGCGAGAATTTCACCTGCTCGCTGATCAGGTAGTCGCGCTTGAGCAGGCGCGGCAGGAATTCGCCCAGCGCGCTGTAGCCCAGGCGTTTGTCGAACGGCCCTTCGCCGGGGTAGACGATGGCATCGCTGGGGCCTGGTTGCAGCGAATAGGTGAGGGTGCTGGCCAGCTTGCTGAATTCCCGCGACTGCAGGTTGGAGGTGCGGAATTCGTCATACGCAGCGAAGCCGATGGCCACCAGCGCCACCAGCAGGATGAGGATGATCAGCCGCCACCATAGCCGACGCTGACGGGGGGACTTGGGTTGTGGCGTCTCGGCCGGAGGTATCTCGGGTGCTTCCGTTCTGCTTGGTTCCGATTGCCACAGTGCGCCCATAGTCTTCTATCCGGCCAGGTATTTTCGTCTTGCTTGTCTGAAGCTTAGACGTTGAGCGGGTCAGGTGAAAAATTTGTAAGAGACGGAGAAAGTGGCGTAGGGCTATGCGGCTTTGGTGTGGGTTTTTTCGTAAGGCGATATTGCTATGGTGGCCGGGCGATTTTGGGGCTGCTTTGCAGCCCTTTCGCGACACAAGGCCGCTCCTACAGGAGACCGAGCACGCTTGTAGGAGCGGCCTTGTGTCGCGAAAGGGGCGCGAAGCGGCCCCAGAGATCTTGCTGAATTTTCCTGTTTATACAGCGAAAAACCCTGCAACGGTCTTCCTATACTGCTCGCCCCCTTCGCCTTGCCGGGCGCTCTATTCCGGCACACGGGCCGGCCCACAAGGCCAGCTCGGCAAGCCAACGCCACGCCTATCGGCCTGGCCGGAGCTGCACGAAGGTCAAATCCAATAACAAAATGAGGTTGTATTGCTATGCCAGTCGGCAACCACCCTGCCCACGGCCAGGCCACCGAAGGCGGCCCGCTCAAGCGTGAACTGGGCGAACGGCACATCCGCCTGATGGCGCTGGGCGCCTGTATCGGTGTCGGTCTTTTCCTCGGTTCGGCCAAGGCCATCGAAATGGCCGGCCCCGCCATCATGCTGTCCTACATCATCGGCGGCCTGGCCATTCTGGTGATCATGCGCGCCCTTGGCGAAATGGCCGTGCACAACCCTGTCGCCGGCTCGTTCAGCCGTTATGCCCAGGACTACCTCGGCCCGCTGGCGGGTTTCCTTACCGGCTGGAACTACTGGTTCCTGTGGCTGGTGACCTGCGTTGCCGAAATCACCGCGGTGGCCATCTACATGGGCATCTGGTTCCCCGACGTACCACGCTGGATCTGGGCCCTGGCGGCGCTGGGCAGCATGGGGGCGGTCAACCTGGTGGCCGTCAAGGCGTTTGGTGAGTTCGAGTTCTGGTTCGCCCTGATCAAGATTGTCACCATCATTGCCATGGTCCTTGGCGGCATCGGCATCATTGCCTTCGGCTTCGGCAATGACGGCGTGGCAGTGGGTATCTCCAACCTGTGGAGCAACGGCGGCTTCATGCCCAATGGCGTGACCGGCGTGCTGATGTCGCTGCAGATGGTGATGTTCGCCTACCTGGGCGTGGAAATGATCGGCCTGACCGCCGGTGAAGCACGCAACCCGCAAAAGACCATCCCACAGGCCATCGGCTCGGTGTTCTGGCGCATCCTGTTGTTCTATGTCGGTGCGCTGTTCGTGATCCTGTCGATCTACCCGTGGAACGAAATCGGCAGCCAGGGCAGCCCGTTCGTCATGACCTTCGAGCGCCTGGGCATCAAGACCGCCGCTGGCATCATCAACTTCGTGGTCATCACTGCAGCGCTGTCGTCGTGCAACGGCGGCATCTTCAGCACCGGGCGCATGCTCTACAGCCTGGCGCAGAACGGCCAGGCCCCGGCGGCCTTCGCCCGTACGTCGAAGAACGGCGTGCCGCGCAACGCGCTGCTGCTGTCGATCGGCGCGCTGCTGCTGGGCGTGTTGGCCAACTACCTGGTGCCGGAAAAGGTCTTCGTCTGGGTGACTTCGATCGCCACCTTCGGCGCGATCTGGACCTGGGTGATGATCCTGCTGGCGCAGCTGAAGTTCCGTGCCGGCCTCACCACTGCCGAGCGCAAGGCACTGAAGTACCGTATGTGGTTGTGGCCGCTGAGCTCGTACCTGGCGCTGGCCTTCCTGGTGCTGGTGGTCGGCCTGATGGCGTACTTCGAGGACACCCGCGTGGCGCTGTACATCGGCCCGGCGTTCCTGGTGCTGCTGACGGTGCTGTACTACGCGTTCCGCCTGGCGCCGAAAGACGCGCAGGGTGTGGCCAGTACTGCTTCCTGATCTGAAATGGCTGGGGCCGCTTTGCGCCCCTTTCGCGACACAAGGCCGCTCCTACAAGAGATCGCGTACTCCTGTAGGAGCGGCCTTGTGTCGCGATGGGCTGCGTAGCGGCCCCAGGGTTCTATCAGGCTGCCACTTCGCTGTTCGGTTCAAAGCTGTCCGCCCGCGCCAGCTGCCACATGCGCGAATAGAACTGCCCGTTCACCTCGCCAGTCAGCAGCTCACCCGGCTTCAGGAACACATGCATCTGCGAGAACAGCTTGATCTCGGTGGCCGAGATGCGCCGTACCAGGTGCTTGGCCTCCAGCTGCGCCGGGTGCTCCAAGCCCGCTGCCGCAAGCATTTCGGCCAGGGCACGCAAGGTATTGTGATGGAAGTTCAACACCCGTTGGGCTTTGTCCGGCACCACCAGCGCCCGTTGGCGCAGAGGGTCTTGCGTGGCCACACCGGTCGGGCACTTGTTGGTGTGGCAGCTCTGCGACTGGATGCAGCCGATGGCGAACATGAAGCCGCGCGCCGAGTTGGCCCAGTCGGCGCCAATGGCCAGCACGCTGGCAATGTCGAACGCGCTGACGATCTTGCCGCTGGCGCCCAGCTTGATCTTGTCGCGCAGGTTCAGGCCGACCAGGGTGTTGTGCACGAACAGCAGCCCTTCGCGCAGCGGTACGCCAATGTGGTCGGTGAACTCCACCGGCGCCGCGCCGGTGCCGCCTTCCTTGCCGTCGACGACGATGAAGTCGGGCAGGATGCCGGTTTCCAGCATGGCCTTGGCGATGCCCATGAACTCCCACGGGTGGCCCAGGCAGAACTTGAAACCTACCGGTTTGCCGCCAGACAGCTCACGGAGCTGGGCAATGAACTGCATCATCTCGATGGGGGTGGAGAAGGCGCTGTGGCGCGATGGCGATATGCAGTCTTCGCCCATCAGCACGCCGCGGGTTTCGGCAATTTCCCGGGTCACCTTGTGCTTGGGCAGGATGCCGCCATGGCCGGGCTTGGCGCCCTGGCTCATCTTGATCTCGATCATCCGCACCTGCGGGCTGCGCGCCTGGGTGGCGAAGCGTTCGGGGTCGAAGCGCCCGTCTGCCGTGCGGCACCCGAAATAGCCGCTGCCCAGTTCCCAGACCAGGTCGCCACCGTGCTCGCGGTGATAGGGGCTGATGCTGCCTTCGCCAGTGTCATGGTGGAAATTGCCCAGCTTGGCGCCTTGGTTGAGGGCGCGGATGGCGTTGGCGCTGAGCGAGCCAAAGCTCATCGCCGATATGTTGAAGATCGACGCCGAGTATGGCTGGCTGCACTGCGGCCCGCCGACGATGACCCGGAAGCTGGCCGGGTCGGCCAATGGCGCCGGGCGCATGGAGTGGCCGATGAATTCGAAGCCGGACTCGTACACGTCGATCAGGGTGCCGAAGGGTTTGTCCGAGGCTTCGTTCTTCGCCCGTGCATACACCAGCGAGCGCTGGGCGCGGGAGAACGGCAGGGCGTCGCTGTCTGCCTCCAGCAGGTACTGGCGGATTTCCGGGCGAATGGCCTCGACCAGATAGCGGATGTTGCCCAGGATCGGGTAGTTGCGGCGTACTGCGTGGCGTTGCTGCAACATGTCGAACAGGCCGATCAGGCTGAGGATGGCGGTGCTCAGGGTAAATGGCCACAACCATTCGTGGTGGGTGAAGGGCAGGCTCGCCAGGGTGAACAGCACACAGGCGGCGAAGAAGGCATAGCGGCTGAGAAGTGACAGGCTCATACAGGGTCCTTGCGATGGCGCGGTCAGGCTCAGGGCCTGGGGCAAACCCCGACCATAGCCAAGTTGCACGGCTGTGCAAATTAAAATCGGGGTAGCGAAAATCATTCTCGCCAAGCCTTGTGCTGGCTGTACTGGCCCTATCGCCGGCAAGCCGGCTCCCACAGGGATAGAGCATGGCTCAAGGTCGATGCGGTCGAGGTGGGAGCTGGCTTGCCGGCGATAGGGCCAGTACCGCAAAAAAGCATTCAGATAGTGTCGCGCAGCAGCTTCTGCCGCCAGCTTTCCTGCTCTTGCGCCGGCGCTTCGTCCAGGTACGAATAGTGCCCGGCCACCCGCACCGCCACCGGCACACCATCGCGATACAACAAGCGGTTGCCACTCACCGCCGGCACTTTCGCCCCCGGCAGCAGCGACCCGACCAGGTTCAGCGGGTCACTGGCACTTACCACCACCAGTGCCCCGTCCAATTCACGCTTGCGCACCTGCCGCAGCAGCCCCACCGCCTCCGGCAGGGCGAACTGTTCGCCGGCCAGCCCGGCAATGAAACGCCCGCCACGAATCTCGCCACGCGCTTCCAGCCTGTGATAGCAGCGCAGCAGTTCGCGCCAGGGCGGCAGCACATCGCTTTCGCGCTCCAGCAGGCGCCAGCACACCACGCCATAGCGCCGAAGCAGGGCCCGGGCGATGTGCTCCAGGCGCTGGCTGTCGTCTACAGCGCCCCTGCGCAGCAAGGCCCAGCGCCCGGCATGGGACATGCTGCTGGACAGCGGCGGGTGGCCGCGTCGGCTGTTGCGCGATGTGCGTTTCGCCGCCGGGGTGATCAAGCTTCGCAGGCCGGTGAAGCTGTCGGCCCCCACCAGGCCTGCGCCTACCAGCTCCTGCAAGGCCGTTTCCAGTTCGCTGGGCAGCAGGTGGGCATCGTGTGTCAGCTCGTCGAAGAACAGCGCGCCATGTGCGTTCAGCACCTCGTGGACGCGTTGCGCCCGTGCGCCGAGGCTATCCAGGGTTGGCACGGGGGCAAGGCTGCGCCACAACCCAAGATGCTCGCGCGGCAACAGCACCAGCGGTGTGCTCGACAAGGTGTTGCTCGACACGGTCGCCGCCAGCCTGCTCCAGGCGAACTGCCCGCTACGGCAGGCATCGTCGAGCCAGTGCGGGCTGTAGTCCTTGATACGTGCCGGCAGCAGTTCGGCCTCCCAGGCTCCGGCTGCACTCGGGAACCCTTGCAACTGGCCAAGTACCTCGGCCACGGCTTGCGGGCCGCGCAGGCGCGTGTCGTCAGCCAGGTGCTGCCAGTCGAACAGAAAGCGCACGAAGTCCTGCAGGCTGACCGGCTCGATCTCCCGGCGCAGGCGTTTGACCGTGTAGCGGTGGATGCGCGCCAGCAAATGGCGCTCGCACCACTGCAATTCGCTTGCGCCGGGGCTGAAATGCCCACGCAGCACATAGCCTTCGGCCTCCAGGCGGGCCAGGGCCTGTTCGATGGCCGGCAGCGGCTTGCCAAGTGCTGCCGCAATCTGCGCACGGGTCAGCGGGCCATGACCGCTCAGGCGGGCTCGCAGCAGTTCGACCAGCGCAATGTCCGGCTCGATGGCCTGATCGAAGCCTGGCAGTGCCTGCAACGCAGGTTCCACCCGGGAGCCGGGATACAGTACTTGCAGCAGGTTCAAACGCTCACGCGCCAGCCACAGCTTTTCATCCACCAGGCGCAAGGCCCGGCCGGCCTTGGCCAACTGCCTGAGCAGCAGCTCCCAGCTGGCATTGCCTTGCACTTCGCCCTGGCTGATGGCCCCCAGGCCCATCAACGCTTCATGCATTTCGTCGGCATTGCCCGGTTGCGGCCATGCCTCGGCTGCGACGGCGGCGATGGCATCAGCGTCCAGCGCGCCCAGGTCGTCGCCGCTCTGCACTTCGCTCCAGCGCCGGTTGAGCACCGCCTGAGTGCGCCGTTCTTCCAGTGGCGCGTCATCCAGGAAGGCATAGGGCCGTGCATTGAGGATGGCCGCCGCCAGCGGCGAAGGGGCGGGCAGATCTCGGCACAGCAGGCGTACCGTGCCGCTTTCCATACGCCGCAACAGCGCCAGCCAGCCTTCGCTGTCCATCGCCTCGTGCAGGCAGTCATCGAGGGTTTGCTCGACCAGCGGATGATCGGGAATCTGCCGCTCGCCGACGATGTTCTCCAGGCAGGCGATCTGATCGGGGAATACGGCGGCAATCAGGTCTTCACTCTTCATCCGCTGGATCTGTGGCGCCACCTTGCGACCGCCGACAAAGCGCGGCAGGGCCATGGTCACGCTGGCGTTCCAGCGCCAGCGCACGCCAAACAGCGGCGCATCGAGCAGCGCCTGGACAAGGATCGGCTCGGCGCTGCGGCTGTTCAGGTAACGCCACACGTCGTCCAGTTCGAAACTGTGGCTGGAGGACAGCGACAGCACGATGGCGTCCTCGCTGGCCGCCGCCTGCAACTCGAAGTTGAAGGTGCGGCAGAAGCGCTTGCGCAGGGCCAGGCCCCAGGCGCGGTTGATGCGGCTGCCGTAGGGCGAATGGATGATCAGCTGGGTACCGCCGGACTCATCGAAGAAGCGCTCCATCACCAGCGTGTCCTGCGAGGGCAGGGCGCCGAGCACTTCGCGGGTGCGGGCCAGGTAGTAGAGCAGCTGCCCAGCGGCGGCTTCGTCCAGTTCGAAGGTGGCCTGCAACCATGCCAGCACCTCGGCCTGGTTGTTGTCAGCCAGCTGTTGGTCGATCTGCGCCTGCAGCCGGGCCACTGCGGCAGACAGCTCATCGCTGCGCCCCGGCGCCTCGCCCAGCCAGAACGGGATGGTCGGTGGCAGGCCCTGGGCATCCTCCACCCGCACCCGGCCCGGCTCGACCCGCAGGATGCGATAGGAGGCATTGCCCAGCTGGAAGATATCGCCGGCGATGCTTTCCACCGCGAAGTCTTCGTTGACGCTGCCGATGTTCAGCGCCTGCGGTTCGAGCAGCACGGCGTAGTCGGCGTTGTCGGGGATGGTGCCGCCGCTGGTCAGGGCGGTCAGCTGGCTGCCGCGGCGGCCACGCAGGGTGCCGCTCACCGCATCGCGGTGCAGGTAGGCACTGCGCACGCCCTGGCGGCCGTTGTAGCCCTCGGCGAGCATGCGCAGCAGGGCCTGGTAATGTTGCTGGTCGAGCTCGGCGTAGGGTGTGGCCTGGCGCAGGCAGTTGAACAGGGCCTGTTCGTGCCAGGGCTGGTTGCTGGCTTCGGCGACGATCTGCTGGGCCAGCACGTCCAGCGGCGCCCGGGGAATGTGCAGTTCATCCAGCTCGCCCCGCCGTATGCAGTCGAGCAGGGCCACACATTCGATCAGGTCATCGCGCGAGGTCGGGAACAAGCGCCCCTTGGGCACGCCATCGACCTGGTGTCCGGCGCGGCCGACCCGCTGCAGCAAGGCCGCGATCGAGCCTGGCGAAGCGATCTGGCAGACCAGGTCGATGTCGCCGATATCGATGCCCAGCTCCAGCGATGCAGTGGCCACCAGCACCTGCAGTTGGCCGTTCTTCAGGCGTTGTTCGGCATCCAGGCGTAGCTCCTTGGCCAGGCTGCCGTGGTGCGCGGCAACCGCCTCCTTGCCCAGGCGGTCGCTGAGGTGGCGGGTGATGCGCTCGGCCAGGCGTCGGGTGTTGACGAACACCAGGGTGGTGCGATGTTCGCGCGCCAGGGTGGCCAGGCGGTCATAGACCAGGCCCCAGACATCGGTGGCCATCACTGCACCCAGCGGCACTGGCGGCACCTCGATGGCCAGGTCGCGCTGCCGAGCATGGCCGACATCGACGATTGCGCAGGGGCGGCCGTTGCCGACCAGAAATTGCGCCACCCGCTCGACCGGGCGTTGCGTGGCCGACAGGCCGATGCGCCGCAACGGCCGGTTGCACAGGGCCTGCAGGCGCTCCAGGGTCAGTGCCAGGTGGGCGCCGCGCTTGTTGCCTGCCAGGGCATGGATTTCGTCGACGATCACCGTGTGCACGCTGGCCAGGCCTTCACGGCCAGAAGCCGAGCCCATCAGCACGTAGAGCGATTCGGGGGTGGTCACCAGGATGTGCGGCGCCAGCTTGCGCATGGCGGCACGCTCCTTCTGCGGGGTGTCGCCGCTGCGCACGGCCGTGGTGATGCGCGGGGCGTTCAGGCCCTGGTCCGCGAGGGCCTGGCTGATGCCTTCGAGCGGGGCTTGCAGGTTCAGGCGGATATCGTTGGACAGCGCCTTGAGTGGCGAAACGTAGACCACCTGGGTTTGCGCTGGTAGCTCGCCCTGGTGCTCCAGGCCTTGGCGGAACAGTTCGTCGAGCACGGCCAGGAACGCGCTGAGGGTCTTGCCCGAGCCGGTCGGCGCGGCCAGCAGCATCGAATGGCCCGCATGGATCAACGGCCAGGCCTGGGCCTGGGCATCGGTCACCGTGGCGAAGTGGCGACGGAACCAGGTGCGCACGGCGGGGTGGAACAGCTCGAGCACCGGGTGGTGTTTGGCGGGCAGGTTCATGTGTTGGTTATGCAGGGTGTGGGGCGGGTTGGCAAGGGGCCGTTCGTCTGCCAGATCTGCTATGACCTGTGTCGGCCTCTTCGCGGGTAAACCCGCTCCCACAGGTACTGCGCCGCTCTCTGGCCTTGTGGTGCACTTGTGGGAGCGGGTTCACCCGCGAAGAGGCCGGCACAGGAAACACTGGCCTTGTCAGGCCAGGAACCCCATGGGATCCTCCCCGGCCATTGTTTCAGGTGAGCCCACCCATGCCCAACACCATCCGCATCGCCGCCGCCCTGCTGATCGACCCCCAGGGACGCACCCTGCTGGTACGCAAACGCGGCACCCAGGCCTTCATGCAGCCCGGTGGCAAGATCGATGCTGGCGAAACCCCGGTGCAGGCACTGGTGCGTGAGCTGCATGAGGAACTGGGCCTGCACATCGACCCGGCCCAGGCCGTGCACCTGGGCCAGTTCAGCGCCCCGGCCGCCAACGAGCCGGGCTTCGAGGTACAGGCCGAACTGTTCCGTGTCGACAGCGCCGCAGCCGTGTTGCCGGCCGCGGAGATCGAGGAGGTGGTGTGGCTGGCCGCTGACCAAGCACCCGCCATGCAGCTGGCACCCCTGACCCGCGACCTGATCCTGCCGCTATACCGCCAGGCCGTCAGCGCACCGCGCTGACACCATCGAGGGTGGCGAACGAGGTGTCCTTCGCCGTCAGCAGGAAGTCGCGCATGTACGGCGCATCGAGCATGTCGGTGCGCACGGCGGCATAAAGCGTGGCGAACAGGCCTTTTTCACCCAGGCGCTTGCCCTTCACATACCCGCGCGAACTGTACTCGTGCAGCGCCCAGTGCGGCATGCCGCACACGCCACGGCCGCTGGCCACCAGTTGCATCATCATCACCGTCAGCTCCGAGGTGCGCACGGCGGCGGGCTCGATGTCGGCCGGCTCCAGGAAGCGGGTGAAGATGTCCAGGCGGTCGCGCTCCACCGGGTAGGTGATCAGGGTCTGGTCAAGCAGGTCCTGCGGCACGATGTAGGGCTTGCTGGCCAACGGATGCTGGTTGGCCACCGCCAGCATCGCCTCGTAGGTGAACAGCGGCACGTAGGTGATGCCCGCCAGGTCCAGCGGGTCGGAGGTCACCACCAGGTCGAGGTCACCGCGGGCCAGGGCCGGCAGTGGGGCGAAGGCAAAGCCGGAGGCCAGGTCCAGCTCCACCTCCGGCCAGGCGTCACGGAACTGGTCGATGGTCGGCATCAGCCACTGGAAGCAGCTGTGGCATTCGATGGCCATGTGCAGGCGCCCGGCGGTGCCACCGGCCAGGCGCGCGATGTCACGCTCGGCGCCGCGCAGCAGCGGCAGGGTGGCATCGGCCAGTTGCAGCAGGCGCAACCCGGCGCTGGTGAAGCGGATCGGCTTGGTCTTGCGCACGAACAGCGGCAGGCCCAGGCGCTCTTCCAGCTCCTTGAACTGGTGCGACAGCGCCGACTGGGTCAGGTGCAGGCGCTCGGCGGCCTCCACCAGGCTGTCGGCCTCGCGCAGGGCATGAAGGGTTTTCAGGTGACGGATCTCCAGCACAGCTGACTCCGGTGTGTGGACTTGAGGAAACAGGGAATGAGTTGAGTTTCCCTCATGTTGCCGCGCCTGTCGACTGGGCGTACCGCCGCACCGCCTGGCGGGAGTCATCAAACTGTCACTGAACTGTGGCAGCGCGCCCGAACAGAATTCATCAGACTCGCGCTCTACTGGGGATATGCATTCTGGTGTTTCTTTCATGCGGGCTTTTTGGCTTTTTCTTTTCTTTGTATTCGGCGTACCGGCGAGTTTCGCTGAACAGCGTTGTGACGCCCACGTGCCGGTGCAGCGTGCCGAACTGGGCGCGGTCAGCCTGGTGTATCAGAGCGTCGGTGCGCCACGCGACCCGGCCTTGCTCCTGGTGATGGGCCTTGGCGGGCAGCTGATCCACTGGCCGGACGACGTGGTCGAAGCGTTGTGCCGCCAGGGCTTTCGGGTGATTCGCTATGACAACCGCGATGTCGGCCTGTCACGCTGGAGCCAGCTGCCACCGTCGGCCAACCTGACGGTCGAACTGCTGCGCTACAAACTGGGCCTGCCGGTGGCTGCGCCCTATACGCTGACCGACATGGCGGACGATGGCCTGCGCCTGATGGATGCGTTGGGCGTGCGCCAGTTTCATGTGCTGGGGGTGAGCATGGGCGGCATGATTGCCCAGCACCTGGCGGCCATGGCGCCCGAGCGCGTGCGCAGCCTGACGCTGGTCATGTCCAGTTCAGGGGCAGCGGGGTTGCCGGCGCCGGATCCGGCGCTGGTGCAGTTGCTGGCCCGGCGCAGCGCGCCGAACCGCGAAGTGGCCATCGAACAGCAGGCCGACCTGCTGGCGGCGCTGGGTAGCCCCGAGGTGCGTGACGACCGTGCGGCCTTGCTGCAGCAGGCGGCGGTGGCCTATGACCGGGCGTTCAACCCGGAGGGGGCCAAGCGCCAGATCATGGCGATACTGGCCGAGCCGAGCAGGGTCGAGTTGCTGAACCAGTTGCGGGTGCCGACCCTGGTGGTGCATGGCACGGCCGACCCGTTGCTGCCGGTGATGCATGGCGTGCATCTGGCGGCGCATATCCAGGGCAGCCAGCTGCGCTTGATACCGGGGTTGGCGCACCGCTTCCAGGAGCCGTTCAAGGCGCCGTTGCTGGGGGCGGTGTTGCCCTATCTGCAGACACATCGGCAGGATGTCACGCATATCGCCGGGCTCTGAATTCCCATGCTTCCAGGCTGATGCGATCCACTGTAGGAGCGGCCTTGTGTCGCGAAAGGGCCGCAAAGCGGCCCCGGCAATATTCGCGGCGAAGCTGAAATCGAAGGCCGCTACGCGCCCCATCGCGACACAAGGCCGCTCCTACACGGACCGCGTCAGCCGACCGGCCTCAGTGCATCCGCACCCACAGGGTCACCAACACGGTCGCGGCCATCAGCCAGGCCACCGTGGCCAATGCCAGCGATGCCTCCAGGCGCATGCGGTCGACCAGTACATACAAGGTCGCCAGGTACACGAAGTACGGAATGATCGACCACATGCCGAACAGGATGGTGGTCTTCAGGTCGGCAATGCTGCGCCCCTTGCCGACGATGTAGTGGGCAATCAGGGCGAAGGTGGGGAACAGCGGCACCAGCCCGGCGATGTAATAATTGCGCGTCTTCGACAGCACCGCCAGCAGCAGCACCACGCCAGCGCCCAGGGCAGCTTTGAATACCAGGTCCACGTTGTCTTTCCAGGTTGGGGTTGAGGTCAGCCGAGGCCGTATTTCTTCACTTTGTCGAACAGCGTGGTCTTGGCCATGCCCAGCTCCTGGCTGGCCTGGCTCAGGTTGCCGCCAGTGCGTTGCAGGGCATCGCCGAGCAGGTTGCGCTCGAACGCTTCCACCGCCTCGGCAAAGCCCAAACCTTGGCTGGCACCACCGCTGGGGCCTTTCTTGAACGCTGGCAGGCCGAGGGCATAGCGTTCGGCGACGTTGCGCAGTTCACGCACGTTGCCCGGCCAGTCGTGGGCCATCAGGCGCGACAAGGTCTGGCTGTCCAGCGCAGGCGTTTCGCGGTCGAAGCGCAGGGCCGACTGTTGCAGGAAGTGTTCGAACAGCTGCAGGATGTCTTCGCGGCGCTCGCGCAGCGGCGGCAGCTCCAGGGTCACCACGTTCAGCCGGTAATACAGGTCGCTGCGGAACTGGCCGCTCTGGCCCATGGCATCCAGGTCGGACTTGGTGGCCGCGATCACCCGGCAGTCCACTGGAATGCTCTGGTTCGAGCCCAGCCGCTCCAGGGTGCGCTCCTGCAGCACGCGCAACAGCTTGATCTGCAGGTTGATCGGCATGCTCTCCACCTCGTCGAGGAACAGCGTGCCGCCGTTGGCATGTTCGATCTTGCCGATGCGGCGTTTGCCGGCACCGGTGAAGGCGTTGGCCTCGTGGCCGAAAATCTCGCTTTCGAACAGGTTTTCCGGCAGGCCGCCACAGTTCAGTGCCACGAACGGCTGGCCCTGGCGGCGGCTGAAGTCGTGCAGGCAGCGGGCGACCAGTTCCTTGCCGGTACCGGTTTCGCCTTCGATCAGCACGTTGGCCGAGGTATCGGCGACGTTGGCGATCAGTTCGCGCAGGTGCTCCATGGCCGGCGAGCGGCCAATGATGCGCCCCTCCAGGCTGCTTTGCTCGGCCAACTGGCGGCGCAGGGCCACCACTTCGCGCGACAGCCCGCGCTGCTCAAGGGCGCGGCGCACCACGTCGACCAGGCGCTCCGGGGAGAAGGGTTTTTCCATGAAGTCGTAGGCGCCATTGCGCATGGCGCCGACCGCCATGTCGATATCGCCGTGGCCGGTGATCAGTACCACCGGCAGGCTGCGGTCGCGGGCCTTGAGGCGGTTGAGCAGCTCCAGGCCATCGATGCCCGGCAGGCGGATATCGCTGACGACGATGCCGGCGAAGTCGTCGCCGATGCGTTCCAGCGCCTGTTCGGCGCTGCCTACGCCTTCGCAGGCGATGTCTTCCAGGGCCAGCGCCTGTTGGCAGCCGAGCAGCACATGCGGGTCGTCTTCGACGATCAGGACGGTAAGAGGCGCTTGGTTCATGGGTGCTCTGCCGATTCGCTAGGGGGTGAGACCAGGGGCAGGGCGAGAACGAAGGCCGTGCCGCCGCTGGCGGGGTGCTCGACGTTGAGGCTGCCCTTGGCGGCGGCGGCAAGGCTCGCCGACAGGGTCAGGCCCAGGCCCAGGCCGTGTTCGCCCGGCTTGGTGGTGAAGAAAGGTTCGAACAGGTGCTTGCGCGCCTCGGCGTCGATGCCGTGGCCATTGTCGCGCACCTGCAAACGGTACTTGTCGCCCTGCAGCTCGCCTTCCAGCCACAGTTGCGGCAGCGGCTGGGCGGCCATGGCATCCAGGGCGTTGCCGATCAGGTTGACCAGGATCTGCTCCAGGCGGGTCTGGTCGATGGCCAGCTGCTGGTCCTCGAACTGATTGTGCAGCTGCAGGTGGCAGGCGCTGATGCGGTTGGCCAGCACCTGCAGGGTAGCGTCCACCGCCTTGGCCAGCGAGGCCTGGCCGCTGTCGTCACTGCGTCGGGCGAACGAGCGCAGGCTGGCGGTGATGCGGCCCATGCGGTCGATCAGGTCGTTCATGGTGCGCAGGTTGGTGCTGGCGGTTTCCAGTGCCCCGCGCTCGAGGAAGCGCACGGTGTTGCCGGACAACGTGCGCAGCGCGGCAAGAGGTTGGTTCAGTTCGTGGGCAATGCTGGTGGACATCTGCCCGATGGCGGCCAGCTTGCCGGCCTGTACCAGTTCGTCCTGGGCGTGGCGCAGGGTCTGCTCGGCATGCCGGCGCTCGCGAATCTGGCCCTTGAGGCGTTCATTGCTGGCGCGCAGGTCGGCCGTGCGTTCGGTAATCCGTCGTTCCAGCTGGCTGTTGGCTTCCTGCAGGGCCTCGCGGGCTGCCAGGCGGGTGGCGATGACCTTGCGCCGTTCGTTCCAGGCAATGCCGAGGATCGCCAGCAAGGCAAAGGCCACGCCCACCAGGATGCCCTGTACCATGGATTCGCGGCGCAGGTCCTGCAGCGGGGTCAGCAGAGTGAAGTGCCAGGGCGTGTCGACCAGGCGTCGGGTCTGGGCCAGGTAGGCCATTTCGCGGGCCTTGCCCTGTGCGGTTTCGCTGTTGGCCGGGAAGGTCAGCTTTTCCACACCATCGGCCAGGGTTTCCCGGGCCAGGGGCTGCAGTTCGTTCAGCGGCCACCAGTAGTATTGCAGGCTACGGGCCAGGCGCTCCTTGATCTGCGGGGTCAGCGGGCGTACCGACTTCAGGCGCCGGGCCGGGTCGCTGGAGAGGATGATGATGCCGTTCTCGTCGCTGACGAAAGCTTCCAGGCGGGCACGCTGCCAGCGCTCCTCGAGGGTGTCCAGGCGCACTTTGATCACCGCCACGCCAATGATCTTGCCGTGTTCCTCCAGGCCGTGGGCCAGGTAATAGCCAGCCTCGCCGGTGGTGCTGCCGATACCGTAGAAACGCCCGGGCTCGCCTCGCACGGCGGTCTGGAAGTAGGCACGGAACGACAGGTCCTCGCCGAGGAACGAGTCGGCATCGCGCCAGTTGCTGGTGGCCTGGACCCGGCCATTGGTGTCGAGGACGAAGATGGCCCGGCTGCGGCTGCGCCGGTTCAGGCCTTCGAGGTATTCGTTGACGATCTGCCGCGAGCCGCCATCAGGGTCGGTGAGCAGGTGCGAGACGCTGTCTTCCAGCTCCAGCAGGCTCGGCAGGTAGGTGTACTTGCTGATTTCGCTCTCGACCGTGCGCGCGTGCAGCTCCAGCTGGCGCTCGCCGTTTTCGCTGAGGGTGCGGATACCGTTGCTCTCGCTGATCAGGTAGCCAGCCATACCCAGGCCGACCATCAGCAGGATGATCAGTGGCGGCAACAGCAATTGGCGGAGCAGGCGGGATTTCACGGCAGGCTTGGCAGGGAGAAGAAGCGAAGGATCGCATTTCATCACAGTGGCCTTGTCACGACCAGCGCCTGCTGCCCGAAAGGGCAGCGGCGCCGACCGCTTCAGTGAAGCAAAATCAGTGTTGCAGGATCTTGCTGAGGAAGTGCTGGGTACGCTCGTGGCGGGCGCTCGGGTTGCCGAAGAAGTCTTCCTTCTGGCAATCCTCGATGATGTTGCCCTTGTCCATGAAGATCACGCGGTTGGCCACCTTGCGGGCGAAGCCCATTTCGTGGGTCACGCACATCATGGTCATGCCTTCGTGGGCCAGTTCGACCATCACGTCCAGTACTTCGTTGACCATCTCCGGGTCCAGCGCCGAGGTCGGTTCGTCGAACAGCATGACGATCGGGTCCATCGACAGGGCACGGGCGATGGCCACGCGCTGCTGCTGGCCGCCGGACAGCTGGCCTGGGTGCTTCTTGGCGTGGGCACCGAGGCCTACGCGGTCGAGCAGGGCCAGGCCCTTCTTGGTCGCTTCCGCTTCGCTGCGGCCAAGCACCTTGCGCTGAGCAATGGTCAGGTTCTCGGTGATGGACAGGTGCGGGAACAGCTCGAAGTGCTGGAACACCATACCGACGCGCGAACGCAGCTTGGGCAGGTTGGTCTTGGGGTCGGCGATCGAGGTGCCGTCGACCACGATGTCACCTTTCTGGAACGGCTCCAGGGCGTTGACGCACTTGATCAGGGTGGACTTGCCCGAGCCCGACGGGCCGCATACCACCACCACTTCACCCTTCTTGACCTCGGTGCTGCAGTCGGTCAGTACCTGGAAGTCCCCGTACCACTTGTTGACGTTCTTGATGGAAATCATACGGTGATCCTTTTTTGCAGGCGCTTGACCAGCCACGAAGCGGAGAAGCTGATGAGGAAGTACACGACACCGGCGAAGATCAGGAACTCATGGGAGCGCCCGATGATGTCGCCGTTGGAGCGTGCCGAGTTGAGGAAGTCCACCAGGCCCACGGTGTATACCAGCGAGGTGTCCTGGAACAGGATGATGCTCTGCTGCAGCAGCAGCGGGGTCATCTTGCGGAAAGCCTGGGGCAGGATGATCAGGCGCATGGTCTGGCCGTAGGTCATGCCCAGTGCCTGGGCGGCGCCCATCTGGCCCTTGGAGATCGACTGCACGCCGGCGCGGACGATTTCGCAGAAGTACGCGGCCTCGAACATCATGAATGCCACCACGCAGGAGGTGAAGGCACCCACCGGGGTGTCCTCGCCGGTGATCCAGCGCAGCACGAACGGTACCGCCAGGTAGAACCAGGTAATTACCAGCAGCAGCGGGATCGAGCGGAAGTAGTTGACGTAGGCGCCGGCCACGTTCGACAGCAGCTTGCTCGACGACAGGCGCATCAGGGCCAGGATGGTCCCCAGCACAATGCCGCCGACCACGCCCATGACCATAAGCTGCAGGGTCATGACCATGCCTTCCCACAGGGCAGGCAGGGCCGGGATGATTTCGCTGAAATCCATGTCCATTTATTTGCCCCCTACGGAAATCAGGCCGGGCACCGAGACTTTCTTCTCGACCATGCGCATCAGCAGCATCAGGCCCATGTTCAGGGTGAAGTAGATCAGCGTGGCCAGGGTGAAGGCCTCGAACAGGTTGGCCGAGAATTCGGCGGTCTGCTTGGTTTGTGCCAGCAGTTCCATCAGGCCAATCAGCGATGCCACCGACGAGTTCTTGAACACGTTCAGGAATTCCGAGGTGAGCGGCGGAATGATGATCCGGTAGGCTTGCGGCAGCAGCACATTGGTGTAGATCTGCGACAGGCTGAAGCCCATGGCGCGGGCGGCGGCTTCCTGGCCACGGGGCAGCGCCTGGATGCCGGTACGCACCTGTTCGCACACGCGGGCGGCGGTGAACAGGCCCAGGCAGATGACCACGCTGATCAGCGCCGAGGTGGTCGGGTTGAGGTCCTGCTTGAACCATTCCTGCAGGCCTTCTGGCAGCAGGTCCGGCACCAGGAAGTACCAGATGAACAGCTGCACCAGCAGCGGTACGTTGCGGAACAGCTCCACGTAGGCGGTGGCGATACCTGCTACCACACGGTTCGGCACGGTACGCATGACACCGAGGACCGAGCCCAGCAGCAAGGCGATGATCCAGGCGGAGATGGCGATGGCGATGGTCCAGCCCAGGCCGGTGACGTACCAGTCCAGATAGGTTTCGCTGCCCACGCCGGTGGACTTGAAGAACACGCCCCAGTCCCAGTTGTAATTCATCGGGATTTCCCCTCAGACGATTGTTTCACGGGCACCTTCGAGCATCCGAGAGCGCTTGGCGCCCTCGGATGAAAGGTTAGACACTAATGAGTGGCCTGCAGTATTGATTGGTGCTGTTGAGCACCAGGCCACTATCTGAGAGTCAGGACTTCTTCTCGTCCGCAGCCTTGTCGGTCGGCTCGGCGATCAGTTTCTTCAGCTCGTCGCTCATCGGGAACTGCAGGTTCAGGCCCTTTGGCGGGATTGGCTGCTGGAACCACTTGTCGTAGCTCTTGTTGACTTCGCCCGACTTGAAGTAGCCGACGATGGCGTCATCGACCGCTTTCTTGAAGGCCGCGTCATCCTTGCGCACCATGCAGCCGTAGATTTCGTACGACTGCGGGGTACCGGTGATGACCCAGTCCGTCGGCTTGCGAGCCTTGGCCATTTCGCCGGCGAGCAGGGCGTCGTCCATCATGAAGGCCACGGCGCGGCCGCTTTCGAGCATGTTGAAGGCTTCACCGTGGTCCTTGGCGGAAATCACGTTCATCTTCATCTGCTTGTCGGCGTTCATCGCCTTGAGGATGCGCTCGGAGGTGGTACCGGCGGTGGTCACCACGTTCTTGCCGGCCAGGTCCGGGAAGTCCTTGTATGCCGGCTGACCGTCCTTGACCTTGGTCAGCAGGCGGGTACCGACTTCGAAGATGCCGACCGAGAAGCCGACCTGCTGCTGGCGCTCGACGTTATTGGTGGTGGAGCCGCACTCGAGGTCCACGGTGCCGTTCTGCACCAGCGGGATGCGGGTCTGGGAGGTGACGAGGTTGTAGCGGACCTTGATGTCCGTGCCCAGCTGCTTCTTCAGGGCGTCGACGACAGCCAGCTGGATGTCATGCGAGTAGCCCACGGGCTCGGGCTTGCCGGCCAGGTAGGAAAACGGGATGGAGGAGTCGCGGTGGCCCAGGGTGATGGTGCCCGAATCCTTGATCTTCTTCAGGGTGCCGGTCAGTTCTTCGGCCATGGCCGGCGAAGCGATCACAGCGGCCGCGATGGCGGCGCCCAGCAATTGACGAACGATGCGCATCAAATTTTCCTCGACGTGTTTGTTTTTTTTATGGAGCCGTTGGCGGACTCTTCGTTCAACGAATACAGAAATAAACGATTGCATTCGGCTACCAAGTGTAGAGCATGAGTCGTGCCAAGCCCTGTGTTCGATGATAACGCCGCGAATTTGCTGGGAATCAAACTTTTTTGACCATTGTATGACGGTGAGTTGCGTGCGCATTTCCGAACGAATTGTTTTCTGTCATTCGGAAATCCGAACGCATATCTCGTCAAACGCTGCCGCTACCAACTCGGTCAGGCCCCGGTCCAGGCAACCTGACCGGGGCAGCGTTCGAGGATCAGCGCTGAAGCGGGCGGTCCACGTCAGCCGACCTGGAACGTGCCCACGCCTCGGCCGTCAAACGGCGAATCAAGGTTGATTCTTCTGCCGCCAGTTCGTGCATCAGTGATCTGGCGCGTTCTTCGTAGTCGCCTTCCTGGCCCGCCGTGGCCTGCGCTTCGAGCGCTTCCATCCGATCGTGGTAAGGCCCGGCCATCGCCTCGAAACGCTCCGCATAGGTTTCACGCAGGTAGGTCTGCCAATAGGGGCGGGCGGCGAGCGCATCCAGCATGGGTAACGTCTCGTAGGTGCCCAGCACTTCCAGTTGCGCATCGTTCAGGTCCGCGGACGTCACATGCGCGTACGAAGCGAAATGCATTTCATCGGGCGGTACTGGCAGGTCGAGGGCGTCTGCAAGGCGCAAGCGATAGAACAGGCGGACTTCGATTTCATCCGGCCTGCGCCCTGCCTGGCGCAAGCGCTGGACATGGCGATTGGCGATGGCATCCAACAAGTCGAGACGATGCAACTGCTCCCCCAGGTGCAGCAAGCTTGTTTCTCTCATTGCAGCAGGTACGCCTTCGACGCCCTGATAAGCCATGACGCCGACTTCCATCTGGTTGAGCATCAGCAGCAGGCGGTCATCGCAGCTGCGTGGTCCATCGGCTTCGCGAAACAGCTGTTCACGCAGCGCTTCGTTGTTTTCGCAGGCTTCCAGGATATGCCAGGCGCGCCGACGATAATGGCGAGGATTGTCCTGGAAGTCCTCGCTTTGGGCGAAGTCGGCCAGGAACCGGAACATGCCTGCCGAACCAGGCTCTTCGATCAGGCGGTCCCAGGCTGCCTCGCGTTGAGCGCGAAGCAGCTCGTTCCTGGACGCTACCCAATTGGCGCGGGTGTCCTCGTCGATCACCCCATGGGTGTAGCTGGCGCTGCCCCTGCCACCGGCATCGGTGACGCCGCGCGCTTCGTCGAGATACTCGATACTGCTTTCGCTCAAGGGGTTGTCGTGCAGGTTGAGGCGCTGCAGACGCAGGCGCAGCCCGCGCATTTCCCGCTGTAGCTCGCTGATCCTGTTGTCGCGCAGATCGACATGGGCGCGCATCGTTATCAACTGGTGAATCTGGCTGATGTCTGCCTGCCCAGTGGCACGCAGCTGCAGGTCACGCACATGCGGCAACGCCGACAGGTCAGGCAACCCATTGAGCGGGTTGTAGCTCAGTATCAGCGTATCGAGGCGCTGCAGTTGGGCCAGGCGGCTGCTTGCCGTCTGGTCCAGGGTGATCCGGTTGTTGCCAAGGTTCACGCGTCGGAGCTGGGTAAGGCTTTCGATGCCCTCGGGCAAGTGGGTCAGCCGGTTGCCGCTGAGGTCCAGATCGACGATGTTGGGAAAACGCCTGAGGAATTGGGCATCGATGTGTTCCAGATGCATGTCGCGCAATGTCAGCCGGCGCACATGCCCGTATTCGATGCCGGCTGGCAACGCTGGCAGGGTCGGTACGGACTCGCCGTCTATGAACAACTCGTACTGGTCGTTGCCATCCACCAGCTTGCGCCGCCAGCTGCGGCGAAGGGCATCGACGATACGGCGGCGGCGGATGGCGTCGACCGGCGACTGCCAGTCGGCCTGCCAGGCCCGTAGCGTCTCGCGTAGTTCGCCAAGCTGGCGTTGCAGCATCTGATAATGGCTCCACAGGTTTTCGCCTCGCTGCCGCACGGCGTTCAGGTAGGCGTCCAGTTGCAGTTCGCTCAGTGTCGGGAAGATCTGATGGATGCCTTGGCGAATGGCCTGCCGGCTGCTTTCGCCGCCACCGCTGAGTGGGTATCCAAGCCTTCCATCGGCAAAGCGCCTGGGCGGCCGCAGATTGGCACCGATCCGGGGGAGCCCGAGGATTTCCGCCGTGCGTTGCCGATCCTGCACCGCGGCCACAAGGAGTTGCTGACGGAGCTGCCTGGCCTGCAAATTGCGGTTTCCAAGCTTGGTTTTCTGCTGCTCGTCAAAGGTGCGCAGTACCGTTTCGAGCAAGGTACCGCTGGCCAGGTGATTCGCGTCATTGGCCAGCCTGTAGCCGTCTGGTTGTCGCACGATGATCGACACCTGACTGTTCTGCGTATCTGGGCTTGCATACAACAGGCGACCTTTCTGGTGACCTTCACGCAGTTCCACACGCAATGCGGCCGGCCAGGGCGCTTGGCGCTCGATCAGCCCCATCGCCAGTTTTTCGCTGTCGGCTGTACCCAGCGCCGCCAGGCGCATGCCAAGGCAAGCCCGGTCGATACGGCTGTCCCGCTCATGCCAGCGGGCACGTTCCGCCATGCCCAACGGCACACGCCCGGTTGCCTGGAGTTTTTCCAGCTGGGAGGAGCTGCTGTGCTCGATGATTTCCTGGGCACCCCTCGGTGAGAGATACCTGAAGGCATTCATCAATGTTCTCTGCTCATCGGAAACGGCTTGGCGCCGGGCGAGCAATTGCTCTTCGAAGGCCACGCCGCGTAGCCCCGGGTGGTCGGTATGCAATGCGATACGTTCGTGGATGTCGAGCAGCCGCGCTGGCGGTGAGGCGTGTTCCTGGCACAGTTGGCGTAATTGCTCCGTGGAAAAACCGGTGACATCCTGCAGCATGCTGGTGTTCGACTCCTGAAGTTCACCCAGGTGGTTGCCTTGCAACCCCTGCAGCAGTACCGACGCGTTTTCCTCGGCTGGGAAGTAGTGAAGAGAGCGAGCCAGTTTGACTTTGCCTCCAGGAAGCGGCCTTGGCGCCAACCCATCGACAAAAGGTACCCGCCGTATTGCCTTTATCGCGCCTGCGCTGGCACCGGCGAACACCAGTCCCTGGGCCACGGTGAACAGGTGATCCAGAGCCCCTTGGCGATCACCCAGTTGCCAGTCCTGATAGCCTTCGTAGACCTCGTCCAACAGTTGCGCAGCGCTCAGGACCAGCATCAGGTCGCCTACGACGGGTACGACGAATGCAACCAGCCCCAGCAGGTCCAGCCCTGCGCTGAGCATGGCCTGCAAGCGCCTGTGCCTGCTTAGACGGTCTTCCTGATCGGTCGCTACGGCCAGGTAGGCGGCATCGTCGAAGATCCTGGTGATCAGCAACGCCTGCACGTGGGCGAACACATCACCGCTCACGGCGAGGTTGCGCCCGTCAATTTCCGGGGTGTGCTCCTTCTTCGATGCAGCCAAAGCCCGCGAGAGAGCCTGGTCGAACTCGCTCCTGTCCTGCGCCTTGACGAAACGCCGCAGAAAGGTCTGGAACGACCGATGTTCGAGGCGCCTGGCAAGGTCGTCGTAGAGCTCGCCCCACGAGTCGTAGAAACGCACGCTTCGGTCAGGGTCATCAGGGATCCAGACGATGATCTCATCGAGGGCGGAATCTGGCAGCGGTCGCCATTCGAGCGCGATGATGCCGACCATGCACTTGCCCAGCACATACAGTTGGCGCGGGATCAGGCTGCCTTTGCCATGCACCGGCTGGGCAGGAGGCGCAAGCACTGATAGCAACCGCAGCAGATCCTGCTCATCCAGCTGGCCCTTGAGCCTGCCTTCATGAAGCGCGGCCCGCATGCGCGAACGAATACCGCGCTGAAACTGCTGTTCCACCTTGATTCGCGCCTGATCCGCTGGTTGGCCTCGGCCCGCTCTGGGTTTGAGGATGCGGTTCAGAAGGGCTTGGTATCGTCCGCCGATGTCCAGCGTGCGGCACAGGCTGGCAAAGCGCTCGAACGTCATCGCCAGGCGCCTGCCCTTTTCGTCTACCAGATACGCCTTGCGCTGCCACCAAGGCTGGGTTTCGTGTGCTTCGAAGTTGTGTAGCGCGGCGGCTAGCAGGCTCTGTCGTGTGGTGTGAGTGATGCTGGGTTGGTAGAGCTTTTCTGCAGCAGAGGGCAACTGAAACGCTTCGCTGATGACCACGTATGTGGACCGAGGGTCGACCTCGCCAAGCCCTTCTGCAAGCAAGGCGCCTTCGAGCAGAGGGACGGCGAACTGTTCAATGTCCGGTATCGAGGCAAGCAGATGCTTGAGGCTGTCGGCTGCTTGCTGCTGTTCGCTCAAGGCCTCGCGATAGGCTTCACGGTGCTGTGCGTCCGCGCGTATCAACCAGTCAGGAAGCTGCTGCGCGATCAGATTGTCGATGGAGTCGGACGGGATACTTTCGATGGGCGGCACGTGGTGATCTCCGGGGCTGAAAAAGCCACCAGAGCATCACGCTGGGAACCTGGCTTGGCGGTAGATAGTGCTGCTTGAGTTGCCTGCGGTGCCGGCAGGGGCGATGACGGCCAGCCGGGAAACCAAGGTTCGATCCATGAGCATTATCTAGTGCCCATGCCCGGTGCGCAGGTGTTGAGGTGGCCACCCATTGCCGCTGGAGACACCACATGACATCCGTTGAATTCCCCCCTGACTCGATCGATACGCTGATTGCTCATCAGTTGCCCGATTGGCTCACGCATGCCCCGGCCGATCGACGGAGCACTTTCCTGAAGGCCTTGCGCAAACAGGAACAGACCACCCGCAACCTGGGCGAGGTGCTACACAAGATTCCATCGCTGGACGTGTTTGCCCGGCAACTGCTTACCGCTGGCTTGCAGCAAGCCGGAGTCAGCAACGAGCAGGCGTGGCGTTGGCAGGTGTTCCAGCAGGAATCGAAGTTCCAGCCATCCGTGCAGCCGGGGATACGCAAGGCATACCCTGTCAGTTGGTCTACACGCAATTTGTTGACCGCCGCGCTGCACAACTATCACGTCAACGAGACAAAGGCTGACTCCCTGCGAAACGCCTATTTCCTGGACGGGAATGGCAGGAGGCTGCCATTGAACTTCGAGGCGTTCGCGAAACTGTGCAGGCAATTGGATGTGGGTGGACAATACCAGGCCACGCTCGTTACGTGCCTGAAACCGAGTGACCCCCAAGGTGCCGCGCCGGGGCAGGCCGAGCGCGAGGTACACAAACTGTTCGAAGACAATCAGCGCGCGCATTTTCAGGTCGCTGTGTACATGGCTTTGTTCAAGGGCGCGTTGGACGAACGCAGCTATCTGCAACTGTTGCCCTTGTTGGCTGAAACCCCGGTGGTGCCGGCATTGCCCCAGGTGACCACGGCGCGGCAGCTCTATCTGCTGGGGAAATGCATCCGCGGTGTAGTGACCCTCGAAGTGGCACAGGCAGGCGGCGGTGGTATCGAGGGGGTCATTGCCTGGATTCCCGGCGATCCGATCACCCCTGTCGCTCGGTTTGCCACCTGGCAAGCGCTATACGCTGCACTGGCCGTTCGTTTGCAGAGCCCGGGCTACCGTGCATTCTTCGCTCGGTTTGTCAGTGAGCGGGACCGAGTCCGTTTCTTTACCCTGTTGACCGAGCGCCTGGCGAAGAGAGCGGGTTCGGCTATCGAACTCGACGGTCGCCACCTGGCTGTCAGTGAACCGCTGTACGTCCACCTGCTACGCTTGCAGATAGGCAAGATCTATGACGATGCCCGCCTGCTCGCCGTGCCCACGGGCGATGAAGACCAGCAGGCCCGTAACGAGCGGTTCAACGCCTATGCATCGCTGGGGTTGGACCTGCTCAACCTGGCGGGCCTGTTCGTGCCGGTGCTTGGGGAGGCATTGCTGGCGGTGGCTGCGGTGCAGGTGGCTTCTGAAGTCTATGAGGGCTACCAGGACTGGCGTATCGGGGATCGCGAGGGTGCGCTGGACCACCTTTTTGGTGTGGCGGAAAACGTCGCCGCCGGTCTGCTGCTTGCCAAGGGCGGCGCGGCAGTGATCCAAGGCTTGAAGCGGGTCGCCTTCGTCGATGACCTCGTACCGTTATCTGATGGCCTGGGCATGGTAAGGCTGTGTTCGCCAAGTCTCGAAGGATATGGCGTGGATGCTGCCGAGGCGAAATTGGCCGACGCTGGGGGCGCTTCCGATTACCGCCTGCTGCGCAGTGAAGAGTCGGCCTTTCAGGTCTGGGACGATCCGCAGGACGGGATACCGCGTATTCGTCACCCGGACCGCGCCGAGGCATTTGCGCCATGGGTGGAGGACAACGGCGGTGGTTGGCATCATGCGCTCGAGCAGCCTCAGCGTTGGCAGGGCGCTGCTCGCCTGATGCGGCGCCTGGCGGCGAGCCTGGCAGAAGTGCCTGATGACACGGCGCACCAGCTGTTGCAGATCACCGGTCTGAAGCTGGAGCAGCTTCGCCGGCTGCGTGTGGAGAATGCTCCGGCTCCGGGCCGTTTGCTGGACGCCTTCGAGTTCCATCAATTGCATGAGCAGATGCCATTGTTACGGGGGGCAGCGCTTGATCGCGTCTTCACCGAGCGCCAACCCAAGCCCAGTGCCGAGGCAGCTGCCGTGCTTGTGCGTGACTTCCCCACGTTGTCTGCGCACGCGCTGGACGAGTTGCTTGGCCAGGCTTCTGGTGTGCAACTCGATAACCTGGCTCAAGGTCGGCGAGTACCGCTGGCGCTGGCGGAACGTGCGCGCTGGCTACTGCATGACACTCGTCTCGATCGGGCCTGCGCCGGCGTGCGCCTGCTGCGCGCGGCCAATGCAGACAGCGAGGCCTTGGCGTTGGGGCTTGTATCGGAAACCGCCCCATGGCCGGAATCGGTTCGCGTGGAGCTGCGTGAGGCGCAGGTAAACGGCCGGCTCTTGATGGCTTTCGGTGCCGAGCAAACTGCTGATGTGCGTTGCATCGTCAGAGGCGAGCAGGGATACCATCTTGCTGACGCTGCCAGCCAGAGTCTGGAGCTTTCACAAGCGCTACTGCGCCTGCTCGAGGACGATCAGAAAGGGCTGCTCGGCGGTATCGAAGGGGAGCAGGGCCTGCGTGATTCCCTGGCTACCCTGGCCGCTGCCGACCGTGAACGGGCCGCGCGGCTGATCGGCTTGGCGCCGGTCGGGCAGGGGCTGCGCCCGGTGCACAGATTTGCCGACGGGCGCATCGGGTACCCTCTCAGTGGCCGTGCCGAAAGCAGCCGGCAGGCAATCAGAAGCGGCATTCACCAGGTATTTCCGACGTTGACCGATGAGCAGATGGACGCTTACCTGGCGGAGCTCATGCAACACTCGACAGGGCTATGGGAACACTTCAGCCAGCTCCAGCAGCAGCTTTCCCGGTTGCGGGAGGCGTTGCATGGCTGGTGCGCCGAGGCTCCAAGTGTACTTGAGTATGCCAGGCGACGCCGGGTGGCCCGGCAGGTACGGCAAAGCTGGCGGCGGAAAATAACCAATCACGCCGGCGAATATGTTCTGACAATCGACGGAGAGCGGCTTGGCTCCCTGCCGGTGTTGCCCGCTGGGCTGGATTTCGGACACGTCAGCAGGCTGGTGCTGCGAAACATGAACTTGAGCGAAGTCGGTGCAGACTTCCTGTCACGTTTCGGCAACCTGATCGAGTTGGATCTCGCTGGCAATCGTCTCGAGCAAGTGCCTGTCGGGCTCGAGCGACTGTCGCGCCTGCTGCGTTTGAACCTTTCCGGCAACCGTATCGTGATGAATGTCGCCAGTGAACGGCGCCTGGCCAGCCTGGGGCGGCTGGCGATGCTGGACCTGAGCCACAACCCGTTGGGGCGCGCGCCTGTGCTGACCGGCTTGCACCAACTTACTGATGTTCGGCTGCGCGGCGCAGGCCTGGAGACGACGCCCGCGGACGTGATCCTGCGTGGGCATGTGGACTTGAGGGAAAACCGTATTCGCCAGTTGCGCCAGGAACTGAACGGCTTGGGCGAGCGATTGCAGTCGTTCAGCCTGCATGACAACCCGCTCGATGCCCAGGGCGAGGCCGCGCTTGATCGGGCTGCCGGTGTTGACCGCGCCGGCAGCAGGGGTGGTGGCTCGTTTCGCCATCGTGCTGTTGACCTCACTGTTCGCGATGCCTGGGTCGGCAAAGACGGCGCATCGAAAGCCCCCAGGACCGCATTGTGGGAGTCGTTACACCAAGAGCCCGAGGCGCAAGGGCTGTTCCAGTTTCTCGCGGACTTTCTCGACAGCGACGATTTTCATGAATATCCCGGGTATTACCGTAAACGCATCTGGCGCATCCTTCAGGCATGCGAGCAACATGAACAGCTGCGGTTGCGGGTGTTTGCCGAGGCCTCGGCCCCCCGCACCTGCGAAGACCAGATGCTGTTGATTCTGGAGCAACTGGAGTTGAGCTTGCTGGCGGAGCGGGTGAGCAGCCGAGTTCCAGCGGCGGAACTGGAAGAGGGGCTGGTTCGTCTGGGGCGGCAACTGGCTCGCCTGGATGCCGTCGACCGGTTCGCCGCCGCGCACATCAGGCAGTTGCGCAGAGGGGAGGCGTCGATCGTGGACGATATCGAAACGAGGCTTTTTTTCAGGCTGCACCTGCGGCAGCCGCTTGACCTGCCAATCGTGCCGGACACGATGCACTTCGAAGATTTCGCCAACGTCACCGAGCAGGATCTGCGCAGCGTTCAGAATAGTGTGCTGGAAATGGAAAGCCGAGAGGACCTGATCGTCTCGCTCGCCCAGCGCCCGTTCTGGGAGGTGCATGTGCGCCAGCGTTACCCGGATCGTTTCGACACGCTGCGGCAGCGCTTCGACCTGCGCCTGGAACAGATCGAGGCGGACCTGGCCGCGCAGCGCATCGATGAATGGACCCATGTACAACGCGGCAGGACGGTCATGAGTGATTATCAGGTTGCCGAACGTGACTTGATAAGCACGTTGGCCAGGGAAGCCTATGACCGGTTGAACCTGTGACTGCAGCGGTTACGCACCCGGTGCGCACTCACGGACGGCTTGCTCGCCGTTCCGTGGGTGCGGGCAGGCCACGGTCACGCCGCTTGGGTGCGCGCCTGCTGCTCTCGTTGCAGATAGTCTGCTAGCGCCTGTTGCTCGCCGGTGCTGGTGAACAGGCCCAGCTTGGTGCGACGCCAGAGAATGTCTTCAGCGCTGCATGCCCATTCGTTGTGTGCAAGGTAGTCCACCTCCCGGCCGAACAACCCACCGCCAATGGCCTGGCCCAGGTCTTCCGGCCCTTGCACGCCATCCAGCAACTGCCATACACGGCTGCCATAGGTCAGCACCCAGCGCCTGGCGATATCGACCGGCAACCAGCCACAACGCGCCAGCACCGCATCGACCAGAGCCTGCACCGTGGTCATCTGCTCACCACCTGGTAGCGGCGCGCCAGCGGTCCAGCTGCCGCGCATCTGTGGGAAGTGTGGCTTGAGCTCGGCCATGGCCGACTCGGCCAGTTTGCGGTAGGTGGTCAGCTTGCCACCGAAAACCGAGAGCAACGGCGCTTGCCCTTCACTGGCGGACAGCGCCAGGGTGTAGTCGCGGGTGACCGCAGACGGATTGTCCGATTCGTCGTTGCACAGTGGGCGCACGCCGGAATAGGTGTGCACGATGTCGCTGCGGCTGAGCTGGTGGTTGAAATGGGCGTTGACCACCTTGAGCAGATAATCGGTTTCCTGCTCGGTGATCGCGACTTTGGCGGGGTCGCCGCTGTATTCGCGATCGGTGGTGCCGATCAGCGTGAAGCGCTCCAGGTACGGGATGCAGAAGACGATGCGCTGGTCCTCGTTCTGCAGGATGTAGGCGTGTTCGCCTTCGTACATGCGCGGCACGATGATATGGCTGCCCTGGATCAGGCGGATGCCGTAGGGGGCATCGAGCTTGAGGTCATCCTTGATGAAGCTGGCCACCCACGGGCCGGCAGCGTTGACCAGGGCGCGGGCGCGAATGGTCTGCAGGCGGCCGTCAGCGTGCTGCAACTCCACCTGCCACAGGCCATCCACACGCTCCGCGCGCAGGCAGCGGGTACGGGTATGGATATGGGCACCTTTTTCCCGTGCGGCCATCGCATTCAGCACTACCAGGCGGGCATCGTCCACCGCGCAGTCGGCATATTCGAAGCCACGGCTGATTGCAGGCTTGAGCGGGTAGCCCGGGCCGAAGCGCAGGCTGCGCGAAGCACCCAGGCGCTTGCGCTTGCCCAGGTGATCGTAGAGGAACAGGCCGGCGCGAATCATCCAGGCCGGGCGCAGGTGCGGGCGGTGCGGCAGCACGAAGCGCATCGGCTTGACGATGTGCGGGGCTTTGGCCAGCAGCACTTCGCGCTCGGCCAGCGCTTCACGTACCAGGCGGAACTCGTAGTGCTCCAGGTAGCGCAGGCCGCCGTGGATCAGTTTGCTGCTGGCCGACGAGGTGTGCTGGGCCAGGTCGTCCTTTTCGCAGAGAAATACCTTGAGGCCACGCCCGGCGGCGTCGGCAGCGATGCCCACGCCATTGATGCCGCCGCCGATCACGGCGAGGTCATAGCAGTCGGCAACGGGGGGCTGGGACGAAACGGGCTGGGACACGGGCAAGGCCTCCTGGGGCTGTTCACATCGAATATGAACATTGATGTTCGTTTTCGAAAATACTAGCGCAACAGAAAGCCGGTCGCCAGTCAGTCTTTATAGAAAAAACTGATCAGATGACAATGAAATGAACATTTACGAAAATTTTGGATGATCGGTTTGAAAGATGTGACGTCTGTGGGATCGAGCGCGGCGCGGGCGACGCTCGATCTCACAGGCGCGACAAACCTTGCGGCATGCGCCTGTCAGCCCTCAAACCACCTCAAGCCGGATCTTGTACTGGTTCAGCAGCTGGGTGAGGGCGGGGGTTGGCGCCTGGTCGGTCACCAGGCAGTCGACCAGGCTGATCGAGCCCATGCGCACCATGGCGTTGCGCCCGAACTTGCTGGAGTCGGCGGCAAGGACCACTTGACGGGCATTGGCGATGATCGCCTGTGACACCCGCACTTCCTGATAGTCGAAATCGAGCAGGCTGCCGTCTTCGTCGATGCCGCTGATGCCCACCAGGGCGAAGTCGACCTTGAACTGGTTGATGAAGTCGACACTGGCCTGGCCGACAACGCCGCCATCACGGCGCACCGTGCCACCTGCCACCAGCACTTCGAAATCGTCCTTGGCGGCAAGGATCGCGGCCACGTGCAGGTTGTTGGTGATGACTTTCAGGTGGTTGTGGTTGAGCAGCGCCCGGGCGATGGATTCGGTGGTGGTGCCGATATTGATGAACAGCGAGGCATGGTCGGGAATCTGCCGGGCCACGGCTTCGGCGATGCGTTGCTTTTCGTCACGCATCTGGTCGGCGCGCATGGCGTAGGCGGTGTTCTCGATGCTCGAATCGTAGGCCGCGCCCCCGTGGTAGCGGCGTAGCAGATTGAGCTCGGCCAGCTGGTTGATATCACGGCGGATGGTTTGCGGTGTGACGACGAACAGCTGCGCCATCTCTTCGATACTGACGTAACCGCGTTCGCGCACCAGTTCGAGGATTTGTTGTTGGCGAGGGGGCAGATTCATGGGCGGTCCTTTGGGGCTGCCGGACAAATGCTGCAATGATGCCGTAGGACGCGGACTACGACCAGTAGACTATCGGGGCGGCCGCGGGGACAAATGCCCTGCATCGATTCTGTGGCCTGCGCTGGCGCTTTCTTGTAGGAGCGGCCTTGTGTCGCGAAAGGGCCGCGAAGCGGCCCCAGGATTTTCGCGTCATAGCAAATGCTGCTGGGGCCGCTTCGCGGCCCTTTCGCGACACAAGGCCGCTCCTACACGTGGTGTAGCGCCTGTCAGGCAGGATCAGGCCTCGTGATCTTCCCAGTCACGGGTACGGTCGACTGCCTTCTTCCAGCCGGCATACAGCTTCTCTTTCTGCGTTTCATCCAGCTGCGGGCTGAACTCGCGCTCGATGATCGCCTTGTCGCGCAGTTCGTCCAGGCCGCTCCAGAAACCACAGGCCAGGCCTGCCAGGTAGGCCGCACCCAGCGCGGTGGTTTCGCGCATCTTCGGCCGCTCCACGCAGGTGCCGAGGATGTCGGCCTGGAACTGCATGAGGAAGTTGTTGGCCACCGCACCGCCGTCAACGCGCAACTCGGACAGGCGCTGGCCGCAGTCCTGCTGCATGGCGTCGAGCACATCGCGGGTCTGGTAGGCGATCGATTCCAGAGCAGCGCGGATGATGTGGTCCACCTTCACGCCACGGGTCAGGCCGAACAGTGCGCCACGGGCATATGGGTCCCAGTACGGGGCACCCAGGCCGGTGAAGGCAGGCACCAGGTACACGCCGTTGCTGTCCTTGACCTTGCTGGCAAAGTATTCGGTATCCAGTGCGTCGTTGACGATCTTCAGTTCGTCACGCAGCCACTGCACGGTGGAACCACCATTGAACACCGCGCCCTCCAGCGCGTAGGCCACTTCGCCTCGCGGGCCGCAGGCGATGGTGGTGAGCAGGCCATGGGACGACTTCACCGCCTGGTCGCCGGTGTTCATCAGCAGGAAGCAGCCGGTGCCATAGGTGTTCTTGGCCTGGCCCGGCTCCACGCACATCTGGCCGAACAGTGCCGACTGCTGGTCGCCGGCGATACCGGCAATGGCGATGCCGCTCTTGGTGTGGCCGTAGACCTCGGAAGAAGGGCGAACCTCGGGCAGCATCTGCCGTGGGATGCCGAGGATTTCCAGGAGCTTGTCGTCCCACTGCAGGCTGTGGATGTTGAACATCAGCGTGCGCGAGGCGTTGGTGTAATCGGTGACATGCACCTTGCCACCGGAGAACTTCCAGATCAGCCAGGTATCGATGGTGCCGAACAGCAGTTCGCCGCGCTCGGCGCGTTCACGGGCGCCCTCGACATTGTCGAGGATCCACTTCAGCTTGGTGCCGGAGAAGTACGGGTCGGTGACCAGGCCGGTGGTTTCGCGAATGTAGTCTTCATGGCCGTCGCGCTTGAGCTGGGCGCAGATCTCGGTGCTGCGGCGGCACTGCCAGACGATGGCGTTGTACACCGGGCGGCCGGTTTCCTTGTCCCATACCACGGTGGTTTCACGCTGGTTGGTGATACCCAGTGCGGCGACCTGAGCGTGGCTGATGCCCGCCTGGGCCAGGGCCTCGACCATGGTCGCGCTCTGCGTGGCGAAGATTTCCATCGGGTCGTGCTCGACCCAGCCCGCTTGCGGGTAGTGCTGGGCGAATTCGCGCTGGGAGGTACCCACCACATTGGCGTCGCGGTCGAAAATGATGGCCCGCGAACTGGTGGTGCCCTGGTCCAGGGCGATGATGTAGTTCTTATCCTGGGTGTCTGTCATGGTCGTAGGCCTTGCGAAAATAGGGGTTCAGGGCTGGGCGTGATGCCGGCGTCAATTGACTTGAGTATCGCCCTGGCGACTGTCATTTGTCTCAGGGTTCACGGCGGCTGCCATTGGCAGGTTGCGGGCGATCAGGCCGCGATAGGTCGCGGCGCCCAGGCAGGCGCCAAGGATCGGTGCGAACACCGGAACCAGGAAATAAGGCATGTCCCGACCGCCAGTGAAGGCGATTTCGCCCCAACCGGCCAGGAAGGTCATAAGTTTGGGTCCGAAATCGCGGGCCGGGTTCATGGCAAAGCCGGTCAACGGGCCCATGGCGCTACCGATCACGGCGATCAGCAGGCCGATCAGCAGCGGGGCCATGGCACCGCGCGGCAGGCCGTTGTTGTCGTCGGTCAGGGCCATGATCACGGCCATCAGGATGGCGGTGATGATCACTTCGACCAGGAACGCCTGGCCGGTGGACAGCGATGGGTGCGGATAGGTAGAGAACACCGAGGCCAGTTCCAGGCTGGCTTCGCTACCGCGCAACATCGCGTGGGTTTGTTCGAAATCGAAGAACAGGTTGCTGTACAAGGTGTAGACCAACGCTGCGCCACAAAATGCGCCGCATACCTGGGCCAGCATGTAGAAGGGCAGCTTGCGCTTGTCGAAACCGGCGAAAAGGGTGAGGGCAATGCTCACCGCAGGGTTCAGGTGCGCGCCGGAAACACCGGCGGTGAGGTAGATCGCCATGCTGACGCCCACGCCCCAGATGATACTGATTTCCCAAAGGCCGAAGCTGGCGCCCGCGACCTTGAGCGCGGCGACGCAGCCGGTACCGAAGAAGATGAGCAGGGCAGTGCCGAGGAACTCGGCCAGGCATTGGCTGGACAGCGCGGGTTGGCGTAGAGCAGTCGTCATGTATGACCTCGTTTTTTTTGTTGTGAGGCGCGTGGCGCTCGACAGCAAAGCCCGGAGTCTATCCCCGTTGACCCCAGGCAGATGTAGGAAACGCACCTTAAAAGTGCATCATTTATTCAGAAACGAAAAAATATAGACAAGAAACGCTGATGTCAAAGGTCGAAAGTGAACGGCCGGTCACGATCTGGATGCTGGTTTCAGGTGCGGATCCGCGTACTAGAGGCGCGCAGTTGCGGTTCGCTGGCTGAGGTGTGGGAATTGTCCTAAAGTAGCCGCCGAGCTGTCCCCGACCGGAGCCCCCGCATGACCCCCGCCCTAGACCTGTTGAAGAAACACCGTGCCGAGCATCGTGTGCACAGTTACGAACATGACCCCAAATCGGCGTCATATGGCCTGGAGGCGGCGGAAAAGCTCGGTCTCGACCCGCAGCAGGTGTTCAAGACCTTGCTGGCGAGCAGTGAGAAGGGTGAATTGCTGGTGGCGGTGGTGCCTGTGGTGGGTACGCTCGACCTCAAGGCCCTGGCCCATGCTGCCGGGGTGAAAAAGTGCGAGATGGCCGACCCGGCGGTTGCGCAGCGGGCCACGGGGTACCTGGTGGGCGGGATCAGCCCGCTGGGGCAGAAGAAGCGCCTGCGCACCTTCATCGATGACTCGGCGCAGAACTTTGCAACCATCCATGTCAGCGCCGGGCGGCGTGGGCTGGAGGTGGAGTTGGCGGCCGTGGTGCTGGCTGAGTACACCCAGGGCAAGTTTGCCGGGATTGGTCGGGGCTGAGATTTCTGGGGCTGCTCTGCAGCCCATCGCGACACAAGGCCGCTCCTACAGGGGGAATACGTACCCTTGTAGGAGCGGCCTTGTGTCGCGATGGGCCGCAGAGCGGCCCCAGAATGTCGAATCAGGTCGCCGAACTGTACCGGCGCACCCCGTTCTCCTGCCGCGGCAACTGCGCCGCCACGCTGCCCGGAACCGGGAACAGCACCAGGTGATCGGCCTTGACCGCAATCCCCACATCCTCACCGACCTGATGGTCGTCATGGCTAGGGAAGATCGCTTCCAGCTGGCTGCCGGTCGGCAACTGCAGGCGGTACAGGGTCGATGCCCCAAGGAAGCTCTTGCCGACGATGTTCGCCTGCAGCGCGCTGCCCGGTGCGTGGACGATATCGTCAGGGCGTAGCAGCACATCCACAGAGCTGCCCGGCGCCATGATGTAGGCACGGTTGCCGCGCAGTTCACCCAGCTCGGTATTGACCGCTTCGTGGCTGATCATCTGCCCACGGATGAAATATCCCTGGCCAATGAAGCTGGCCACGAACGGCGTCTGCGGCTCGTGGTAAAGGTTGTAGGGCGTGTCCCACTGCTCCAGGCGGCCTTCCTTGAACACGCCAACCTGGTCGCTGACGGCAAAGGCCTCTTCCTGATCATGGGTCACCAGGATGGCGCTGGTGCCGCGGCTCTTGAGAATGTCGCGAACCTCATGGCTCAGGCGCCGGCGCAGCTCCACGTCGAGGTTGGAGAATGGCTCGTCGAGCAGCAGCAGTTGCGGCTCCGGTGCCAGCGCACGGGCCAGGGCGACCCGTTGCTGTTGGCCGCCGGACAGTTCATGCGGGTAGCGCCCGCCCAGGCCGCCCAGCTTGACCAGCTCGAGCATCTCTTCGATGACCTCGGCCTGGCGCGGGTGCTTGGCGATGCCGAAGGCAATGTTCTGTGCCACGGTCAGGTGCGGGAACAGCGCGTAATCCTGGAACACCATGCCGATGCGGCGTTTTTCCGGGGCCAGGGTGAAGCCAGCCCGGGAAATGACCTCGCCAGCCAGCTGGATCTCGCCGTCGTGCACGGGTTCGAAACCGGCGATGGCGCGCAGGGTGGTGGTCTTGCCGCAACCGGATGAACCCAGCAGGCAACCGATGTCGCCTGCGTTCAGGTGCAGATTGAGGTTCTGGACGATGCGCTGGTCGCCATAGCCGCAGGCGAGGTTGCGCAGGTTGAGCAGTAGGGGTTGACTCATGCGTGGTGGTAAGCCGGTTCTACAAGGAATTCGAGAAGGGCCTTCTGTGCATGCAGGCGGTTTTCAGCCTGGTCCCAGGCGACCGAACGTGGGTCGTCGAGCAGGTCATGGCTGATTTCCTCACCACGGTGGGCTGGCAGGCAGTGCATGAACAGGGCGTCGGGTGCCGCCAGGTCGAGCAGTTCGCGGGTGACCTGGTAAGGCGCGAAATGCGCCAGGCGCCGTGCAGTTTCCTCCTCCTGGCCCATGGAAGTCCAGACATCCGTGGTCACCAGATGGGCGCCGCGCACGGCTTCCTTCGGGTCACGCACGATCTGCACGTGGTCACCACCAATGGCCATGAAGCGTGGGTCCGGCTCGTAGCCTTCCGGGCAGGCGATGCGCAGCTGGAAGTCGAACTGCCTGGCTGCCTCGATGTACGAGTTGCACATGTTGAAGCCATCGCCGATCCAGGCCACGGTCTTGCCCTGGATCGAGCCGCGATGTTCGAGGAAGGTCTGCATGTCGGCCAGCAGCTGGCACGGGTGCGACTCGTCGGACAGCGCGTTGATCACCGGCACACGCGAGTTGGCGGCGAATTCGGTCAGGGTGCTGTGGGCGTGGGTACGGATCATCACCACGTCGAGCATGCTCGACAGCACGATGGCACTGTCGCCGATCGGCTCGCCACGGCCCAGCTGGGTGTCGCGCGGGGACAGGAAGATGGCCTGGCCGCCGAGCTGGATCATGCCGGCCTCGAACGACACGCGGGTACGGGTCGAGGACTTCTCGAAGATCATGCCCAGCACGCGGTTCTTCAGGGGCTCGAACAGCACGCCTCGCTTGCGCAGGTCCTTCAGCTCGATGCCGCGGCGGATCACCCCGAGCAATTCGTCGGTGGTGAAGTCCAGCAGGGAGAGAAAGTGCCTAGCGCTCATGATTGACTACCTTATCTGCAACGGTATGCAGGTCGACCGTATGGTTTTTTTTGACAACGGGAGTGACCTGCGGCGTAAGCCGCACGGGGGCGGACGAAATAGGGAAAGGCGCAATACTATAAGTAAATGTCGCCTGAAGCCAAGAGGGGAAACAGCTGCCCAGTACCAAAGGGTGTTGCAAAGGGTGTCTTTACCCGACGGGCAGTGCTGTTTTTTATTTGCTACAGAGGGTTGTACACGGCTTGCCGGCAATTTGGCAAATGGCTGTCGCAAATCGTGTGCCTGATGTCGGTGGATTCACGCCGCGAAGCGCGCTGGCCGGCGGCGGGGGCTGGGCGCATAGTCGATGTTCGACAACCCTCTACACATCCTCCACGACAACAAGGCAGAGGCGGCCATGACCAAGACCCTGCATCACCGTGCCTGTCACCTGTGCGAAGCGATCTGTGGGCTGAACATCGAAGTCAGCCATGACGACGACGGGCGGGCGCTGATCAGTTCGATCAAGGGCGACCCCCAGGACCCGTTCAGCCGCGGCCATGTCTGCCCAAAGGCCGTGGCCCTGCAGGACATCCAGAACGACCCCGACCGCCTGCGCCAACCGCACAGGCGGGTGGGCGAGCACTGGCATGCCATCGGCTGGGACGAGGCCTTTGCCCTGGCCGCCGACAGGCTGTGGGCGATCCAGCAGGCCCATGGGCGCAATGCGGTGGCGGTGTACCAAGGCAACCCGAGCGTGCACAACTACGGCCTGATGACCCACAGCAACTACTTTCTGGGCCTGCTGAAAACCCGCAACCGCTTCTCTGCCACCTCGGTGGACCAATTGCCGCAGCACCTGGTCAGCCACCTGATGTACGGCCATGGCCTGCTGCTGCCGATCCCGGACATCGACCAGACCGGTTTCATGCTGATCCTCGGCGGCAACCCGCTGGCATCCAACGGCAGCATCATGACCGTGCCGGATGTGGAAAAGCGCCTGAAAGCGCTGCAGGCCCGGGGTGGGCGCCTGGTGGTGGTGGACCCGCGGCGCAGCGAAACGGCGGCGATGGCCGACAGTCACCTGTTCATTCGCCCTGGAGGGGATGCGGCCTTGTTGTGCGGCTTGCTCAACACCCTGTTCACTGAAGGCCTGGCGCGCGGCTCGCACTTGCCGGTCGCCGGCCTGCAGCAGGTGCGCGAAGCGATCGCGCCGTTCAGCGCGGAGGCCATGAGCGCGCACTGTGGCATTGCCGCTACAGACATCCGCCAGCTGGCACGGGACTTCGCCGCGGCCGACAAGGCGGTGTGCTACGGCCGCATGGGGGTTTCGACCCAAGCCTACGGCACTCTTTGCCATTGGTTGGTGCAACTGATCAACCTGGTGACCGGCAACCTTGACCGTGAAGGCGGCGCGTTGTGCACCGAGCCTGCCGTCGACCTGGTAGCGACCACCTCGGGTGGCCATTTCAACGCCTGGCAGAGCCGGGTGTCGGGCTTGCCCGAGTACGGCGGCGAACTGCCCGTGGCGGCCTTGGCCGAGGAAATGCTGACACCCGGCGAAGGGCAGGTGCGCGCGCTGGTGACGGTGGCTGGCAACCCCGTACTGTCCACGCCCAACGGCCGCCAGCTGGATTTGGCGCTGGAGGGGCTGGAGTTCATGCTCAGCATCGACCTGTACATCAACGAAACCACCCGGCATGCCGACCTGATCCTGCCCTCCACCTCGGCGCTGGAAAACGACCATTACGACTCCACGTTCAACTTGCTGGCCGTGCGCAACGTGACCCGCTTCAACCGGGCGATCCTGGCCAAGCCCGAAGGGGCATTGCATGACTGGGAGATTTTCGTCGGGCTGGCACAAGCGTTCGCCAAACGCGCCGAGCTGGAGTTGAAGCCGACCTGGGCGCCAGCGCAGATGATCGACCTGGCCCTGCGCAAGGGGCGCTATGGTGAAGCGACACCCTGGCAGTTATCGCTGGCAGCGCTGGACGAGCACCCGCATGGCCTCGACCTGGGGCCATTGCGCGCCAACCTCGCAGCGCGCCTGACGACTGCCAGCAAGGCTGTCGAAGCGGCGCCCCAGGTGCTGCTGGACGACCTGGGGCGGTTGGCACAACAAGCCCCTCCGACGCCGGGCGAACTGCTGCTGATCGGCCGTCGCCATGTACGCAGCAACAATTCGTGGATGCACAATTTTCATCGGCTGGTGAAAGGCAAACCGCGACATCAGTTGTTGATGCACCCGCAGGACCTGCAGCAGCGGCAGCTGCAGGACGGCCAGCGGGTTCGTATCCGCTCGCGTACCGGGGAGCTTGAAGTCGAGGTGCAGGCCTGCGAGGACATGATGCCGGGCGTGGTGAGCCTGCCTCATGGCTTCGGTCACTCTCGTCGAGGCGTGCACATGCAGACCGCCCAGGCGCAACCTGGCGTGAGCGCCAACGACCTCACCGATGAGCGCCTGCGTGATCAGGTTTCTGGCAATGCCGCCCTCAATGGCGTACCCGTGCAGGTAGAGGCCGCGTAAGGAACGGTAAGGCCGAGCATGCTGCTCGGCTTTCCGTTACAATGCGTCACCGTGCCGACGACCGCGTCGGAAAGTTCAGCCGAGGTGCTACATGGATATCATCGAAACGATCAAAGAGCAGATTGCCAACAACACCATTCTGCTTTACATGAAAGGCTCGCCGAATGCCCCGCAGTGTGGCTTCTCTGCGCGTGCATCGCAGGCCGTGATGGGTTGTGGCGAGAAGTTCGCCTACGTCGACATCCTGCAGAACCCGGAAATCCGTGCGAACCTGCCAAAGTACGCCAACTGGCCGACCTTCCCGCAACTGTGGGTAGCCGGTGAGCTGGTCGGCGGCAGCGACATCATGCTGGAAATGTTCGAGAAGGGTGAGCTGCAGACCCTGATCAAGGAAGCGGCTGCCAAGGCCAAGGCGTCCGAGGCCTGAATTTCCGGCAAGCATGAAAAAACCCGCTGATCGCGGGTTTTTTCATGGGGCGAATATTTATTCTTCGCCCATCTGCGACTGCAGGTAGTTCTCGATACCAATCTTGTCGATCAGCCCCAGTTGGGTTTCCAGCCAGTCGATGTGTTCTTCCTCGGACTCGAGGATGTCTTCGAGCATGTCACGCGAGCCGAAGTCGCCAGCGGTTTCGCAATGGGCGATGGCTGCTTTCAGGTCGACCAGGCCTTTCTGTTCGATCTTCAGGTCGCACTCGAGCATTTCCTTGGTGTGCTCGCCAATCAGCAGCTTGCCCAGGTCCTGGACGTTAGGGATGCCTTCGAGGAAGAGAATACGCTTGATCAGTTTGTCAGCGTGCTTCATCTCGTCGATGGATTCCTTGTACTCGTGCTTGCCGAGTTTGTTCAGGCCCCAATCTTCGTACATGCGTGCGTGCAGGAAGTACTGGTTGATCGCGACCAGCTCGTTTCCGAGGATCTTGTTGAGATGCTGGATGACGCTTACGTCGCCTTTCATTTCGGGTTCCTGCCCTGTAGAAGTGTGCCAATACAGTGAAGTTTGAGCCCGATACTTAGGAGTGTCAAACCTAAGTTCTTGAATAATAAGTGAAAATTAATGGAAATAAGAATGTTTGTGAACCGCGTTGGAGCGCTAACTTATTGAATTGCGGGCATAAAAAAACCGGACGCAAGGTCCGGTTCTTCGAATTCTGGGATTTCAGGCCGCGGTAAATTCCACGGGGTAGGGCAGGGCTGCCTGGCTGACCTGGAGCTCGGTCAGGGTCTCGCGGACCACCTGCTTGGCCACGCAGGCACATTTGCCACACTGGCTGGCGACATTGGTCGCGGCTCGCACTTCCTTGTAGCTGCAGCATCCTTCATAGATCGCATCGCGGATCTGTCCGTCGGTAACGCCGACACAAAGACACACATACATAAAGGCTGACCATCGTTGGTGGGCTCGATGGGGTGGAGCTTAATGTTAATGAGAATGCTTGTCAAAGGAGTTTCTGAAAGGGCCGTGGTTGAGCGACCGGCGGTTGCTTCGTCGTTGGAGTCGGCCTGTCACCAGAAGCCGTGTATGATGGTCGGCCTTTGTTGGATGTCGGGCAAGCCCGTCTGGCCCGGCAAACGGTTTTTCACCCTCATCAGGAGATTACAATGAGCGTACTCGTTGGTAAGAAAGCCCCCGATTTCACCGTTCCGGCCGTGCTGGGCAATGGCGAGATCGTCGACAGCTTCAACCTGGCTTCGGCCATCAAGGGCAAGTACGGCCTGGTGTTCTTCTACCCGCTGGACTTCACCTTCGTCTGCCCGTCCGAGCTGATCGCCCTGGACAACCGCATCCCTGACTTCCAGGCGCGCAACGTGGAAGTGATCGGCGTGTCGATCGACTCGCACTTCACCCACAACGCCTGGCGTAACACCCCGGTCAACAACGGCGGTATCGGCCAGGTCAAATACACCCTGGCTGCCGACATGACCCACGAAATCTGCAAGGCCTACGACGTCGAGTCCGAAGGCGGCGTGGCCTTCCGTGGTGCCTTCCTGATCGACACCAACGGTGTTGTCCGTTCGCAGATCGTCAACGACCTGCCACTGGGCCGCAACATGGACGAGCTGCTGCGTCTGGTCGATGCCCTGCAATTCCACGAAGAGCACGGCGAAGTCTGCCCTGCCAACTGGAAAAAAGGCGACAAAGGCATGAACGCTTCGCCGGAAGGCGTTGCTGCCTACCTGAGCGAGAACGCTGGCAAGCTGTAATTGCCAAGCGCATGAAAAAACCGGCCCTTGTGGCCGGTTTTTTTGTGCCGTCCTGTGCCGTCCTCTTCGCGGGTAAACCCGCTCCCACAGGTACCCAACGGGCCTCAGCCATTGTGCGATCCCTGTGGGAGCGGGCATGCCCGCGAATGCTTTTTCAACTCAATCGTTGAAATCGCGCCAGCCGCCCATCTCTTTCCAGCGGTTGACGATGCCGCAGAACAGCTCGGCCGTCTTCTCGGTGTCATAACGCGCCGAATGCGCCTCACGCCCGTCGAAGTCGATGTCGGCGCTCTGGCAGGCCCGCGCCAGTACGGTCTGGCCGTAAGCCAGGCCCGCCAGGGTAGCGGTGTCGAAGCTGGAGAACGGGTGGAACGGGTTGCGCTTCAGGTCATTGCGCGTTACCGCTGCATTGAGGAAGCCCAGGTCGAAGCTGCTGTTGTGGCCGACCAGGATCGCCCGCTTGCAGCCATTGGCCTTGAGCGCCTTGCGTACGCCGCGGAAGATGTCGGTCAGCGCACTTTCCTCGCTGACCGCCATGCGCAGCGGGTGGTCCAGCTTGATCCCGGTGAACTCCAGCGCGGCCGCCTCGATGTTGGCGCCCTCGAATGGCTCCACCCGGTGGAAGTAGGTGTGCTCGGGGAACAGGAAGCCCTTTTCGTCCATGCCGATGGTGACAGCGGCAATTTCCAGCAGGGCATCGGTAGCGCTGTTGAAGCCGCCGGTTTCAACATCTACCACTACCGGCAGATAGCCGCGGAAGCGCTCGGCCATCGGGTGGCGCGAGCCGCTGCTGCCTTGGGTGTCCAGGTCGTCTTCGTAGAGGTCTTCGCTCACGCGTTTTCCTCCAGCAGGCGCCAGCGCAGTTTTTCGCCGGCGCGCAGCGGGACCACGGTCTGCTCGCCAAACGGCAGGCTGTCCGGGGCGGTCCACTCCTCGCGGACCAGGGTAATGGTGTCGGTGTTCGCCGGCAGGCCGTAGAACGCCGGGCCGTGCAGGCTGGCGAAGCCTTCCAGCTTGTCCAGCGCGTTACGCTGCTCGAATGCTTCGGCGTACATCTCGATTGCCGCGTAGGTGGTGTAGCAACCGGCACAACCGCAGGCGGCTTCCTTGGCATGACGGGCGTGCGGGGCCGAGTCGGTACCCAGGAAGAACTTCGGGTTGCCGCTGGTGGCCGCGTCCAGCAGCGCCACCTGGTGGGTGTTGCGCTTGAGGATCGGCAGGCAGTAGAAGTGCGGGCGAATGCCGCCAACCAGCATGTGGTTGCGGTTGTACAGCAGGTGCTGCGCGGTGATGGTCGCGCCGACGTTGGCCGGGGCCTCGGTGACGAACTGCGCGGCATCGCTGGTGGTGATGTGCTCGAACACCACCTTCAGCGTGGGGAAGCGCTCGACCACACGGCGCATGTGCTCGTCGATGAAGCGCTTCTCGCGGTCGAACACGTCGATCTCGCTGCGGGTCACTTCGCCATGCACCAGTAGCGGCATGCCAACTTCCGCCAGCGCCTCGATGGCCGGGAAGATGTTGTCGATGCTGGTCACGCCCGAGTCGGAGTTGGTGGTGGCGCCGGCAGGATACAGCTTGGCGGCGTACACGAAGCCGCTGGCCTTGGCCGCGCGGATGTCCTCGGGGCTGGTGCGGTCGGTGAGGTACAGCACCATCAGCGGCTCGAAGCGGCTGCCAGCCGGGCGGGCGGCCAGGATGCGCTCACGGTAGGCGCCGGCCTCGACGGCATTGCGTACCGGCGGAACCAGGTTGGGCATGATGATGGCACGGGCGAAAGTACGCGCCACGTCGCCAACGGTGTGGGGCAGGACGGCACCATCGCGCAGATGGATGTGCCAGTCGTCGGGACGCAGGAGGGTCAGGCGATCGGACATTGGGGATTCCAGGCGGGTCGAACTCAAGCCCCAATGCTACCGGAAAACCCTGGGTGGAGCACGGCTATCAAGTTTTCCGGCAGGCGTCCGATAGCCTGCAGGTAAGCCGTCAGAATTTGTGGAGCCGCCCGTGCGCCAGCGTTACCTAGCCCTGTTGACCCTGTTCGCCAGCCTGCCGGCCGGCGCGCTGACCTTCCAGACGCGCATGGAGAACATCGCCTGGAAGGTCGAGGGTGACCAGTTCGAATGCCGGCTGATCCAGCCGATCGACGGCTTCGGCAGTGGCGAGTTCGTGCGCCGCGCGGGCGAGCAGCCGGTGTTCCAGCTGCGTTCGGACAGCAACGTTCTGGGGGCGGGCACAGCCACCTTGCTGGCAGCCGCTGCGCCGTGGCAACCCGGGCGCAGTGACATCAACCTGGGCAGCGTGCGCATGGCTCGCACCGGGGTGCTGTTCAGTTCGTCCCAGGGCCAGGCCAGCCGCCTGATCAACGGCCTGCTCGATGGGCGCAGCACGGTGGTACGCAATTACACCGGCGAGGCGGGCAGGCCGATGGAAGTGCGTGTGCTACCGGTCAGCTTCGCCAAGGCCTACAGCGACTATCAGGCCTGTGCCGGCAAGCTGCTGCCGATGAATTACGACCAGGTGCGCCAGACCCAGGTGGGCTTCCCCGGGGGCGGCTTCGAGCTGGATGGCGCGGCCAAGGCGCGGCTGGACGTGATTCTCGACTACATGAAGGCTGACCCGACGGTGAACCATGTCGAGCTCAACGGCCACTCCGACAACAGTGGCAACCGCCTGACCAATCGCGACATGTCGCGCCGCCGGGCACTGGCGGTGGCCGACTACCTCAAGGCCCATGGCGTTCCGGAAGAGCAGATTACCGTGCGCTTCCATGGCGAGCGTTACCCATTGGCGAAGAACACCAATGCTGCCAACCGGGCGCGTAATCGTCGGGTGAATATTGAACTGGATCGGGTGACGGTAATCGAGAAGCCGGTTGAGAAGCCTGTCGAAAAGGCCCCTGAGCCAACACCTGCCAAGTCCTGAAGGCTGCGGAGCTTTCTGTAGGAGCGGCCTTGTGTCGCGATGGGCTGCGCAGCAGCCCCGGCAGTTTTCGCTGCATTGCTGAGATCCAGGGGCTGCTGCGCAGCCCATCGCGACACAAGGCCACTCCTACACGGCATTTCATACTTTCCGACGGTAAGTCGCCCTTCCGAAACTTCCTGTCGCTTTGTCGTCAGAAGCTGTCGCCCCACTGTAAATTTATCCGTAACGTCGTTAGAATCGATCCCTTTCCGTACAACCCCGTGGAGTGATGGCATGGCGGACGTAAAAAAGGTCGTACTGGCGTATTCCGGCGGCCTTGATACTTCGGTGATTCTCAAGTGGCTGCAGGATACCTACAACTGCGAAGTGGTGACCTTCACCGCTGACCTGGGTCAGGGCGAAGAGGTCGAGCCGGCTCGTGCCAAGGCCCAGGCAATGGGCGTTAAAGAGATCTACATCGACGACCTGCGCGAAGAATTCGTGCGTGATTTCGTGTTCCCGATGTTCCGCGCCAACACCGTCTACGAGGGCGAGTACCTGCTGGGTACTTCCATCGCCCGTCCGCTGATCGCCAAGCGCCTGATCGAAATCGCCAACGAAACCGGCGCCGACGCCATTTCCCACGGCGCCACCGGCAAAGGCAACGACCAGGTGCGTTTCGAACTGGGCGCCTACGCCTTGAAGCCAGGCGTCAAGGTAATCGCCCCATGGCGTGAGTGGGACCTGCTGTCCCGCGAGAAGCTGATGGACTACGCCGAGAAGCACGGCATCCCGATCGAGCGCCACGGCAAGAAGAAGTCGCCGTACTCGATGGACGCCAACCTGCTGCACATCTCCTACGAAGGCGGTGTCCTGGAAGATACCTGGACCGAGCACGAAGAAGACATGTGGCGCTGGAGCGTCTCGCCCGAGAACGCCCCGGACCAGGCTACCTACATCGAGCTGACCTACCGCAACGGTGACATCGTTGCCATCGACGGTGTCGAGAAGACCCCGGCCACCGTCCTGGCCGACCTGAACCGTATCGGTGGTGCCAATGGCATCGGCCGTCTGGACATCGTCGAGAACCGTTACGTCGGCATGAAGTCGCGTGGCTGCTACGAGACCCCAGGCGGCACCATCATGCTCAAGGCTCACCGTGCCATCGAGTCGATCACCCTGGACCGCGAAGTCGCTCACCTGAAGGATGAGCTGATGCCGAAGTACGCCAGCCTGATCTACACCGGCTACTGGTGGAGCCCGGAGCGTCTGATGCTGCAGCAGATGATCGACGCTTCGCAGGTCAACGTGAACGGCGTGGTACGCCTGAAGCTGTACAAGGGCAACGTCACCGTTGTCGGCCGCAAGTCGGACGACTCGCTGTTCGATGCCAACATCGCTACCTTCGAGGAAGATGGCGGCGCCTACAACCAGGCGGACGCAGCGGGCTTCATCAAGCTCAACGCCCTGCGTATGCGCATTGCTGCCAACAAGGGCCGCTCGCTGCTCTGATCGCTGGCATGTGAAACAAGAACCCCGGCCCAGGCCGGGGTTTTTTTTGTCTGTGATATCAATGGCCGTCGTTCGCCTGCTGTCCATCAAGCGCGCTGATCGATAGTTGTGCGCACTGGCGCCTATCCAGGTTGCAAAAGCGCCACGTGCGCGCTTGCTGCGGCGGTTGGGCAAGGGCGGACAGCAATTGCTGCTCCATCATGCGATAGGCATCGGGGCCGGAAAACATGAATGTGACAGGCTCGCCCTGCAGCGCTTCGCTGGTATTACCGGGCATTGCATGTTTGGCCACATCGCTCTGTGTCGACGTGTTGTCATTTGCCGTCCTGTTTGATGAAGGGTCGTAGAACGACTTGTAATTGAAGTTGAGCGTGAGGAAGAACAGTGCCGTCAGGAAGAATGGGAAGCCCACCAGGAACCAGGTATAGAGCTTTTGGCTGGATTCGCTGAGAAACGGCAATGTGGCAAGGGCGGAGGCTTCGATAATCCCTGCGAAGATGGCAATGATCGTCAGCGGGGCGACAGGCTGTACTTGGTGCATATGGGTCGTCTCCAGCGATTTTGCACATCTTTACCTTACGGCGATGCTCAACTAAAGACTGGATTGTTTCCCGGGTGAGAATAATCGCTTGAAATCCTGATGACGGTGTTTGTTCAGCGCATTTGAGCTGAATATTTCCTGAGGTGTCGGCCGGTTTCCAACTGGTGCACTTTTACCGGCCGGTGATACCGTTCATTCGGTAACAGGGAATTTGATTGTTACAAGTGCATCAGTTGAGTGTAGGAAATTTCTGTAAGTGTTGTAGGTTCTATCTGTTCATATATTTCGCCGGTAAATCACCGCGCCAGTAAGCGTTCTGTAGGTTATCTTGGCGGGCCAAAGCAAAAGCAATGAATGGATATCGCATGAATAAAGTGCTTATCGTGGATGATCATCCGGTCATACGCCTGGCCGTACGCATGCTGATGGAGCGGCATGGGTATGACGTCGTGGCGGAAACCGACAACGGGGTGGCTGCGCTGCAACTCACACGGCAACACTTGCCGGATATCGTGGTGCTCGATATCGGTATCCCCAAGCTGGATGGCCTGGAGGTGATCGGTCGCATGACAACTTTCAGCCCGGGCAGCAAGGTGCTGGTGCTGACATCGCAGGCCCCCGGCAACTTCTCGATGCGCTGCATGCAGGCGGGGGCGGCGGGGTATGTATGCAAGCAGCAGGAACTCACCGAGTTGCTGAGCGCCATCAAGGCCGTGCTGTCGGGCTACAGCTACTTCCCCAACCAGGCCTTGCATGTGTCACGTGGCAGGGGCGGAAGCGAGACGGATATGGTCAACCGCCTCTCGGCGCGCGAGATGACCGTGTTGCAACAGCTGGCGCGAGGGCGTTCCAACAAGGAGATTGCCGACAGCATGTTCCTCAGCAACAAGACGGTCAGTACCTACAAGTCGCGCCTGTTGCTCAAGCTCAATGCGCGCTCGCTGGTCGACCTGATCGAGCTGGCGCAGCGGCAAGGGTTGAACTGACCGCCAAGGCCGTAAAGCCTCCAGTCAGGAGGCTTTGCCAGGGTTACAGATCGTAGTCGAAGTCGGCCAGCTGCTTCTGCAGGCGCCTTTCTTCCAGCATGTTGTCGATGGTGCGGCGCTTGCTCAGGTTGGTCTTTGCGGTTTCTACCTGGGGTTCCGCTTCGTCATCCGCGGCAACAAAATCATCTTCGATCGACAGGTCGTCTTTATCGCTACTCATGAGTCGCTCCAAGCCAAGGGGCCATTGGCCGTCCTTATAACCAGAAAGCAGACGCTGGTAAAAAAGATTTTTTCAATCGCCGCAGCTGGTTTCCAGCTATCGACTCAATCGTCGGAGGTCTTGTGCTTGTACTCGCACAAATCTTCGATCCGGCAACTGCCGCAGCGCGGCTTGCGTGCCTGGCACACATAGCGCCCGTGCAGGATCAGCCAGTGGTGGGCGTCGAGCAGGTAATCCTTTGGCACGAACTTGATCAGCTTTTTCTCCACTTCCAGCACCGTCTTGCCTGGCGCAATGCCCGTGCGGTTGCTGACCCGGAAGATATGGGTATCCACCGCCATGGTTGGCTGGCGGAACGCCGTGTTGAGCACTACGTTGGCGGTCTTGCGGCCCACGCCGGGCAGCGCCTCCAGGGCTTCGCGGGTTTGCGGTACCTGGCTGCCATGGCGTTCGATCAGCAGTCGGCAGGCTTCGATGACGTTCTTGGCCTTGCTGTTGTACAAGCCAATGGTCTTGATGTACTCGCTCAGGCCTTCGACGCCCAGCGCATAGATGGCCTCGGGGGTGTTGGCGACCGGGAACAGGCGTGCGGTGGCCTTGTTGACGCCGACATCGGTGGACTGCGCAGACAGTGTCACGGCGACCAGCAGTTCGAACGGGGTGGTGTAGGCCAGTTCGGTCTTCGGGTCGGGGTTGTCTTCGTGCAGCCTGCGAAAGATCTCCAGGCGTTTGGCGGCATTCATGAAATCAGAGCTTTCCTTGACGACGTGGTTGGGCGGGGCCCGGACGCAGGCGATTGTACAAGGCCAACAGCAGTCCGAGCAGTAGCAAGGCGCCCGGGGCAAGGCTGACCAGGTGCAGGCCGGTACCGTCGGCCAACCATTGGCGGCTGGCGCCGAGCAGCAGGCATGTGGCAAGCAGCGCACAAAGGTGGCCAGCGAGCAGGCGCCAGCGCCCTTGATCGGGCAGCAGGTGGTCAGTGGCCAGGCATTGCAGGCACAGCAGTGCTGGGTAGTGGCCGAGGGCAAGTGCCACTGGCAGCAGCCAGGCACGCAGCGCCAGTTGCAGGCAACTGGCCAGGGCCGCCAACAGCAGCAGGCTGGCCAGCACATAGGTCCAGGTGGCAAGCCGCTGGCGCAGGGGGGCCAGCAACAGCTGGTGAAGGCTGCTCATCAGCACCGCACACACGCCGATGGTGGCGCCTTCGCTCAGTGTTCGGGTGGCGCCCAACAGGGGCACCAGGCTTGCGCCGAGCAGGTAGAACCTATTCATGAGAGCCGCCCTCCAGCAATACGCTGCGCTGCTCATCGAAGTAGCTCAGCGCCTCTTGCAGCGCGCCGATCACCGCCCGTGAGGTCACGGTTGCGCCAGCCAACTGGTCAAAGTCGCCCTGGTCGCGTTTCAGCGCCCAGCGATCGCCCAACTGGCGGTTGGCAAATTGCCCAAGCCAGTTCAGCTGCGGATCACCCAGGCGTGCACCCAGCCCGGGGCTTTCCTGTTGCTCGACCACCTGGCTGCCGATCAGCCGGCCGTCCGGGGTGATGGCCACGCTCAGCACGATCTGCCCGGCATAGCCCTGGGCCTGAGTGACCAGGATGATGGCGGCCGGCTTGCCCGCCAGCGTCGCCCGGTAAGCTGCCAGGATACGGCTGTTTGGCCGCTGTGCGGCGGGCCTGGGCAGCGGGCTGTCCAGGGGCTGGTTGTCGTAACTGCCTTCTGGCAGCACTGCCAGCCGCTGACGGCTATTCAGTTGTTTCTCGGCGTCGGCGATGGCCGCGCTGGTCCAGTGTCGCCAGGCCAGGGTGGCCGACAGTGCCAGTACCCCGGTCAGTAGCAACAGGCCCACATCACGTACCAGGCGCTTCATCGTGCAACCTGCTGGCGCTGCAAAGCCAGGCGTTCGAGGCTCGGCGCCATGAGGTTCATCAGCAGGATGGCGAACGCCGTACCGTCCGGGTAGCTGCCCCAGGTGCGGATCAGGTAGATCAGCAGGCCCGCCCCCAGACCGAACCCCAGCTTCGCCCACTCCTGCCGCGGACCGGACACCGGTTCGGTGGCAATGAAGAACGCCGCCATCATGGTCGAGCCGGAGAACAGGTGCAGCAGGGGGGAGCCGTTGGAGTCCGAACCCGGGCCATTCCAGCCCAGCAGGCTGAACAGGAACAACCCTGCCAGCAGGCCAACCGGCGCATGCCAGCTGATCACCTTGCGTTGCAGCAAAAACAGGCCGCCCAGCAGGAACGCCAGGTTGACCCATTCGCTGCCCTGCCCACCGATGCTGCCGAAGCCCGGGTGGCTGGCGAACAGTTCATCGATGGTCAGGCTGCGGTTGTGGCGCAGGCCGTCGAGCAGTGTCGGCCGGGCCCAGGCATCGATCTGCTCGCCGCCGGCGAACACCAGCTGCAGGCTGTCGAGCAGGCCTGGTGTCGGCCCCGGCCAATGGTTCATCTGCAACGGGAAGCTCAGCAGCACGAAGGCGTAGCCGACCATGGCCGGGTTGAACAGATTGCGCCCGACCCCGCCAAAGGCCTGCTTGCCGATGCCGATGGCAACGCTGGCTGCGACCACAGGCAACCACCAGGGTGCCAGGGTGGGCAGGGCGGCGGCCAGCAGCACGGCGGTCACCAGCGCGCTGCCGTCGTTCAGCGCCGTGCGCAGCGGTTGTGCTCGCAAGGTAAGCAACAGCGCCTCGCACAGCAGCGCGGCGCTGGCGCACAGCAACAGGTTCAGTAGCAAACTCCAGCCGTGCAGCCAGAACAGCGCCAACAGGCCAGGTACGCAGGCCAGCAACACCAGGCCCATGCTGGTGCGTAGCCGCGGGTCGGGCTTGGCGGTCATTGGGCGAACAGCCCGTTGAAGCCGGAAAACGCCATGGCCATTACCCCGGCCCCAAGCAGTTCGATGGGCAGGCCGCGCATTGCCCCCGGGACGTCGGCATGAGCGCTGCGCTGGCGCAGGTCGGCGAACAGCACCAACGCCAGCCAGAAGCCGCCGCCGGCCAGCAGGCCTTGCAGCAAGGTAGCGAGCCATGTGCTGTCGTCGCTTGACTGTTGCAGGGCCAACCCCAGTACTACCGCGTTGCTCAACAGCAGCGCGGGCAGTTGCGTCACCGGCCAGCTCGGGCGCCACCTTGTCAGCAGCCATGGCACGCCCCAGGCGAGCACGGCCAGCCAGGGCAGCAACAGGAACAGGGCAAGGTCCTGGGCCTGCAGCGGGGCAAGCACCCCGCGCACCAGTAGTTGTGCGCCGATCACGCCCAAGGCAATGCACAGTGCGCAGGCGAGGCCGTGCACATGGAGGTGCAGCCTTGGGAGTGGCTGTTGTTGCAGGCACAGGTGATTGACCAGCGCAGCGCTGATCAGGACCAGGATGTAGTCGCTCATGAGATGACGATAGCCGGGAATCGGGGCGATTGTCCGGGTTTGGCATCAAGGTGCCGGAGTCATTGTGGGAACGGGCGTGCGCGCGAACACCGGCAGCGCCGGTGCCATGCACCGCGTAGTCCGTTTCGCGGGCACGCCCGCTCCCACAAGGTCCAGCAGGTTTTGTTACTTGATGCGCTGGCCCGGCTTGGCACCGCTGTCCGGGCTCAGCAGGTAGATCTCTTCACCGCCAGGCCCGGCCGCCATGACCATGCCTTCGGACACGCCAAAGCGCATCTTGCGTGGCTTGAGGTTGGCCACCATCATGGTCAGGCGGCCTTCCAGCTGGGACGGGTCGGGGTAGGCCGACTTGATGCCGGAGAACACGTTGCGGCGCTCGTCACCGATGTCCAGGGTCAGTTGCAGCAGCTTGTCGGCACCCGGCACGGCCTCGGCCTTGACGATCAGTGCCACGCGCAGGTCGACGGCTGCGAAGGTGTCGAACTCGATTTCCGCCGACAGCGGGTCCTTGGCCAGCTCGCCGTTGCCGGCCGGGGTCTTGGCTTCGGCGGCCAGCAGGTCTTCCTTGCTGGCGGCGACCATGGCTTCGACCTTGGCCGGTTCGATACGGCTCATCAGCGCCTTGAACGGGTTCAGCTGGTGGTTTTCCAGGCGCGACAGGTGGTCGTTCCAGGTCAGCGGTGCCACGTTGAGGAAGGCCTCGGCGTCGGCGGCCAGCACTGGCAGAACAGGCTTGAGGAAGATCACCAGTTGGCGGAACAGGTTGATGCCCTGGGCGCAGATGGCCTGCACTTCATCCTGCTTGCCTTCCTGTTTGGCCAGCGACCATGGGGCCTTGTCGGCGATCCAGGCGTTGGCGCGGTCGGCCAGTGCCATGATTTCGCGCATGGCACGGCCGAAGTCGCGGCCTTCATAGGCGTCGGCGATCGACGGGGCGGCCGCCAGGAAGGCTTCGGTCAGCTCCGGTGCGGCATCGCCAGCCACCATCACGCCTTCGTTGCCCTTGTGAATGAAACCGGCGCAGCGGCTGGCGATGTTGACCACCTTGCCGACCAGGTCGGAGTTGACCTTCTGCACGAAGTCTTCCAGGTTCAGGTCCAGGTCATCGACACCACGGCCCAGTTTGGCCGCGTAGTAGTAACGCAGGTATTCCGGCTGCAGGTGGTCCAGGTAGGTGCGGGCCTTGATGAAGGTACCGCGCGACTTGGACATCTTGGCGCCGTTCACGGTCAGGTAGCCGTGCACGTTGACCGCGCTCGGCTTGCGGAAGCCGGCGCCTTCGAGCATGGCTGGCCAGAACAGGGCGTGGAAGTTGACGATGTCCTTGCCGATGAAGTGGTACAGCTCGGCCTTGGAGCCCTCGTTCCAGAACGCGTCGAAGTCCAGCTCCGGGCGGCGTGCGCAGAGGTTCTTGAAGCTGGCCATGTAGCCGATCGGTGCGTCCAGCCACACGTAGAAGTACTTGCCTGGCTCGCCCGGGATCTCGAAGCCGAAGTACGGCGCGTCGCGGGAGATGTCCCATTCCTGCAGGCCCGAGTCCAGCCATTCGGCCAGCTTGTTGGCTACCGCGTCCTGCAGCGTGCCGCTACGGGTCCACTGCTGCAGCATGGCCTGGAAGTCCGGCAGCTTGAAGAAGAAGTGCTGGGAATCACGCAGTACCGGGGTGGCGCCGGAGATCGCCGACTTAGGGTTCTTCAGCTCGGTGGGCGCGTAGGTGGCGCCGCATTTCTCGCAGTTGTCGCCGTACTGGTCTTCGGCCGCGCACTTGGGGCAGGTGCCCTTGATGAAGCGGTCGGCGAGGAACATGCCCTTTTCCGGGTCGAAGTACTGGGTCACCGAACGGGTGGCGATATGCCCGGCGTCACGCAGGCGCGCGTAGATCAGGCCCGACAGCTCGCGGTTCTCTTCGCTGTGGGTGGAGTGGAAGTTGTCGAAGTCCACCAGGAAGTCGGCGAAGTCGCTGCTGTGTTCGGCCTGGACGTTGGCGATCAGCTGTTCCGGGGTGATGCCTTCCTTCTCGGCGCGCAGCATGATGGCCGAACCGTGGGCGTCGTCGGCGCAGACGTAGATGCACTGGTTGCCGCGCAGCTTCTGGAAGCGGACCCACATGTCTGTCTGGATGTACTCGAGCATATGGCCAAGGTGGATCGATCCGTTGGCATAGGGCAAGGCGCTGGTGACGAGAATCTGACGTGGCTCGGACATGGTGGCTCGGCTACTTATCTGGCGACGGGGTAAAAATGAGGTTGATCGGCCACTATAAAGGGCTGGCGAAGATATTTCACCCCGCATGCGCATCTGCTGACGATTGACGGGTTAGGATAGGCGTCTGTTTTACATTCAGTTTGCCATTGGGAGTCTCCATGAGTGCCGTCACCCGTGCCGCCGTCGAAGGCGTGCTTCGCCAGTACACCGACCCCTACCTGAACCAGGACCCGGTCAGCGCCGGCTGCGTGCGCGCCATCGATATCCAGGGCGGGCAGGTCAGCGTGCAGTTGCAGCTGGGTTATGCCGCAGGGCTGTTCAAGAACGGCTGGGCCCAGGTGCTGCAGACCGCCATCGGCAACCTCGAGGGCGTCAGCAGTGCCCAGGTGTCGATCGACTGCGTGGTGGCCGCGCACAAGGCCCAGGCCCAGGTGCCGGCAATGGCCAACGTCAAGAACATCATCGCCGTGGCCTCGGGCAAGGGCGGTGTGGGCAAGTCGACCACCGCGGCCAACCTGGCGCTGGCGCTGGCCCGCGAGGGTGCGCGGGTGGGTATTCTCGATGCCGATATCTATGGCCCCAGCCAGGGCGTGATGTTCGGCATCGCCGAAGGCACCCGCCCGCAGATTCGCGAGCAGAAGTGGTTCGTGCCGATCAAGGCCCATGGCGTGGAAGTCATGTCCATGGCGTTCCTGACTGACGACAACACGCCGATGGTATGGCGTGGCCCGATGGTTTCCGGCGCGCTGCTGCAGCTGGTGACCCAGACCGCCTGGGACGACCTGGATTACCTGGTGATCGACATGCCGCCGGGCACCGGTGACATCCAGCTGACCCTGGCGCAGAAGGTACCGGTGGCCGGTTCGGTGATCGTCACCACCCCGCAGGACCTGGCCTTGCTGGATGCCAAGAAGGGCGTGGAGATGTTCCGCAAGGTCAACATCCCGGTGCTGGGCGTGGTGGAGAACATGGCCGTGCATATCTGCTCGAACTGCGGCCATGCCGAGCACCTGTTCGGCGAAGGCGGTGGCGAGAAGCTGGCGAGCCAGTATGGTGTCGACCTGCTGGCATCGTTGCCGCTGTCGATGCTGATCCGCGAGCAGGCCGATAGTGGCAAGCCGACGGCGATCGCCGAGCCGGAAAGCCAGATTGCCATGGTCTATCAGGAACTGGCCCGCCAGGTGGGCGCGCGGATCGTGCTGCAGGAAGCTGCTGCGCCGGCGATGCCTAGCATTACCATCAGCGAAGATTGACTGGCAGACCGAGTCGCCTGCTTCGCGGGTAAACCCGCTCCCACAGGTACAGCGCAGCCTTCAAGTACCGCGCTGTCCCTGTGGGAGCGGGTTTACCCGCGAAGAGGCCGACTCGGTCTTTCGGCCAGGCATAAAAAACCCGCCGGAAGGCGGGTTTTTTGAAAGCTAGGAAGCTTCGATCGACTTAGGCGATCTGAACTTCTTCAGCCTGCATGCCTTTCTGGCCGCGGGTAGCGACGAAAGTAACAGCCTGGCCTTCTTTCAGGGTTTTGAAGCCGTCAGCTTGGATGGCTTTGAAGTGCACGAACAGGTCGTCGCCCGACTGAGGGGTGATGAAGCCGTAGCCTTTCTCATCGTTGAACCACTTAACAACACCGGATTGACGGTTGGACATTTTTCTGTCTCCTTGGACAATTTGATAACGGTCAGGAAAAACCCTGGCCGGGACTGAGCGCAAAGAGAGCAGAAAATTCAGCGATGGGCCGATCAGGATCGTGCATCAAACTAGAGATTCTCGGTGTCACGTGCAGCACAGTGGCGCCACCTTACCCCACTTTCCGCAACCTGCCAATGGTCAGAAGGCGCTTTACGCAAATTCGGATCGACGGCGGCTGCAGCCCCCGCCCGGCGCGGGATGAGGCATGGAACTTTAACCTGGGCGCCGGGACCGGTAAGATGCGCGTCTCGATTTTTCACCTCGCAACTCTTCAGGACACCCCGCCATGAGCATCAAATCGGACAAGTGGATTCGCCGCATGGCGCAGGAACACGGCATGATCGAACCGTTCGTCGAGCGCCAGGTGCGCGGCGAACAGGACAGCCGGGTGATCTCCTTCGGCGTCTCCAGCTACGGCTACGACGTGCGCTGCGCCGACGAATTCAAGGTGTTCACCAACATCAACTCGGCCACCGTCGACCCGAAGAACTTCGATGCCGGCAGTTTCGTCGACATCAAGAGCGACGTATGCATCATCCCGCCGAACTCCTTCGCCCTGGCGCGCACCGTCGAGTATTTCCGCATTCCGCGTGATGTGCTGACCATCTGCCTGGGCAAGAGCACCTACGCCCGTTGCGGCATCATCGTCAACGTCACCCCGCTCGAGCCCGAGTGGGAAGGCCATGTGACACTGGAGTTCTCCAACACCACCACGCTGCCGGCGAAGATCTACGCCAACGAAGGTGTGGCCCAGATGCTGTTCCTGCAGTCCGACGAAGAATGCGAAGTGTCGTACAAGGACCGTGGCGGCAAGTACCAGGGCCAACGCGGCGTCACCCTGCCGCGTACCTGAGCCGACGAGCGCGGGGAATTCCCCGCGCCTTTGGCACTCCAACTGGATAACGTCGGTGCGCATGATGCGCAGCGGCCTTGTCAGGAGCAGCCAATGAAACTCCACCCCGCAATCAGTGCCAAGCTGGCAGTTCTGCAGCCCAATCACGTCGGGTTGCTGCCATGGTCACTGCTGGCACACCCGCTGCCCATGCAGGCGGGCGGCGTGCCCCACCAGCCTGACCCGGATACCCCGCAACCGCCGGAGCCCGGTGAAACACCACCCATGGAACCGGGCGAGCCAACCTTGCCTGATGAGCCCCCTCCGGCGCCTGTAGCCTGAGTTGACTCCGCTAGAGCGCCCAGACACGGTCTGCCCCTGCCAGGTACACCCGGCTGGCGCTCGTGGGCGCGATTTCCCAACCCCCGGTGAATTCACCGAACGCCGGCAACAGGCTGACCTGGCCATCGATCAGGAAGCAGGGCAGTCGCAGGCGTTGCCGAGCCTTGCCACGCAGTACAAATACCGGATGTACATGGCCTGCCAGTACCGGGTGGCTGGGGTGCGGTTCGGGTTCGTGCTGGAGCGCGAAGGGTTCAAGCAGCCAGGGTTCGTTCATGACTTCTATTTCGAGCGTCACGGGTGGATCACCGGCGTTGCGATCATGATTGCCGCGTATCAGCACGATTTTCAGGGCCTTGTGCCGTTCCCTCCATGTCTGCAGCCTGGTGAGCGTTGCCGGCGCCCGCGCTGTTCGGGCATGCAGGAAATCGCCAAGAACGATCAGTTGCTCGCAATCATGCGCGGCCAGCAATGCATCCAGGCGCTCGAGTGTCGCTTCGGTGGTGCCGCGTGGTACCGGTTGGTGCAGGGCGCGATAGCTTGCTGCCTTGCCGATGTGCACGTCGGCCACCAGCAGGGCACGACGGGCTGGCCAGTAGATGGCCTTGTCCGAAAGCAGCCAGAGCACCTGGCCATGGTGTTCGATGGATAGGAAGTTGGTCATTCCGTAGCGTCCGCCGCACTGTTCAGTTCCGCGACCATCCTGGCAATCCGGTCCGCCAGTTTCTCGGTGCTCAACGTTTCGCGCATGCCTTCCACCAGCAAGGCAAATGCCAACGGCCCGGGCCGCTCAAGCTGTCGCAGCTCCAGCCGTAACTGCCCCATTTTCAGCAATTGACGGTGCAGCCGCTCGATCTCCAGTTCCTCATTCAGCACTTCGTCCCGTGCCTGAGCCAGCAGCAAGTTGCCGGCGTCGTGCTTGCGAAAAACCTCATAGAACAAACCGCTGGAGGCCTGGATCTGCCTCAGGCTTTTCTGCGCCGCCGGATACCCGCCAAACACCAGCCCGGCAATCTGCGCGATCTCGCGAAAACGGCGCAATGCCATTTCTCCAGCATTGAGGCTGGCCAGCACATCCTCCAGCAGGTGTTCGGTAACCAGCGCCTGTGGCAGATGCGTTGCCCAGTCCACGTTGCCCGGGCTGAGCAGTTCGAACCCGTAGTCATTGACGGCAATCGAAACCGAAAGCGGCTGCACGCGGCTCACTCGCCAGGCAATCAGGTTGGCCAGGCCAAGGTTGGCCATGCGTCCGGCGAACGGGTACAGGAACAGGTGCCAACCTTGGCGCGACTTGAAGGTCTCGGCCAGCAGCGTGCCGGGGGTGGGCAGCGCCGACCATAGCGCCTGCAAGGTCAGCAGAGGGCGCACTGCACGCATCTCCGGGCCTTGGAAGCACCCTTGGGATGCTGCGCCAAGCTGCTCGACCAGTGCGTCGGCCAGTTCGCTGGAAAGCGGCATGCGGCCACCATTCCAGCGAGCGACCGCTGCCTTGCGCGCGGTGCTGCGGCGTACGTAGGCGGTCATGTTTTCCACGCGCACCAGTTCCAGCACTCGCCCGGCGAACAGCAAGGTATCGCCAGGGCGCAAACGGGCAATGAACGCCTCTTCGACGCTGCCCAGCGCCTTGCCTCCGCCGCCCTTGCTCCAGTACTTGAGCTGCAGGCTGGCGTCACTGACGATAGTACCGATACTCATGCGGTGGCGACGTGCCAGGCGTTCGCTGGCAACCCGGTAAGCACCGTCGGCCTGGCGCTCGACGCGCTGGTAGTCCGGGTAGGCGCTGAGTGAACTGCCGCCATGGCAGACGAAGTCCAGCGCCCATTGCCACTGGCTGTCGCGCAACTCGCGAAAGGCCCAGGTGCTGCGCACTTCGGCCAGTAACTGCTCCGGGTGAAAGCCACTGCCCAGGGCCATGCTGACCAGGTGTTGCACCAGCACGTCCATGCACAAGCGCGGCGAATGACGGGCCTCGATGTGCCCGGCTGCCAAGGCCTGCCTGGCGGCGGCCGCTTCCACCAGTTCCAGGCTGTGGGTGGGCACCAGAGTAACCCGGGAGCGCCGCCCCGGCGCGTGGCCGGAGCGCCCGGCCCGTTGCACGAGGCGGGCAATGCCCTTGGCGGAACCGATCTGCAGTACTCGCTCCACGGGCAGGAAGTCCACCCCCAGGTCCAGGCTGGAGGTGCAGACCACTGCCTTCAGGCTGCCTTGCTTGAGGCTGCGCTCGACCCAGTCACGGGTATCGCGGGCCAGCGAGGCATGGTGCAAGGCAATCAGGCCGGCCCAGTCGGGGCGTGCTTCGAGCAGGGCCTGGTACCAGAGTTCGGCCTGTGCCCGCGTGTTGGTGAATACCAGGCAACTGGTGCTGGCATCGATCTCCCGGCTTACCTGGTCGAGCATCTTCAAGCCCATGTGCCCTGCCCAGGGGAAGCGCTCGATGGCCGTTGGCAGCAGGGTATCGACCTGCAGCGGCTTGTCTTGTCGGCCTTGTACCAGCAAGCCGCCTTTTGGCAGCAATACGTCCAGCGCATGTTGAAGATTGCCGAGGGTGGCGGACAGGCCCCAGGTCGGCAGGCTCGGGTGCCAGTGGCGCAGGTGGGCCAGCGCCAGTTGCAGTTGTACCCCGCGCTTGTTGCCCAGCAGTTCGTGCCATTCGTCTACCACTACCAGGCGCAGCGTGGCGAAGTCTTCGCGGGCTTGTGCCCGGGTCAACAGCAGCGTAAGGCTTTCAGGGGTAGTGACCAGTACGCTGGGCAGGCGCCGTGCTTGCCGGGCACGTTCGGCGCTGCCGGTGTCGCCGCTGCGAACGCCCACGCTCCAGGGCAGGCCCAGGTCGTCCAGCGGCAACTGCAGCGCGCGGGCGGTGTCGGCGGCCAAGGCACGCATGGGGGTAACCCACACCACCTGCAGGGGTGCAGCATGACGCCCCTGGGCTTCGGCCTTGAAGGCCCGCAGCGCGGCGAGCCATACGGCGTAGGTCTTGCCGGCACCGGTACTGGCATGCAGCAAGCCGGATTCGCCCCGGTCCACGGCCGCCCATACACGGCGCTGGAAAGCGAAAGGCTTCCAGCCACGCTTGGCGAACCAGGCCTTGGCGAGGTCGGTGGCGGCGGGCATGGGGCATAGGGTCCTTCGGTGGCTGTGTTTCTACAGACAACCAGCCAGGTGCAATGGTTTTACCGGATCAGTTTGCCAGCAGGTAGCCGCTGCGGCATACCTGCTCGCCTGCGACGTGGGCGATGACCATGCCGGCGGTAGCCATGCGCCGTACGTTACGTGCATACAGCAGGCCGGGCTGGCTGTTGTGGATGGCAGTCACCCGGTCGCTGAGCGGGTCGATGACTTCAGCGATCAACTGGCCCGCTTCCAGGTGCTGGCCTGGCCGGGCGTGGTACACCAGCAGCCCGCCCAGTGGCGTTATCACCGGTTCGACGGCGGCCAGCGGCGTGGCCGGGCAGCGCAAGTCGGGCAGGGCCGGGCTTGCGCCTTCGATGACCCCCGCATGGGTCAGGAAATCGAGGATCGCCTGGCAGTCCTTGCTGGCCAGGTCGTGGCTGACATCGGCCTGGCCGCGCAGCTCGACGGTGACCGAGCAGCAGCCCAGCGGAATCGGGAACCGTTTGCCGAAGCGTTGCTGCAACTGCCACCACACCAGGCTGAAGCATTCATCGAACGACTGCCCGCCCGAATCGGTGGCCAGCAGGCTTGCCTGGGCACCCAGGTAGCGGGCCAGCGGTTCGATCTGCGGCCAGGCGTCTGGCGTGGTGTACAGGTGCTCGACCGCCTCGAAGTCGCAGTGCAGGTCCAGCACCATGTCGGCATCGCAGGCCAGGCGCTGCAGTATCAGGCGTTGGGCCTGCAGCGGTGTGCGCGCCGGGTGTGCGTCCAGCCCCCGGCGCAGGTATTCGCGGATCAGTGCGAGGTTGTGTGCCGGGTCTTCGGTCAGGTGTTCTTCGATCTGGTCGCCGATGCTGTCGGAAAGGTCGACGAAGTTACGGTTGAAGTTCTCGCCGCTTTGCAGTTCGAAACGCCCCAGCGGCGCGTCCAGCAGCACCTGTTCCAGGCCGACCGGGTTGGCCACCGGCACCAGGATGATCTCGCGCTGCAGGCGGCCTTGCTGTTCCAGTTCACCCAGGCGGCGCTTGAGGTGCCAGGCCACCAGCATGCCGGGCAGCTCGTCGGCATGCAGCGAGGCCTGGATATAGACTTTGCCGCCACCGCGAGGTCCGAAGTGGAAGCTGTGCAACTGGCGGGTAATGCCCGGAACGGGCGAGAGCAGGTCGTGAGTTGAATGGTGCATGGTGGTCCTGGGTGCGTGGCGAAAACGGTCTGCGACACGGGGCGGCACACAGATAGAAGCACAGTTTTTGGCCTTGCGCCTGCATCGGTGCCCTCCTGGCCACCGCGCTGGCTTCTTCGCGGGTAAACCCGCTCCCACAGGGATCGCGCAAAACCCAGCTTTTGTGCATGACCTGTGGGAGCGGGTTTACCCGCGAAGAAGCCAGCACGGTCCAGAAATTGTTTCAGGCCAGCAGCGCCTGCAATGTAGCCAGGTCATCCGCTTCCTCCACCGGCTTGTCCAGCCGCCAGCGCAGCATCCGCGGAAAGCGCACGGCAATGCCGCTCTTGTGCCTCCTGGACAGCGCGATGCCCTCGAAGCCAAGCTCGAACACCAGCGTCGGCGTCACGCTGCGCACCGGCCCGAAGGTTTCAACCGTGGTCTTGCGGATGATGGCGTCGACCTTGCGCATCTCTTCGTCACTGAGCCCTGAATAGGCCTTGGCAAAGGGGACCAGTGCCCGCCCCGGCGTACCGGCTGGCGCGTCCCACACGGCGAAGGTGTAGTCGCTGTACAAGCTGGCCCGCCGGCCGTGGCCGCGCTGGGCATAGATCAGCACGGCATCGACGCTGAACGGGTCGATCTTCCACTTCCACCAGGTGCCCATGTCCTTGGTGCGCCCCACGCCATACAAGGCCTCGCGCTGTTTCAGCATCAGCCCTTCCACCCCCAGGCTGCGGGACTGTTCGCGCTGGTAGGCAAGGTCGGCCCAGTCCCGGCCTTCGAGTAGAGGCGAGAGCAACACCGGGGCCAATGGGTGCTGCTCAAGCACGTGTTCCAGCTGTTGGCGGCGTGCATGCTGCGGCCGGCTGCGCCAGTCCTCGCCTCGCCATTCCAGCAGGTCATAGGCCTGCAGCACGACCGGCGCGTCGCTCAGCAGCTTCTTGCCCAAGGTCTTGCGACCCAGGCGCTGCTGCAACATGGCAAAGGGCTGTACAGCCAGTTCAGCCGCTGAGCCGCCGGGTTTCCACACCAGGATCTCGCCATCGAGCACGACACCGTCGGGTAGCGTCTGCGCCAGGCTGTGCAATTCGGGGAAGCGTTCGGTGACCAGTTCCTCACCGCGCGACCAGACCCACAGCTGGCCTTCGCGCTTGACCACCTGGGCGCGAATGCCGTCCCATTTCCATTCGATCTGCCATTCGCTCGGCGGCCCGAGCAGTGCATCGAGCTGTTCGGTTGGTACCTGCAGGGGGTGGGCCAGAAAAAACGGGTAGGGCTGGCCGCCACGCTGGCTATATTCATCGTCTGATTCCGGGGCTATCAGCCGTTGATAGCTGGCTGCCGTCGGGCGGTGGCTGATGTCGGTGTAGCCAACCAGGCGCTGGGCCACGCGTTTGGCATCCAGCCCGGCCAGTTGCGCGAGGGCGCGAGTGACCAACAGCTTCGATACCCCCACGCGAAAGCTGCCAGTGATGAGTTTCAGGCAGAGCATCAGGCTGGGGCGGTCCAACTGGGCCCAAAGAGGCGGCAGGCGTTGCTGGATCTCCTCGACCGGCAGGCCACGCAATGGCAACAGATGGGCTTCGACCCAGCGGGCGAGGCCGTCGTCGCCAGGGTGGTGGCTTTCCGGTACCAGCAGGGAAATGGTTTCGGCCAGGTCGCCAACGGCCTGGTAGCATTCCTCGAACAGCCAGTCAGGCAGCCCCGCCAATCTGCCGGCCAGCTCCCGCAGCACGCGTGTAGGCACCAGTTGGCGAGGGCGGCCACCTGCCAGGAAGTACACCGCCCAGGCGGCATCCCCAGCCGGGGCGGTGCTGAAGTAGTCGCGTAGCGCCGTGAGCTTTGCAGTGCTGGAGGTAGTCGCATCCAGCCTCAGGTACAGCTCGGCGAATGCTTTCATGCGTCTGGCTCCGCGGCTACCACGTCATCTTCCTCGCCGTACTCGGTCACGAAGGCGCGGGCATCGAGGCCTTGTTCGATGAGATAGCGCACCAGCACATTGACCGAGCCATGGGTGACCATCACGCGTTCTGCGCCAGTCTGGCCGATGGCCCAGAGCAACCCCGGCCAATCGGCATGGTCCGAGAGCACGAAACCTCGGTCTACCCCGCGCCGGCGGCGGGTGCCGCGCAACAGCATCCAGCCACTGGCAAAGGCATCGCTGTAGTCACCGAAACGGCGCATCCAGCTGCTGCCACCCGCCGAAGGCGGTGCCAGGACCAGTGCCTGGCGCAGCAGCGGGTCGTTGCGTGGGATATCGCCCACATAGCGGGTTTGCGGAAGGTAGACGCCAGCGTCCCGGTACACCCGGTTGAGTGGTTCGACAGCGCCATGCACGAGGACAGGACCAATGTTGGCGTCCAGCCCGTGGAGGATTCGCTGGGCCTTGCCGAAGGCATAGCAGAACAGCACGCTGGCTTTGCCCTGTTCGCTATTGGCGCGCCACCAGTTATTGATGCCGGTGAAGATCTCGCCCTGGCTGGGCCAACGGTAGATGGGCAGGCCGAAGGTCGATTCGGTGATGAACGTGTGGCAGCGCACCGGTTCGAACGGCGTGCAGGTGCCGTCGGGTTCCACTTTGTAGTCGCCGGAGGCGACCCAGACTTCGCCCTGGTACTCCAGACGCACTTGCGCCGAGCCCAGTACATGCCCGGCCGGGTGCAGGCTCAGGGTTACGCCATGGTGCAGCAGGCGTTCGCCGTACGGCAGGGTTTGCAGGTTGATGTCCTGGCCCAGGCGGCTGCGCAGGATGCCGGCGCCTGGGGCGGCGGTGAGGTAATTGCGGTTGCCGACGCGGGCATGGTCGCCGTGGCCGTGGGTGATGACGGCACGCTCCACTGGCCGCCAGGGGTCAATGTAGAAATCACCGGGCGGACAGTACAGGCCTTCGGGGCGGGCGATGACGAGGTCCATGGCTCAACGTCTGGAGTAGGGCTTGCTAGGTCAGAGTGTCGAGGCCCGCGACAAGTTCTATGTGTGAGGCAGCCCTCTCGAGGGCTGCCAGACCCGCGTCAGGAAATAGCGACCTTCCAGCCCGTTTTTCGGGCTTCTTCGATACTGATCTTGGCGACGCGGGCGATGTTCAGGCGTTTGCCGTCATGCATCAAATATGGCGAAGCACGGAAGTGATCCCAAGTGGTATCGACGCTGTTTGGCAGCAGGTCCTCGGTATCGTAAGTGATTTCCAGGGTGACGGGTGAAGTAACCGCAGGGGCGCAGGCATCTCCGTCGCTGATCATGCGGTAGTCGGCGATTGCGGTTCCCACCCAAAGTTGTGCATTGACGGTAGCGCCAGCTGGAACTTTGAGCGTATCAGGCCAGGAAATTTCAATTTTCAGGGTTTCTGTAGCCATGTTCTCATCCTCTTGATGGAAAGTGTGCCGCTCCTGTCCGGGAACAGTGCGGCACCGAGGATGCTAGGTAGCTGGGCGGCTGCCGGTAAGCAGGAAAGGCTCCACTAGCGCCCAGGCACCAACGTCAAACGCTGGTTGCCATACGCTCGCCCGAAGTTCTGCTGCTGCAGTGGCAGGCTCATGAAGCGCCCTTTGAACCAGGCATCCAGCCCGTCGCTGTAATGCGTGCTGGCCGGGTTGCCGGACTGCCCGCTGCTGGTCAGCACCTGCAACGGCTCGGCCTGGCCGAAGTCGACGATCATCCGCGCCGAGGCCGGCAGGCGGGTGTCGAAGTCGCTGCCCCAGGCGTAGGGCGTCAGGGCCAGGGTGGTGAAGTCGCCACCGGCAGCCAGCGGCGAGCGGCCAAGGGCGTCGCCCAGGCCATGGTAGGCCGGTGCAGGCCAGCGGTACTGGTGCAGCTTGCCCCACTGCCAGGCGCGGCGGTCGGCGCCCAGTTGCGCGGTGCCGGCATCCACCGCGCCAGCCAGGCTGCGGGCGAGAATGGCCGGCTTGTCTTCTGTCTGCGGCGTGCTGCGGTCATCCCAGAACGGGCTGTCGTCGCGGCCCAGCAGGTGGTCGGCCTGCGCCGAGAACGACAACCGCGCATTGCTGACGAAAGCCTGCCAGGCCGGGCCGGATTCCGGGCCCAGGTCGTCGAGGAAGGTTTGCCGGGCCACTTCCTGGAGGAACAGTTCGTACAGTGCGGCATCGGCCGATACCGGGCTCAGGCGCCCATCGAAGGCCTTGAGCCGGGCCAGCGCGTCGCTGGCCTTGTCGCGCTGTGCGGCGGGCAGGGCGTCGATCGCCTGCTTGAGCGGCTGGGCCATGCCCGGGGCGTCGAACATCTGCTTGAGCTTGTCGGCCAGCAGTGTGGTCTGGTCGTTCTGCAGGGCCATCAGGCTGCGGCTGTCGTGGCGGCCATTGCCGGCCAGCTGGGCCAGGCGCTCGGCGCGCTCGGGGTAGTACCAGGTGCTGGACAGCTGCATGCCATAGCCACGCGGCAGGCTGCGCTGGTTGGCGTGGCCGATCCAGCCGGCGGGCGGGTCCTGGTCGTAAGGGTGCAGCATCGGGTCGGCATAGCCGTCCCAGTCGTAGCGCCCGTCCCAGCCCGGCGAGGGCAGCAGGCCCTGGCCTTCGCGGCGGTTGGGGTAGCGGCCACTGACTTGCCAGCCGATGTGCTCGGGTTCGGCGAAGACGAAGTTGAGGGCGGCGGCGGTCACTTCACGGGTGCTGTCGAAGGCACGCTCCACGCTCTTGGCACGGGTCAGGTCGAACAGCGCATCCAGGCTGCGGTCGCCCTTGAACTGTGGCAGATTCAGCGCCAGGCCCAGGCTGGCATTGCCTGGCTGGGCCAGCAGGGTGCCGTGGCGGGTGTCGTACATCACCTCGCGCAGCGGGCGCTGGCCGCGGACGAAGAAGGTTTCGCTACGGGCGCGGGCCGGCAGCCATTTGCCGTCGGCCAGGTAGCTCAGCTGGCTGCCCTGGTGGCGCAGTTGCTCCAGGTACAGGTCCTGGTTGTCGGCCATGACCGCGCTGCTGCTCCAGGCCAGCTTGCCGTTGTAGCCGGCCAGCACGATTGGCAGGCCGGGCAACGACAGGCCGGCGACCTGGTACTTGCCGGTGTGGATCTGTACCGGGCTCAGGGCCCAGGCGGCTCGGCTGTCGCTGGCCAGCAGGCTCTTGCCGCTGCGGCTGCGCTGCGGCGCCAGGGCCAGGTTGGCCGAGCCCGGGCTGCCCAGAAGGTCGAGGTCGGCCAGCTTCTGGCTGGCAGCTGCCAGGGCCGGCAGCCCCGGCAACTGGCTGGCCAGGTTCAGGCCCTTGAGCTTGTCCACTTCGGCTTCGGCCAACGGCTCGTCCGGGGCACCGGGCAGCAGCCAGGCCAGCTTGTCGCTGCCGGCTTTCTGCGCCAGGGTCAGGGCGCTCAGTTCTTCCTGCAGGTTCACCGACTGGCTGAACGCATACAGGCTGAAGATCAGCGCCGAGTCCTCGGGCTTCCAGTATTCGGGGCGGTAGCCACTGCTGGCCAGGCCGGCGGGCAGCTTGTCGCGGTAGCGGAACAGGTAGGCGTTGACCCCGCGTGCATACACTTCGAAGAAGCGCTTGAGCCGTGGCGAGGCGTCGGCGTACTGCTGGGCGGCGCTCTGCTTGAGGTTGGCCGCGCGCATCAGGCGGTCGATGTCCAGCGCGTCGCTGCCGGCCAGTTCGGCCAGGCGGCCCTGGGCCAGCAGGCGCATGGCGACCATCTGCTCGATGCGGTCGCCGGCATGCACATAGCCCAGGCTGAACAGGGCGTCATGGAAGCTGCTGCTTTCGATCAGTGGTGCGCCCATTGCGTTGCGCCGTACCGAGACGTTCTGCGCCAGGCCCTTGAGCGGCTGCACGCCGCTGGTCGGTGGCACGCTGCCCTGGTAGCCGCCCGTCTGGCAGCCGGCCAGCCCGAGCATGCCGAGCAGCGTGGCAGCGGTTGCGAACCGCGGGCGGAATGGAGGAAAGGCGGAGGCGGCCATGACAAGGGCTCCTGCAAGGCGTGGCGGGTTTCGAAAGGCGCTAAGGTAGTGAGCGCGCAGGCGCCGTGCAAGGTCCCTGGGCGGTTTATTTGCCAGTGCCGACTCAAACCTTGAAATGTTCGGCCACGGCGTCGGAAAAGTGCGTGCAATTGATGCGAGCAAGGCGCTGATAGTCACGGCTGACGGCGAAGGCCGAGCCTGGCATCAATAGCACCTTGTGCTGTTCCAGGCGACGCATGAAAGGCTGCAGGTCGGCCAGTTCGGGGTGGTAGACCCACAGGAACATGCCGCCTTGGGGCGTTATGTCGAACTGCCAGCCACGCGCCCGCAACAACTGCTGGGTCTGCGCCTGCTGCCGGATCAGGCGCTGCTGCAGGTCTTGCATGTGCCGGGCATAGGTGCCGTCGGACAAGATGGTGTTGACGAAGCGTTCGCAAAACGCCGGCACCGCCACGCAGGTCAGCAGCTTCAGGCGCGTCAGCGGCTCTATCAGCTCTGCCGAGCAGGCGATGTAGCCCACGCGCAATGAAGCGGACAGGCATTTCGAGAAGCTGCCGATGTAGATGACCCGCTCAAGGTTGTCCAGTTCGGCAAAGGTCTGGCGCACACCCGGGCTGAAGTCGCCGTAGACATCGTCCTCGACCACGAAGAAGTCGTGTTCCACCGCCAGGCGCAGGACGCTGAAGGCATTGTGCGGGCTGATGTTGCCGCCGGTCGGGTTGTGGAAGGTGCTGTTGCAGAAGAACGCCTTGACCTTGTGCCTGGCCAGGTGCTCCTGCATGTCTTCCACGCTTGGTCCGTCCTGGGTTCGGCGCACCCCGACCACGTGGCCGCCGGCCAACTGGATCAGTTTGATCAGGTTGCCGTTGCCGGGCTCGTCGACGAACACGTGATCGCCTGGCTTGATCAACAACCGCGCCACCAGGTCCAGCGCTTGTGTGGCGCCCAGCGTAGTCAGCAACTGGCTTGGCCGGGCATCGACACGGGTCAGGCGTTTCAGGTGCACGCACAGCTGTTTGCGCATGGGCAGGTAGCCCTGGATGTCGCCATATTCCGCCAGCGAACTCTGCTCCAGCCGCGCCGTGCGCCGAATCGCCTTGGCCAGCAGCTCGGTGTCACGCCAGGCGGGTGGCAGCCAGCCGCTGCCCAGTTTGATGTAGTGCTGGCCCCCCTGCAGCAGCTTGAACAGCGGATCGCCGGCCATGCCTGCGGGCGCATCCACCGCACTGGTTTGCCGTGTGTGGCTGGCGACGAAGTAGCCGCGGCCGGGAATGGCGGTCAACACACCTTCGCTGACCAGCCGGGCATAGCTGGAGACGACATCGTGGTAGCTGCAGCCAGCCGCCGCCGTCAGCTTGCGGATGGACGGCATGCGCTGGCCGGGCAGCCATTCGCCGGCTTCGAGGCGCTGTTTCAACTGGTCATGAAGGCTGTGCGGGCGCATGGCGGGTCCAGCAGCTGTTAGAAAAAGCAGCCTAACAGTTAACCGGAAAGCGCGTCGACTGTTCGAATTTCAGGGCGTGGCAGATGCGACCATGCACCTGTCGGCATCTTTCCCAATACCGAAATCGACCCGTCCACCAACCGTGAGCACACGCTATGTCGAGCACACTTCCGCGGCGCACGTACCTGTATTTCACCGCGCAATCGATCAACCTGACGACTGCGGTCATGTCCGTGACCATGGCGGCCATTGTCGGGGCGGCGCTGGCGCCTGCCGCCACGTGGTCCACCGTGCCCTATGGTTTCCAGTTCCTCTGCCTGATGCTCGCCACCTATCCGGTCTCCAGGCTGATGAGCCGTATTGGCCGCAAGCGCGCCTTCATGCTGGGCTCGATCCCTTTGGCGGTGTCTGGCATCAGTGGTTACCTGGCTGTGCAGTACCAGCACTTCCCGACGCTGGTGATCAGCCATTCGGCGTTGGGCATCTACATTGCGTTTGCCAACTTCAATCGCTTCGCGGCCACCGACAATCTGGCTCAGAACCTGAAGCCCAAGGCGCTTTCCCTGGTCGTGGCCGGTGGGGTGATCGCTGCCGTGGTCGGGCCGGCGCTCACCGAGTGGCTGAGGGACGTTGGTGGGTATCCGCTGTTTTCGCTGTGCTACGCCGCTTTTGTCGGCTTGGCGGTGATGTCGTTGCTGACAGCGGCCTGCCTGCCCGGCGATACCGGCACCGCCAGTAACGACCGTGCAGCGAAACCGGCTGGCACCACCGCCGAGCCGCTGAGCCCGGTGGTTGCCGTGGCCATGGCAGTGGCCGCGCTGGGCTATGGGATCATGAATTTGCTGATGATCCAGGCGTCCATGCACATGAAACACATGCATGAGGACTTTTCCGACGTTCGCCTGGCGATTCAATGGCATGTGATTGCCATGTTTGCGCCGTCGTTCTTCACCGGCGCCATCATCCACAAACTCGGCATCAGGGCCACCATCTGTCTCGGCCTGGGCCTGCTGATCGGTTGCACTGCCATGAACATGTGGTCGCACAGCTACGCGATGATGACCTTGTCACTGATAGCCCTGGGCCTGGGTTGGAACCTGACCTACGTGGGCGGTGGGGCGCTGTTGGCGCAGACGCTGCAAAACAGCCCGGCAGCGATGCAGATGCAGGGGAAGAACGATCTGGCCATTGCTGTGTTCGCGACCATTGGCGCATTCAGCCCGTCGCTGTTGCTGGGCACGGTCGGTTGGGATGGCACCAATGCCATCTGCATGGCCCTGTGCATCGTGCTGCTCATGGCCACCGCAGGGGTGCTGCAGCGCAAGGTTTCAGGGCCTGCCAGGGCCAGCTAGGCCCCGGCTACCCACTGCGCGGCCCGCGGCAGGGACGCGCAAGCGCTGTTCAGGTCAGGCGCCGTGGCACTTCTTGAACTTTTTCTGGCTACCGCACGGGCACGGGTCGTTACGGCCAACGTCCTTCAGGGCGTTGCGTACCGGCTCCTGGTGGCCGTGGTTGCAGTGCGGGCCGTGTACATGGCCATGATCGTGGTGGTGATCATGATCGTGGTTGCAGTCAGGGCCATGAACGTGGGGTTGCTGGGACATTGCAGGGTTACTCCGGTTTGTAATCACCGGGGATTATCTCACCACTGCGCGACAAGTGCAGGTCCCGATGGATGAGCAACCCGGTCGCCAGCTCGCCCTGCAGGCTGTAGTGCAGCGGTTGTTCGCTTTTCAGCAGCTTGGCCAGTGGTTTCAGGTGCTGCCACAGGTTGGTCCGCGCGGTGATCTTGAAAGTACGCTGGGCATGCCCGCCGACACTACGCCACACGCTGGTTTCATCCTGCACCAGCAACAGGTCGTTGAGGCGTATGGCATACGACAGGTTGCGGATGAACAGGCGGCTGTCATTGGGGTTGTCGATTCGCAGATGCAGCACGAACTCCTGCTCCAGCAACCTGGCCTTGACCGTCTCCACCTCGACCAGGTGCACCTCGGGTTCGCGCCAGTCGTCACTGCCCCAGCTGGCGCAGCCCGCCAGCAGTGCCAGCCATGCCATCAGGGTGGCGAGCAGCAGCGGGCGGGTGCGGGCGATCATGTTCAGCTACCCACGTAACTGGCGCAGCATTTCTTGAACTTCTGGCCGCTGGCGCAGGGGCAGGGGTCGTTGCGCCCGGCATTGAGCCCGACCGTGGGGTCGATGAAGTACCAGCGCCCGGCATGCTGGACGAATGCCGAGCGCTCGCGGTGCTGATGGTCACCCTCCTGGTCGTGCCAGCGTGCAGTGAAGGTGACAAAACCGTGCTCCGGCTGGCCGCCCAGCACCTCTGCGCTTTCCACCTCCAGGCCCAGCCAGGTGCTCTGGGCGCTCCAGGCGGCCATGGCGGCACGGTCCAGGCCGGCTTGCTGGGCGGGCAGGGTGGTGGCCACCAGATAGTCGACCAGGCCCAGCACGTAAGCGCTGTAGCGTGAGCGCATCAGCGCCTGGGCATCCGGTGCCGGGGTGCCGGCATGGTAATGCCCGCAGCAGGCGTCGAGCAGGTTGCCACTGCCACAAGGGCAGACCGAGACACTCATCATCACCACCAGTACTTGCCGAAGTTTTCAGGGTTGGCCCAGAACTTGGCATTCAGCCAGTCCGGTACCTGCTTGTAGTCATGTAGATCATAGGTGAACAGGCTCAATACCTGCTGGTCACGGCGGAATTTCTCGCTGGCCGACAGGGCCAGGGCAAAGAAATCGGTGTCTTGCCAGCCACAGGCGGCCAGGTCGGCCAGCACCGCGACCCGGCTGGCATTGAGGTTGCGAATGCCGCCGAGCAATTCCAGGCCGGTGCGTTTGGGCAGGTGCTCCAGGCAGTCCACCAGTACCGCCAGGTCAAAGCGCTGGGCTGCCAGTTCGGCCGGCAGCGGGCCTGGGGCGGCCGTGGCGATGGTTACCTGTGGGTGCGCCTGGGCGAAGGCGTCCAGCGCCGGGAAGCGCGTGCCCACCAGCAGCAGGCGTTGCGGGGTGAAGCGCTCGAGCAGGGCCGCCAGGGCCTGCTGCGGGGTGCGCTGGGAAAAACCGTCGGTCATTGGCAATCCTCGTTGAAGTCGTCCAAGACTAGCGGGCCGCAGCGTGCGGGCAAAGAGGCATGTGACTGTGTCGTGGCTTATTGGTGGCAGGGATCAGATGCTCGGTCTTTACTCCCTGAAATCGGCCTTATGCCGATTCCCCCTAGGAGAAGCAATGAAATGAGCATAGTACGCACAGCGATACCCCTGGTTCTGCTCACCAGTGTGTTGACTGGTTGTGCAGGTTTGCAAAAGACCGACTGGCCGAAATGTGCCGCCGTCGGGGGTGTAAGCGGCGCTGCCCTGGGCGCCATCGAGAGCTCCAGCTGGGCTGGTTGGGGCGCGTTGCTGGGCGGTGGCCTGGCGGCGGGCTATTGCTGGGCCCATGGCGATGGCGACGAGGATGGCGACGGCGTGCCGGACAGCCGTGACAAGTGCCCAGGCACCCCGCGCGGTGTGCAGGTCGATGCCAACGGCTGCCCGCCAGAGCCGGCCGCGGTGGTCGAGGAAGTGGTGGTGCAGAAGGAAGAAGTCATCGTCATCCGCGATGTGCACTTCGAGTTCGACTCTGCGCGCCTGACCGCCAGCGACAAGGAGCGCCTCAACACCATTGCCACGCGCCTGAAACAGGAAGCGCCGTCCGCCCGCCTGAGCGTCAGCGGCCATACCGACAGCGTCGGCTCCGACAGCTACAACCAGAAACTGTCCGAGCGCCGTGCCCACTCGGTGACCGATTACCTGGTCGAGAGCGGTGTGCCGCGCAGCAGCTTCGTTTCGGTGGTCGGTGCCGGTGAAACCCAGCCGGTGGCAGACAACGCCACGGCCGATGGGCGCGCCATGAACCGCCGTACCGAGATCAAGATCCAGCGGTAGAGCGGCGTGCGCCCGTGCCTTGAGCAGTGGCACGGGCGCGCCTTCACGGCGGTCAACCGTCCGTGGCCAATGACACAGGAGCATTCAGCATGAGTGTGACGTCGAAGGCGGCGCTGCCGCTGTTGGTGGCTGCCAGCCTGCTCGCGGGCTGCGCCACCCACAGCGATGGCAGCGCGCCGCTCAACCAGAGGACCTGGCCCATCTGCAGCCTGCTCGGCGGCCTGGTCGGTGGTGGCCTGGGCGCCATCGAAAGTTCGAGCTGGGCGGCTGGCGGCGGTGCCCTTGGCGCCATTGCCGGGGGCCTGATCTGTTACGCCCAGGATGGCGACGAAGATGGCGACGGTATTTTCGACCGCCGCGATCTTTGCCCCGATACCCCCGCCAACACTGCGGTCGACCACATGGGTTGCCCGTTGAAGGTGTACCCCGCATCGCCGCCTGCCACTGAACCTGAACCCTCGCCAGAGGTGATCATCCTGGATGACAACGGCGTGGTGATGTTCGCCTTCGATTCCGCCGAGCTGACCCCGGCGGCCCAGCAGCGCCTGCAAGGCCTGGTGGCGAAGCTCGATTCACCGACAGTGGCGAAAGTAAGCGTGATCGGGCATACCGACAACGTGGGCTCCGATAGCTACAACCAGGCACTTTCCGAACGCCGCGCCAGCAGCGTGGCCGTTTACCTGATCAGCCAGGGGCTGGAGGCGGGCAAGGTCACCAGCCAGGGGCGCGGCGAGAGTGAACCGCTCACCGACAACGAAAGCGAGGAGGGCCGCGCCCGCAACCGACGGGTGGAACTGCACCTCAACTGAGTGGTGCTGGCGCCTGTCCTGACATTGCAGTTAATGTTGGTCGCACGGTCCGCTCGAACGGGCCGTCTCGACATAACAACAATCCATGGGGGCGGGATATGAAGTTCATCCTGGGCTTGGGCAAGGTCCTGACAGTCGCTTTCTGGGGTGTGGTGTTGTTCAATCAGTTGATGCCACAACCCTTGCCCTTCAATCTGCTGATCAACGCCGCCGGCATCACCTTGCTGGGCCTGCACCTGCTCGAAGTGCTGTTCTTCAATGGCAGCCTGCGCGGCCGCAGCCACCGCTGGTTCGATCGTCTGCAGATCCTGTTGACGGGTATCTTCCATGTCATGTCCATCCCCCGTGTGCAGGAGGCGCCGCGAAATGCGTAATCTGATGTTGCTGGCCATGTTGGCCGTTCCCCTGGCCCAGGCCGAAAGCCTGGAGGTCGCTGCCAATTCCATGCTGCGCCTGCCCGACAAGTCGGCAAGCGTGCACCTGGCACAGTTGCGTGTCGCCGATGCCGCAACCCTGCTGCTGCCTGCCACGCTCGCTGAGTTGAAGGTCGACCAACTGGAGTTGGGGCGCGATGCGCGTATCGCCATTGCACCGTCCGATAGCCCGTTGCTGATCGAGGCGCGCAGCGCGCGGCTGGGTGAGGGTAGCGAATTCAGTGCGCCGGGAGCGGCGGGTACTTACCAGCGGGGAGCCCGGTCGGGCCGCAGCCTGGACCTGAAACTGGCTGAAGTGGATGCCGAGCGCCTGGCCATCGATGCCCGTGGCGGTGCCGGTGCGCCGGGGTACGTGGGGCTCGATGGCGCCAACGGCCAGGCCGGTGGCTGCACCTGGGGCCAGGCCAGCCGCGGTGCCAATGGCGATGACGGCGGCAACGGGCACGATGGTGCGCCGGGTGGGCGCATCCGCTTGAGCGTGCCGCAGGGCTTCCCGCAAGAACGCATCGTGGTGCGCCTGGACGGCGGCGCACCGGGCAAGGCCGGGGCTGCTGGCAAGGCCGGCAAGGGCGGGGCTAGCAAGGGTTGCCTGGTGTACCGCACAGACGCCGGCGCCAATGGCCGGCCGGGGCAGCCGGGCCAGCCTGGGTTGGCCGGCGCTGCAGGTGAGCTGATTCTGCAGCGCCTCTGAAGCCTTGCCGCGCCCCCTGTAGGAGCGGCCTTGTGTCGCGATGGGCTGCGCAGCAGCCCCAGGATTTCAGCGCCTTCGCACAAATTGCCGGGGCTGCTGCGCAGCCCATCGCGACACAAGGCCGCTTCTACAGGGGCCGCGCAGATCCTGTCAGAGCATCAGCCGCGAACTGGCCACGGCTACCACCGCCAGGCCCAGCAGCAGGTTGATCCCCACCATCCGCCGAATCCGCCCCAGCACTGCCGCACCTGCCGGCCAGTCCTCGGCCTGCACCGCCGCCCTCAACTCCGGCAGCAGCAACGCCTGGATGCGCATGAACAGGGCAAACATGGCGATGCCTCCACCGATCATCACCTGCACATACTTCGGTGCAGTCTCGAAGCCGCTGAAGCGCATGTGCAACATGCCGATACCACTTATCGCCAAAATCGCCACGGCCAGCCAGACCCAACCGAAGAAGCGTCGGAAAACTTCCACCCACAAGCGCAGCCGGGCAGGCCCCTCAAGGGCTGCAACCGTTGCCGGGCGCAGCACAAGCCAGGCGAAGAACATGCCGCCGACCCACACCAGGGCGACCAGGACATGCAGTGTGTAGGGCAGGGCAAAGGCAAGCATCCGGATCTCCATGCGGCATAAAGGGCAATAGCGGGGTATGATAGCCGCCCCATGCGAAACACTGAAAATATATCCAGCCCTCCGGGCGCCTGCAGACCATGATCAGCAACGAACTCAAAGCCACCATCCAGGGCGCCTATACGCGTTTTCTCGAAGCCAAGAGCCTCAAGCCGCGCTATGGCCAGCGCCTGATGATCGCCGAAGTGGCCAAGGTGCTCGGCGACATCGCCTGCGACGAAGAAGGCCGCCGTGCCGGCGAGCCTGCCGTGGTGGCAGTGGAGGCGGGCACCGGTACCGGCAAGACGGTGGCCTACAGCCTGGCTGCCATTCCGGCCGCCAAGGCCGCCGGCAAGCGCCTGGTGATCGCCACCGCCACCGTGGCGCTGCAGGAGCAGATCGTCTTCAAGGACCTGCCCGACCTCATGCGCAGCAGCGGGCTGAACTTCAGCTTCGCCCTGGCCAAGGGCCGTGGCCGCTATCTGTGCCTGTCCAAGCTCGACATCCTGCTGCAGGAGGGCCACGCCCAATCGGCCACCGCCCAGCTGTTCGAGGAAGAAGGCTTCCACATCGAAGTCGACGAGCGCAGCCAGAAGCTGTTCAACAGCATGATCGAGAAGCTTGCCGGCAACCGCTGGGACGGTGACCGCGACAGCTGGCCCGAAGCCCTCGAAGACCAGGACTGGGCGCGCCTGACCACCGACCACAGCCAGTGCACCGGCCGTCATTGCCCGAACTTCCAGCAGTGCGTGTTCTACAAGGCCCGCGAAGGCATGGGCAAGGTCGACGTGATCGTCACCAACCACGACATGGTGCTGGCCGACCTGGCCCTGGGCGGCGGCGCGGTATTGCCCGACCCGCGCGACACCATGTACGTGTTCGACGAAGGCCACCACCTGCCGGACAAGGCCATTGGCCATTTCGCCCACTATTCGCGCCTGCGTTCCACTGCCGACTGGCTGGAGCAGACCGCCAAGAACCTGACCAAGCTGCTGGCCCAGCACCCGCTGCCCGGTGACCTGGGCAAGTACATCGAACAGGTGCCGGAGCTAGCGCGGGAAGTGCGCACCCAGCAGCAGTTCATGTTCACCCTGTGCGAGCAGGTTGCCGACTTCCGCCCCAGCGAGGACAACGAAGGCCGTGAGCGCCCGCGCTACCGCTTCGAAGGCGGCGTGGTGCCGGAGCAGATTCGCGAAGTGGGCATCGAGCTGAAAAAGGGCTTTGCCCGCCTCAACGACCTGTTCACCCGCCTGGCCGACCTGCTCAAGGAGGGCATGGACGGTGAGGTCAACATCGGCATCGCCAGCCATCAGGCCGAGGAGTGGTACCCGCTGTTCGGTAGCCTGGTCACCCGTGCCCAGGGCAACTGGGAGCTGTGGACGGCCTTTACCGCCGAAGACCCGGAAGACAGCCCGCCCATGGCCCGCTGGCTGACCCTGGCCGAGAGCGGTGCGCTGTTCGATATCGAAGTCAACGCCAGCCCCATCCTGGCCGCCGAAATGCTTCGCCGCAGCCTGTGGAGCGTGGCCCATGGCGCGCTGGTGACCTCGGCGACGCTGACCGCGCTGGGCAAGTTCGACCGCTTCCGCATGCGCTCGGGGTTGCCGCGTGACGCGGTCACCTGCGTGGTGCCCAGCCCGTTCGTGCATGGCGATGCCGGCCTGCTGCGGGTCCCCGACCTCAAGGCCGACCCGAGGGATGCGGCGGCGCATACCGCAGCGATCATCCGCGAACTGCCGAACATCGTCGAAGATGCCCGCGGCGCGCTGGTGCTGTTCTCCTCGCGCAAGCAGATGCAGGACGTGTTCGATGGCCTGGACCGTGACTGGCGCAAGCTGGTGCTGATCCAGGGCAACCTGTCCAAGCAGGAGACCCTGAACAAGCACAAGGCGCGGGTCGACGATGGCCAGCACAGCGTGCTGTTCGGCCTGGCCAGCTTTGCCGAGGGTGTCGACCTGCCGGGTGCCTACTGCGAGCACGTGGTGATCGCCAAGATTCCCTTTGCCGTGCCCGACGACCCGGTCGAAGCGGCGTTGGCCGAGTGGATCGAAGCTCGCGGCGGCAACCCGTTCATGGAAATTGCCGTGCCCGACGCCTCGCTGCGGCTGATCCAGGCCTGCGGCCGCCTGCTGCGAACCGAACAGGATCGCGGTGTCATCACCTTGCTTGACCGGCGCCTGGTCACCCAGCGCTACGGCAAGGCTATTCTCAATGCGCTGCCGCCGTTCCGGCGGGAGATTTCCTGACCGCCGGAGCACACTTGCTCCGGCGCGATGTCCATTACTCAGTCGTGGGCCATGAGGGCCCTGAAGGAGAGCCCCAGCCTTATGGTCCGCCGTACCCTGCCCGCCATTTTCGCCCTGTTGTTCAGCTCGCCCTTGCTGGCTGGGCAGCAGACGCTGTTCAGCTTCGTGCGCCCGGCCTCGGTGGTCAACGTGGCGACCGAGGATGCCGGCATGCCGCAGTACAACGCGGAGCAGACGGCCGAAGGCGAAGTGTTGCGGCGCGTGGTGTTCAACCCGGCCCAGCGGCCGACCCTGCGCCTCAGCCCGCAAAGCGGTGTGTGGGATTGGTCCGGCGGTCAGTTCCTGACCTTGCGCCTGCAAAGCGCGATGGATTGGGCGCTGACCGTGGACGTCATGGTGCAGGGCAGTGATGGCCGCACGTTGACCAGCCGCATCGACCTTCCGGCCGGTCCTGCGCAAACCGTGATGGTACCGCTGACGGCCAGCTCACCGCTGAGCCAGGGCATGCGCGCCGGCCCGCCCATGCCCTGGAACCATGGCGGCCAGCGCCTGCTGCTGACCAGCAGCGCCGGCGCGGTCGACCTCAAGCAGGTGGCGTCGGTCAGCCTGAGTATCCCCAACCCCAAGGTGGCGCAGAACCTGCTGATCGAGCGGGTCGGCATCCAGGATGACGACCAGGCCTACAAGGCGGCCTACCATGAGCTGATCGATGCCTATGGCCAGTCCACCCGCGGCCATTGGCCTGAAAAGGTTGCCAATGACGAGCAGCTCAAGGCGGCCGATGCACGCGAGCAGCAACAGCTCAAAGGCTGGCTGGCAGAGCGTGGCAAGCAGCAGCTGGATGCATACGGTGGCCTGCTGGCCGGGCCGGCGTTCGAGGCCAAAGGCTTCTTCCGCACCGAAAAGCGTGACGGCCGCTGGTACCTGGTAACGCCCGAGGGGCATCCATTCTATTCCCTGGGGGTGAATGCCGTGGCCGCGGATGGCGGGCGTACCTACGTCGCCGGGCGTGAAGGGATGTTCAAGGCGTTGCCGGGCGAGGGTGATGCACTGGCCGCATTCTATGGCGACGGCAACAACGACGACGGCAACCCCTCGTCGCAAGGGCGCAACTTCAAACAGGGGCGCTGGTTCGATTTCTATGCCGCCAACCTGCAGCGCACCTATGGCAAACCCTGCCCGCCCGCGGTAGAAGGGCAGCCGGCCAACTGCCCACCATTGGCGCTGGATGCCGCCCGCTGGCAGGCGCATGCGCTCGACCGCCTGCAGGCCTGGGGTTTCAACACGGTCGGCAACTGGAGCGAGCCGGCCCTGGGCCAGGCCAGGCGCATGCCGTACACCTTGCCGCTATCGATCGTGGGGGATTACGCCAGCATCAGCACCGGCATGGACTGGTGGGGCCGCATGCCCGACCCGTTCGACCCGCGTTTTGCCATGGCTACCGAGCGCGCCGTGGCCATTGCCGCCCGCGATCACCGTGACGACCCCTGGCTGATCGGTTATTTCGCCGACAACGAACTGGCCTGGGCCGCCCCCGGTAGCGACCCGAAGGCGCGTTACGGCCTGGCCTACGGTACCTTGCGCCTGACCACCGATGTACCGGCCAAGCGCGCCTTCCTCAAGCAGTTGCGTGACAAGTACCGCAACCAGGAAGGGCTGTCCAAGGCCTGGGGCATCGAGCTGACCGCTTGGGAACTGATGGAGGACCCGGGCTTCGAGGCTCCGTTGCCCGACCCGGAGCACCCGGAAATCGAGCGTGACTACCAGCACTTCCAGCAGGTGTTCGCCGAAACCTACTTCAGGACCATTGCCGACTCGTTGAAGTGGCATGCGCCCAATCACCTGCTGCTGGGGGGCCGCTATGCCGTCAGCACGCCGGAGGCGGTCAAGGCCTGCGCGGAGTTCTGCGATGTGCTCAGCTTCAACTTCTATACCCTCAAGCCGCAGGATGGCTACGACTTCGCCCGCCTGGCCGAGCTGGACAAGCCGGTGTTGGTGTCCGAGTTCCAGTTCGGTTCGCGCGATCGCGGGCCGTTCTGGCCGGGGCCGCTGGAAGTGGCGCGGGAAGAAGACCGTGGCCCGGCCTACGGCAACTTCCTCAAGGCGGCCCTGGCGCAGCCGATGATCGTTGGCGCGCACTGGTTCCAGTACCTCGACCAGCCGGCCAGCGGCCGCCTGCTCGACGGCGAGAACGGCCACCTTGGGTTGGTGGCGATCACCGATATGCCATACCCGGGGTTTGTCGATGCCGTGCGCAAGAGCAACTTGCAGGCAATGAGCCAGCTGCGCGCCCAACTGGAAAAGCCGGCGCCCTAGCAACCGGCTGACGCGGTCTGGTGTAGGAGCGGCCTTGTGTCGCGATGGGCTGCGCAGCAGCCCCAGGATCTCCGCCGCAATGCACAATTGCCGGGGCTGCTGCGCAGCCCATCGCGACACAAGGCCGCTCCTACAGGAGCACCGTTCGTCCTGGCTGCCATTCGTCGCGACCACTTGGCCCAAGCCAGTTTGCAAAACACGCAACTACTGAAACAATGCACACCATTTTCGGAATTGGTCGTACGGAGAACAGCGGGTGCAGATCCAGGGTCACTATGAGCTGAAGTTCGAAGCAGTGCGCGAAGCCTTTGCCGCGCTGTTCGATGATCCCCAGGAGCGTGGCGCCGCGCTGTGCATCCAGGTTGGTGGCGAAACCGTGGTCGACCTGTGGGCCGGCAGTGCCGACAAGGACGGCCAGCAGGCCTGGCACAGCGATACCATCGCCAACCTGTTCTCCTGCACCAAGACCTTCACCGCTGTCACCGCCCTGCAACTGGTCGGCGAGGGCAAGCTGGCCCTCGATGCGCCGGTGGCCAACTACTGGCCCGAGTTCGCCCAGGCAGGCAAACAGGCGATCACCCTGCGCCAGCTGCTCAGCCACCGTGCCGGCTTGCCGGCCATCCGTGAGCTGCTGCCGGCCGAGGCACTGTATGACTGGCAGGCCATGGTCGATGCGCTGGCTGCCGAAACGCCCTGGTGGACACCCGGCACCGAGCACGGCTATGCCGCCATTACCTACGGCTGGCTGATCGGCGAGCTGATCCGCCGTGCCGACGGCCGTGGCCCCGGCGACTCGATCGTGGCCCGTACCGCTCGGCCGTTGGGGCTGGATTTTCATGTCGGCCTGGCGGACGATGAGTTTTATCGCGTGGCGCACATCGCCCGTGGCAAGGGCAACGCCGGGGACGCTGCGGCGCAGCGCCTGCTGCAGGTGACCATGCGCGAGCCCGAGGCCCTGTCGACCCGTGCCTTCACCAACCCGCCGGCGATCCTGACCAGTACCAACAAGCCGGAGTGGCGGCGCATGCAGCAGCCAGCGGCCAATGGCCATGGCAATGCGCGCAGCATGGCGGGCTTCTATGCCGGGTTGCTGGACGGCAGCCTGCTCGAATCCGAACTGCTCGAGGAACTGACCCGTGAGCACAGCCTCGGGCAGGATCGCACCCTGCTCACCCAGACCCGCTTTGGCCTGGGCTGCATGCTCGACCAGCCCGACGTGGCCAATGCCACGTTCGGCCTCGGGGCCCGGACCTTCGGCCACCCAGGTGCCGGTGGCTCGGTCGGTTTCGCTGACCCGGAACACGATGTGGCCTTCGGTTTCGTGGTCAATACCCTCGGCCCTTATGTGCTCATGGACCCGCGAGCCCAGAAACTGGTACGCGTCCTTGCCAGTTGCCTTTGATCGGGTAATGCGGGTGTTGCCCCACCCCTTTGACTATCCTCAATGCCAACGCCTGAAAGGCGTAGGCAAAATTTCTTTCTATTTCATGGTGTATCGCTGATGTCTTCACACAAAACCTTAGCACTCGCCCTGTGCCTGACCGCCGTTACCGGCTGCGCCAGTCACCCCCAGGACGGCTCGAAGGACAGCGCCTCGAGCTGGTGGCCCTTCGGTTCGGACAAGGTTGCCGAGCAGGAAGTGAAGCAAGCCGTCACGGAAAACGTGGCCAAGGCCGACGCCAAGTCCGACAACGCCAGCCGTTGGTGGTGGCCGTTCGGCGGTGAAGAGAAGCAGGCAAAGGGGCCGGTGGTACCGAAGATCGACCAGAAGGCCACCCAGGCCTGGCTGGACGAGTACGAGCCCAAGCTGCGTGAGGCGATCAAGGGCAGCAAGCTGGAACTGGAGCGCCGTGACAACGTGCTGGCCGTAACCATCCCGGTGGACAGCTCGTACAACCCTGATCGTCCGAACATGCTGCTGCCGATGACCCTGGGCCCGATCACTCGTGTGGCCAAGACTGTCGAGGGCGATGCCAAGACCGCCGTGCTGGTGCTCGGCCATGCCGACAGCAGCGGTGTCGCTGCCGCCAACCAGAAGCTCAGCCTGGAGCGCGCCGCTTCGGTGTCGGCCATTTTCCGCCTCAGCGGCCTGCAGCGTGATCGCCTGAACCTCAAGGGTATGGGCTCGGAAATGCCGCGCGCCGCCAACGACAGCGCCGAGGGCCGTGCCCTGAACCGCCGTGTGGAAATGCTGCTGACCCCGCAGAACACCATGGTCGCCCTGCTGGCCAAGTACCAGCAAGCCGCCCCGGCGCGGGCCCCGATGGTGGCGGTGCAGGACGTCAAGGCGCCTGCCGCCAAGCCTGCCGACAGCAAGCCGGCCACCAAGGCTGCGGCGAAGAAGCCTGTAACCAAAGCCAAGGCCAAGGCGCCAGCCAAGACCACGGCCAAGAAAAAAGCCGCGCCGGCCAAGCCCGTCGCCAAGAAAGCTACCACTGACAAGAAAGTAGCTGCCAACAGCCCTGCGAAGACCAACTGATCGTCAAGGAACGCAGCAATGACCCAATCCCTGGCCGATATGCGCCGCGACTACACCCGTGATGGCCTGGCCGAAGCCCAGGCCCCGGGGGAGCCGTTCGCCCTGTTCCACCAGTGGTTCGCCGATGCGGTGAAAACCGAGCAGGTACCGGTGGAAGCCAACGCCATGACCTTGGCCACTGTCGATGGTGAAGGCCGCCCTCACTGCCGTATCTTGCTGCTGAAGGGGCTCGATGAGCGTGGTTTCACCTTCTTCACCAACTACGATAGTGCCAAGGGCAAGCAACTGTTGATAAACCCTTTCGCCGCCATGACCTTCTTCTGGCCGGCACTGGAGCGCCAGGTGCGCATCGAAGGGCGGGTGGAAAAGGTCACGCCCCAGGAGTCGGACGCCTACTACCAGGTGCGCCCGTTGGGCAGCCGCCTGGGGGCCTGGGCTTCGCCGCAGAGCCAGGTGATTGCCGGCCGTGAGGAGCTGGAGGGGCTGGTCAAGGCCACCGAGGCGCGCTTTTCCGACACCCAGCCGCATTGCCCGGAACATTGGGGTGGGTATCGATTGCTGCCTGAGCGTATCGAGTTCTGGCAGGGGCGGGCCAGCCGCCTGCATGACCGACTGAACTACCGGCTGGTGGATGGGCAGTGGCTGCGGGAGCGGTTGGCGCCCTGAGATTCCGGGGGCTGCTGCGCAGCCCATCGCGACGCAAGGCCGCTCCCACAGGTACAGCGCAGACCCAATCTGTGGGAGCGGCCTTGTGTCGCGAAAGGGCCGCAAAGCGGCCCCAGCAATCTCCAAGGCTACCCCGGATACCCCGCAGCCTCCCGCTCCAACCACCCCGCCAACTGCTTGCGCCCCACCTTCTCCACCCGCGCCTGCTCCAGCCTTTCCAGCATATACGTGCGTTTTCCAGGGTCCGCCCCAGCCAGCGACAACGCCAGGTCACGGTCCATCCAGCGGCGCATGCGCACATACAGCCACCAGTGGAAGTACAACCCCGCAACGGTGGTGACCACGACGATGAAGTAATCCATGGCTATCCTTGGTCTCACTTGAAAGGCCTCGACACAGCCACGCAGGCTGTCCCTTGGCTGAATGAAAACAATTTTATTACGTTTGTACCGTGACAGCCGTCAACGTGCAGCGTCTAATGAGCACCTGACTTATGGAGACTTTACCCATGCGTAAATCCGCTTTGCTGGTGGCGACCTTTACCACCATGTCGCTGTTGCTGGGTGGCTGTGCCTCGAGCCTGACCGGTGACAGCTACTCCCGTGATGAGGCCCGCCGCGTGCAAACCGTGCGCATGGGCACCATCGAGTCCCTGCGCCCGGTCAAGATCGAAGGCACCAAGACCCCGATCGGCGGTGGTGCTGGCGCCATCGTCGGTGGCGTGGCCGGCAGCGCCGTGGGTGGGGGCCGTGGCAGCATCGTCGCTGCCGTGATCGGTGCCGTTGCCGGTGGCCTGGCCGGTTCCGCCGCCGAAGAAGGCCTGACTCGTACCCAAGGTGTCGAAATCACCGTGCGTGAGGATGATGGCAGCATGCGTGCCTATGTGCAGGCCGTGCAGCAGAACGAGATCTTCCGCGTTGGCGACCGCGTGCGCATCATGACCGTCGATGGCACCAGCCGCGTCACGCACTGACCGTAGCCCAACAAGACAAAACCCCGACATGGCGCTCGCCAGTCGGGGTTTTTTCATGCTGCGGCCAGGTCAGCCGACATTGGGCTTGCGGCTGGCCATGGCGGTCACCGCATAGCCGATCACGGCGGCGAAGAACGAGCCGGTGAGAATACCCATGCGGTCCATTCCGGCGTAATCACTGCTGCCAGGCACAAAGGCGAGCGAGCCAACGAACAGGCTCATGGTGAAGCCGATACCACAAAGTATCGCCACACCCAGCAATTGCCCCCAACTGGCGCCTGCAGGCAGCGCGGCCAGGCGCAGCTTGACCGCGACCCAGGTCAGGCCGAAGACACCCACTGTCTTGCCCAGCAGCAGCCCGACGGCGATGCCCAGTGGCACCGGGTGGGTGAAGCTTTCTACGGTCATGCCTGCCAGCGATACACCGGCATTGGCGAAAGCGAACAGCGGCAGGATGGCGTAGGCGACCCAAGGATGCAGGGCGTGCTCCAGGGCGAGCAGTGGCGAGCGTTCGGCATGGCGCGTGCGCAGCGGGATGCACAGGGCCAGGGCAACCCCGGCCAAGGTGGCATGCACACCGCTCTTGAGCACGCAGACCCAGAGGATCAGGCCAACGACCATGTACGGCCCAAGCTTGACCACGCCAAGCCGGTTCATGGCCACCAGCACTACCAGGCAGGCGGCGGCCAGCAGCAGCGACACGCTCGACAGGGTGCCCGAGTAGAACAGGGCAATGACGATGATCGCACCCAGGTCGTCGATGATCGCCAGGGTCATCAGGAACAGTTTCAGCGACACCGGCACGCGCTTGCCCAGCAAGGCCAGTACGCCGAGGGCGAAGGCGATGTCGGTGGCTGTGGGGATCGCCCAGCCGGCCACGGCCGCCGGGTTGTCACGGTTGATGAACCAGTAGATCAGTGCCGGTATCACCATGCCGCCCACGGCGGCGGTGGCAGGCAGGATCACCTGGGAGGGCTTGGACAGGTGGCCGTCGACCACCTCGCGCTTGACCTCCAGGCCGATGAGCAGGAAGAACAGGGCCATCAGGCCGTCGTTGATCCACAGCAGCAGCGGTTTGGCGATGTGCAGCGCGCCGACCTGGACGGCGACGGGGACGTCGAGCAGGCCGCTGTACAGGTAGGACAACGGCGAGTTGTTGATGACCAGGGCCAGGATGGCCGCAGCGATCAGCAGCAGGCCGCTGGCGGCTTCGAGCTGGAAGAAGCGGGTGAACAGGCTACGCACGGGCTATAGGCTCTCCATGAGCAGTTGACGATGGAACGGGCGTACACCCTAGCCTGTGATGATATGCTTTCAAACAAAAACTATATTCGTTTTTGTTATATGTTGTTACTGGCTGGGCTGAGGGAAGCCTAGATGCAGATGGGAAAAGAGTGGGGAGGGGAAGTCTGATGTTTGTTGTGGATTTTTCTGATGTCTGCAGTGGCCCTTTCGCGGGTAAACCCGCTCCCACAGGTACTTCACAGTCTTCAATACCTGTGCAGTACCTGTGGGAGCGGGTTTACCCGCGAAGAGGCCCTCGCGGGCAATAAAGGCTCAGAGACCGAGCATATCCCGCGCCACCGCCTCGGCGATACGAATGCCATCGACACCTGCCGACAGGATCCCGCCCGCATACCCAGCCCCTTCACCCGCCGGGAACAGCCCCTTCAGGTTCAGGCTCTGGAAGTCCTCACCGCGGGTAATGCGCAGCGGCGACGAGGTGCGGGTCTCGATCCCGGTCAACACTGCATCATGCAGGTTGTAGCCCTTGATCTGCCGGTCGAACGCCGGCAGTGCCTCGCGAATGGCCTCGATGGCGAAGTCCGGCAGGCTCGGCGCCAGGTCGCCCAGGGTCACGCCCGGTTTATAGGACGGCTCGACACTGCCCAGTGCAGTCGACGGCCGGCCGGCGACGAAGTCACCCACCAGCTGCGCCGGGGCCTGGTAGTTGCTGCCGCCCATCACGTAGGCGTGGGCTTCCAGGCGCTCCTGCAGCTCGATGCCGGCCAGCGGTCCGCCCGGGTAATCGCGTTCGGGGTCGATGCCGACGACGATGCCGGAGTTGGCGTTGCGCTCGTTACGCGAGTACTGGCTCATGCCGTTGGTAACCACCCGGCCTGGCTCGCTGGTGGCGGCGACCACGGTGCCACCCGGGCACATGCAGAAGCTGTACACCGAACGGCCGTTCTTGGCGTGGTACACCAGCTTGTAGTCGGCGGCACCAAGTTTCGGGTGACCGGCGTACTTGCCCAGGCGCGCCTTGTCGATCAGCGTTTGCGGGTGTTCGATGCGGAAGCCCACCGAAAACGGCTTGGCTTCCATGTACACGCCCTTGGCATGCAGCATGCGGAAAGTGTCGCGGGCACTGTGGCCCAGGGCCAGCACCACATGGCGCGAGTGCAGCTGTTCGCCGCTCTCCAGCACCACGCCGGTCAGCTGCCCATCCTCGATCAGCAGGTCGGTGACCTTCTGCTGGAAGCGCACTTCGGCGCCGAGGGCGATCATGTCCTGACGCATCTGCTCGACCATGCCGGTGAGGCGGAAGGTACCGATGTGCGGCTTGTTGATGTACAGGATCTCGTCCGGCGCACCGGCCTTGACGAACTCTTCCAGCACTTTGCGGCCGTGGTGCTGCGGGTCCTTGATCTGGCTGTACAGCTTGCCGTCGGAGAAGGTACCGGCGCCGCCTTCGCCGAACTGCACGTTGGACTCGGGGTTGAGCACGCTCTTGCGCCACAGGCCCCAGGTGTCCTTGGTGCGCTGGCGCACTTCCTTGCCGCGCTCGAGGATGATCGGCTTGAAGCCCATCTGTGCCAGCAACAGGCCGGCGAAGATGCCGCACGGGCCGAAGCCGACCACGATCGGGCGCTCCTGCAGATCGGCAGGGGCCTGGCCGACGAACTTGTAGGTCACGTCTGGCGCCGGGCCGATGTTGCGATCGTCGGCGAACTTGCTGAGCAGTTCGGCTTCGTTGCTGGCTTCCAGGTCGATGGTGTAGATGAACAGCAGTTCGCTGTTCTTCTTGCGCGCATCGTAGCTGCGCTTGAACAGGTTGAAGCTGAGCAGTTGCTCGTCGCGGATGCCCAGGCGCTGGACGATGGCTTCACGCAGGGCTTCGTCGGGATGGTCCAGGGGCAGCTTCAGTTCGGTGATTCGTAGCATGGCAGGGTCCAGTATCCCGGCCATGGGCGGCCGGCGGCTTTACACAAACCGCCAAGTATAAGCTGTTCGCCGCCCCGACTGGCAGGATAAAAGCGCCCGGCGATCAGTTGTCGCGCGCACCGCCATAGTAACCGCAGCCTTGCAGGGTCTTGCCGTCGATGCGCAGTTCGGCGCGCAGGTGGTGGATGGCACCGGTGGCGGTGTCTACGCAGCGTTGTGGCGCGACCCACAGCTCCACGTGCTGGCCGTTGGCTTCGCTGGTCAGGGTCAGGCCGCCGCCGGGCACTTCTTCTTCCAGGAAGGGCAGGGGCAGGGGTTCCTGGCCGACGCGGTTGAGCACCATGCCTTTGCCACTGGCCTTGATGTCCCATTCCGGCTCATGGCCGTTGGCGCGCAGGGTCAGCTGTTTGAAGTTGGGGTCTTCACAAGCTCGGGTGGAAGGTTCCAGGCGGTACAGGCGACGAACTTCCAGCTGGCCGTCGTTGTTGGCCTGCCTGCTGCCGGTGAGGCGGCCACGGACGTCGGCGAACAGCTTGTCGTTGGCGTCCTTGGCGAGGTTGGCGGCTTCCTGCAGGATACCGGTGGCGGCGACGTCGTTGATCACGAAAGTGCGGTTTTCGCTGCACGGCTTGAACAGCAGCTGGCCACCGGCAGCACGCAACTCGCCCTGCATGCGCGTGGTGCCGATGTTCGGGTCGCTGGGGGCGTCAGCCATGAGCTGACAGCCGGCGAACAGGGGCAGCAGGGCGGTGAGCAGCAGGGTGGGGGTGAGGCGCATGGGGCGGGCTCCGGGGGTCTTTGCCGTGAAAGCAGGCCACGTTACTCAGGCTGGCGCTGGATCACAAGTTAATGGTTGCCTGTGCTGGCCCTATCGCCGGCAAGCCAGCTCCCACAGGCCCCCACAACTTTCAGGAACTGTGGGGTACCTGTGGGAGCTGGCTTGCCGGCGATAGGGCCAGTACAGGCAATACATTTCTGACAGGTAGAAAAAAGGGCCAGTAGATGGCCCTTTTCCCGGTCAACCCCCCAGGTACGCGTCGCGCACCTTCGGGTCGGTCAACAGTGCTTCCCCAGTACCCTGCATCACCACCCGGCCGTTCTCCAGCACATACGCCCGGTCAGCGATCTTCAGCGCCTGGTTGGCGTTCTGCTCCACCAGGAACACCGTCACGCCATCACGGCGCAGCTGTTCGATGATGTCGAAGATCTGCTGGATGATGATCGGCGCCAGGCCCAGCGAGGGCTCGTCGAGCAGCAGCAGCTTGGGTTTGCTCATCAGCGCCCGGCCGATGGCGAGCATCTGCTGCTCGCCACCGGACATGGTGCCGCCACGCTGGATATAACGCTCCTTCAGGCGCGGGAACAGCTGCAGCACCTTGTCCAGCTGCTCCTGGTAATCGCCCTTGTCGGTGAAGAAACCGCCCATCGCCAGGTTTTCCTCGACGGTCAGGCGGGAGAACACGCGGCGGCCTTCCGGCACTACCGCGATGCTCTTGCGCATGATGTGCGAGGACGGCTGGCCGACCAGTTCTTCACCCAGGTACTTGATGCTGCCGCTGTGCGCCTGCGGCGAGCCGCACAGGGTCATCAGCAAGGTCGACTTGCCGGCACCGTTGGCGCCGATCAGGGTAACGATCTCGCCCTGGTTGATCTCCACGTTGACGCTGTGCAGCGCCTGGATCTTGCCGTAGAAGGTGGAAACGTTCTCGAACTTCAGCATTTACGCTTCCCCCAGGTAGGCTTTGATCACGTCAGGGTTGTCGCGGATCTCTTCCGGCGTGCCGTGGGCCAGGGGGGTGCCCTGGTTGATCACCACGATATGGTCGGAAATGCTCATCACCAGCTTCATGTCGTGCTCGATCAGCAGCACGGTGACGTTGTGCGACTCACGCAGGTAGGCGATCAGCGCCTTGAGGTCTTCGGTCTCCTTCGGGTTCAGGCCCGCTGCCGGTTCGTCGAGCATGATGATGCGCGGCTGGGTCATCATGCAGCGGGCGATTTCCAGACGGCGCTGCTGGCCGTAGGCGAGGGTGCCGGCGGTACGGTTGGCGAACTCGGTCAGGTTGACCTTCTCCAGCCAGTACTGCGCGCGCTCCATGGCCTCCTTCTCGCTGCGGCGGAAGTTCGGGGTCTTGAACAGGCCGGCGAAGAAGTTGGTGTTCAGGTGGCGGTGCTGGGCGATCAGCAGGTTTTCCAGCGCGGTCATTTCCTTGAACAGGCGCACGTTCTGGAAAGTCCGCACCACGCCCTTGCGGGCGATCTGGTGCCCGGCCAGGCCCTGGATCGGCTGGCCATCGAGCAGGATGGTGCCGCCGCTGGGCTTGTAGAAGCCGGTCAGGCAGTTGAACACCGTGGTCTTGCCGGCACCGTTCGGGCCGATCAGTGCCACCACCTGTTTTTCCTTGACGGTCAGGCCCACGCCGTTGACCGCCAACAAGCCGCCGAAGCGCATGCTCAGGCCGCTGACTTGCAGAATTTCGCGGCTCATCGACGCAGCTCCATGTGTGGACGTTGCATAGGCAGCAGGCCTTGCGGACGCCAGATCATCATCAACACCATCAGCGCACCGAACATCAGCATCCGGTATTCGCTGAACTCACGCATCAGCTCGGGCAGCAGGATCATCACGATGGCCGCGAGGATCACGCCCAGTTGTGAGCCCATGCCGCCGAGCACGACGATGGCGAGGATGATCGCCGACTCGATGAAGGTGAACGACTCCGGCGTCACCAGGCCCTGGCGCGCAGCGAAGAAGCTGCCGGCGAATCCGGCGAAGCAGGCGCCCAGGGTGAATGCCGACAGCTTGATCACGGTCGGGTTCAGGCCCAGTGCACGGCAGGCGATCTCGTCTTCGCGCAGGGCTTCCCAGGCGCGGCCGATCGGCATGCGCAGCAGGCGGTTGATCACGAACAGCGCCAGCAGGGCCAGCAGCAGGGCCACCAGGTAGAGGAAGATGACCTTGTTGATCGAGTTGTATTCCAGCCCGAAGAACTCATGGAAGGTCTGCATGCCCTCGGCGGCACGGCGTTCGAAGGTCAGGCCGAAGAGCTCTGGCTTGGGGATGTTGCTGATGCCGTTGGGGCCGCCGGTCCAGTCGGTGAGGTTACGCAGGAACAGGCGGATGATCTCGCCGAAGCCGAGGGTCACGATCGCCAGGTAGTCACCGCGCAGGCGCAGCACCGGGAAGCCGAGCAGGAAGCCGAAGGTAGCGGCCATCAGGCCGGCGATCGGCAGGCATACCCAGAAGCTCCAGCCCAGGTAGTGCGAAAGCATGGCGTAGCTGTAGGCGCCGACGGCGTAGAAGCCGACGTAACCGAGGTCGAGCAGGCCTGCCAAACCGACCACGATGTTCAGGCCCAGGCCCAGCAACACGTAGATCAGGATCAGCGTGGCAATGTCGACCGCACCGCGCGAGCCGAAGAACGGCCATACCAGTGCCGCGACGATCAGGCCCATGATCACGTAGCGCTGGGTTTTCGGCAGGGTCAGGTAGTTGCTGACCGCCGGCGGGATCAGCTTGCGATCCGAACGGCGGCCAATTACCGAGTTCCACTGCTTGTCGAACAGCACGCGCAGGAACATCAGCACCGAGCACAGGGCAATGATGCTGAGGTTGAACGAGCCCTGGCTGTGCACGGACAGGCTGATGCCGTCGATGCTCAGTTTCAGGCCCAGTACCGGGAAGGCCACGGCCCATACCAGCAAGGCGCTGAAGAACGCCTGTTTGAGATTTCTGTTCATACTTTTTCAACCTCCGGGCGGCCCAGGATGCCGGTCGGCCGGAATAGCAGGACAAGAACCAACAAGCCGAATGCCACCACGTCCTTGTACTGGTCGCCGAAGATATCGGCACCGAACGCTTCGGCCACGCCCAGCACCAGCCCGCCGAGCATGGCGCCCGGGATGCTGCCGATGCCACCCAGCACCGCCGCGGTGAAGGCCTTCAGGCCCACCAGGAAACCGGCGTTGGGGTTGATCACCCCGTACTGCATGCTCAGCAGCACGGCCGCCACCGCCGCCAGGGCGGCACCGATGACGAAGGTGAGGGCGATGATGTTGTTGGTGTTGATGCCCAGCAGGTTGGCCATCTTGATGTCCTCGGCGCAGGCGCGGCAGGCGCGGCCCAGGCGGGAACGGGAGATGAACAGGGTGAGGCAGGTCATGGCCACCAGGGTGACCACGAACACCAGGATCTGCATGTAGCTGATCAGTACTTCCTCCGCGCCGCCCGGCCCGAACGAGAAGCTTCCGGGGATCAGGTTGGGGATGGACTTGTCCTTGGAGTCTTGCGAAAGCAAGACGGTGTTCTGCAGGAAGATCGACATGCCGATGGCGGAAATCAGCGGGATCAGTCGGTTGCTGTTGCGCAGGGGGCGGTAGGCAACCCGTTCGATGCTGTAGCCATAGGCACTGGTGACGAAGATCGTCGCGACGAAGGCGACGGTCATCAGGATCGGCAGCGAATGGATACCCATCATGGCCAGGCCCGCCAGGGCGATGAAGGCCACGTAGGAACCGATCATGTACACCTCGCCGTGGGCGAAGTTGATCATGCCAATGATGCCGTACACCATCGTGTAGCCGATGGCGATCAAGGCATAGGTGCTGCCGATGGTCAATCCATTAACCAGTTGTTGGAAGAAATGGTAGATCTCAGGCATTACAGCGCTCCTAAAAACCTGATTTGCATTTCGCTGGCGGGGGTACGGCCAGGAAACCGCGGGTGACGGTTTTAAGATTTTCAGGTGAGCCCGCCCCCGGATCGCGGGGATCAGGCCCATGAACCTCGTAAAACAAAGCCCACTGCTCGCACAGTGGGCTTCTACGGTCAGCTATTAGTCACGCAGTTACTGAGGGGAGACTTCGGTCTTCGGCTTGCCGAAGTGCCATTCGTAGACCACGAACTTGAAGTCTTTCAGGTCGCCCTTCTCGTCGTACGACAGGGTGCCGGTCGGGGTCTTGAAGGAGCCGGCGTGGATGGCGGCTGCTACCTTGTCGGTATCTTCGGACTTGGCGGCCTTGATGCCTTGGGCAATCAGTTCGACAGCCGAGTAGGCCGGGAACACGAACGGGCCGCTTGGGTCCTTGCCGTCAGCCTTGATGGCGTCGACGATCTTCTTGTTGGCAGGGTCCGCGTCGAACGACTTCGGCAGGGTCACCAGCAGGCCTTCGGAGGCGTTCTGGGCGATCTGCGAGATGGAGTCGTTGCCCACGCCTTCCGGGCCCATGAACTTGGCTTTCAGACCCTTTTCCTGAGCCTGGCGCAGGATCAGGCCCAGCTCTGGGTGGTAGCCGCCGTAGTAGACGAAGTCGACGTTGTTCTGCTTGAGCTTCTGGATGATCGAGGAGAAGTCCTTGTCACCGGCGTTCAGGCCTTCGAACACGGCAACCTTGGTGCCTTTGCCTTCCAGGGTCTGCTTGACCGCGGTAGCGATGCCTTCACCGTACTGCTGCTTGTCGTGCAGGACGGCGACCACCTTCGGCTTGACGTGGTCGGCGATGTAGTTGCCGGCAGCCGGGCCCTGGGCGCTGTCCAGGCCGATGGTACGGAAGATCAGCTTGTAGCCACGGGCGGTGATTTCCGGGGAGGTGGCGGCCGGGGTGATCATGATCACGCCTTCGTCTTCGTAGATGTCGGACGCAGGCTGGGTGGAGCTGGAGCACAGGTGGCCAATGACGAACTTGACGCCGTCGTTGACCACTTTGTTGGCGACTGCAACGGCCTGTTTAGGGTCGCAGGCGTCGTCGTATTCCTTGGCTTCGAGCATCTTGCCATCCACGCCGCCCGCGGCGTTGATATCCTTGATGGCTTGCTTTGCGCCGATGAACTGCATGTCGCCGTACTGGGTCACAGGACCGGTCTTGGGGCCTGCAATCCCGATCTTGATGGTATCGGCGGCAAACGAATGGCTGGCTACCCCTGCCAGAACCATTGCGGCGAACAGCTTGGAAATCTTGATCATAGTGCTCCACTCATTCTGTTGTAATTCTTATAGTCCTGGCGGCCAGGGCTACAGACCGGGCGGGATTTGCGGCGTGGCCATGCCAACGCGCAAGCCCACCTTCCCCCGGAACATGTCCCGGAACTGTACCGGTACAGTGTAGAGCGCTGTTCGAGCGCTTGAAAAGCGGTCGAAAAGTGCCTGCTTCCTGGGTTGTCGCATGGTCGACACAAAGATACAGAAAGGCGCCATCAAACTGCCTGCATCTGCGACCCCGCCCCACAAGTTCGGGATCAATCGACCAAATTACATATTTGAAACCGGGTTTTTCTGCAAAAATGCCGACCTTTTTTATTGGCCGATTTTTGCGGAAACCACCCATGACTGATCAAACAAGCACCCTCTATGCCAAATTGCTTGGCGAGACGGCAATCATCGAGTGGAAAGCGCTGGAGCGTTTCTGGGCCAAGGGTGACCTGATTTGGGTCGACCCGAGCCTCGACCTGATCACCGTTGCCGAGGCGATGGCCGAGAATCGCAGCGAGATCTTCGCCAAGTGGCGTAGTGATGGCACTGTTGGGCCGGTGACCGCCGAGCAGGCCCATGACCTGCAAAGCCGCGATCCAGAGATCTGGGCGGTAGTGGTTTCGCCGTTCATCGTGATCCAGGTGAAGCCCCCGGCAGAGGCGTGATCGCTTTTGGTGCGCGAAAATGCGCAGCAGCCCCGTTTTGGTGCTTGAGGGCGCTCAAGGCGGGTGGAGGGAAGTAACAATTCGGCGTGGCGGTAACAGTTTACGGGATGCGTAATGCCCCACCGTTCTGCCAGGCAACGCGAAACCTGTAGGAGCGGCCTTGTGTCGCGATGGGCTGCACAGCAGCCCCGGCATTTTTTGCATCGATGCGGAAATCTGGGGCTGCTGTGCAGCCCATCGCGACACAAGGCCGCTCCTACAGGTTCCTGGCCCGCATGGGTAATGTTCGAACCAGTCAGGAGTCATTGATGAGCACTGCACTACCTTCGCTTGGATTCGCCGGCATCGGCCTGATGGGCCTGCCCATGTGCCGCCGCCTGCTGGCAGCGGGTTACCCGCTGACCGTGTGGAACCGCAGCCCGGACAAGTGCGCTGCACTGGTCGCCGCCGGCGCGCGCCTGGCCAGCAGCCCTGCCGAACTGTGCCGCGACAGCGACATGCTACTGCTGTGCCTGGCCGACACGGCCGTGGTCCGCGAGGTGGTGTTCGGCGAGCAAGGCATCGCCCAGGGCGGGCGCAGCGGCCAGTTGCTGATCGATTTCTCCAGCCTGGAGCCAACCGCCACCCGTGAAATGGCCGCCGAACTGGCAGCGCTGTGCGGCATGGCCTGGTTGGACGCGCCAGTTTCCGGCGGCACGCCGGGGGCCGAAGCCGGCACTCTGGCGATCATGGTCGGTGGCGAGGCGGCCGACCTGGAGCGGGCGCGCCCGGTACTGCAGGTACTCGGCCAGCGGGTGACGCACATGGGGGCGGTGGGCGCAGGCCAGGTGACCAAGGCCTGCAACCAGATGATCGTGGCCTGCAATGCCCTGGTGATCGCCGAAGTGGTGGCCTTGGCTGAACAGTCCGGGGTCGATGCGACGCTGATCGCCGAAGCGCTGGCGGGCGGCTTTGCCGATTCCAAACCGTTGCAGATCCTCGCCCCGCAAATGGCCGAAAGCCGCTTCGAGCCGATCAAGTGGCACGTGCGCACGCTGCTCAAGGACCTCGATGGCGCGGTCAAGTTTTCCCGCGAGCAAGGCTCGGCGACGCCGCTCAGTGGCCTTGCCGCACAATTGATGCGCCTGCACGCAAGCCAGGGTTACCTGCAAAAAGATCCGGCGACCCTGGTTGAGCTGTATCGCAACAAGGGCTGAACACGCCGCCCTGGTGCTGCAGCCGCTCCAGCAGCGAGCGCAGTTCGGCCAGCGGCTCCGGGCGGCCCAGCAGGTAGCCCTGCAGGTAGTCGCAGCCGTGGGCTTCGAGAAACGCCAGCTGTTCGGCGGTTTCCACGCCCTCGCTGACCACCTGCAGATGCAGGGTATGCGCCATGACGATGATCGCCTGGACGATCTCGCGGTCCTTCTGGCTGCCCGGCACATCCTGCAGGAAGCTGCGGTCGATCTTCAGCACGTCCAGCGGCAGGCGCTTGAGGTAGGCCAGTGACGAGTAGCCGGTGCCGAAGTCATCGATCGAAAGCGCCACGCCCAGGGCGCGCACGCGCTTGAGCAGGTTGACCGTGCGCTGGATATCACCCATCAGGGCGTTCTCGGTCACTTCCAGTTCCAGCTGCCGGGGTGCGAGCCCGGCGTGGAACAGCGCCTTTTCCACTTCGTTGGGCAGTTCATCGTGGCTGAGGGTGACGGCCGAGCAATTGACCGTGACCTTGAGGTTGCCATGGCCGTGGCGCTGCAGGTAGGCCAGGTCGGCGCAAGCGTGGCGCAGCACCCACAGGTCGAGGTCGATGATCAGCCCGTTGGCTTCGGCGATGGCGACAAAACGATCGGGCCCGAGCAGGCCGTGTTGCGGGTGTCGCCAGCGCACCAGGGCCTCCAGTTTGGCCACTTGCCTGCTGCGCAGGTCGAAGATCGGCTGGTAGTGCACGCACAGCCCATGCTCCTCGAGCAGGGCCACCCGCAGTTCCTCTTCCAGTTGCAGGGCAATCGAGGCCTGAGTCTTCAGGCTGTCGTTGAAGAAGTTCAGGCTGTTGCGCCCGTTGCCCTTGGACTGGTACAGGGCGAGGTCTGCATGCTTGAGCAGCTCTTCGGCGGTGGTGCCGTCGTCGGGGAAGATGCTGATACCGATGCTGGTGGTCATGACCATGCGCCGGCCGCCCAGGTTGATGGGCTCTTTCATCCTCTGCATGATGCGCTGGGCCAGGTGGCGGGCTTCGTCGCGGTTGTTGAGGCTGGTGACCACGCAGAACTCGTCGCCGCCAAAGCGTGCGACCAGGTCGTGGTTGCGGGTGGCGGCCTTGATGTGGCTGGCGATCACCTTGAGCAGTTCGTCGCCGGCGTCGTGACCGAGGCTGTCGTTGATGCGCTTGAAATGGTCGATGTCGAGGAACATCACTGCCAGGTGGCTTTCCGTGGCCTGGTGTTCGGCCAGGCGTTCGGCGAACACCTGGTTGAAACCGCGGCGGTTGACCAGGCTGGTCAGGGCATCGTAGTGCGCGGCCTGCTGCAGCGACGCGCGGGCCTGGTCGAGCTGGCTGAGCAGCACGCTGACCCGGCGCAGGTCGTGCTCCTTGCTTTGCAGCTTCTTGTCGGCCAGCGCGGTACTGATGCTGGCAGCACTGATCAGCAGGGTGATGAAGCCGATGCCCAGCGCCAGTTGCAGGCTGTTGTCACCAGAGGGCAGGCGCAGGGCGGTGTCGGCCGGGATGACCAGGGTCATGGCCGACATCGCGGTGAAGTGGGTGGCGACGATACCGCCGGCCATCAGCAGGCTGGCGCCGTACTTCATGGCCTGGTGCAGGGTACCGCTGCCATGCCGGAAGTAGCGGGCCAGGTACAGCGCGGTCAGGCTGGTGAGCAGGGCAATGGTGGCCGAGGCCAGCAGCAGGCCGGACTGGTAGTACTGGCGGGCGCCGGTTTCCAGGGCGGCCATGCCTACGAAGTGCATCACGATGATACCCAGGCCGATCAGTACCGCACTTTGCAGGTAATGGTGTGTTTGCATCTGGCTGCGGTCGAGGCTGTGCATGGCCAGCCAGGCGACGGCCAGGGCGATGAGCAGCGAAAGGATGGTCAGGGACGCGTCGTAGTGCACTTCAACTGGCGCCTGGAAGGCCAGCATGCTGATGAAGTGCATGGCCCAGATGCCACCAGCAAGGCAGCAGGCGCCGAGCATGTTCCATTGTCGGTGGGCGGTGGGATCTTCGCTGTGGGATTGGCGCTCGGCCATGTCCAGAGTGGCGAAGCAGGCCGCACAGGCGACGAAGTAGGCGAGCAGAACCAGGAACGGTTCATGCCGGCAATCAATGACGATGCGCCCGGTTGCCGGCAGGTCGGCGAACAGTTGCAGCCCCAGCCATTCCATGGAATGCCTCATGATCGAGTTTTCACTCGTCTGCGCTACAACCCTGTGCAGACTGTCCAGAGGCAGTATAGGAAGAGGTGTTTAACCCTTCCTGACTAATGGCACATTGATTTCTACGATTTGGTTATGAACTTGATCGCAGCCTGGAATATGTACATGGGTTCTAAAAATTGGCCCCCCTGTGGGAGCGGCCTTGTGTCGCGAAAGGGCTGCAAAGCAGCCCCGGCAGTTTCAACTATTGCGCGTCAATCCTGGGGCCGCGTTGCGGCCCTTTCGCGACACAAGGCCGCTCCCACAAAGGCGGCGGTGTCTGACCTGTATTAGCCAGCCACCAGCACGCGAATGGCTTCCAGGCGCAGGGCGGCCTTTTCCAGCATCGCCAGGCCCTCTTCGCGCTGCTTGCGCAGCGCTTCGATCTCGCTGTCGCGCACGCTCGGGTTGACCGCTTGCAGCGCGACCAGACGAGCGAGTTCTTCGTCGGCTTCAGCTGTGAGGCGACGCTGGGCCTCGGCCACGCGCTCGACGTGGGCCGGCATGACCTTGGCCTCGCCACTGCTGATGCGCTGGGCAAGCACATCGCGCTGGGCCTGGACGAACTTGTTGGCGCTGGCGCGCGGCACGCTTTCCAGCTGGTCGTTGAGGGTTTCGAAGGCCACGCGGGACGCCAGGTCGTTGCCGTTGGCGTCGAGCAGGCAGCGCAATGCCGCCGGTGGCAGGTAACGGCCCAGTTGCAGGCTGCGCGGTGCCACCACCTCGCTGACGAACAGCAGTTCAAGCAGCACGGTGCCGGGTTTGAGCGCCTTGTTCTTGATCAGCGCCACAGCGGTGTTGCCCATCGAGCCGGACAGCACCAGGTCCATGCCGCCTTGCACCATCGGGTGCTCCCAGGTGAGGAACTGCATGTCCTCGCGCGACAGCGCCTGGCCACGGTCGTAGGTGATGGTCACGCCTTCGTCGTCGCCCAGCGGGAAGCTGGCGTCGAGCATCTTCTCGCTCGGCTTGAGGATCAGGGCGTTCTCGGAATGGTCTTCGCTGTCGATGCCGAAGGCGTCGAACAGGGTTTCCATGTAGATCGGCAGGGCGAACTGATCGTCCTGTTCGAGAATGTCCTCGACCAGCGCCTGGCCTTCGCCGGCACCGCCGGAGTTGAGCTCCAGCAGGCGGTCACGGCCGGTATGCAGTTCGGCTTCCAGGCGTTCGCGCTCGCTGCGGGCATCGGCCACCAGGGCTTCCCAGGCCTTGCTTTCGCCACCTTCGAGCAGCGGCAGCAGGCGCGGGCCGAACTGGTGCTGCAGGGCGTTGCCGGTAGGGCAGGTGTTGAGGAAGGCGTTGAGGCCTTCGTGGTACCACTGGAACAGGCGCTCTTGCGGGCTGTCCTGCAGGTACGGGATATGCAGCTGGATTGTGTGCTTCTGGCCGATACGGTCGAGGCGGCCGATGCGCTGTTCTAGCAGGTCGGGGTGCGCCGGCAGGTCGAACATCACCAGGTGGTGGGCAAACTGGAAGTTGCGGCCTTCGCTGCCGATCTCGGAGCAGATCAGCACCTGCGCGCCGAACTCTTCGTCGGCGAAGTAGGCGGCGGCGCGGTCGCGTTCGAGGATGCTCATGCCTTCATGGAACACCGAGGCCGGGATGCCGGAGCGCACGCGCAGGGCGTCTTCCAGGTCCATCGCGGTTTCGGCATGGGCGCAGATCACCAGCACCTTGGTGCGCTTGAGCATCTTCAGGGTGTCGATCAGCCAGTCGACACGCGGGTCGAAACGCCACCAGCGCTCGTCGTCGGCCACCTCGCCCTGGGCCTGGAAGGCGACTTCCGGGTATAGCTCGGCATGTTCGCCGGCTGGCAGGTCACGGTACTGCTCGGGTGTGGCCAGTGGGTAAGGGTGCAGCTGGCGCTCAGGGAAGCCCTGGATCGCCGCGCGGGTGTTACGGAACAGCACGCGGCCGGTGCCGTGGCGGTCGAGCAGCTCACGGATCAGGCGCGCGCTGGCCTGGGTATCGCCGTCGCTGACCGCGGCCAGCAGGGCTTCGCCTTCGGCACCCAGGAAGCCCTGGATGGTGGCGTGGGCCTTGGGCGACAGGCGGCCTTCGTCGAGCAGTTCCTGTACGGCTTCAGCCACCGGGCGATAGTGCTCGCTCTCGGCGCGGAAGGCGGCCAGGTCGTGGAAACGGTTGGGGTCGAGCAGGCGCAGGCGGGCGAAGTGGCTGTCCTGGCCGAGCTGCTCGGGGGTGGCCGTGAGCAGCAGCACGCCCGGGATCACCTGGGCCAGCTGTTCGACCAGGCCATATTCGGCGCTGACCTGGTCTTCGTGCCAGACCAGGTGGTGGGCTTCGTCCACCACCATCAGGTCCCAGCCGGCGGCGAACAGCGCGTCCTGGGCCTTTTCGTCGTCGACCAGCCACTCCAGGGCCACCAGCGCCAGCTGGGCATCCTCGAACGGGTTGCTGGCGTCGCTTTCGATGAAACGCTCGGCGTCGAACAGGGCCACCTGCAGGTTGAAGCGGCGGCGCATTTCCACCAGCCACTGGTGCTGGAGGTTTTCCGGTACCAGGATCAGAACGCGGCTGGCGCGGCCCGACAGCAGCTGGCGGTGGATCACCAGGCCGGCTTCGATGGTTTTGCCCAGGCCCACTTCGTCGGCCAGCAAGACGCGCGGCGCGCTGCGGTCGGCGACTTCGCGGGCGATGTGCAACTGGTGGGCGATGGGTTGGGCACGGCAGCCGCCCAGGCCCCACAGCGCCGACTGCATCTGCTTGCTGGTGTGCTGCAGGGTGTTGTAGCGCAGGCTGAACCACGACAGCGGGTCGATCTGCCCGGCGAACAGGCGGTCGCTGGCCAGGCGGAACTGGATGAAGTTCGACAACTGGGTTTCCGGCAGGGTGCGCGGCTGGTTCTGCCCGTCCAGGCCGTGGTAGACCATCAGCCCGTCGATGTCCTCGACCTCGCGCACGGTCAGCTTCCAGCCTTCGAAGTGGGTGATCTGGTCACCTGGCGAGAAGCGCACGCGGGTCAGCGGCGCATTGCGCAGGGAATACTGGCGGGTGTCGCCAGTGGCCGGGTAGAGCACGGTCAACAGGCGGCCATCCTGCGCCAGGATGGTACCCAGGCCGAGCTCGGCTTCGCTGTCGCTGATCCAGCGTTGCCCCGGTTGATACTGCTGCGCCATACTGCCTGAACTCCCGCGATGAAAAAGCCGGTTATGTTAACGGATCGGCCGGTCAGACCAAAGTGCCGAGCGCATCGAAAGGTGCCGAAGTGCGATAGGTAGCAACAGTCTAGCCGCTTCATCGCCCCCCACCGTGCTGCCGACGAGGGCCCCGGATCAACATGTCTGCCAAGCACCGCTGGATCAGCACTTCGATTGCCGTGGGCAGCCTGTTGCTGCTGGCCGCCTGCGAGCAGAAAAACTTCGAGACCTTGCCCGCCATCCCGATCGAGCAGCTCGAGGTACTGGGTGTGCAGACACCGATCAAGAGCGTGCACTTTCGTGACCGCGACGGTGAAGGCCTGCTGGTATTGAGCCGCAGCGATGGCCAGGCCAGCGACCCGGAAAGCGAGCAGGAAGTGGACAAGGTGGTACTCAAGGCCACGCTTTACGGGCGCACCGCCGAAAACGACGCGTTCAAGGCGCGCTGGCAGATCGAACAGGAAACCACCTGCCCGGGCCTGGACCTGGACGTGGACTTCTATAACGACGTAAGCGATGTCGGCGACCTGAACAAGGACGGCGTCGCCGAGGTGACGGTCGCCAGCCACGCCTTCTGCGGCGGTGGCATCGACCCGCACGACATCGCCATCGAGATGCGCGAAGGGCAGGCCAGCTACAGCATCACCGGCCAGTCGCTGATCACCCCGGCGGGTGAAGAGCCGATCGGCGGTGAGCGTGAGGACAGCGCTTCGCTCAAGGCCGCGCCGCAGGTGCTGCGCGAGCACATGGACGCGGTCTGGCAGCAGGTGTACAAGCGGCCCTGGAGCGAGGCCAGCCCGCCAAGCGACGACGACCCTGACGACGAAGCCGAATAAGTGTTGTGCCTGCCATCAAGATAATCCCGCGCCTGCCGATACAGGGGGCATAGGAGAACGTCCATGCTGCCACCGATCATTCCGCTCAGTGCCGCGCCGGTGACCTCGCAACAGGACCCGGTCAAGCCGACCCCCGACATCAAGCCGGTGGTGCCGACGCAGCCTGCATCCGGTGAAAGTGCCATCGATCTCAAGCACCAGCGTGACCCGCAGGAGCAGGCGCTGCTGCTGCGCGACGAGCAGCGCCGCCAGCAGCAACGCCGGCAGAAGGGCGACGACGAACGCTACAGTGCGATGCCGGGTGACGAGGTCAACGCCGACAACACCGTGCCGGTGGCGCCGTTGATGGGCGAGCATGTACGCCAGGGGCTGCTGGTGGACATCGAAGTCTGACATGGGGCTGGTCAGCGCCAGCGCCTGGCTTCATCATGCAAGTCTCAGTTGATCGTCGAGCCCACCCATGAGCCAAGACAACCTCATCGATTTCGATGCCGAACGCGCCAAGCGCGTCCACGACCTCAAGGAAAAGCGCCTGAACGAGATGCGCAATGCGTTCGAGCAGGCCCTGCCGTTGAACACCGCCAAGAAAAAGAAGCCCAAGGGCAAACCGAAGAAGCGCTGAAACTTGACGCAGGTCAACCCTGCCCCCGCCTCGCGTGCCCGGCCCCGGGCACCATTGACACCGATCAATTTTCCCCGCCCCCACATTGGTTAACTTGCACCCATCGGACAACGGCAAACGAATGGGGAGGCCAGCATGTTCTTCGACAACGTGGTTATCGCCGGAGTGGTAACGGTCGGGTTGATGGTCGTCTTCTTTGCCGGTCTGGGCATTTTCATCTGGAAGGACTCGAACAAGCGCAAGCCGCGCTGACCTTCCGGGTACACGAGCACGCAAGGCATTTAGGGCGACTTCGGTCGCCCATTTTTTTGCCTGCAATTTTTGTGTTGCCTGTACCGGCCTCTTCGCGGGTAAACCCGCTCCCACAATGACTTCACAGGATTCGGACTGTGCGCGGTCCCATGTGGGAGCGGCGTGCCCGCGAAGAGGGCAGCGCAGGAGAGCCTGTCCACAACAAAGATGATTAGCTAGCTAATTAATCGTTTCCGCTTTATCCTTTCCCCAATTGTCTATCTTTCTACAAGACCATCCCCGCAAGGTCCGTCTCGTGCCCATCACTCTCCAGGCCCTGTTCGCCCCCAGCAGCCTCGCCCTCAAGTTCGCCATCAAGACCCTGCTCGGTGGCGGCCTGGCGCTGTGGCTGGCGATGCGCTGGGGGCTGGAGCAACCGTCCTGGGCACTGATGACCGCTTTCATCGTCGCCCAGCCGTTGTCGGGCATGGTGGTGCAGAAGGGCCTGGCGCGGTTGGCCGGTACCTTGGTCGGCACGTTTGCGTCGGTGCTGTTCATTGGCCTGTTTGCCCAGACCCCATGGCTGTTCCTGCTCACCTTGGCCCTGTGGCTGGCCCTGTGCACCGCCGCCTCCACCCAACTGCGCAGCGCCTGGGCCTATGCCTTCGTGCTGGCAGGCTACACCGCGGCGATCATTGCCCTGCCGGCCATCGACCACCCGTTGCAGGTGTTCGACCAGGCCGTGGCGCGCTGCACCGAGATCTGCCTGGGTATCTTCTGTGCCACCGCCAGCAGTGCCTTGCTCTGGCCCATGCGGGTAGAGCAGCAACTGGGCGGGCAGGCCCGCCAGGCCTGGCAGAACGGCCTGCAGGCCGCCAGTGCCATGCTGGGCGGCGAAGACGAGGCGCGCAAAGGCCTGCTGGAAAGCCTGGGGCGTATCGTTGCCATCGACAGCCAACGCGAACACGCCTGGTTCGAAGGCAACCGCGGGCGCCAGCGCGCTCGTGCCATTCGTGGCCTGAGCCAGAAACTGATGGTGCTGTTGCGCATTTCCCGTTCGGTGCGCCGGCAGTGGCGGCAACTTGATGAGCGCGAGGCCGAACGCCTGGCGCCCTGGCTGGAGGAGGTGCGCGCACTGCTGGGCAAGCCCGACCAGCCGAGCCTGTTGTTCCTGCGCCAGCGCATCTGGGATGCTGCCCACGATGAACAGATCAGCCCGGCGGAGCACTTCTGCCTGGCGCGCATGGCGCTGCTGATGGATTACTCCATGGCTGCCAGTCAGGCGCTGGACGATGTGGAGGCGGGCAGGGCGCCCAAAGATGTGTCCCAAGGCCTGGCCGCGCACCGCGACTGGTCGCTGGCTTTGCTGTTCGGCTCACGCAGTGCGCTGGCCTTTCTGGTAATGAGTGGCTTCTGGCTGGCCACCGCCTGGCCTTCGGCACCAGGTGGCCTGGTGCTGACCTGCGTGGTCTGCAGCCTGTTCGCCAGCCGCGAGAACGGCGCGCAGATCGGCCTGAGCTTCTTGCGTGGGATTTTCCTGGCGATACCTGCGGCGTTTCTGGTCGGGCAGATTCTGCTGCCGCAATGGAGCAGCTTCGCCATGCTCTGCCTGGGCATGGGCGTGCCGCTGTTTCTTGGTGCGCTGGGCATGGCTCACCCGCGGACCGGGGCCACGGCCACCTCCTATTGCCTGCATTTCATCGTGCTGGTGTCGCCGCTCAACGCCATGCAGTTCGGCGTGGCCACCATGCTCAACAGTGCCTTGGCCATGCTGGTGGGTGTATCGGCGGCGGTGATGGCCTTCCGTTTGTTGGTGTTCCGCCACCCGGCCTGGCTGGGCCGGCGCCTGCGTGCGGCGACCCAGAACGACCTGGTGCGCCTGACCCGGCGCGACCTGCGCGGGGCCGACAGCTGGTTTGGCGGGCGCATGGCCGACCGCTTGATGCAACTGGCGCGGCATGCCGGCGAACTGCCCGAGAGCGAACGCAAGCGCTGGGACGACGGCCTGCACGGCCTGGATATCGGCGACGAACTGGTGCACCTGCGCATGTGCCTGGCGGTTGCCCAGGCCCCGTTGGGGCGGGCCGAGCGCGAATACCTGCAGCAGGTAGAGGCCGTGCTGGCCAAGGGGCCGGCGCCCGGGCGCGGTCAGCGCCTGGATGCCGCCAGCGAACAGTTCATTGGCGCCTTGCGCCGTCTACCCTCAAGCGATCCGCTGCGGTTGGCCGAAGGGGCGGTGCTGCAACTGCAGAAAAGCTGGGGCAAGTGGTGCCGCTGGCAGGAGGAAGCCCATGGGGTTGCGTGAGTGGGAAGTGGGCGGCGTGCTGTTCAGCCCCTTCCTTGTTTATGTGTTGCTGGCGCTGGTGCTTACCGGGTTGTTGCGTCTGGTGGTGCAGGCCACGCCGTTGGGGCGCTGGATCTGGCATGAAGCGCTGTTCGACGCGGCGTTGTTCGTTTGTGTGCTGTTCCTGGTGGTGCGACTGCTGGGAGCTTTATAAAGGAGTGTTTCGATGCGTGCGGCCGTACGTACCCTGGTCACCTTGTGTGTGGTGGCCCTTGCCGTGTTCGCCGGCTATCAGCTGTGGCAGTACTACATGCTCACCCCCTGGACCCGCGATGCCCGTGTGCGCGCCGATGTGGTGGTGATCGCCCCTGATGTGTCCGGCTGGGTGCGCGAGCTGAAGGCCCGTGACAACCAGCAGGTCAAGGCCGGCGACCTGCTGATGAGCATCGACCGCGAACGCTTCCAGGCGGCCTTCGACCAGGCCAGCGCGGTGACCGAGACCCGCACCCAGCAACTGCGCCTGCGCGAGCGTGAAGCGGCCCGGCGTACCGCCCTTGGGCCGGAGGCGATCAGTGCCGAATTGCGGGAAAACGCCCAGATCAATGCGGCCATCGCCCGTGGTGAGCTGCATGAGGCCGAGGCACAGTTGCAGGTTGCCAGAATCAACCTGGCGCGCAGTGAAGTGCGGGCACCGCGCAGCGGGCATATCACCAACCTGCGCCTGGCCGAGGGCAACTATGTGAACACCGGGGAATCGGTGATGGCCCTGGTGGACGATTCAACCTTCTATATCCAGGCCTACTTCGAGGAAACCAAGCTGCCGCGCATTCGTGTGGGGGATGCGGTGAAGGTCTGGCTGATGGGCGCAGGCGAGCCGATGCAAGGGCATGTAGAGAGCATCAGCCGTGGTATCACCGACCGCAACAGCAACCCCGACAGCCAGTTGCTGCCGGAGGTTGAACCGACCTTCAACTGGGTGCGCCTGGCGCAGCGGATACCGGTGAGGATCCGCCTGGACCAGGTGCCGGAGGGGGTGACCCTGAGTGCGGGGATGACGGCCAGTGTGCAGGTGCATGAGCAATGAGGCAGGTGGCTACTCTGTGGCCCGATCGCTGGCAACCCAGGCTCATGCGGTGGTGGGAGCAACTGTCCTGTGTTGTCTGTCCTGGCCTCATCGCCGGCAAGCCAGCTCCCACAGGTACTGCACAATGCTTGAGGTCGATGCAGTCGAGGTGGGAGCTGGCTTGCCGGCGATGGGCCGCAAAGCGGCCCCAGAAAACCTGACCTCAGAGGAACATCCCGCCTGAAACCTCCAGCCGTTGCCCGTTGATCCAGCCATTGCCATCTTCCAGCAACAGCGCAATCGCTGCCCCGATATCATCCGGCAAGCCCACCCGCCCCAGCGCCGTGTTGCCGGCAATGTATTCATTCACCTGGCGGTTATCCCGCACCACGCCGCCGCCAAAGTCCGTCTCGATCGCCCCCGGTGCCAGAATGTTCACGCGAATACCACGCGCGCCCAGTTCCTTGGCCTGGTAGCGGGTCAGCACCTCCATCGCCCCCTTCATCGCGGCATAGGCGGCATACCCCGGCAGCGCAAAGCGCGCCAGCCCAGTGGAAATGTTGACGATGCGGCCATTGTCGACCAGCAGCGGCAGCAGGCGCTGGGTGAGGAAGAACGGTCCTTTCAGCTGGATGTTCAGCAACTGGTCGAACTGCGCCTCGCTGGTTTCGGTGTATGGCACGTTCAAGCCAATCCCGGCATTGTTCACCAGAAAGTCGAAATGCTCGCGACCGAAGTGTTGCTGCAAGGTTGCCCCCAGGCGTTCGGCGAAGCCGGCAAAGCTGGCGCTGTCGCTGACGTCCAGTTGCAACATGGCGGCCTTGACCCCGGCCTGCTCCAGCCGCACGGCCACGGCCTGGGCTTCCTCGGCCTTGCTGTGGTAAGTGCCGATGACATCAATGCCGCGTGCGGCCAGGTGTTCGGCGGTGTTGCGGCCCAGGCCGCGGCTGGCGCCAGTGATCAGGGCAATCTTGCGGGTCATGGTGAAAACCTCATGGTGGGCTGATGAGCACAGGTTATTGGTCGGTGTTGTGCTGTTAAATCCAGCAAATATGGAAATACTGTTCGGTAAAACCGGATAGACGAGGTTCAAGTGAACAAGCTGGAGTTGTTGCGCACCTTTGTGCGGGTGAGCGAGGTCAGCAGTTTCACCCTGGCTGCCGAGAGCCTGGGGCTGCCCCGTTCGACCGTGTCGGAGCAGGTCAGGGCGCTGGAGCGTTTGCTGGGTACGCAGCTGTTCAACCGCACCACCCGCCGGGTGCAGGCAACCCAGGATGGCGCCTTGCTGTACGAGCGCAGCAAGGACCTGCTGTCGGGCATGGACGAGATCGAGAGCCTGTTCTGCGCCGACGACGCCGAGCTGGCCGGGCGCCTGCGGGTCGACCTGCCGACCATGATGGCCCGCCGGGTCATCATCCCGGCGCTGCCGCAGTTTCTGCAGCGCTTCCCGCGCCTGGAGGTGGAGCTCAGTTGCACCGACCGCCAGGTCGACCTGCTGCGTGAAGGCTTCGATTGTGTGATGCGCATTGGTGCCCTGCATGACCTGGACGTGGTGGCGCGCCCGGTCGGGCAACTGAGCATGCGCAACTGTGCCAGCCCTGCCTACCTGGCCCGCCGTGGCGTGCCGCGCACGCTGCAGGACCTGGCCGAGCACCACCTGGTGCATTACGTGCGCACCCTTGGGGGGCGCAGTGCCGGTTTCGAATACCTGCAGGGCGGTGAACTGCACTTCCAGGCCATGGCCGGAGTGGTCACGGTCAACAATGCCGAGGCCTACTCGGCGGCCTGCCTGGCCGGGCTGGGGTTGATCCAGGTGCCGGCGGTGGGCGTGGCCGAGCACCTGCAGCGCGGTGAGCTGGTTTCGGTACTGGAAGGCTGGCAGGCCCCGGCCATGCCCGTGTCACTGCTGTATGCCCGGCAACGGCACGTGCCACGCCGGGTGCAGGCCTTCATGCAGTGGCTGGGCGAGGTGCTGCATTCGCAGGTTGACGGTGGCCGCTGATTGATGAAAAGCGTGGCGCCTGTGCGACGGCCTGCGTTAGGCTGCCAGTCACGAGTTGCCCGGCAGAGGCAACCACCCCCGCCTGGCGTGCGTATCTTCCGATTTCATTGCGAGGTTACGTCATGGCCATCACTTCCCAGGACATCTGCAACGCTGCCGACCAGCTCAAGGGCTTCGTCGGTTTTCATGGCAAGCGCGGTGTGCACATCGTGCGTTTTTCCGAAGATTCGTTCGGCATGGACGTGGCCGACGCCAGCATCACGCCCTGCAACGAGTTTGTCTGGCGGCCCGAGCAAGGGCAGCGCATGGCCCTGTGCCGCGAACGGCTGGCGCTGTTGCTGGAGCAGCATGTGGATGACCGTTTGAACATCGGTGAACCGCTGCGCACCTACCTGCGCCGGCGCGACCTGCCGGAAATCGTGGCTGAGCGCAGCTTGCAGCGGGATTCCGCTCTGTAATAGCGGAGTAACTGCCTCGCTCGAATACCGAAAACCTGCACCATCACTGTGGGAGCGGGTTCACCCGCGAACACCGGCGAAGCCGGTGCCATATACCGCGTCGCATTCTTCGCGGGTGAACCCGCTCCCACAGGGGGCAAGTATCAAACCTGGACAAGACAGTGACCTCCACACGCTACAGGTAGGGCGCCGAACGCTGGGATGCCTGCTGCAACAACGCTTCGAGCCCCGCACTGTCCAGCGGCCTGCTCAGGTAATAGCCCTGCACTTCATGGCAACGGTCCTTCTGCAATGCCCTGAGCTGCTGCTCGCTTTCCACCCCTTCGGCCGTCACCGTCAGCCCCATCGCTTCGCCCAGGTTGATGATGGCCTGGACCACGGCGCGGTCGCTGCCGGCGGTGTTGTTCAGCCCGCCGATGAAGCGTTTGTCGATCTTGATGCTGTCGAACGGGTAGGTGCGCAGGTAGCCCAACGACGAGTAGCCGGTGCCGAAGTCGTCCATGTTCAGGCGCACCCCCAGCTCCTTGAGCGACAGCATGGTGCCCAGCGCGCCTTCGATGTCATTGAGCATCACGTTCTCGGTAATTTCCAGCTCCAGGCGCTGGGCAGGGAAGGCGGTTTCCAGCAGGATCTCGCGTACATCGGCCACCACATCGCTGCGCAGGAACTGCGCCGGTGACAGGTTCACGGAAACCAGTACATCGGCGGGCCAGTCATGGGCGGTGCGGCAGGCTTCGCGCAGCACCCAGCGGCCCAGCGCAACAATGATGTCACTCTGTTCGGCCAACGGAATGAAGGTGTCCGGCCCCAGCAACCCCTCCTGCGGGTGCTGCCAGCGCAGCAAAGCCTCGACCGCGACGATGCGCAGGTCGCTGAGGCGATAGCGCGGCTGGTAGTGCAGCTCGAATTCCTGGTTGCGCAGGGCCCGCCGCATGTCGTTCTCCAGTTGGCGGCGGTACTGGATCTGCTGGTTCATTTCGGCAGCGAAATAGCGCCAGGTGCACTTGCCGTCGGCCTTGGCCTGGTACAGGGCGATATCGGCGCAGCGGATCAGCTCGCCGGCATCGAAGCCCTGGGTACGGGTCTGGGCGACACCGATACTGGCGCCAACGTGCAGGGGCTGGTTATCGAAGATGATCGGTTGTTGCAGCAGGCTGATCAGGCGCGCACAGAAGCGGTCGATCTCGCTGCGGTTGTCCATGCCGCCGAGCACCAGGAGGAACTCGTCGCCGCCCAGGCGCGCGACCAGGTCGCCATCGCGGGTGCTGTCGCGCAGGCGTGTTGCTACCTCCTGCAGCACGGCGTCACCGGCGGCATGGCCGAGGGAGTCGTTGATCGGCTTGAAGTTGTCCAGGTCCAGCAGCAGCAAGGTCAGTGGCGGCGAATCACTGCCGCGCAACAAGGCCTGCTCGAGGTGCCGGGCGAGCTTGTTGCGGTTGGCCAGCCCGGTCAGCGGGTCGTGCAGCGACAGGTGCTGGATGCGCGCATGAGCGTCGACTTCGTCGGTGATGTCGCTGGCGGTGCCGCGAAAACCGACGGGCTTGCCGTCGTACCAGATGGCGCGGGCCGATATCCGGCAGTAGCGGTTCTGGCCATTCTGGTCGCGGTAGGTGCAGCGCAGGTTGGCCAGTTGTTGCGGGTCGGCCGCGGCCAGGGCATCCAGCCACGGCGAGAGCGGCGTGGTATCGCAGGCCAGCAACTGATTGAGCGGGTGGCCGAGCCAGTCGTCCACCGGGTAGCCGGTGACATTGACGAAGCGTTGCGAAAGGTAGGTCAGGCGTTGTTGCCGATCGGTTTCCCAGATCCAGTCGGAGGCCGACTCGGCCACCGCGCGAAAACGCTGCTCGCTGGCCTCCAGGGCCTGGTTGCTCTGCTGCAGATCGGCGAGCGTGAGGTCGATCGCCCGCGAACTGCGCAAGGCATGGCGGAACAGGTACAGCATGACCAGGCCGAGTATCAGCAAGGCACCCGCCAGCGGCGGCAACACCGCACGCAGCAACTGGTGTCCTGGCAGCGGGCTGCTCCAGGACAGGTGGTAGCCGGTATCGCCGAGGTCGATGCGCAGGTGGCCATGCTCCCGCACATCATCGTTTTCCACATGCATGCCGGTCAGGCCGGCACCGCTGCTCAGCTGTGCCAGCTTTTCCTCGGTGAGCTGGTCGACGAACAGCATCACCGGCGCCTGGCGCACCTCGCTATCGGTAACATCCCGGTCCGGGCGCACCGCCGCGGCACTGAGCACTGCCGGCCAACCGTTGAACAGGACGAAACGGGTGATCTGTTCACGTGGGATGGCCGCCGCCCGAGCCTGGTCGATGATTGGCTGCAGCGCTGCATCAATATAGGTATTGGCCGCTGCCTGGGTAGGCTGGCCTTTGAACAAACCGTAGGTGGTGCGAGCGTCCTCCACCACGAACACCCCTTCATAGCCGCTGGCGCTGTACAGCGACTCGCCCACGTTCTTTTCTTCGTAGGCCCATTTCCAGTCGGCCTGGCCCGCCAGGTGTTCGAAGGCAGCATCCCACACGGCATAGCTGGACAGGAACTGGCGCGAGGCGAGCAGCCGTTGCTCCAGCGCCTTGGTTGCCTGCGAGGCACTGCGCTGGCGTTCCTGATGGTCAAGAGTACCCGCGATATTGAACAGGGCGCCGAGGATGATCAGGCAGGCCAGACCGAAAACTGCGCTGAAGCCGGCAATCAGGCGACGCACCTGGAAGCGGGGTGTGGGGCTGGCGGGTGGAAGGTTGGCGGTCCTGGCCATGCGCGAGCGGCTCCTTCAGGCAGCCTCCCGCCAGTTGGTCAGGAAGGAGGTTCAATCAGGATAGGCCAGCCTGAGCGCCGCAGCGTCTCTGTGGGCAAAATTGACCTGGTCGCGTCCGGCATGCTTGGCGGTGTACAGCGCTTTGTCCGCCTGTTCGAGCCAGTGTTCGGGTGACTCCAGGTCGGCCTCGAATGCCGAAAGGCCGATGCTCAGGCTGATGCGCAGGTGCGGCAACTGCGGGTTACGGTAGCTGGCGACCTGCTCGCGCAGGCGCTCCATGGCCTGGCAGGCTTGGGCCTCGCTGGTGTCCGGCAGGATCACGCAGAATTCGTCACCACCGTAACGCCCGGCCTGGTCGCCTTCGCGCAGATTGCGCCGCAGCTCGGCGCCGAGCTGGCGCAGCACACAGTCGCCGACCACGTGGCCGAAGGTGTCGTTGATGGTCTTGAAGTGGTCGATGTCGATCAGGGCAATCACCGCGTGCCCCTGTTGCTGCTGGCAAGCCTGGAACTTCAGCAGCAGCAGGTCTTTCCAGGCGCCGTGGTTGAGCAGACCGGTCAGGCTGTCGGTAAGGCTCAGGGTGCTCAGCCGGCGCTTGTGGTCGGCCAGCGTGATCGCCAACTGGTAGCAGACCCAACCCAGCGCCAGCGGGTAGAGGGTCAACATCGGCAGGCAGGCATAGACCTGCAGGGGCGTCGCATTCAGTTGCAGGCCGGGGCCCAGCAGCAGGATGGCGACGAGCATGCCCGCCAGCTGGGCCAGCACCCCGCGAACGACCATGCGCTTGCCGCCGGCGGCGACGTTGTTCATGGTCATCATCGACAGCACGGTCACGCTGGGCAATGGATTGAAATGCATGGCGGCGGTCCAGAACCCACCCATCAGGGAGTCCAGCACCAGGTTGCGCTGTTCTGCCTGGTAGGGCATGGCCGAACGGGCGGCCCACAGGTAGGCCACATGCGGCCACAGCAGGCCGTTGAACAGTAACAGCAGCCATGCCCAGGTGGGCGGTGACAGCGGCGCCATGGCGGCCATGACGCTGAACAGACCGATCCCCAGGCCGATGACCCGCGGCAGGTAGATGCGTTTGGCGAATGAAAGGCCTTTGCCGCTGCGTTTATCCATCTTGGTCATCGTTCTTCTGCTGAAGCACCGTTTATCGCATAACTCGCATGAATATTGTTGAACAGTGTTTCATCGACGAAAAATGACCTTACAAGCCAATTCACGGTTGATCCGATCACTGTGGGGTAACATGAAGGCTTTCCTGTTGCTCGGAGTGTTGCTGATGGTCCCTTTGGCCAACCCTGCCGGCGAGCCGGCGCCTCAGCGGGAAGGGCGCTTTCACAATCAGGCGTCGTTGCCACAGGATGGCGTATTGAAGAAGCTGCGCATCGGGCTCAAGTACCTGTTCCTGCGCAAACCGCCGGAAACCCGGCCGGCCACACCGGTCAGCCTCCAGCCCATGACCCGCCAGCAGGTGCTCGATGCGCCCGACCGCAGCCTTTGGCGCCTGGGCCATTCCACGGTACTGCTCAAGCTGCGCGGGCGCTTCTTTATTACCGACCCGGTATTCGCCGAGCGCGCCTCGCCGGTGCAGTGGGCCGGCCCACTGCGCTTCCATGCGCCGCCCCTGGCGCTGGACCAGTTGCCGCCGTTGGCTGCGGTGGTACTGTCCCACGATCACTTCGATCATCTTGACGAACAGGCGATTCGCCAACTTGCACCGCGCACCAGTGTGTTCCTGGCGCCGCTTGGCGTAGGCAACCTGCTGATGACCTGGGGCGTAGCACCGGCAAAGGTGCGGCAGCTGGACTGGTGGCAGGAAAGCGAGGTCGAGGGTGTGCGCTTTGTCGCCACCCCGGCTCAGCACTTTTCCGGGCGTGGGCTGCTGGACAGCAACCGGACCTTGTGGGCGTCGTGGGTGATCGTCGACGAGGATGTGCGGGTATTCTTCAGTGGCGATACCGGCTACTTCGATGGGTTCAAGCAGATTGGCGAGCGCTTCGGGCCGTTCGACCTGACCCTGATCGAGACCGGGGCCTACAACGTCGCCTGGCCCGATGTGCACATGCAGCCGGAGCAGAGCCTGCAGGCCCATCTGGATCTACGCGGGCGCTGGCTGTTGCCGATTCACAACGGCACCTTCGACCTGTCCATGCATGGCTGGCAGGAGCCGTTCGAGCGCATCCTGGCGTTGGCCAACCAGGCACAGGTGCGCCTGAGCACGCCGCAGATGGGGGAGCGGGTCAGCCTCGACTCTCCGCACGCCGGGCAGAACTGGTGGCAGCCGCGGCCTGTGCGTCAGCGCGGCCAGGCGAACGAGCGCGTGGTGGCGGCACGCTGAAGTTCATTTGTTGCCGTTGTTGCGGCGCGGGGAGGGTGGCCGGTCCTCTTTCAGTAGCCGTGAGGGCGGTTTGCCGCTGTCGCTGCGCACCTGTGCATGGCTGATCAAGCCGAAGATGAAGCTGCCGCCGATGATGTTGCCCGACAGTGTCGGCAGCGCGAACTCCAGCCAGAAGCTGCTCCAGGTTTCATCGCCGGCCCAGACCAGATAGGACACCTCGATCGAGCCGACCACGATATGGGTGAAGTCGCCCAGGGCCATCAGGTAGGTGATCATCAGGATGATCCAGATCTTGGCGTGTTCCATCGACGGGATCATCCAGACCATCGTGGCGATCATCCACCCCGATACGATGCCTTTGGCGAACATCTGGCTGATATCGTTCTTCATGACCTTGCGGCCCACCTCCAGGAAGGCCACGTCGGTCTTGCTGTCGAAGATCGGCAGTTCCAGCATTACCCAGGCCACCAGCAAGGTGCCGGCGAGGTTGCCAAGCAGTACAACGCTCCAAAGGCGCAGCAGGCGCCCGAAGTTGGCCAGGGTGGGGGCGGTCATTACCGGCAACACGGCGGTCAGGGTGTTTTCGGTGAACAACTGCTGACGCGCCAGAATCACTGCAAGGAAGCCTGCGCTGTAGCCGATGCTGGCGATTACCTGGGCGCTGTCCCCCTCTGGCAGGCGGGCATAGAACAGGCCCATGGCCATGAGCGACAGCCCCATGGACAAGCCTGCGGCCAGTGCCGACCACCATAGTGCGGCGAGTGTACGTTCCAGTTCCTGGTCGCCCTGGTAACGAATGATCTCGTGCAGTACTGCCGCGCGGGGCGGCTGGCTAAGGCTGACTTCCTGCTCCTCGTCTGCCGACAGGCCCGGGGTTTTCTCGCTTTGCGCATCGCTCATGGCCGCTACGCTCCGTGGGGGTGTTTCTCTACAGATTCGCGGCGCTTTCATTAGTTGCCGGCGAGGAGACAAACGCCGGCAGAAAGTTTTTTCAGATCAAGGTGTTGACTCTGATTTCAAAGCGCGTATTATTCGCCTCCTCGCAGCGATGAACGCTTCGAGGCAAGCGGTAAGTTGTTGAGGTTGAAGGGTTTCGAAAGAAACCGGTTGTAAAAAACTTCAAAATAAACGCTTGACAGCAAATGAGGAAAGCGTAGAATGCGCGCCTCGGTTGAGACGAAAGGCTCTTAACCAAACGCTCTTTAACAAATCGAATCAAGCAATTCGTGTGGGTGCTTGTGAGTACGGACTGATAGTCACAAAGATTATCAGCATCACAAGTGGCCATGCGAGAAATCACATAGTCATTTGAGATTGCTGAGCCAAGTTTAGGGTTTCTTA